>NZ_LELA01000056.1 GCF_001677955.1 Chryseobacterium sp. BGARF1
ATTGTAAAAAAAATCAATAAGTTTTTACAAAAAATTTGCACAATTTGAAAATTGTTTTAAATTTGCTTCTATAACTAACTAACTTTTAATATTAAAATTATGAACAAGTCTGAATTAATCGACGCAATCGCAAAAGACGCAGGAATTACTAAGGTAGCAGCTAAAGCAGCTTTAGAATCTTTCATCTCTAATGTAACTACTACGCTAAAGACAAAAGAAGGAAAAGTATCTTTAGTAGGTTTCGGTACTTTCTCAGTATCTGAAAGAGCTGCAAGACAAGGTATCAACCCTGCTACTAAAAAGCCAATCAACATTGAAGCTAAAACTGTTGCTAAATTTAAAGCTGGTGCAGATCTATCTTCGGCTGTAGCAATGGCAAACGCTCCTGCAGCTGGTAAAAAGAAAAAATAATCTTGTGATTATAAAAAAGAAAACCTCATCATCTGATGGGGTTTTTTGTTATAAATAATACAGCAACCGGCTGTATGAATTAAAAAATTATGGTGCCAGTCGGGAAATCTTCCAATCGAAATCTTCCAATGTATAGATAATTCTGTCATGCAATCGGTTTGGTCTACCCTGCCAAAATTCTATTTCGTAAGGTTTCGCTATATAACCGCCCCAATTTTCTGGTCTGGGAACTTCTTTATTTTCATATTCCTGTTCTAAGACTTTTAATTTTTCTTCTAAAAACATTCTATTGGGAATTTCCTGGCTTTGAGGAGAAACTGCCGCACCAAGCTGACTGCCTTTCGGTCTTGAATGAAAATAACCATCACTTAAGTTTTCTGCAATTTTTTCAAGATTTGCTTTGATGATAATCTGTCTTTCTAAACCTGGCCAAAAAAAATGAAGACAGGCTTTATGTGTCTTTTCAATCGCTTTTCCTTTTCGGCTGTCGTAGTTGGTATAAAAAATAAAACCTTCGTAAGTATATTCTTTCAATAAAACCATTCTTGTACGCGGGCAACCATCTTCTTCTAATGTAGAAACCGCCATTGCATTAGCTTCAGACACGGAAGGATTTTCAGAAGCATCTAAAAACCAATCTCTGAATTGTTCGATAGGATTCTCTTTAATCTCAGTTTCAATAAGTTGAGATTTTTCGTAGATTTTTCTTTTATCGTGGAGGTTTTCCATAAATAATTTTTATTAAATTTGAGTATGAATTACTCATACAAAGGTAAAATATTAATTTCCACACCCGATATTTCCGGCGATATTTTTTCAAGATCGGTCGTGTTGATTATAGACCATTCCGAAAGTGGAGCATTTGGTTTGATACTGAATAAGAAAAACAGTAAAATGAGTAATCGTTTCAAAAACTTCTTCGATTTTGAGATTGAAGTTTACGATGGTGGTCCTGTAGAAAACGATAAAGTCTTTTTTATCATTAAAGGAAAAAAAGTAACTGAGAATTTTACCGAAATTAATAATGAATATTATCTTACTGAAGATATTGAAACAATCATCAATGCTGTTTTGCAGAATGAAATCAGCATTCAGGATGTAAAAATATTTTCAGGATATTCAGGATGGTCACCATCACAGCTGGAAAATGAAGTTCTGCAGAAAGTCTGGACCGTTGTAGATGTTTATAATCTAGATTACACACTTCCTAATGACCATACTTTGTGGAAATCTATTATGCAGAATCTTGGCGGTGAATATCTTTTGTGGGCAAATGCTCCGGAAGACATTTCGTTAAACTAATCATTACTTCACATTGAAGCGATTTAAATTTTAACAATTTTTTAAGCTTTTATTGTATAATTTTTAAGATACTTTTCACGTTATTTGTTAACGTAAAAACAAGTACTATGAAAGCGGTAAAACATGATTGTTTACTTTTAGAAGCTTTACAAAAATAAAATACAATTTCTGATCTCAATCAGAATAAAACCCGGTAAAGGACTTTAATGTTGTTTACCGGGTTTGTCAATTTTAGAAACTATTTCTCCAGCTTTCTACCAATTCGGTGAAACGAGTGCTTTCAAAAGTTTTATTTCTAATTTTCTTTACTGAAAAGACTCCTTTTTCATCTGAAATCAATAGAATCTCTTCTGCTTTCTGAGATTCAAAAGCAATAATTTCATGCTCCTGAGTATCTGCAAGATTATTTTTATGTAAGAAGGTTACAAAATTCTCCAATAAAGGCGAAATATAAGCTCCCTCAGACTGTTTTGGTATTTTAATTACATCTCCTTCCAAGAATAAAAGATTCCCTGTGGTAGAACGTGCAATTCTTTTGTTAGGATTTAATAAGATTACATCATCCAAGTCATTTTCTTGCGCGTAAATTCCACCATAAATATTTTCAGGGCAATGAACTCTGATATTACTTAAAAGATTGTTATTGACATTAATTTCCTTAATTAAATCTAATTCTAAAGGTCTTTGATGAATAGAAAGCACATCATCCATTTCATCTACTTCAAAATAATAAGAAACAGAAGATTTAGACAAAGTAATTCCGTCTGAATTTCTGAATACCAAGAAATTGATAATCCCGTTCTGAATACCGCTTTCTTCAATTACTTTTGTATTAAAAAGATTCTGAAAAAACTCCAGCGTGTAAGAAAGAGGAATATTCATTCTCATTTTTCTCATGGAAGCCATTAAAAAGAAATAGCACTCTTCATCCATGATCAATTTTGAATTTCTAATAAAAAAAGAAACCTTCACAGCATCTCCAGAAAGAAACGCACGGTTTTTCAATTCAAGTTCTTCAGAAGTAAAATAGGTATTTTTCAAAATTTAATTCTTTTATAAAAAAATAATGAACGATAAATCGTTCATCAGTTTTGTTCATTTAAAACAGTACTACTTATGAATTAAGCAGCACCTAATTTTATTCTTAGGTTTTCGATAAGGTTTTCCCAGTACATTGCGTTTTCCTCTTCATCACCTTCTTCACAAAAATCTGTAATATTTAAAGCCAGATCTTCTGTAATATCATCAATTGTAATGGTCATTTCGAAGAAGTTTTTTGTTCCTTCATCTTCTTCCCATCTGTAACGTACGAAACCTTCAGGCTTATATCTGATTAAAGTCGCCTTTTCAGCAGGACCTCCACCCCAACTGAAAAAGAAATCATCACCTTTCTCTACTACCTCATCCGCAAACCATTCAGACAATCCCTCAGCAGTTGCTAAATATTCGTACAAAATCTCTGAAAGACAGTGCATTGGGAATTCGTAATGGACTTTATGTTTCGCCATATAACTTGTTTTTAACGTCACGCAATATATAAATTAATTTTTTCATTACGCAAAATTATATCTATATTTTTATGATTTTTATCAGAATTATTTCCATTGCTTCAAAATGAAAATAATTCTGATATTCAAGATGAAATTATCTCAAAAAACTTATTCGAAAACGATGGTTTCACAACTCGTTTATTTTCAATTATTCTTCATTTAAAACGTCAAGAATAATCTTGCATCCTTCTGTAATTTCTTCTTTCGAAATGGTAAGAGGTGGTGAAATTCTCAGGTATTCGTTTCGGTATAACTGCCAGAAAACGATCAAACCTTTTTCCATACATTTTTTAGCAACATTAAGTGTAAATTCAGGAGTTCCAAGATTTACCGCAAGCATCAAACCTTTCCCGTTGATATTTTTAATTTTTGGATGAACCAAAAGTTCTCTGTACAGTTTTTCTTTTTCATCAACTTCATTCATCAGACCACTTTCTAAAACTTCTTTTAAAGTTGCATAAGAAGCTGCAGCAATCAAAGGATTTCCGCCAAACGTCGTAATATGACCTAATTTTGGAGAATGAGACAAGGTTTCCATGATCTTTTTAGAACTCATAAAAGCTCCTACAGGAACTCCACCTCCCATTCCTTTTCCCATTACCAAGATATCCGGAACGATACCGAAATGCTCAAAAGAAAACAGTTTCCCTGTTCTTCCAAAGCCAGGCTGAATTTCGTCTAAAATAAGAAGCGCACCTACGTCTTCACATCTCTTTTTTAGTTTAACTAAATAATCATTATTCGGAACTAAAAATCCGGCCGCCCCTTGAATGGTTTCTAGAATTACGCAGGCAGTTTTTTCTGTGATTTTATCGAAATCATTTTCATTATTAAACTCAATAAAAGAAACCATCGGCAACAAAGGACGGAATTCTCTTTTGTGACCTTCATGACCTGAAACACTTAAAGCACCATGTGTATTGCCGTGATAAGAGTTTTTGAAAGAAACGATTTCTTCTCTTCCGGTATATCTTTTTGCCAGTTTTAAACTTCCGTCAATTGCTTCTGCACCGCTGTTGACCAAATAAGTAATTTCTAAAGGATCCGGAGTTGCTTCAGCTAATAATTTGCATAATTCAACAGGTTTTTCCTGAGCATATTCGCCATACACCATCACATGAAGGTATTTATCTGCCTGTTCTTTGATTGCAGTGACAATTTTCGCATGCGAATGCCCCAAAGTATTAGCAGAAACTCCCGCTACGAAATCGAGATATTTTCTTCCGTCTTTTCCAAAAATATAGCTTCCTTCTGCTTTTTCCACTTCAAAACCCGCTGCAAATTGCGTCGTTTGAGCCTGATATTTAAAAAAATCGTTTTGCATTTCCATTGTATGAAAAATTTTAGGCAAAGCTAAAAAACATTCATCAGATGTAGAAATTTCACAGGTGATTATTATCTGTATTTGTTCAAATTTCAACTTACACGTCTAAGTTCTTTAAATGAGACGTGTAACTTCTTAGATTGAGACGTGTAATTTAATCAAGTCAGGCGTCTAATTAAGATTAAGCCTTGTCAAGGTTTAAAACCTTGACAAGGCTCTCCAAAAACAGGTTCGTCTTTACACAAACAAAAAAGACCAGCTTTACAACTGGTCTTTTGATATTTATTTTCTTACCCTTTTAGGTTTTTTAGCTTCTTCTTTTGCTTTCTCTTTTTCTGCCTCTTCCTGTACTTTGTTGTAAAGTCCATCATTAGATTCATACTTTATTTCTTCATAATTTGGCGAGTCGACGAGAATATCCTGCCATTTCCGTATTCGGTCTTTGGTATTCCAATTGAAATCTTCAAATTTTTTCTGCGCTGGGGAGATCTGGCTCATTGGGTAAGTTTTTGCAACCGCACCAATACTGCAAGAAATAATCTGTAGCTGACGTTGATCAAACAATGCGCCGATAATCCCGCATAGTGATACATTCACCCCAATCCTATCATTAACTTTAGTTTTCTTATTAAATTCATCAGCATAGGTGATTGCTTCAGCATTTCCGATTACTTTAATTTCTTTAATATCCGGACCTTCATAATACACCGTCATCAATTTTCCTTTTACCTGATGAAATTCGTCTAAAAGATTTAACGAATCTACTTTTGCAATCGCAAAACCGTTTCCAATTACTTTTAAAGAGTCGATATTTTCAGTTTTAGCATTAAAATACGCTTCTACTTTATCACCAGTCACTTGTTTTTCACCGCTCCACAAAATAGGATCAGTGTACATGTGCATAATTCCGTCTGTTTCGTTGAAAGCAATAGAATCTGCTCTTCCTTGTGCATTCGATTTATAAATTCTTGCCTTTTTGAAAGCCCTCAGATAACTTTTCTTTTTAGTAATATCTGCGGTATCAGGTTTTTGATAAGAAAGAATTTTTTCTGCGGCAAAATAAAGTGAATCTTTTTCAAAGATCTTTACCGCATAAGGTTCTTTGGTCATCATTGACGAATCTTTCTTTTCGTAAATTTCACCATAACCTCCTTTCATGTATCTTTTCTCTAAAGGATCATCAAGCGTGACATTTCCTGTTGCTTTTCCGAAACCATTAAGCTGATTGTAATACATCTCGTCACCAGTAAGAATTTTGTCATTGTAATAAATCCTGGAGTTTTTCGTAAGAAAAGACTCTTTGGTATTCATATTATGAGTTCCTTTTTCAGTAACAATTCTGTTCTTAGGGTTCTTATTATTGGTAATTACCGTATAACCGTTGATGGTAACGATGTTTGTATTTTGATTCTGAACTACATTATCACCTTCCAAAGTATAATCTTTATCTACAATTTTCACCCTTCCCGTAAGATCGATTGTACGTGTCGTAAGAAAATAAGTAGCAGATTTTGCGTAAGTAGTACTTTTACCATCGTTGATAGTACCTCCCGTATTAAAATAGGCCTGATTTGAAACCCTGTCGTAATACATTGTTTCAGTTTTAATGATCGTTCCTTTAACATCGGTTAAAACAACATTTTTTCTGGCAACACCTTTTTGGGTATTCCCGTCGTATTCCATTTCCGAAGAGGTAATTACAGAACCATCGGAGTTAATAAGTTTTGCATTGCCAATAGCTTTTACAAAATTTTCCTCATCATACATTACCACTTCATCCGCCGAAAGGATAGAGCCCTGGTGCTCTATGATAACATTACCGGTAAGATAACGATTACCATCATACTTAGTATCTTTACTGATTTCATCAGCATTTTTAATATGCACTTTTTCTCCCGGTTTACTTTTCTGTGGTTGATTTTTCACAGGATTTTGCAAATAAGGGTCGCGCTGCGCAGGTTTCGGTGTAACCTGAGCTAAAGTAAACGAGGAAATAAATAGGAATAGAAAAAGAACCAGTCTCATTGATCAATCATTCTTAGTGCCATAAAAATACAGCGAATGAGAATCAATTTTTACGCCAAAAGCTCCTTCTATTGCTTCTTTGATCCCTTGAATTCTGGGATCACAGAACTCGATGATTTCTTCAATCTCTTTGTCTGAATCTTTTTTGTAAATCACCAAATGATCGTGTTGCTTATCAAAATAAGATTTCTCATAAGAAGATGAAGTTAACGTTTTCTCACCAAACTGATGCTTACGAATCAAGCCTGCATCAAGAAAGATCTCGATGGTATTGTAAATGGTAGCTTTAGAAACATGATACTTCTTTTGCATCATCAGAAGATACAGATCATCTACATTGAAGTGATGATCCATATTATAGATCTCTTCTAAGATTGTGTATCGTTCAGGCGTATTACGAAATCCTTTTTCAAGTAAATAATTTCGTAAAACGTCTTTTATTAAAGCTATATTTTTTTCTTTTTGTAAAGTATCCATTAAAAAATTTATTCCTACAAATTTATCGATTTTTATTTAAATCAATATCATTCATTTAAGCTCTATAATGCAAATATTAAAAATTAGATCTTCTAAATTCTGCCTGTTGAATCTTACTGCTCGAAATCGTTTCTTCCGTTAATGGAGCCGATTCTACGACAACATTGTGTGAGGTAACACCCCAAGATTTAAAATCATCACTACCGATATATTTAACAAAATTATAAATATTTAACGTAATTTTCTGTTTTACCGTCAAAAGAATATCGTTGATATAGGTGTTATCTATGATGACATACTTCAAATCTGGTGGAATATTATGAGCTCTCAACGAAGGATGACTGCTTCGTGAAGGAATCGTTCCGTCTGCCATTAAATCTTTCAACACCATATTGAAATAATCGTTAATTCTACGGTCTACTTTAAACCCTAAAAGGAAATTTACTTTATAAATTGTTCCCGGCAAAATTTCATCTATACTGTATTTGAAAGTATATGGATCTTCCTGATTGACAATACTCAGAATAAAATAATGATCCGCTCTTTTCGGTTGTTTTTTGATGATAGAATAAATAATTTTCGATTCTATTTCATCATTTCGTTTGGCACGGCTCAGATAGGCAAGATTGGTACAATATTTTGGTATGGTCTCATCTAGCTTCATGTCTTTGATGATAGACACATATTTATCAATCTTCACATAGCTTGTAAAATTGGCTTTTAATAATCTTCCATTATACCAAGCATACATGCAAATTGCAATAAATCCACCAAGAACCATTGTTAACCAACCTCCATCGAAGAATTTAATCACATTCGCATAGAAGAATCCTGATTCAAGGAAAAGATAAATCGCTACGAAACCAAAAAGGAATACTTTATTAAGTCTTGTTCGGCTCAACCAATATGTCAATAATATCGTTGTCATCAACATCGTTATGGTAATTGTTAAACCATAGGCTGCTTCCATGTGTTCTGATTTCTGGAAGAAAATAACAACAATGAAACAGAAAAACATTAGCCCCCAATTGATCCTTGGGATATACATTTGTCCTTTTACTCCCGAAGGATATTCGATGTGCTGGTTTGGCCAGAATGAAATCGACATTGCCTCAGAAAACATCGTAAACGAACCTGTAATTACCGCCTGACTCGCAATAATTGCCGCTAAAGTTGCTAAAATTACTCCCGGTAAAACTGCCCATTCCGGCATAATTCCAAAGAAAGGATTGACTCCCGTGAAAACTTTTTCATAGTTGTCTAATAACCAAGCTCCTTGTCCTAAATAATTAAGGATCAACATTAATTTAACAAAAATCCAGCTTACACGGATGTTTTTTGCGCCACAATGTCCTAAATCTGAATATAAAGCTTCAGCTCCGGTTGTACATAAAAACACTGCCCCCATAATCACAATTGCACTTGGTGAATGCGTGATTAGGTTATAAGCATACATTGGGTTGAATGCTTTTAAAATTTCGATGTGATCAAAAATATGCATTGAACCGAAACCTCCCAAAACCAAAAACCACGTCACCATGATAGGTCCGAAGAATTTACCGATAGAAGCCGTTCCGAATTGTTGTACAACAAAAACGATGAAGAGAATAAATAAGGTAATAAAAACAACCGGCGTTTCGGGATTGTATATTTTGAGCCCTTCAATTGCAGACATCACTGTAAGAGAAGGAGTAATTACACTATCTGCAACCAAAGTGGATGCTCCGATGATGGCGACGACGTAGAGCCATTTCTTTTTTAGTTTTTTAACTAAAGAGTATAATGCTAAAATTCCACCTTCACCACGGTTATCAGCTTTAAGAGCGATAATCACATATTTAAGTGTTGTCTGAAGTGTTAAAGTCCAGATAATACAAGAAAGCGCGCCTTCAATATAAGTGTCGAAAGGCATTGTAGAGCCATCTTTCCTTGCATTGACAATTGCCTTCATTACGTAAAGCGGTGATGTACCAATGTCTCCGAAAACAATCCCTAGAGAAACGATAACTCCCACAAATGAAAGCTTTTTAAGGTCTATATGATGACCTCCTTCTGTAACTTCTGCCATGTCAGCTTATTATTTTTAAAAGCGCAAATTTATATTAAATTTATCAGCCACCGTCACATTAGTCATGCATTGTATAAATGAAAAAACTTCCTTTCGGAAGTTTTTTTCTATAATCGCATGATAATTATTTCACGTACATCGCTTTTTTAATTTCCTCTTTTACTTTTTCAAGTTTAGGGAACCATTCTGCAAATAAAGCAGCTGAATAAGGAGCAGGTGCATCAGGAGTAGTAATTCTCTTGATTGGTGCATCCAAGTAATCAAATGCTTTTTGCTGTACCATATAAGTAATCTCTGAAGATACAGAACCAAATGGCCAAGCTTCTTCTAAAATTACCAATCTGTTTGTTTTCTTTACTGAAGTTAAAACAGTATCGAAATCTAAAGGACGAACTGTTCTTAAATCGATAACTTCTACAGAAATACCTTCTTTAGCCATATCTTCAGCTGCCTGAAGAGCCAATTTCATGATTTTTCCGAAAGAAACCAAAGTTACATCAGTACCTTCTCTTTTGATATCAGCTTTTCCTATTGGTAAGTAATATTCTTCTTCAGGAATTTCCATTTTGTCACCGTACATCTGTTCAGATTCCATGAAAATTACCGGATCGTTATCCTGAATTGCAGTTTTTAATAATCCTTTCGCATCATAAGGGTTTGAAGGAACTACTACTTTAAGACCCGGAACGTTTGCGAACCAGTTTTCAAAAGCCTGAGAGTGTGTTGCTCCCAACTGACCTGCAGAAGCTGTAGGACCACGGAAAACAATCGGACAGTTCCACTGACCACCACTCATCTGACGGATTTTTGCTGCGTTGTTGATGATCTGATCGATCCCAACAAGAGCAAAATTGAATGTCATATATTCTACAATTGGTCTGTTACCATTCATTGCAGCGCCTACAGCAATTCCTGTAAAACCAAGTTCTGCGATAGGTGTATCGATTACGCGCTTAGCACCAAACTCATCCAGCATTCCTTTAGAAGCTTTGTATGCACCATTGTATTCTGCAACTTCTTCTCCCATTAGAAAAATGGATTCGTCTTTACGCATTTCCTCACTCATTGCCTGCGCAATCACTTCACGAAAAGTATGTTCTGCCATATTTATTTGAAAAATTTAGAGTACAAAAATAGTGTTTTTTTATTATTTACATAACAAAAAAGACAACTCATTGCTGAGTTGCCTTAATATTTAATATTATTTTAAACTGATTAGTTTACTTTCTGCCAAACCTGTGTTCTACCTAAAATAGAAACACCCATATATCCTCTTACATTTAGCTTATCTCCGCTTTTGGTGATGGTACATTTATATGTTTTACCTGTTTTAGGATCTGTAATGGTACCTCCTGTAAATTCATCACCATCTTTTGCTAATCCTCTGATGATCTCCAATCCTAAAATTGGTTTCCCTTTTCTGTCATCTTTACAAGACGTACAGTTAGGATCTGCTGGTTTAATCAATAACTGAGATACTTTTCCGTAATATTTACCATCAGATTTTTTGTAGATTTCAACGATAGATTTCGCCTGTTTAGTTTCATCATCTATGGTTTTCCATTTTCCTTCGATTTGGGCAAATGACATCACACTGAATAGTGAAAGTACAAATGTTGCTAATAATTTTTTCATATTATAGAGTTTAATTTAAATTATAGATTCTTAAATTCTTAATTAGTTAAAAATAGACATAAATTTTAAACGCACAAACATTTTTATTATCCTTTGCATATATAACAGTCGAAAAAACTATTCCAAAAATTAAACAATTAAAAATTAGTTCAGCTTTCTATTGATGACACGACTCATATAATCCTGATACCACGCTTTTGCCACTTGTTTTCCTTTTTCGGTTTCCGGAGATTTTATTTTATCATTCAGGTTGTTTTCAAAACCTAAATCATTTTTATCATAAATTCCGACGATATTTTTACCATCGAATCTGTAAATATAGTTTCCGTAAATAAACTGCTCCGAAGTTCCGTCTGAGTTGACAATCAAAGGCTGATATTTTTTTTCGCTCACCAGACTTCTGCCCCAACTTCTTATTTTTTTATTAT
Source organism: Chryseobacterium sp. BGARF1 (assembly GCF_001677955.1). Classification (GTDB taxonomy): domain Bacteria; phylum Bacteroidota; class Bacteroidia; order Flavobacteriales; family Weeksellaceae; genus Chryseobacterium. The sequence continues at coordinate 11,221 of NZ_LELA01000056.1, forward strand.
ATCCAATCAAATCTGCCAACGTAGGATAAATATCAATTTGTTGTGCCAATTCATCATTCACTCCTTTTAATTGATATTCAGGATTTGGAGAATAGAAAATCAACGGCACTGCAAAACGGTTCATTGCTTTTTCGTATTCCGAATAATAAACCTGATTGGTGTGGTCTCCTGTAAACACAAAAATGGTATTTTTAAACCAAGGTTGCTTTTTAACTGTTTCAAAATATTCTTTAATTGCATAATCGGTGTATTGTATTGGCTCATGCATTTCAATTTTGCCTTTTTTGAATTTTCCATTATATTTTGCAGGAATTTTAAAAGGGTGATGTGATGATGCTGTAAAAACGGTTGCCATAAAAGGTTGCGATTTTCCTACATTCTTAGCAAAATACTGTAAAAACGGTTCGTCCCAAATTGCCCACATTCCATCAAAATCTTCATTGTGATTGTATTCGTCTTTTCCGAAATAATGTTTAAAACCAAGAATATTTCCAAAACCTAAAAATCCCATCGAACCATTCGGAGCACCGTGATAAAATGATGTATCGTAACCCATATCATTACAAACAGAAACAATCGACTGAATTTTCTGATTAGAATAAGGCGAACTCGTAAAAGCATCCATCAAACTCGGAATTCCCGCCAAAATACTGCTCATTCCATGAATTGATTGCCTTCCGTTGGCAAAAGTATTAGGAAAAATAAGACTTTCATTTGCCAAACTATCGATAAACGGTGTGTAAGAAACATAATCTTTGATGTTTTTATCTTTATTAAAAGCTCCCGAATATTCTCTACCGAAAGATTCCACAATAAAAATCACAATGTTTGGTTTATCCTGAACCTGTCTGTCGTAAGTTTTATAGGGATTGATATTTTCATCAATAAATTTCTGATTGACAAACTGAACTTCTTTAAAATTATTGGTTCCCATTGTTCTGAAAAACGAAAAAGTAGAATTCAGAACTAGGTTCCCCTGAAGCGGAGTTTTAACAAATTTATTTGCATCTACCAAATTAATAGGTCTTGTGCTATGTTTGAAATCACCTCTAATCCCGCCAACAATTAATACCGCAGAAATACACAAAGTCACCACAGACCAAATAAAATAAGGAATGAGCTTTACAGGTTTTTTATAATTGATTTTAAATCTTTTATACAGAAAAACCCATGCAGCCATTAAAAACACAAACCAAATAATCACAAAAGGGTGCTCTGTGACAGAAGCAGTGAATACTTTTAAAATATTCGTCTCGTGTTTTGCCACCTGAAAAGCTGCAGAAGTAAGCCTTGCCTGAGAAAATTTATAATAAATAAAATCGCCAAAATTCATCGCATACGCAATTCCGTTGGTTATAAAATATAGCCAAATCAGTATCTTTTGATAGCCGCTTTTCGTATTGATAACAATCGGAATTAAACTCAACAAAATAAACAAAGCATTCACATACAATATCGCAGTTGTATCAAAAGCAATCCCGTGATAAGCCAGACTGAGATAGTCTGCAACACTGTCTACTTTTATTAAATCTTTATTGAAAAACCAAAACAAAAGTCTTGCAATCTGATAAAAAACAAAAGCCAAGAAAAGTCTGTAACACAAAACAAGGATTTCTTCTTTTCTGAATTCTTTGAAAAATTTCATTTTAAATAGTATTGTTTTTAAAAGTCGATTATTTATCGGTTGCAAAATTACGTTAAATTCATATGTCGATATTTATTTTTTTTAAGGGCATATGTAATCGCCAATATTATATTAACTTATCTTTCATTGTTAGTTATAGCGATTTCATAGGATTCTAATTTTTAGTTGATATTAATTAAGGTTAAAATTTTAAAAAAATGTAATTTTGCTGCTATGAATTTCATTAAGAACAATCTGGCAAACGCCATTACGCTGGGCAACCTTTTTTCGGGTTGCGTTGGTGCTGTACATTTGATTTTAGGTGATTACCAAACGACTGCAATCTGCATTATTCTATCATTGGTTTTAGATTTTTTCGATGGTTTTGTGGCGAGAGCTTTAAAAGCCAATTCCAATTTGGGAACCCAGCTAGATTCTTTAGCAGACATGGTAAGTTTCGGATTTATTCCGGGATTGGCGATGTTTAAAATGTTGGAACCTTTCGGAAATGAACTTTTCGGAATGCCACTTCCTTTTGAAATTAAATATTTCGGATTTTTAATAACGCTTTTTTCTTGTTTGAGACTGGCTATTTTCAATCTTGACGAAGAGCAGAAATATTATTTTAAAGGTTTAAATACACCTTCAAATACGATTTTAATTTTCGGATTATTTTATGCTTTCAAAGAAACCCAAAGCTTTAGTTTCCTTCTTGAAAATGCATTGTTTTTATTGATCTTTACTGTAATTTCTTCTTGGATCCTTATTAGTCCGATTAAAATGATTGCCATGAAATTCAAATCGATGAAGTTGCAGGATAATTATCCAAAATTAGCTTTACTGATTGGCTCAATTCTTATTTTAGCACTATTTAAAATTGTCGGAATTCCAATGGTTATTCTTTACTATATTTTTATTTCAATCCTATTTCAAAAACAGCTGAAGTAAAAAGCTGGATGATGGAAACTGGAAGTTTTATCCAGATTCCATTCAAATTAATACATTCTCAAATTTTCAAATTATAAAAAATGAACTTAAAACTGCATAAACCTCTTTGCGTATTTGATCTTGAAACAACAGGAACCAACGTTGGAAAAGACAGAATTGTTGAAATCTGTATTTTAAAAGTAAACCCTGATTCTTCAAGAGAAAGCAAAACATGGAGAGTAAATCCTGAAATGCCAATTCCTGTTTCATCAAGTGAGATTCACGGAATTTATGATGAAGACATCAAAGACGCGCCAACTTTCAAAGAAATTGCTCCGAAAATCGTTGAAATGATCACTGGAACAGATTTGGGAGGTTTTAACTCGAACCGTTTCGATGTTCCTTTGTTAGCTGAAGAATTACTTCGTGCAGAATTTGATTTTGATTTAAGTAAATTTAAATTAGTCGATGCACAAACAATTTTTCATAAAAAAGAACCTAGAAATTTGGGTGCTGCTTATCAGTTTTACTGTGGTAAAACTTTAGAAAATGCTCATTCTGCGGAAGCTGATGTTTTGGCAACGTTTGAAGTTTTGGATGCGCAAGTTGGAAAATATGATGATATCTCTAACGAAATTGCTGAATTGAGTGAGTTTTCTACTCAGAATAAATTTGCAGATTTAGCAGGAATGATTCATTACAACGCAAAAAATCAGGAGATTTTTGCTTTTGGAAAATATAAAGGTCAAGTTGTAAAAGAAGTTTTCCAAAAAGATCTGGGTTATTTCGGATGGCTACAAAATGCTGATTTCCCTTTGTACACAAAAAAGGTATTTACTAAAATTCAGCTTTCAAGTAAATTTTAATTTTTTTAACCGCAAAAGAGGCAAAAGACCTTTTGTAAAGTGAAATATTTCAAAAGAAAACAAAGCAATAAATGCATTTACTCTTTGAAAACTTTGTAATTTTATTTTCAGCACATTCTTTGTTTCTTTTGCGGTAAAGAATGATAAAAATTTAAAAGATGAACAATTTAGTTAAGTTTAAGTTTTACGAAACTGCACTCGAAGCCAATCGCGACAAACAAATTCTTGCAGAAAATGATATCAATAGTTTTATTGCAAATGAGCAATTAATACAATCCGATTGGTTATTATCTCAAGCTGTTGGTAGAATTCAGCTGCAGGTTTTTGAAGATGATTTTGAAAACGCCGAAAAAGTCTTAGCTGATTATAAAGAAAATGAAAAGTTTGCTCTTGAAGTAGAACATACGATTGAACATCCCGAGTTTGATTTTATCTGTCCGAAATGTGGTTCAAACCATATCTATAAAGATGATAGCTCGACAAGTTTCTTTGGAATTTCTTTGCTCTCAAGCGATAAATACGTGTGTTACTATTGTGAGAATGTGTTTACGCATTAATATGTTGGAAGCGGGATGTTGGGTGATGGAAGTTTAAATGATTGAGGATAAATTTAAGATTGATTTATTTCGATAAGCTTAACACAGGCTGATTACACTTCTCGTAATGACATATTTTAAATGACATGTAGAATTTCCCTCCTTTGGAGGGGTGACGAAAATTTCAAAGAAATTTTTGACGTGGTGGTTTTTAACACACAATTTTCTTAGCCCCGATTGCAACGGCATCCTTTTTTGCTGCAGACGGAACGAAGTGGAGACGGATGCAAAAAAGATAGAGTGAAAAGCGGGAAAAAGCTTCTAAAAAAACATTAACAATAAATAATTAGCAATGAATGATTCTGAGATTGCTTCTTCACTTCATTCATCGCAATGACAAATAAATAAATTATGAAAATAATCTGCATAGGAAGAAATTACAGCGAACACGCAAAAGAATTGGGAAATGCTATTCCCGATCAGCCTGTGATTTTTATGAAACCCGACACCGCGGTTTTGAAAGGAAACGATTTTTATATCCCTGAATTCTCCAATGATGTACATTACGAATTGGAAGTGGTGGTGAAAATCTCAAAAGGTGGAAAATACATCCAAAAAGAAACCGCCAACAAACATTATGAGGAAATTGGTTTAGGGATTGATTTTACCGCAAGAGATTTGCAAAGCGACCTAAAATCTAAAGGTCTTCCGTGGGAACTGGCAAAAGGTTTTGATGGTTCTGCAGTTGTGAGCAGTTTCTTTAAAAAAGAAAATTACAATCTTGAATCTTTGAATTTTTCACTTCTCAAAAACAAAGAGAAAGTACAAAACGGAAATTCAAAAGATATGATTTTCAGCATTGATGATATTATCGCTTTTGTTTCTCAATATTTTACATTGAGAGTGGGTGATTTAATCTTTACAGGAACTCCGGAAGGGGTAGGAAAAGTATCTGAAAATGATGTTTTGGAAGCCTATCTGGAAGACGAAAAAATCTTAGATATAAGAATTATGTAACATTATCATTTGAGATTGGTCTGTTTTTTTCATATCTTTAATAAGACTTAAATTACAAATCGAAACTTATGATTAATATTATTTTACCTGTAGATTTTGGGGAGAAAACAGATCAACTTGTTGATGGCGCAGTAAAGTTTGCCAAAGAAGTAAACGGAAAAATTTGCCTTATTCATGTTGCACCTACCGATATTGGTTTTGCAATCGGAGATATGGGATATCAATATTTTCCGGAAGTGGAAGAAAATGAAATCAGAGAAGAGCTGGTTCTTTTAAATAAAATCAACCAAAGAATTATTGCTCAGGATGTAGATTGCGAACATATCCTGAAACAAGGTATCGCAAAAGATATTATTTTGGAATATGCCGATCTAAAAAAAGCCAGTTACATCGTAATGGGTTCTCACGGAAGAAGCGGTATCTATGATGTATTTGTAGGAAGTTTAACCAAAGGGTTAACGAAAAGCTCGAAAATTCCGGTATTGGTACTTCCAATTCATGAATAAAATATATTACCTATCAACGTAAAAAAGACCGATCAAAAAATTTGACCGGTCTTTTTCTATATAACCAATTAATTAACCTTCTTTTTTGTAGATCGCAGGATCGTAGTAAGGATTCTTACCTTCTGTAGGAGAATGATAATCTTTGTCTTTGTCTCCACCAAGAGTTACCACCAAAACGTAGCACCAATATGTGAATAGTACGCAACATACTGCGAACAAAATCCAGTTTAATACGTTTCCAAAAATATCGTAGAAACCAAATGCCCATTTGAATGCATCACTTAAGAATAGAAAGAAAGACGTCATTATTTTCCTTTTTTAAATTAACTTTGCACAAATTTATAAAAAATGTTTAGATTACTTTCAAAAGAAAGCAATATTTTTTCAATTCCTGTTTACATTGGTTTTCTGCTTGTAATAGTAATACTATTTAACATCCTGAATTTCAACACATACGAAGGGATTATTGCGGGAATTACTTTTGTAGGAATTGCATTGGGATATTTCTGTTTCAACGCAATAGATCTTAATTACCATACTCATTTACCATTATTCCTCTACACATTTTTTATTTTCGGACTTTATGATGGCAATATCGACCTTGGAATTGCAGTCGCCATTCTTACCAATTCTTTCCTTTTACTTCTTTTAACGAGTAGTGATGAAGATGTCAGAAAGAAATCTTATGTTTTGGTAGGCTCAATTGTCGCTTTAAATTTTATATTCTTACCTACTACTTGGCCGATGATGATCTTTGTATTGATTCACCTCATCGTCACTTCTGAAAGAGTCGGATTAAATATTTTCCGGTTTCTACTAGGAATTACGATAATCGGCCTGAGCTATTTCTCGGTGATGTTTTTTGTTCAATTTAATTCTTGGAATACCGATTATATTCCTTTTGGAAAGTTGAAAATGATGACTGATTATAAAGATTTACTTTCATTACTTCCCATTGCTTTAATGCTGATCTATGCCATCTATGACCATTTTACCCATTATAATAAGAAAAGCCCTGTAAGTAGATATAAATATACTTTTTTGCTGGTTTTTTCATTAGCTCAGCTTATAAGCATCATCCTTTATATGGATACAAGCTATGAGTATCTGCTGCTTTTGGCTTTCCCTTCAACAATCATCTTAAGCAGAATGTTTAAGTTTTTACCTAAATACTGGATGCAGGAAACCTGTGTTTGGTTAACCATTGTAAGTTTAATTGCTTTTAAGGCAGGAACTCACTTTAATTTATTTTAAAAAAAAAGATTATGATTCAAATAGACGATAAATTAATTTCTGAAGATATTTTTTCTGAAGAATTTGTTTGTAACCTTACCAAATGTAAAGGTGCATGTTGTGTAGAAGGTGATGTAGGAGCTCCTCTAGATAAAGACGAGCTTGTGATTTTAGATAATATTTATGATAAAATAAAGCCTTATCTTACAGAAGCAGGAATTAAAGCATTAGACGAACAAGGAACTTGGACAACCGATCCTTCAGACGGGATGTATGTAACTCCAATGATTGAAGATGCAGAATGTGCCTATGTAACTTTTGATGAGAGAGGTGTTACCAAATGCGGCATCGAAAAAGCTTACGAAGATGGCGCTGTTGATTGGCAAAAACCGATATCTTGTCACCTCTACCCGATTAGAGTTACCGACTATTCTACATTTTCAGCTTTAAACTATCATGAATGGAATGTTTGCAGCGACGCCTGTACCTTAGGAAAAGAACTTCAGGTTCCGGTGTATAAATTCCTTAAAACTCCACTTACCAGAAAATATGGTGAAGATTTTTATGCTACATTGAGCGATGTTGCTGAAGAGTGGAAGAAAGAATATGGGAAATAATTTTGGTTGATAGTTGATAGTTGATAGTTGATAGTTGATAGTTGATAGTTGATAGTTGAAAAATAAATGATCTCGTTATCATTAAGTAATAAAAAATAGTTATTCCTATTTTTTCAAGGCAAAAAAATCTGATTGTAAGCCTCTTACCTCTATTCTATTATCATTCTTCTAATTATTGTATTTTCTAACGATTGAAAGTCCCAAAGGGACGATTTAACAAAGAATAGGATAAAATCCTATTAATGAAATAATGAAATGCAATTATCACAAAACATTACAACATTACCCTTAAAAACAAACCACCGCAGAAAAATTTCTGCGGTGGTTTTCATTATATGTAATCGACTAAGATTATTTTACAGCCGTTGCTTTTACTGTTGCAGCACCGTCTTTTTTAGGAGCATTTTCCCACCCATCTTCAGGCATTAAAGTAGCTACAATTTTATTTTTTGTAAGGTATTTCTTAGCAACATCCTGCAAATCTTTTACAGTTAAAGCTTTTACTTTTTCCTGATAATTTAAAATCTCGTACTTATCGCTTCCGTCTAACTGGTTTTTAGCAATAGCATTCATCCAATAGTTATTGTCTTTGATGTCTGTTTTATAATCATTCATCTCGCCTTCTTTGTACTTATCAAGATCTTTTTGTTCAGGACCTTTATCGATCAGCTTCTGAACTTCTGCGATGGCACTTTTCGTCAATTTATCTGCATTTTCAGGTCCACAAGGGAAGCTTAAGCTGAAGCTATAGCTACTGTAAGGAACTTTCCCCATATATCCTCTTGCTCCACCACCGTAGATCCCGCTTTCGTCTTCTCTCAGTTTCTCAATAACTTTAATGGTTGCCACTTCTCCTAAAGCTGAAAGTGCCAAAGCTTCTTTCTCATTATAAGGAGTTTCACCTGAATAAACGATTTGTACCATACTCTTCGGATCTTTACCTTTTTTGTAAACCTTGGTATAGTCTCCGGTCATTGATCTGTAACCCGTATCTTTAAAGTTCGTCGTTTTTCCTGTAGTTGGTAAACTTGCGATATACTGTAAAACTTCATTTTTAAATTTAGCTTCATCAATATTTCCTACAAAATAGAAATGGAAGTTTCCGGCATTGGCAAATTTCTCTTTGTAAACATCATACGCTTTTTTGTAATCTGTTGCCGCCCAATCTTTTTCTAATGGAAGTATTCCGATGAATCTTGGGTTTTTCTGATTCGTAAACTTAGCATGCTCACTTGCAAAATACGTCTGAGGATTAGATAAGATATTATCCAACATGGCAGACTGCTTTACTTTATAAGCATTAAATGCTTCAGGGCTGTAATTTAAATTTGTAAAATAAGCATAAACCAACTCCATTGCAGTACCAAGATCTTTTTGGTTGGTTCTACCCATTATTCCTTCCAAAGTACCGCTAATGTAAGGGTTTACACTCACCTGTTTTCCGGCAAGATAGTTGGTGAGATCTGCTTTAGAAGCACCACTTACCCCCGCTTCAGTTAAAGCCTGGTAAGCAAACTGAGTTTTGTTGTAATCTGCATCATTCAATAATGAGTTTCCACCTAAACTTCTTGCTGAGAAAACAATCTCATCATCTTTAAAGTCGGTTTTCTTAAAGGTTACTTTTGCACCGTTGCTCAGTGTCCAGGTTGTGGTTCCTAATTTTGCATCAGATTCAGTTTTAGCAATTTTACCTTCAGATTTGAATGGTTTTACTAAGTTTTTAATAGTCGCTTTTTCTTCGTAAGGCTTAAGGTCAGCCATTTTTACATCGTCAAAAGTCTTTAGGACCAAAGCTTCTGTAGGCATCGTTACATTGTCTTTTTTAGGACCTGTGATTACGATTACTCTGCTGTCGTCTTTCACCATTTTTTTAATAACATCATTAGTTTGTGTTAATGTTACCGATGGTAAGAATTTTTTTACATCTTCATATTCCCAGCTAATTCCCGGCATTGGTTCCTGCTCCAAAAAGTTTCTTACATATTCGTCTACCAACATATCGCTTTCAGTTTTGTCGCGGTTGTTGTAAGACCTTTCCATATTAGACATAATCTGAGATTTTGCTCTGTCTAATTCACTTTGAGTAAAACCAAATCTTTTGGCTCTTTCAGTTTCTTCTAAAAGCACTTTCAAAGCATTGATTTGATTTCCTTCTTTTACCATCGCAAATCCCTGGAAAGCTTCTTTTGTTCTTGCATACGTTCCACCATGATAAACAGATCCAAAAGTAAATGGCGGATTATTAGAATTCACCAGTTCTCTCAATCTGTTGTTCAACATTTGTGTTGACAGATTTTCGATTAAGCTTTGGTTGTATTGCTCTACGGTAACATCCGGCGTATAAGAATCTGCATCTTTCATGATAAACTGAACCATAGAATTGGTCGCATCCGGATCAGTTTCTATCGCCACTAAAGTTTCTTTGTGATTCGGAAGATCAAAAGTTTTTCTTTCTCTTGGCTTAGAAGGATTTTTATATTTGCTGAAATTGTCTTTAATTTTCTTTTCTACCTCATCTACATTAATGTCTCCTACTACCACCAATGCCATCAAATCTGGTCTGTACCAGTCTTTGTGAAACTGTCTGATAACATCGGGTTTAAAATTCTGAAGAACTTCTTTGGTACCGATTGGTAATCTGTTGGCGTATTGAGATTTGTATAATAATTTAGGTAAATATTTATCAGACATTCTTTTGTCTGCCCCTAAACCTAATCTTAATTCTTCTAAAACAACCCCTCTTTCTTTGTTAATCTGCTCATCGGTCAATGTCGCATTGAAAGCCCAATCTTCCATTACTTTCAAACCAGAATCCAGATTTCCGGGTTTATCTAAAGGAACGGGAAGCATATATACAGTTTCGTCAAAACTTGTGTAAGCATTAAGGTGTTGGCCGAACTTCACTCCGATTGACTGTAGAAAGTCTACTAATTTGTTGTCTGGGAAATTTTTGGTTCCGTTGAAGTTCATATGCTCCATAAAGTGAGCAAGACCTCTCTGGTTTTCGTCTTCAAGTATAGATCCTGCGTTAATCGCCAATCTGAAATCGACCTTTTTTTCAGGTAAATTATTTTTTTTGATGTAGTACTTCATTCCGTTTGGAAGCGTACCAGTTCTTACAGAAGGGTCCATAGGGATATTCTGTGCGAAAGCCATAGACGACATTAAAACGATTGCCGCTACTGACGATAAAATTCTTTTCATACAATTTGATTTTTAATTTCGGTTAAAATTAAAAATTAATCCCAGCGTGAAGAAATTTAACTCCTGTTTTTTTAGTTAAACTTGCGTTAAAGTTTAAAAACAAAAAAACCGGCAAAAGCCGGTTTAAAATATATTATCAGTAATAATTATTTAAAATCTACATCAGTAACCCCAGAGTTAATAGTAATTTTTGTTGTTTTAATAACTACTTTTTGCCCGCTTCCTTCAGCTTCTATATTCTCGGGAAATTTAATTCCGTCAACAGTAAGGTAAGATTTTACAACCGCATCCCCCATTTCTGTGTTTGACTTATATAAAAGACCTGTAGCCACATCAAAATAGAATTTCCCTTTATCTGAAGTCAATACATTATAATCTTTACCATCTATTTTTTCTACGGTAACTCCGCTGAAATTAGCAGCATCATATCCTAAAGCATCAATCGTTTTTCCTTTTTTCAATTCAGGAATTACGGTTGCAGGAAGGTCACTTTTAGTCCCCATTTGATTCACATATCCTTTTTCGCCATCAAACATCTGAGTAACTTCCTGACCCATTACCGACTGTACCGATTTGAATTTGTTACCCATTTTTTTGGTATTCATCGCAATTTCCATTCCCTGAATAGACATGGTGTTTTCTGTAATCGTTGTTTTTACAGCCTCCAGTTTACTTTTTCCACCCAATGCATTCAGGTAGCTATCGATAATCTGCTGTGGTGAAAGTTTAGATTTTACAGAAGCAGTCGCAGATGTTACCACTGAAGTTGCATTCTGTGCATTCACTGTTGTGGTAAATAATACCGCACAGAAAAACGGAATGATGATCTTTTTCATATTGAAATATTTATTGTTTAAAAAGCTTGTGAGATCCTAATTTGCCACTCTGAAAGGACATTCAATCTCATTATTAAATTTAAAGCGATAAAGATAATCATATTGTGTGATATGAAGAGTGAGACATCAAAAAAACCTCAGTAAGTACAGAGGTTTCATTATATCAAATGTTTATTTTATTTAGCGGAATCTTTACCATTTCCCGGTCTGCTTAGTCTTGATTTCCTGTAACCAGCAGCTCAAAGGAGCCCTTGTCAAGGTTTTGAACCTTGACAAGGCTTATAAAAGATTGATTATTATTTAGTCAAACCTTCCGGATTATCAGATTCCGGCAAATCGGGTTTTCTGTTCACCAGCAATACATTGTACTGATTAGTCAATGCATTGAGCTGATTAATCACTGTAACATACGGTGAAGGTGGTGTTTCTATCAAAAGATGCAGAGCATCTATTCTATCTCTCAGGGCATAATAGGCAACATTCACTTCTTCCCTCTTCAGTTTGATTGTTTCGGGACTCGCATCACCATATTCCTGCGTACGCAAAAGGTATTGAGTGTTGAATTCATCATTGGTGGCTTTCATTTCATTTACCCATGATGAAAGGTCAAATAAGATAATGGCATCTGCAAGCTCGGGCTTATTTTCCCAATCTCGGAGAAGATTGTTGATGGTGGCGGTCTCTGCCTGATAATTAAGCCGTGCGATACCGCTTCCGTATAGAGCCATATTCTCTAAAAGGATCTGTGCATTTTGCTTTTTCACCGGATCAAAATGATAAGAATACCCCAATAGGAAGTAATAGATCCCGTTCACGGCATCGTCTCTTTTTTCGTCGATTGCCAAAAGTGCCTGCGTTTTTTCATTTGCCAAAGCTTTCTTATAAAGCAACTCCAGCTCATCAGTTTTTGAGACAAATGCATTGAGCTTTGCATCAATCGCCAACTGTGCAGGATTATTCAGATTGATAATCCCTGTAAAATCTTTCATGTACTGCAGATATTCTGCGTTGCGAAGTTTAAATAAATCAATTGCGTTCATTGTTTTGTGTTTTATTAAGTTATTGATTCAATGATATTTTGAAAATATTTTTAAGATTTTCCGAAAGCTTCTTACTAGGGTGTTTTGCCTTTTCGGGTGTTCCCGAAAGTCTGTCGCAGGGGTGAAAGAAGGTTTCAAGAGTTCCCGAAAGTTTCTTGCTAGGGTGCAGGAGCCTTTCGGAGGGGCATTTTAGGATTTACTGCCCTGTTTTTGAGGATTGTTTTTTTCATTCATTTTGTGTTGTGTAGGATTGAATTTTATTCTTCAATCTGAAATCAAATGTAAAGAATTTTTCTCTTAAAAACAAAAACCCTCCAATTTCTTGGAGGGTTTCAAATATTTATATCTAAATAAATTATTTCTTCAATTCTTCTAAAAACTCGTCGTGAGAGATTTCAGTTTCCTTTTTAGTTGCTTTTTCTAAGATAACATCTTTCAACTTAGCCATTGCTACTTCAGAAGAGATTTGTCTTACCTGCTCTTGGTCTTTCAACATTTCAGCAGCGTATTTTTGAATTTCTTCGTCACCTAAATGGTGAATTCCGTAGATTGCCAATTGATTTTTCACCAACTGCTCAGCCTGAGCCAAAACGTCAGCATATTCTAATTGGATATTGTTATCAGACATCAATTTACCTTCGATGATCTGGTATTTCAATTGAGTCTTTTCAGCTTCAAGGATAGATTGAGCTTGCTCTTCAGTCTGGATGTTCTGGTTAGAGAATACCAACCACTTCGTCAAGAAAGACTCAGGAAGTTTTACTTCTTCTTTTTCAGAAACCTGCTCCAACACTTTGTTTACGAAGTGTACATCTGCATTCTGCTGGAAATACTCATCCAACTCAGCTTTTACTTTATCTTTAAGCTCTTCTTCAGTTTTTATGTTTCCTTCACCGTATACTTTATCAAATAATTCTTGATTAAGTTCTGCCAAGTTTAAGCTATAGAAATCTTTTACTTTAACTTCTACTTCAGCATGGTGTAAATGCTCAACTTCTTCTGGAGCGAAACCTAATTCTTTAGCTAAATCTTCATCAGCAGCAAGAGTTTCTTTAGACACTTTTACAGACTCATCCATCTTCAAACCTTTAAGCAATTTGAAAGCAGCTTTGTTTTCAGCAGTGATGGTAGCCATTTTTGGTGCGTGGTTGTGCTCTCCTTCTGCATCTTCTTCTACCACCTGAGTGATTTCGAAGTTGATGTAAGAATCTTTAGTGATCTTATCTTGAGGAACTTGCTCAGCAAAACGCTTCTGCATATTTTCTACGCTCTTGTTGATTTCTTTATCTGAAGCCGAAACTTTGTAGTGAGGCGCTTCATATTTAGCCAAATCTATAGTAAATTCTGGTTCGTAACCTACTTCAAAAGCAACTTCCAATTTCTCAGCATTGTGATTGAAATCATTCACTGGCTGTGGAACCGGCTGACCAACTAATCTTAGTTTGTTTTCGTTGATATAGTTATTTAAAGCATCAGAAACTTGTTTGTTGATTTCTTCGAATGCAATCCCTGCTTCATATTGCTTTCTAACCATACTCAAAGGCACTTTTCCTTTTCTGAAACCAGGAACCTGTGCGTTTTTAGCATAATTAATCAATTGCTTTTCTACTTTTTCTTTGTAGTCAGATTTCTCCAATGTTACTGTAAGCAATGCACTTACATCATCATGGTTTTTTGCGGTAACCTTCATTATTGATTAAAATTTTAGGTTGCAAAAATATGAATTTTTTATTAAAACAAGACATTCCTTTTGTTATAATACGTTAAAATAAAAAGACATTACCGAAATAATGTCCTTATAATATTAAAAAATTTGTCTGAACTAACTTTTAGTGTGCGTCTACAGTAATATCTACATCGCTTTCACCTCCCTGAGTTTGCCCCAATTGATTGGTTGCAGAAGGATAATTCTGATTAACAGAAGTAGGAGCATGAATTAATTTGATGTTCATCTTACCTGTCGGTTGTGTAGAGTTAATGGTCCATTCTGTTTTTAGCCCTATTTTGTTACCATCCGTTCTTACAATATCGTTAGCAGCTCTCAATACAACAATATCTGCATTTGCCGGTGCAAAAGTGATAAAATGATGATCTTTTTCTTCAACGATCTCATCTGAAGAATGGTAATGGTCGTCATGCTTGATCTGGAAATCAAGTACGGCAGTATAGGTATCTCCCTGATGTAAGTGAAGATGAGCATCTGCAACTCCACCGATCACATTTACGGTTTGTATATCTGTAGCATCAGCTTTATTGGTCAATGTTAAAACTACTTTTCCGATCTCGTCATGTTCGTGGATATCTTCCGGGATATCATCATCCCCGTTTCTACATGATAAGATAAAAACTGTTGCTAAAAGTAATAGTGTTATATTGAATAATTTTTTCATTTTAAATTTAATTTTAAGTATTAATAATTAGAAGTTGTATTTCAGAGTAACGATAAAGTTTCTTCCGGATTCCGGCATAAAATATCTCAATCTGTTAAGATATTCTTTGTACTCTGTATTAAAAATATTGTTGATCCTGAAATTTACATTCAGATCTTTGAATACGTCTGCACCCACAGACGCATTAAATAAAGTATATGCTGACGGAGGAGTACTTAAGTCAAGCTCTTCATTGTAAGTAGCACCATTTTCAATAAAATCTAGATCTTGATTTCTGATCGGGAAACGTTTTTGTCTAAAGACTCTTTCGTTTTCCACTCGCACATAGAAATTTTTGGGGGTGTTGAGTTTAAACTCAACCGCATTTCGAAGATTAGCAGGCATCATTAGGATCAGAGGCTCATCATGAGTAAGGTCATCTCCTTTTAATGCACTGAAACTTGTATTCCATTTTAAATTATCAAGAATATTAAGCTCAGCATCTGCATCAATTCCGAAAATTCTTGCTTTGATCTGCTGATAGCTCCAAACCGGGAAAACGCCTCTATTTGAAGACTCTATTCCAGTCGGCACCTGATTAATAAAGCTATTTGAAATCATGTAATAAGGATTTACCTCAACATGTAATCCTTTCAAAACATCGAATTTTCCAATCAAGGAAAGATTAGCATTATAAACCGTTTCTTTCTGAATAGACAAATCTCCTTCTTCAATAATAGCAGCAGAATGATGAAGACCATCAGAAAAAAGCTCTGCCGGATTCGGAGTTCTATCTGCTCTTGCAAGGTTAAATTTAAATTCAAGAGTATTATTGGGTTTATAATTTAATCCTAAATTGGCAGAAAAATTATGATAATCTAAAATAGGACGTGTCAAAATTCTGCTGTCTGCATCTTTTACAAAAAACTGAGGATAAAGACTTGCAAATTTCTCGTTCCAGTCTTTTGCATCATAATATTTATAAGCATCATATCTGCTGAAATCATATCTTGCCCCTGCTTCAGCATTTAGTGTTGAACTGAATTTATATTTAAATACAGAAAAAGCACCTGCGTCATATTTATAATAATCAGGAATCAAACGTCTTGCTTTCGTTGCCGGATTCGGATAATTATCCTGAAAACCTGCAGAAAGCCCGCTTTCTAAACTCCAGTTTCCTCTTTCTAAAAGATGAGTAAGATTAGCAGAATGCGTAATGAGCCTCAAATCCATTGAAGGAAGCTCATTCAGCTCTCCTCTTCTGATATCGAATTCTTTACGTTGATTCAGCTGAAAACTATATTGAAAGCTGATTTTTCCGAAATTATCAAAACGTTTATACGCAGACAGCTTTGCGATATGATGCTCAACTTCCTGTTTAGGATTGGTAATATCATAACTAAAATTATCCAGGTAATAAGGCTGTCCATATTTAATGGCATTTCGAAAATCTAAATTATTTCCTAAATGTGCGCCCTTAAAAATTCCAAACTCCTGGTTGATTCCGCTATAAGAAACATCAAATCCCTGCATAAAGCCATGATTTCCAAAAGAGAAATTAAAAGAATTTACCTCTGCTCCGGTATTTTGAAGCGTGTGATGTGGAATATACAAATCTCCCAATTTCTTGTAACTTCCTCCTGTTTTTACAAACCATTGACTTTTCCATGTTTTAGCAACATTTGCAGCAATCTCACCGCCTCTACCATTAGAGATACCAGAAAGTTTTATATTTCCCATGATGGTATCTTTTTTAGGCAAAACAGCAGGTTCTAAAACGACTGCTCCACCAACGGCATCACCTCCATACTTCAATGCAGATGCGCCTTTAATCACATCTACATGTTCAAAGTCATTAACATCAACATTTGGAGCATGCTCTACTCCCCATTCTTGCTCCGCCATTTTCACCCCGTTATTCACAATTGCGATACGGCTTCCATACAGTCCATGAATCACAGGTTTTGAAATATTATTACCTGTTTTCAATGCGGTAACACCTGAAATTTTAGATAATAAATTTCCAAGGTTTTCTGTAGAATTTCTATCAATTTCTGTTTTATCCAGCGTTCGCATAATCACAGAGCCTTTTGTTTTGTGGCTTCCATGAATGGTTACTGTTTCGATATCACCGGTATGATGCTCTAAAGTAATTGCTAAATGCAAATCTTTGTTGACTCCCACATTTTCAGTATAATCATCGCACAAAGAATGTTTAGCAATGAGCTGATAATTTCCTGCAGGAATATTTTTAAATGAAAACTCACCTTTTTTATTGGTATTGGCCGTAAAATTTCCAATTTTCACCACTGCATTTTCAAGCATTGTTTTATCGTGAAAATCCTGAACAGTTCCTTCTACCGTGTAAGTTTTCTGTGCGTTTGTTATTGCAAATCCGCAAAGGATAAGCAGTACACTATATATCAATTTCATTGTAAATAGATTGATTGCGTACGCTTTAAGTTGTTTTCCTCTTTGAAGATTTAACTTAAAACATACTTTCGTTAAAATTTAAATTGGATTTTTTTTGTACAAAACAAATCGTACAAAGCATTCATGTTTTGAATACTTTTTTGCTATCTATTTTTTGAAAAGCTGATGTTTTCCAATGAATAAAATTTATTTAGAAAAACATTTTTAAACCATTAAGGCAATTAAATTTGTTATACTACTTTATTTAAAACAGAGAATTTTAAATCTGACTGTTTTTATTAAGTTAGATAAAGACGTAAACTTAAAAAAAGAAATACAAAGTATTTTCAATTTTGACAAATTGACGACAGTTCTATAAAATTCTTAAAAAAGTTGAAGATTCAAATAAATTTGAAAGAAGCAAAATGCTCAATCTCTTTTTTAACAATTACTTAAAAACGTTACAACATTTTAATTGTTTTTTAGTTTAAATTTTGTGATTTAAAATCAACCTTATATTTAAACTTTTAAAAAATTTAAAGCAAAAAAAATCCGAAAAAGAATCTATTGATTATGAAATTGCGGGCGGACCGCGAAGTTGAAAAGAAAATTTAGTTTGTGACCAGATTTTTTCCTGTACAGCAAAAATCTGCTCTACCTCATGGGTATGTTTGATCAAAGTAAAACTAAATTCTTCTGGAACGAGTGTGTTTGCTGTTGCTAAAAAGTGACAAGCCAAACAGTCGCCTGCTTTTTCTTTCGCATCAGTTTTTGAAATAGAGTTCTCTGTTTTTTTAAGGTTAAAATGCTTAAAATCACTAGACTCATGACTATGGAAGCTTGAAGAAAAGAGCGCAAAGAAGTAAATCCCAAGCATCAGCTTTGAGATAAAACTCTTTAATGGTCTACTTTCCTTAAAAATCATTGGGCAAAATTATAAAAAATAAATGAAATCGTTTTGTTTAAATATTAATTTTTGGTTTAGAATAGAGATTTTTATTAATAATCCATAATTTAACGCAAAGGCAAACAAAGAATATTAAAATTTGACCGTTTTAAATTTATACAAAGGCGTAAACTTAAGAAAGAAATACAAAAAATTATAAAATATGAGAAATTGCCTACAAACATTAAGATTTTTAAAAGATAGCATTCCTACGGAATACAATTCTAGACGACAATTTTATTTTCTACACAGATATTGCTCCGATGGAGCAGGTTTTTACCAAATGTTGCTAATATTATTATTCTACAGAGGTATCGCTCCTCTGGAGCTTATCGTCTTTTTGTCAACTTCCTCTTTCTACAAAGGTTTTGCTCAACCTGAGCAAAATATACCTCACAAAAAAAGATGAACTAAAGTCCATCTTTTCAATATTTTAAATTTAGAAATTAATCTAACTGCGTTCCCAAATGTTCCCATTCTTGTAATGCAAGGTCGAGCTCTTCTTTGGTCTTATTGTATTTTTCTAAAGTTTCTTCAGAAGGATTTTCTTTGGTAAACGTAGCTTCAAAAGTTTCAATCGCTGTTTCCAGTTCAGAGATCTTTTCTTCTACTTTCTTTAATTTATTCTGAATACTTTTTTGTTCTTTGCTGATAATGGTTGATTGTTGTTGGTTATTAGTTGCTGGTTTTTCTTCAACTTTTTTAACTTCAACTTTAGGCTCATCACTGTGAAGTTTTGCTTTTTCAGCAGAAATCTCTCTAATTGATTCTTTCTGTCTGAATACCAAATATTCGTTAATATCACCTAAGAATTCTTTCATTTTTCCATCACGGAATTCATAGATCTTATCACAAAGACCTTGCAAAAATTCTCTATCGTGAGAAATTACAATTAAAGTTCCTTCAAATCTCTGTAAAGCCAACTTGATAATCTCTTTAGATTGGATATCTAAGTGATTGGTAGGCTCATCCATGATTAACGTGTTGAACGGACGTAACAACAATTTACAAAGCGCCAAACGGTTTCTTTCTCCTCCCGAAAGTACTTTTGTTTTTTTATTTACCGCCTCACCCTGGAAAAGGAAAGATCCTAATAGATCTCTTACTCTCGGTCTTGTTTCTTCAGTTGCAGCATCTTCGGCTTCTTCCTGAACGGTTTTATTTGGCGTAAGAACTTCTTCTTGATTTTGTGCGAAATAACCAATGTTTACATTATGACCTAAATTCCAGTTTCCACCGTAATCTTTGATGTCTCCTGCAAGAATTTTCGCTAAAGTGGTTTTTCCTTGTCCGTTTTGCCCTAGAAGAGCAATTCTATCTCCTCTTTGAACGATAAAATCTACATCATCAAAAATCTGCTTTTCACCATAAGCCTTTCCAAGTTTTTCAGCTTCGAAAATAACTTTTCCGGGAACCTGTGACTGTACGAAACGGATATTGAATTTAGAAACGTCTTCGTTATCAACCTCGATACGTTCTATTTTATCTAATTTTTTGATCAAAGACTGCGCAAAAGAAGCTTTTGTAGCACTCGCACGGAATTTGTTGATGTTATCTTCCATCTGCTTGATCTCCGCATCCTGATTCTTTTTAGCCTGAATAAGTTTTTCACGGCGGTCTTCACGCATTACCAAATATTTAGAATAATTGGCTTTATAATCATCTACTTTTCTGTTGTTTACATCAAAAGTACGGTTACAAACGGCAGTCATAAACTGTTTATCGTGACTTACGAGCAGAATTCCTCCCGGATAATCTTTCAAAAAGTTTTCAAGCCAGATAATCGATTCCATATCCAAGTGATTGGTAGGCTCATCGAGAAGCATTAGATCATTTTTCTGAAGCAGCAATTTTGCTAATTCAATTCTCATTCTCCAACCTCCTGAGAATTCGTCGGTAATTTTTTGGAAATCATCTGCTTTAAAACCTAAACCAAACAAAACCTTTTCAATATCACCTTCCAAATTATAGGCGTCGTGATGCATCAAAAGATCATTCAGATCGGTCATTCTGTTGATCAAATCTGTGTAAGAATCACTTTCATAATCTGTTCTTACCGTCAATTGATGGTTGATTTCCTCCAATTCATCTTTCCAAGCATTAATCTGCTCAAAAGCCTGCATTGTTTCGTTCCAAACGGTTCTACCTTTCACAAAATCAAGATCTTGCTTTAAGAATCCGATGGTAATATTTCCTTCAGGAACTACGTTCCCTTCGTAGAAAGTGATTTCGCCAGATAGCATTTTCAGAAGCGTAGATTTCCCCGCTCCGTTTTTACCAACCAACCCAATTTTATCATCCTTTTTAATGGTGAAATTTACGTTTTGAAATAAATAATTACCTGAATGATGTAATCCTAAACCTTGAACAGAAAGCATTTGAAATGAATATTAAAAGTGAATAATGAATATGAATCTTTTTCGGGTGCAAAAATACGGAAAAGAAATGAATGACAAGTAAATAAAAAAAGAGCGGTCTCAAACGACAGCTCCCTGCTAAATTTTTAAAAACATTTGCCTAGAATTTATTTAAGAAATTCAGCTGGTTTTATTATTCATTAGCAAGGCTTAAAAAGCGTCCCTTAATGAACATAACAAAATAACGTCACAAAAAAAGAAGATTAATCCGTAAAAATAACCAAATAAAAAAATCCGTATTTATACGGAATTTACGCTCTTAAGCTGGAGAATAAATATTGTTAACAATGGCATAAATGACAATTCCTACTGTATTTTTAGCTCCTATTTTTTCGATAGCTCTTTGTCGGTGGCTCTCTACTGTACGTGGGCTGATAAAAAGTTTTTCAGCAATCTCGTTATTGGTGCATTCCTGGCAGATCAGCTTTACAACATCTTTTTCTCTCTCAGACAGATCATCATCCATACTAAAGAGTGATTTCTTTTTTGAACTACTGTTCATATAAGAAAGAAGCATCTCATGATCTTCATTGGTAAAGAAAATACCATTTTCGGACACTTTAAATATGGCTTCTATAAATAGTTTTTTATCGGAATTTTTTGGAAGGAATGCAGCGACCCCCAGCTTGACCATATACCCCAAGACCGATGTTTTGTAATGGGATGAAAGAATTATAATTTTTAGATCTGGATATTTATCTTTCAGTATCTCTACCAATTCGAAACCGTTCATAGGTTGCATTTGAACATCTACTAAAGCAATGTCTGGAAAATCTTCTTCAGTACATTTCTCAAGATTTTCAAGAAAAACGTTTCCTGCATTAGCCATCATTGTTACCGAAAAGTTCTTTTCTTTTGACAGCAGCATTTTTACTCCTTCAAGAATTAACTGTTCGTCATCAACCAAGGCAATTTTTATTTGGTCACTCATTATTTTTTCTGAATTTTAAATATTAATCGGCTTCCTTTATTTATGATGCTTTTCCATTTGAACTGGGCATCCATCGATTGCATTCTGGATTCTATATTTTTGATACCCATTCCTTTTTTAACTTTTTCATAATCAAAACCTTGCCCATTATCAAAGATAACAATTCCCATAAAATCTTTAAAATCTTTAATGAGAATTTCAATTTTATCTGCGCTTGAGTGTTTAATCACATTTGTTGTAAATTCCTGTATTATTCGGTAGATCTGAACTTCTACAAACACATCTTTTTTATCATATTCTGAAGAAACATAGAGCGAAATATTAATTCTCGCCGATAAATTGGTAATTAATTCTTCGATATATAAGATCAAGCCCAATCTTTCCAGGTTTACAGGATAAAGAGAATGCGAAATGTTTCTCGTGCTATCAATTAACTCCGAAATTTGGCTTGAAATAACTTCTGAAGTAGAGTTATCCTCAATATCAAGATTATTCAGCCATAAAGAAAGAATATTTAATCTGTTACCAATATCATCATGAACGGAAACCGCAATTCTTTTACGTTCTTCTTCCTGAACTTTGGTATTTTCTAAAACCAATTGTTTCTGATGCTGAATTTCTGCCAAACTCTGCGCTTCTTTTTCTTTTATAATACGGTCTACAAAAGTTTTGTACGCCACCAATATAAAAAATACGATAATTGCAAGCGTTACAATTATCAGAATAAGCAGATTGATATTTAAGGTAACTTCTTTAATTTTAAAAAGGTATATAAGATTGAACAATAAAGAAAAGTTGACAAAACATTATTGACTCCCATTATTAAGTAAACACTTTCTGTAGACAGATTAACGAATTGTGATAACACTACAAAAATAAGCACAGAAACTGAATAATAAAAGAAAATACTAGCATCTACCAAAATAAATCGATCGATGTTTTTTCCGCTTTTAATTTGCTGAATAAGAAATACTGCAACAAGGCATATGATCATCAGATTAGAAATTATTTTTGCCAGATCATAATTAAAACTGATCTTTAAGCCATAGATGACAAATAAAAATCCCATCGACAAAAGCGCCGAAAAAATTAAAAAAAGTTTATTTATACTTAATTTTCTTATAAAGACCCCTGTTAAAAGTAAAAACTCACCTGCAATAAAGAAATGGTATAAAAAAGAGGTATCCTCTAACTCTAATAAGTAAGGCAATATAAAACTGCAAAATTCAATTAAAAAAAGAAAAACAATATAATAGGTATATTGCTTTTCTGTTTTATTAAGAATGATATATTTCCAAAATATTAGGAAAATTAGGGCTGAAAGCAGCCCATAATTTATAAATAAAAATGTTTTGTAAAATTCTACCATTTTTAGTAATTATTACTCTTCCCCAAAATCTGGTATTTTACAGATCGGTGGACACGGCTTTGCATAGTCATATGTATTTGAAATAGTCTGCGCACTTCCGTTCCCTAAATAGTTATGAAAAGAAATAAAGATTAATGCAGGTAATTGTTTTTGATAAATTTCTGAAAATTTCAATCCAAAAGAACAAACAAAACTAAGCCCTTCATCTGCGTGACAAATTTTATCCGAAGGTACATAAAACTTATTAAAAATATTTCTACCCTTATCTTCTTTGTACTGCGCATAAAACCAGTCTTCCCCGTTACTCTGCCATGACTCGATAGAATCTACCGCTTTATCCTGCTCCATTACAGGTTGGCTTGTAATTGGAAAAAACATATCAGCATCATTATCAATTTTACGCATATCTTTTGACAGCAATGCATTTTTAACAATTGTGTATGTTTGAATTTCAGTTAATTTTAAATCACGATCTAAAGCTTCAAAAGAAGAATAAGGAACTTCACCAACCTCAACTTTAGTCCCTTTTTCGTCTAATGGGCATAAAATTATTGACAATTCATCTTTAATAATTCCTATTTCTACACAAAACTCTTTATTAGAATTATTTTTCTTAAGCCATTGCACTTGCTCAGGTGATAAATTGAATACGTAATTGGGAGGAAAAAGCTCTGCAACTCGTTTAATGTCTTGCTTTGCCATAATCCAGCCTTCTACGGCCATGGAATATTCCTCTCTGTTTAAATTGTTCATAAAAATGGTTTTTAATTCGGTGCATAAAATTATCGATTATCCCTAAACTACACAAACATCCCATGAATAAATAATAATTATTTAATAATTTCTCACGGTCACATGAAAACAGCTCTGCTGCCTTTCTTTAATATAATAAATTTGCCCTGCATCGGCATAATATTTCAACACCTTTTCTAAAGCAGCCTCCATTTTTGGATTACTTTTCAAGACCCCATTGAATCTCACATAAGAAATATCGAATGAATTGCCATAATTATGCGAACTAACTCCTAAACTCGCATTAGAATTCACCCTTCTCAATCTGCATTGGTCTTCAAGTGTCCTGGTAATCGATGAAACGGTAAAAGTATGACCTTTGGTTTCTTTACTAAACCTCGCTCCCATTTTTTCTAAAGTTGATTTCCCTTTAGAAACCATCCAGGCTCTGCTGTAATCTAATTTTTGAACCTTATAGCCTTTTCCTGATTTTTTGATGGAATGAAATTTTCCGCTGTTGATATATTTCTGAACGGTACTTGTCGTTTTCAGAAGTTTTACATTAAAACTTTTAGAAGCATCTAAATGCGACTTATAAAGCGGAGTTGGCTCAACCTTTAAAACCTCTGCAAGGTCATAACAAGGCAGTATTTTTTTAGATTGCTGTCCGTAAAAAATATGATGAAAAAACAAAGGGATTATAAAAAGATACTTCCTCATTAAATACCATTTAAAATGTAAAACGAATAAATATTAACTTTCTTACTTTCAAAGATATCAATTTAAAGCAAAGACATAATATTTTACAATTAAAAATATAAACTTAAAAAAAGTTAATTAACATAAATATTATCAAAAATAAAACCACAAATACATTAAATTAAATAATTAAAATAAAAAATCATTGAATTATTAATTTTTGTAAATTAGCTTTCTAATTAAAAAATACAATAAGAGATGATTTCAAAAACCTCAAAATTCGTAGCCGAAATGTTCGGCACTATGGTCTTAGTTTTAATGGGTTGCGGAAGCGCTGTAATTGCAGGCGCAGACGGAACTACAGGAGTAGGACTTCTAGGAATTTCTTTCGCATTTGGCCTTAGTGTTGTTGCCATGGCTTATGCAATTGGCCACATTTCGGGTTGCCATATTAACCCTGCCATTTCTATTGCGATGGTTGCAGCGGGAAGAATGAAAATGGATGAAGCCGTTCGCTACGTTATTGCCCAGATTATCGGAGCCATTATCGGAGCCGGAATTCTTTATTTAATTTTCACCAATCACCCCGGTGCAGAAATGAAACCTTGGGCTTTAGGATCTAACGGTTGGGGAACCGGATATCTTGATCAGTACAACACAGTTGCAGCTTTTGTTGCTGAATTTGTTTTCACTTTTATCTTTTTGATGGTGATCCTAGGATCAACTTCAACGAAAAACATTAACGGAGGATTTGCAGGTTTAGCCATTGGTTTCTCTTTGGTTTTAATTCATATTGTTGGAATTAAAATAACCGGAGTTTCTGTAAACCCTGCAAGAAGTATTGGTCCCGCAATTTTTGCAGGCGGCGAAGCACTTTCTCAATTATGGCTATTTATTTTAGCTCCAGTTTTAGGTGGGGTTTTTGCAGCGTTCACTTACAATTTATTAATTGAAAAACCTGAATCAGCAAAATAGTAAAAATACATTTTCATATAAATAAATCCTGTCTTTTTAGGCAGGATTTTCTATTTTGTCTTCTTAATTTCAAAAGGATTTTTTAAGATGAGTTCTTCGTGTTTTCCTTTCACCTCCATTTTTTTGGATAATAAATTGAGTGCCATTTTTCTTATGAAAACATCTTTATCTGTAAGCTTCCAATAAGAATCTTCATGAACGTTCTTAGGCTTTCGGATGAAATAAAATTCAGTTTCCCAGGAGTCTACATTGTGATAAAACTCAATGATTCCACAATGTTCAGGAATTACAGAATGTTCAATCATTCCCATAGGCAATAAAAAACTGAAAGAATTGCAGATATAATCTCCACTGCAAATTTTATCATGTTTTAGAAATTTTTCTCCAGTGGATGTATTAATGTAAGATTTTTTAAAATCACTTTTAAAATCACTTTTAGAGAATTTAATTTCTATTTCGTGACTAAAACCTTCAGAATTAATTATCAAAATATCAGCTTCCCAATCTGCCTGAAAATGATTGATCAGCACAATTTCTTTCTCAAAATCACAATGAGAATGAATGTATGCATGAACAAGCTCTTCTATCTTTAACATTAATTATTTTTAAGAAACAATTATTAAACTCTAAAACTCTCCTACTCTAAAACCCTCAAACACAAATTAACTCACCAGCAAACTGCATCCACGAATATCAGAATGGTCAATTCTTCCCAAAACCTGAAATTTATCCCCCACAATCTTTCCTAAATCCTGAGTAGCAATAAATGAGCAAGAATGAATATTTGCCAAATCAATGATATTAATAGCCCCAGTTTTCTCTTCTTTTTCATAGCTAAATGGATCTTCTACATTTCTTATTAAGATTCGCATCCAGCTTGGGCATTGATATTCGTTTTGCCCTAAAGAATAAGCCTGCGAAAGAAGCTCGGTCATAGAATATTCGGAGTAAATTTTATCAGTTTTAAAACCTTCCTGCAAAATCTTCAGCAATTCATCTTTGGTCATTTCTTCTTTTCTGCCCTTCATTCCACCTGTTTCAATCACAATCAAATTGTTAGAAAATTGGAGAATTTGAGAGTTTAAATTACAGAAATCAAGGAAATCTAAAAGCGCAAAAGAAACTCCGAAAAGAATGACTTTTTTATCTTTTAACTCATTTAAAAGTTTAAATAAATCTTCATGATTGTAAAGAAAATATCCATTTTCAGGCTTATCGGATCTTTTCATTAAATGATCCACCATGTAAATTAAAGAGGAGTTTTGTTTTTCAAGATAGCTTGGCAGCAATCCCAAGAAAATAAAATCTTCCGGCTTTCCGATGAATTGCTCGAAACTTTTATAGATGCTTTCCTGATAAATATTTTCATCGGCAATAAAATGCTTAGACAAATTCATCCGCGTTGTTCCCGAACTCTGAAAATATAATTCTGTAGAAACATTTTTGTCTAAAATCTGATGATTTTTAAACATTTCAATCGGCAAAAACGGAATTTTATCTAAACTTTCAATTTCTTCAGAATTGATCTTCAGATAATCAACAAACTTCCTATACACTTCTATGTTGTCATATTGATAACGAAATGTCTTAAGTGACGCAGCCAAAAAGTCATCTTCTGTCTTTATGTCGAATATATTTTCCAATGATATAAATATTTTAAAACCTGTTATTAGCTCAAAACGAAGCATTTATTACAACAAGTATAACTTTTAATTATTTTTTAATCTTAAAATTAAAAATTTGGTCAAGTTTTTGTAACTTCATCCTCGGAATATGGATTAGTAATAAAGATTGTAAGATCTTTTTACAAGGATTACCTCATTTATGGGGTAATTTTTTTTATTCCAAATTCTCAAAAGTTTTCAACTGAAAATCGTGCTCGAAAACTCCATAGGTGAAATAAGAGATCCAGTCTCCCAGATTGATATATTTTGAATTTTCACCTAAATCTAAAACCATTGGCAAATGTCGGTGCCCATAAATAAAGTAATCTATGTTCTCTGTTTCAAGCTTCTTTTTAGAATAGATAATCAAAAACTCCTTGTCTTCTCCCAAAAATGCCTTGTCTTCTTCTCCTGAGATCATTTTATTTTTCTGAGACATATACAACGCAATTTTCATCGCAATATCAGGATGTAACCATTTGAAAAACCATTGAGCAATAGGATTTGTAAAGACTTTTTTCATTCTTTTATATCCTTTATCACCGGGTCCTAAACCGTCTCCATGCGCTAAAAGAAACTGCTTTCCAGCAATTTCAAAATATTGCTTTTTGTAAAAAACGGTACAGCCAATCTCTTCTTCGAGATAATCTTTCATCCACAAATCGTGGTTTCCTACAAAAAAATAAACCTGAACTCCATGATCTTTCAATTCTGCAATTTTTCCGAGAACACGTACATATCCTTTTGGGATTACGTGATTCCATTCATGCCAAAAATCAAACAAATCACCCATCAAAAATAAAACCTGAGCATCTTCTTTAATCTCATTCATCCATCGGATAAATTTTTCTTCACGCACCTTGCTTTCTTTCGGATTTGGAGCGCCGAAATGCTGATCTGAAGCAAAGTACACTTTTTTTCCCTGCTCTAAATTGATGGTTGTTTTAATCACCTTTTATATTTTAAATTCAGTAAAAAAAATATTAATTATCTTCTGCAAACCATTCTCCATAAGAGTTTTCGGTTTCGTGAAGTTTAAGATAAGCTAAAGAAATCCCTTCCGGAAGTTTTGATTTTACTTTTGCAGCAATGGCGTACAACATATTTTCGCAAGTCGGCTGAAAAGTACAGTAAATCACTTTATGACCCTGATTTTCTAAACCTTCACCCAATTCTCTATGCGGCGAAACTCCATTAATTAAAACTGCATGATCCCAAACATCAACAATTTCAGACTTTACAATATCTTTAATATCGCCAAAATCTACCACCATTCCGTTTTTAGGATTCTCAAGATCATTGACAGGTTTTCCTTTTACCGTAACGAAAAGCTTATAAGAATGCCCATGCATATTTTTACATTTTCCGTCATAATTGTACAAAACATGAGCAGTTTCGAATGTGAAAATTTTTGTAATACGTATCATAATGCAAAGATAGGGAAATTCGATATGTAAAAGAATCACCTTACCCTGACTTTAATTTTGATCTAATTAAAATATCGTCGCTATAAATACAATCAGCACAATTGGCACAACAATGAATGCAATTGGTAAAAGAAGATTGGCAATGGCTTTTCCTATCGAAATTTTTTGCACCTCCGAAAGCCCGATCACCATGAGAACAAGTGATGCAAATGACAAAAGCATTTCCATTGTAAATGAAATCCAAAAAACAATACTTCCTTCAATACTAGACTCAAGATAATCAGTGTTACTCCTAAAATAATCATTTCCAAACACTGCAATTTGTAAAAACAAAAATACCAATCCTAGAATAGAAGGGATCATTGCATAAGCCATCATTCTGTAAATAGATGAAGTATTTCCTACGCCGTTTAGCCATTTTCCTGTCCAGCTTAATAGTGCCGAATAAATGTAATAAGAGATCCAGCCCAACATACCCCCTCCAACAATACAACTAAAAACAATTGCAAATAGAGAAGAATTATCACCCATATCTTTTGCAGAGGCACGATCAAAAGCCCTTACAATACCCGCAAAGATAAGCAGAAGGTACAAGTATTTCTCGTATTGTGTGTCATTGATGAATTTGAAAACCCGCTTTGGTTCAGTCCAAATTTTAGTAAAAATATCCTGATCAGAAAGCGCATCGTATTTTTCAAATTCCTCAAATTGATCTTCTGTGTATTTTGTTTCCATATAGTTTTATAGGAGCACGAAAATAAACATATTTATTAAAAATCAAATTAAGCTTAACCAATTCTCATCTAATCTTTTAATTTTCTGCGTTTCTTTATCAATAAAAACCCAAAGCGTAAGAGAATCTACCACCAAAATATCATTGCAATAAAATTCTACTTTTCTTGGTTGCCGAATTCCTTCCGGTGATTTAGGATATGTTTTTACTGTAATTACACCTCCTAAGTAAACCTGCTTTTTATACTGAATATGATGATCGAGAAGCATCCAGATATCATCTGGAAAACCCAATTTATTTTTTACAGAATCCCAATGTTCACCAGCTATTTCTTCTACCCATTTTACATATTGCACATTATTGACGTGATTATTTCCATCAATATATTGTTCTGTAACTTCTATTTGCTTTTCAAAAATCAAACTCATCTTCTTCAAATATTTACTCAAAAATAAGGCATAAAAACAGAACCTTCCCAAAATTGAGAAGGTTCTTAACGATTAAATTTAGTTAAAATGATCTTTTTAATATTTTTTTCTGTTGGAAAACGCAAAGGCACAAGAAGATTTACAAATCACATGTTTTAAGACGCAAAGATCTTATCTTCGATAAAATTGACAATTTTTAATATTAAAAATCTTTGATTTTTTTGCGCGTTAAAGCATTATAAATTGAATTAAGCTTTGCGTCTCTACGTTTTTCCAACAAATTATTTTTAATTAACTCTTTTAATGAAACTGTGCTGTTTCTGTAGAATCTTTCATGGCAACTGTCGCCGAAGAACCTCCGGTAACAATATTCTGAACCTCATCAAAATATCCTGTTCCAACGAAAGACTGATGTTTCACCGCTCTGAAACCTTTTTGCTGCAAAGCAAATTCTCTTTCCTGCAATTCAGAATAACCCGCCATTCCTTTTTCTTTATAAGCTAAAGCCAATTCAAACATCGCCGTATTCAATGCATGGAAACCAGCCAATGTAATAAACTGGAATTTGTAACCCAATTTCGCCAATTCTTCTCTGAAATTCAACATTTCATCTACTGAAAGTCTCGCTGCCCAATTGAAAGATGGCGAACAATTATAAGCCAACATTTTTCCGGGATATTTTACATGAATCCCTTCTGCAAATTTTCTTGCCTGCTCCAAATCAGGATTTGAAGTTTCCATCCAGATCAAATCTGCGTAAGGAGCATAAGACAAACCTCTGTCGATTCCCTGCTCTACTCCATTTTTCACTACATAAAAACCTTCGGAAGTTCTTTCACCGGTTACAAATTTTTTATCTCTATCATCAATATCTGAAGTTAATAAATCCGCAGCATCAGCATCTGTTCTTGCAATAATTAAACTTGGAACACCCAAAACATCAGCCGCCAAACGAGCTGAAATCAGTTTATTGATCGCTTCCTGCGTCGGAACCAAAACTTTCCCTCCTAAATGACCACATTTTTTTGCAGAAGATAACTGATCTTCAAAATGAACTGCAGCAGCTCCGGCTTCAATCATTTGTTTCATCAATTCATAAGCATTCAGATTTCCTCCAAAACCCGCTTCTGCATCAGCAATAATGGGAACTAAATATTCTTTTTCTCCACCTCCGTTTATGGATTGAATCTGATCTGCCCTCAACAAAGCATTATTAATTTTTTTCACAACAGAAGGCACTGAGTTCGCAGGATACAACGATTGATCAGGATACATTTCACCAGATAAATTGGCGTCTGCAGCAACCTGCCATCCTGAAAGATAAATCGCTTCCAATCCAGCGTCAACTTCCTGTACCGCTTGATTTCCCGTTAATGCTCCTAATCCTGCAACAAAATCCTGAGAATTCAGTTTATCCCAAAATTTCTTTGACATTTCTGTTGCAATTGTATAATCTAATTTATAAGAACCTCGAAGTTTTAATACCTCTTCTGCTGTATAAGGTCTTTTCACACCATTCCAACGTGGGTTTTCTAACCAGTCTTTTTCTATTTCCTGAATTTGATCTTGTCTTGTTTTCATACTATTTTTTGTTTAGTTAATTGTTGTTTGATGTTAGTTGATGGTTGTTGGTTTTTAGTTGACAGCTTATAACTCCCATACACTAAAACCCTCAAACTCTCCCACTCAAATGAACGGATATGCTTTTAAGGTTAAAAATTCTTCGAAGTTTTCACAGAAAATCAATTCGTTGAAAAGTTCTTTTGCCAGATTAAATTTTCCATTTTTGAAACGTTCTTCACCCACATATTTTTCAATACGCTCCATCTCTTCAAATTCCCATTGAAGGATCATTTCTCTCGTCAATGTTCTGTCATCATTCAATACCGCTTCATTTTTCAGCCATTGCCAAATTTGGGTTCTTGAAATTTCGGCTGTTGCCGCATCTTCCATCAGATTATAAATTGCAGCAGCTCCAACTCCCGTTAACCAGGATTCAATATAAAGAATTCCGACATTGATGTTTTTACGAACTCCTTTTTCGGTAATTTCACCTTTTGGAATTTCCAGCAAATCTTTTTCAGTAATTTGATACTCAAACTTTTTATCGATTTGATTTTTTTCTGGCATAAATTGATCAAAAATATCTTTTGCTACAGGAACTAAAGCCGGATGCGCCACCCAAGTTCCGTCGTGACCGTTTTTCACTTCTCGTTCTTTATCATTTCTTACTTTTCCGAAAGCCTGGCTATTCGCTTCATAATCATTTTTAATAGGAATTTGTGCTGCCATTCCACCAATTGCGTGAACATTTCTTTTATGACAGATTTCAATTACTCTTTTGGAATAAGCACTCATAAAAGGTGAAGTCATCGTTACCTGATCTCGGTCGGGAACAATAAATTCGGGAAGATTTCTGAATTTTTTAATGAATGAAAAAATATAATCCCAACGTCCACAATTCAAACCAGAACTATGTTCTTTTAATTCAAATAAAATTTCGTCGATTTGAAAGGAAGCTGTAATTGTTTCAACCAAAACTGTTGCTTTAATAGAACCATGCGGAATACCAATATAATTTTGAGCAAAAATAAAAACATCATTCCACCAACAGGCTTCTTTGTAATATTCTAATTTTGGGAGATAAAAATAAGTTCCACTTCCGTTTTCCTGCAACCTTTTTATATTTCTGAAAAAGTAAATTCCAAAATCGATTAGCGAAGCAGAAGTTTGTTCACCATTAATTTCAACATGTTTTTCATTTAAATGCAAACCTCTTGGACGAATCAGCAAAACAGCCGTTTTCTCATTCAACTGATAAGATTTCCCCTGTTCATTTTTAAAATCAATTCTTCGATTAATTGCATCAGAAAGATTGATCTGTCCTTCCATACAATTTTTCCAGGTTGGCGAATTGCTGTCTTCAAAATCTGCCATAAATGTTGAAGCCCCAGAATTCATAGCATTGATAATCATTTTTCGATCAACTGGTCCGGTAATTTCCACTCTTCTGTCGAGCAAATCTTCAGGAAGGGGTGCGCAAATCCAATTTCCATTCCTGATTTCTTCAGTTTCAGATAAAAATTTCGGAAGAATTCCTTTATCAAATTCCTGCTGAGTTTTTTTTCTTTCTTCTAAAAGTTCTAATCTTTTAGCATTAAAATTTTGATGAAGTTCCACCAAAAAATCGATTAGATCATTGGAGAATAATTCCTCAAACTGCGGTTGAGTATTTATATTTAATTGTGTTTTAGTTTCCATAACGTCTTGATTTTGTGATTCGACATTACAAACCTAAATAAAAATTTTCACATAAAGCGAACGTTCGCTAAATTTATTTTAAAAATTATTATGCGAAAAATCGCTTCTAAATATTATATTTGAATCATGAATTCTGACAGCGCCTTTATCAAAACGGTTTTCGGACTAAAACTAAAACAGCAGAGACAAAAGAAAAATTGGTCTTTGCAAGATCTTGCCGTAAAGACAGGATTATCAAAATCTTACCTTAATGAAATTGAAAACGGTAAAAAATATCCGAAACATGATAAGATTATTCAGCTTTCAGAATCTCTGAACTGTACTTTTGATGATTTGGTTTCGACAAAACTTGATAAAAGCTTAGCTCCATTTAATGAGATTTTACAATCTGATTTTTTTAAAGAAATTCCTTTGGATCTTTTCGGAATCAATAAAAATAACCTCATCAGTATTATCAGCGACGCACCAAAAAAAGTGACCGCTTTTATTAATGCTTTGATAGAAATTTCACAGAACTATAATTTAGGAAAAGAGCGGTTTTATTTTGCCGTTTTGCGTTCATTTCAGGAATTAAATGATAATTATTTCCCAGAAATTGAAGATAAAGTTTTGCAGTTTGCACAGGAAAATCAATTGAAGATCAACAAAAATTTACAGACCGATATTTTAGAAAAAATACTGACTGAAAGATTCAATTACAGGATTCAATCAGAAGATTTTGAGCAGTATGGAACTTTGGATCATCTACGTTCGTTATTTATTCCTGAGAAAAAACTATTGCTTTTAAATAAAAAATTAGAGCAGGATCAGAAGACTTTTATTTTTGCTAAAGAAATAGGTTTCAATGTTTTGGAATTGAAAAATCGTCCGAATACCTATTCATGGCTGGATTTTGGAAGTTTTGAAGAAATTCTCAATAATTTTTATGCGTCTTATTTCGCAGGAGCTTTATTGATTTCAAAACAAAAAACAATTGAAGAAACTTCTGAATTTTTCTTGCAAAACGATTGGAAACCCACAAATTTTGAAGATTTAATTAAAAAATTTACTCATTCACCTGAAACATTTTATTATCGTTTAACCAATATTCTTTCTTCAGAATTAGGAATTAAGGATTTGTTTTATTTATGTCTGGTTAAAAAGAAAAATTCAGATAAAATTCAGATCTTAAAGGAATTACATCTGAATCACCAACAAGCTCCACACGCCAACGCCACGAATGAACATTACTGCAGAAGATGGATTGCGATTAAAAATCTGCATGAATTAACGGAAAATGAAACTTTGACGGATGCACAAATTTCACATTATAAAGATCAAGGCGTAAGTTATCTCGTGATTTCAACTTCACAAAAAAATCCGTTTTCTGATGGAAGCAACAGAAGTTATTGTTTGGGAATTTTATTGAATTCACAGACCATTAAAAAAATTAATTTTATTAAATCTGAAACTTTAAAAACTATCAATGTTGGCGTGACTTGTGAATCGTGCAGCATTGCAGATTGCGAAGTAAGACAATCGCCTCCAACCCGATTGGAAAAGGAATATTTTAATTCGAGTATGAAGAATGCGATTGAGAAGATTCGGAAGGATTTTTAGGTTGGGAGTTGGAAGCTGGAGGGTGGAAGTTTAATGTATTTAGAATATTCTTTTAACGCGGAGATCGCAAGGATTTTTGGATAATATTTTGTTTATTTTTGTTCGCAAGGGCGTTCCACTCAGCTAATGAAAGCAGTAAAAAAAATTATACTGCAATGTTTTAAAACTTCAGACTTCATGCCTCCATCTTCTAATAAAAAACTTTTCTTCTTTCATCCATTTTCACTATCTTAGTTACAATAAACACACAAATGATTTTAGATATTTTCTTTCCCAATCGTTGCATTCACTGCAACCGGATTATTGACGGCAATTTACTCGTTTGCAATGTCTGTTTTGAGCAAATTCACTTTACGCATTTCAATTTTTTTGAGGATAATTATATTCTGGAGAAATGTAAACTTCTTTTTCCTATAGAAAACGCTTTTGCATTAATGCAGTTTGAAAAGGAAAATTTAAGCCGGAAAATCATTCACGAATTAAAATATAAAAGTCGAGAAAAAGCCGGAAAGATTTTAGCTGAATGGACGACAGATCGTTTAGATTTTAAAAATCAAAAACCTGACATGTTGGTTTCTGTCCCATTGCATCCGAAGAAACTAAAGGAAAGAGGTTATAATCAACTGCATTTGTTTACAGAAACATTATCGAGGTTTTATGAGATTCCTTTCAGCCATGATTTAATTAAAAGAAACAATTACTCGAAAGCACAGGCTTTGAAAGATAAGAAGCATCGTCTAGAAAGTCAGAATACTTTTTCAATCGCTAAAAATATTTCAGGAAAACATATCCTTTTGGTTGATGATGTTTTTACTACCGGAAATACAATCGCTTCAATTGCCTGGGAAATTTTGAAAACAGGAGACAACAAAGTGAGTGTTTTGGTAATGGCAATGGATGAATAGTTTTTCATTAAAAAAGCCCCAATCTTTACAATTGAGGCTTTAAAAATTTTTATTAATCTATTTTTTTTCTTCTAAATTCTTCGAAACTATCTTCATATTCTTCAGATCCTCTACTCGACTTCATCATTCCACTATTTTTAGACTTATAATATTTATTCAGAAAGGCAAGATATGCATTCATCGATTTAAAATTCATCGCCATATTATAATCAAATGAGAACTGACCAGGATCAAAACTTTCCCCTTTTAAATTTCTGTTATAACGTAGAAATTCGGGAGTGTTGTAGTTAAAGAAAGTGGCTCCCTGATTTGATGACGGCAAAAGAAATGAAGAGATTTGTTGCTGCGAAGGTGAATGACAGCTCATACAAGAGGTCATTGGCAATCTGGCAAGTGTATCTGTTTTTGTTACACCTTTGTTAGTAACATCAACCACACCTTGTAGCGCTACAGCTCCGTCATTCGGACCGCTTAATCTGCCTCCCCATCCTAGAGTTTCTTTACTATAGTAAGGAGCATTATCATTAATCCATGTTTGCGTTAATTTTTGGTTTTGCACTTCTACTGTTGCAAAATCGCTATCAACCTCAGGATCCATTCCCCACATTGCACCAAGCGGAACAAATTTATCTAAGATATTATTGGATTTAATATTTTTGTCATACACAAAAGTTGTAAAAACCCAACCTGTTTCTGGAGCAGCTTTAGAATCTTTAACTACTACATCTATCTGAAACAAGCTTACCTTTTTATAATCATATCTGTTTCTGTAGCTATCCTTAGATTTAGCATCCAATTGGTTATAAATGGTAAAAAGAGGAGCGTCTTTCATATCTGGCCATTGATCACCATTCAACTCTGAAAAAGCAAACTTCACGATTACCGAACCTTCTTTGAATTGGCCTTTATCTTTATTCAGATCAACGCTGATAAAACTATTAATAGGTTTTGAGCTTTTAAAATAAGCCGAATCTATTTCTAAAGGAACATTTCCGTTCTTATCAAAAACTTCACCGATCGTAAATGCCGCCAATCGATCGTACAATACCAATACAAAACCTTCCTGGTTTTTGTTTACGCCTTTAAAAGTTCCTGCAGAATTAGGATTTCCGGGATAGCTTCCCATGATAGGATCTCTTTTACTTCCCATCCATGGTTCGTGAAACCAGCCGACATCTTTTGCACTGAATTTATCTTTCTCATTAATCATTTTGGTAATTAATGGTGATGCATACTCTTTCAGTCCAGAAACATACTTTTCTGCATTTTGTACAGTGATTTTTTCATTAAAATCATTAATGAGTTTAAATCCTACATCTGGTTGTGTTCGAGGATAATCTGCATTTAATTTAAAAAATTCTGTTCTGTCTTTCGGTATTGAATCGGAATGATTCTTAAAAGCTTCTTTTCTCACCAGTTCATCCGGCGGTAAATCTGATTTGGAATTCTTTTTCTCTTCGCTACAAGACCATAGCACAAGCGAGCCTAAAGTAAGGCTTAGAATGAATGTTTTCATTGATTTTGTTTTTCGGTTATTAGTTTTTTTTAATTATCATTAAATTTTAACACTCAATAATAATTAATTAAATATATTAAAAATTCAATATAAAACCAAAAACAATATAAAATTAACACTAAACCAAACATATATTTAAGAAAAATTATCATTTGAAAAAACCTTAGACAAAATCTAAGGTTTCAATAAATATCGTTCTTCGCAAAAAATTTATCTCTGAAGTTTTTCTCCGTAGCTTAAATCTCCGGCATCACCTAAACCTGGTGTAATATATCCTTTTGTCGTCAAGTTTTCATCAATTGCTCCTACCCAAATTTTCGCATCGGGATAAGCTTTTTCGATGGTTTCTACCCCTTGCCTTGAAGCAATTGCTGCTACAATATGAAGTTGAGTAGGTGTTCCGTTTGTTAATAAATCTTTGATTGCTTCAATTAAAGAAGCTCCGGTTGCCAACATAGGATCTGCAACAATCAAGGGTCTTCCGTCAATATTGGGGCACGTAAGATAATCCTGTTTTATTGAGAAATAATCATTGGCGTCGTGCTTTCTATACGCTGCCACAAAACCGCAATCTGCTCTATCTAAATAATTTAAAATTCCCTCAAACAAAGGAACTCCCGCTCTTAAGATTGTGGTAATTACCGGCTGAACAGCAATTTCTTTAACTTTAATTGTATCTAAAGGAGTCTGAATTTCAATTTCTTCCTGCTCCAAACTTTTACTGATTTCGAACGCTGCAATTTCTCCGATTCTTTCCATATTTCTACGGAATCTCATTCGGTCATGCTGAATTTCTACGTTTCTAAGTTCATTAATCCAAGTATTAACCAAAGAAAACTGTTCTGATAAAACTGTAACCATAATCTTAATTTGAAAATTTAGAAATTTGAAAATTTGAAAATAATTTTAAAAAGCTTAATTAAAAAAACAATGATCTTAATTTTCAAATTAAATCATTATCAAATTTTCAAATTGATATTATTTTTGTCTGAAATACACTTCGATAGGAACTCCGGTAAACCCGAATTGCTTTCTCAATTGGTTTT
Organism: Chryseobacterium sp. BGARF1; assembly: GCF_001677955.1. Taxonomy (GTDB): domain Bacteria; phylum Bacteroidota; class Bacteroidia; order Flavobacteriales; family Weeksellaceae; genus Chryseobacterium. The sequence goes on from NZ_LELA01000056.1 coordinate 49,056, forward strand.
CAGTAAATCTCTTGTATGGCTCTTTTACGTATTGAGGTAAGTTACAGAAAAATACAAACTGTGGTGACGGCGTTGGAAGCTGCACACAATATTTGATTTTAATATATTTTCCTTTATTTGCCGGTGGTGGCGTCTGCTCGAAAATCGGAAGCATAATTTCGTTTAGCTTAGACGTTTTAATTTTCTTCTTACGATCTTCGTAAACAACCATTGCCATTTCTACGGCTTTCAAAATTCTCTGTTTCGTTAATGCTGAAACAAACAAAATTGGAATATCACTAAACTGTCCGATTTTATCTCTGATAGATTTTTCGAAATCTCTGATTGTATTGGTTTGTTTATCTTCAACCAAATCCCATTTATTGACAACGATTACGATACCCTTTCTGTTTTTCTGAGCAAGACCAAAGATATTCATATCCTGAGATTCCCATCCTAAAGTAGCATCAACCATGATGATAACCACATCAGAATATTCAATAGAACGAATTGATCTCATTACAGAATAGAATTCTAGATCTTCATTCACTTTAGATTTACGACGCATTCCGGCAGTATCTACCAACACAAATTCATGTCCGAATTTATTATAAAGTGTCTGAATACTATCTCTTGTAGTTCCTGCAACATCAGTTACAATATTTCTATCTGCATCAAGCAATGCATTGGTCATCGTAGATTTCCCTACGTTTGGACGACCTGCAATTGTAATTTTTGGCAATCCTTCGAAAGGGTCTGTATAATCTTTAGTTGGGAAATCTCTTACAATATCATCTAAAATCTCTCCTGTTCCAGATCCGGTTGCAGAAGAAATAGTATAATATTTCTCAATTCCTAACTGATAAAATTCAGTTGCATCGATTTCTTCTTTAGCAGAATCTACTTTATTGATTACAATATAAGTAGGTTTGTTTGATCTTCTCAGCATTTCGTGGATCTCATGATCCGTATCAGTAAGACCTTCTTCTACATTCAGCATAAAAATGATTGATGTAGCTTCGTCAATAGCCAACTGCACTTGCTTAGAAATTTCTTCCTGGAAAACATCATCGTTGTTTACATCATAACCACCGGTATCAATTACAGTGAATTCTACACCATTCCAGTCAGATTTCCCGTAATGACGGTCTCTGGTTACCCCTGCAGTAGAGTCTACAATAGCCTCTCTTCTTTCTAATAAACGATTAAATAACGTGGATTTTCCTACGTTGGGACGACCAACAATAGCAACAATATTTGACATAAAAAATGTTTAATAATCCTTCGACAATGCGATAGGACAAGATTATCAATGAGTTACTCCAACTTTTGGAGCTCAATTTTTTGCAAAGGTAAGCTTTTATTATTTAAGCAATAGAAATCTCTTTGATTATGAATATGATATTTTGAAATAGTAGTTTTTTATCATTCTAATTTTTAATGAGCTTATACTCAATCGCCATAATAATTAAAGCAAAAAAAAGACAGCCAAACGACTGTCTTCATAAAATATGACTTATAAATTATTTTAAATCAAATCGATCTAAGTTCATTACTTTAGTCCAAGCTGCAACAAAATCTTTTACAAATTTCTCCTGAGCATCAGAACTTGCATACACTTCAGCCAATGCTCTCAATTCAGAATTTGAACCGAAGACTAAATCTGCACGACTTGCTGTCCATTTGGGTTGTCCGCTTGATCGATCAGTTCCCATATACAATTCATCATCTTCTGAAATACTCTTCCATTGTGTTCTCATATCCAAAAGATTTACGAAGAAATCATTAGTCAAAATTCCGGGATGTTGAGTAAATATTCCATTTTTGGAACCATCAAAATTAGTATCTAAAGCACGCATTCCACCAATCAACACCGTTAATTCCGGTGCAGTAAGGGTTAATAATTGCGCTTTATCAATTAACAAAGATTCTGTAGAAACAGAGAATTTTTTCTTTGAATAATTTCTAAAACCATCTGCTGCAGGCTCCAAATATCCCATTGATTCTACATCTGTTTGCTCTTGTGAAGCATCCATACGACCCGGAGCAAAAGGAACAGAAATATTTTGTCCGGCATCTCTTGCTGCTTTTTCAACCGCTGCACTTCCCGCCAAAACAATTAAATCTGCTAATGAAACTCTTTTATTTCCAGATTGAGAATTATTAAAATCATTCTGAATATTTTCCAAAACAGATAAGACTTTTTGCAACTGAGCAGGATTGTTTACTGTCCAATCTTTTTGTGGAGCCAAACGAATTCTTGCACCATTTGCACCACCTCTTTTATCACTTCCTCTAAAAGTAGATGCAGAAGCCCAAGCTACAGAAACCAACTCAGAAACACTTAATCCAGAATTTAAAATTTTCGATTTTAAAGATTCGACATCAGAATTATCTACCAATTCATGGTTCACTTCAGGAATCGGATCTTGCCAGATCAATTCTTCTGCCGGAACATCAGGACCTAAATAGCGAGCTTTTGGTCCCATATCTCTGTGAGTCAGTTTAAACCAGGCACGAGAAAAGGCATCTGCAAAAGCATCAGGATTTTCAAAAAAGTTTCTTGATATTTTTTCATAGACAGGATCAAATCTTAACGAAAGATCTGTGGTAAGCATGGTTGCTCTGTGTTTTTTATCAGGGTCAAATGCATCAGGAATAATGTTGGCTCCATCTTTCGCTATCCATTGGTGAGCTCCAGCTGGACTTTTAGTTAATTCCCATTCGTTTTCAAATAGATTTTTAAAGAAAAGATTACTCCATTCAGTTGGTTTTTCAGTCCAAGTTACTTCTAATCCACTTGAGATTGCATCGGGTCCTTTTCCTGATTTATAAGAACTATTCCATCCAAATCCTTGTGCTTCAATTCCGGCTGCTTCAGGCTCTTTACCTACATGATCTGCAGGACCGGCACCGTGAGTTTTGCCGAATGTATGTCCACCTGCGATTAACGCAACCGTTTCTTCATCATTCATTGCCATTCTTCCGAATGTATCACGAATATCTTTTGCCGCTAAAATTGGGTCAGGATTTCCGTCAGGTCCTTCAGGATTTACATAAATAAGCCCCATCTGTACTGCTGCCAAAGGTTTTTCAAGATTTCTGGAATGTTTCACCTCAGAATCATCTTCTGCCGGAAGAACACCATGACCTTCAACACCCGGAGAACCGTGCGCATAACGAAGATCTCCGCCCAACCAAGTTTTTTCGGTCCCCCAATATACATCCTGATCTGGTTCCCAAACATCTTCACGACCTCCTGCAAACCCAAAAGTTTTGAATCCCATAGACTCGAGGGCAATATTTCCTGTAAGAATTAAAAGATCTGCCCAAGATATTTTTTTACCATATTTTTGTTTGATCGGCCATAGCAATCTTCTTGCTTTATCTAAACTTACATTATCCGGCCAACTGTTTAACGGGGCAAAACGCTGTTGTCCTGCTCCTGCTCCACCTCTTCCGTCACCTACACGATACGTTCCTGCGCTGTGCCAAGCCATACGGATAAATAAAGGACCGTAATGCCCAAAATCTGCAGGCCACCAATCTTGTGAATCGGTCATTAATGCATGAAGGTCTTTTTTTACACTTTCAAGATCGAGACTCTGAAAAGCTTCAGCATAATCAAAATCTTTTTCCATAGGATTTGACAAAGACGAATGCTGTCTTAGAATATCAACTCTTAATTGATCCGGCCACCAATCTTTATTCTTGGTTCCGCCTCCAGCAACATTTTCTTTTTTCATCGTTCCGTTATGAAACGGGCACTTACTGATATCGTTTAAATCATTTTCCATTATAGTTTTAATTTTTATGTTGGTTTATAACTCTATTTTAATTTGTTTAACTCTGCAAACTTACAATGCTTAATCAATAAACGCAATCTATCAATAATATTTTTACAATAGTTAAAAACTATAACAAATTCTTAACTGTTAATTCTTAGTTGCCTAGTTTACAAAAAAAACAATAATTCAATTAAGTTAATAAAATTTGGTATTACTTTAGATAAAAACCAATAATAAGTACTCATATTTAGAATAATTCAACTTAAAGTAATCATTTTAATATTTCTTCTATTTTTTCTTTCTTAAAAATTTAATATCTTTATTAGTTTAGAAATCCAAATCCCAGGGTATGAAAAAAGTAATTATCGTTCTTCTTGTCGCATTTATTATCATTCAGTTTTTTCCGATTGATAAAACCAACAAACCGCTGAACCCGGGAATGGATTTTTTAAAAATTAAAACCAATACTTCTCCGGAAATAGCAAAGCTGATTACCAACTCGTGTTACGACTGTCATTCTGACGAAACGAAATATCCTTGGTACACAAGTATTGCTCCGGCTTCTTGGTGGATAAAAAATCACATTGATGAAGGAAGAAAACATCTTAATTTTTCTACATTTGCTACTTACGAACCGAAAAGACAGATCCATAAAATGGAAGAGTGTGTAGAAATGCTTGAAAAGCATGAAATGCCTTTAGAGTCTTATTTTCTGGGACATCAAGATGCAAAACTCACCGACGCTCAAAGAAAAGAACTGATTACTTATTTTAAGAGAGAAATTCGGGAAACAAAATTTAAAACAGAATAATAGAAATCATGCCTGAAATCTGGGAACAAAAACATATTGTATTTTTTGACGGCGAATGCGGCGTATGTAATTTTTGGGTACAATGGATTCTTGAAAGAGATAAAAAAGATCAGTTTATGTTTGCTTCCCTGCAATCAGATTTCGGACAAAAATTTTTATCGGAGAGAGGTTTAGAAACAAAACAATTTAACACCTTGTACCTTTGGAAACCTCGTCAATATTATCTCATTAAATCTAAAGCTGTTTTAAAAATCGCCAATCTTTTAGGCGGAATTTATAATTTATCAGTTATCGGGAAATTAATGCCCACATTTATAAGTGATAAAATTTACAACAAAATTTCTGAAAACAGAATGAAGCTTTCAGCTCAAAAGTGCTTCCTACCGGATCAACATCAGAAAAAGAAATTTATCGAAGTGTGATTTGGTTCAGATTTTGGTATCTGATAAATATAGGAATACTTTAAATATTTCCATTAAATTTTTATAAACATTTAAGTTTTTCGGAACATTATTTTTATTAATCCATATATTTGCAGACTATGGAATACAATACCCAAAAAACTCATCTCAATATGCCAGAATATGGCAGAATTATACAACAGTTGGTTGAGCGTTGCAAAGAAGTTTCAGACAAAGACGAAAGAAACGAAATGGCAATGGCAATCATTGATTTTATGGGTCAGAGAAACCCACAGCTCCGCGACGAAGAAAATTACAAACATAAACTTTGGGATCATCTTTACATTCTTGCCAATCATGACTTGGATGTAGATTCCCCATACCCTTTTCCTACAAAAGAAGAACTTGAAGAAAAACCAAAAAGAATGGAATACCCGAAACTTCAGGGTGATTTTAAATTCTATGGAAAAAGTATTCTTCAGTTAATTGAAAAAGCAATCGAACTAGAAGCAGGCGACGAAAAAGAAGCCCTGATCGAGGTGATCGCCAACAATATGAAAAAGTCTTACAATGTTTATAATAAAGAACATGTAACCGATGATGTAATTTTCCGTCATTTAAAAGAACTTTCAGCAAACAGATTAGACCTTACTAATATTGAAAGCTTAGATAAAAGTAAAATTTACTACGCCAACAATGCCAACAGGAATAACAACAATAAAAACAATAATAACAGAAATCAACCCGCAAAAAGAAGATTTAACAATAATAACAATAATCACAACAGAAGATAATGAGTGGAACATTTCAAATAAGGGGAGGAAAAAGACTGCATGGAGAAATTACTCCACAAGGAGCTAAAAATGAAGCGCTTCAAATTTTATGTGCAGTTTTGCTAACGGATGAAGAGGTAAGAATTAAAAATATTCCAGACATCCACGATGTCAACAGGTTGATCGAGATCTTGGGAGATTTTGGTGTAAAAGTGACCAAAAACGCTCATGGTGATTATACTTTTAAGGCAGATAATGTCAATTTTGATTATATTAAATCTAACGAATTTAAAAAAGACGGTGCTAAGCTAAGAGGTTCAATTATGTTGATGGGTCCTATGTTGGCTCGTTATGGCGAAGCTTATATGCCGACTCCAGGAGGTGATAAAATAGGAAGAAGAAGATTAGACACTCACTTCCAAGGTTTAGTAGAACTTGGTGCAGAATTTCATTATGATGAGGAAGAATATTTCTACTCATTAAAAGCGAAAGAGCTTAACGGAAAATTTATCCTTTTGGAAGAAGCTTCTGTTACAGGAACTGCCAACATCGTAATGGCTGCAGCTTTAGCAAAAGGAAAAACCAGAATCTACAACGCAGCCTGCGAACCTTACTTACAGCAACTTTGTAAAATGCTGAACAGGATGGGTGCGAATATCTCAGGAATCGGTTCAAATTTATTGACGATTGAAGGAGTAACTCACCTGAACGGAACTGAACACACGATGCTTCCAGATATGGTAGAAATCGGTTCTTGGATTGGTCTTGCTGCGATGACAAAATCTGAAATCACCATCAAAAATGTAAACTGGAACCAATTAGGAGTTATTCCAAATACATTCAGAAAGTTGGGAATTCAGCTGGAACAAAGCGGTGACGACATCTACATTCCTTCTCAGGAACATTATAAAATTCAAAAATTTATCGACGGATCTATTCTTACGGTTTCAGATGCGCCTTGGCCAGGATTTACGCCAGATCTACTTTCTATTATTTTAGTTGTAGCAACTCAGGCAAAAGGAAGTCTTTTGGTACATCAGAAAATGTTTGAATCGAGATTATTTTTCGTTGATAAATTAATCGACATGGGTGCACAAATTATTTTATGCGATCCGCACAGAGCTACCGTTATCGGATTAAATCAGGAATCTCCGCTTCGTGGAACAACAATGGTTTCTCCGGATATCAGAGCAGGAAATGCACTTTTGATTGCTGCACTTTCAGCAGAAGGAAAATCAATTATCCACAATATCGAACAAATCGACCGTGGTTATGAAAATATCGATGGAAGATTGAAGGCTATTGGTGCGGATATTGAGAGAATTTAGTCTAGTTATTAGTTATTAGTTATTAGTTATTAGTTATTAGTTATTAGTTATTAGTTATTAGCAAAATTAATTTTTACTATTCAATTTAAAATATAAAAAGCGTTCAGAATTAATTTTCTGAACGCTTTTTTATTAGGAATGTAAATACTTAATCTTTAAGCCTTGTCAAGGTTTTGAACCTTGACAAGGCTCTTTATCTAAAATTAAGAGGAAAGAAAACTAATTTATTAAATCAAAATCATTTTCTAATGCTTTTAATGAAGATTGGCTACCAACCGCCGCCGCCGCCGCCGCCGCCACCTCCGCCGGAAGATCCTCCACCAGAAGAACCGCTGGAACTTGATCCACCAGAATAGGATGATGAACTTCCTGATGAACCTGATGAAGAAGATGAAGAACCGCTACTTACCGGAACTACTGTGGTTTCGTTAAGCGTACTTGTAAAAGCTCCTGCAAAGCTGTATCCAAAATTATACTGAACATTTTCATAAGGCTGAGCAGAATCAATGGTTTCCTGCAGTTTATCTCTAAACCTTTTACCCCAGATTCCTTCAACTCCAAAAACAATAGCATACGGAAGAAATTTCTCATATACATCCGAAGTCATTTCCGGAGGATTATGAAATTGAAGCTGATTTTCTTCAGCGGCACTCAGATACATTTTGAAACCGTCAATCTCAGACTCCATTTTCACTTTTTCTTCGCTCGGTCTATTTATTAAATAACGGAATATTAAAATCGAAATAATTCCTAATATTAAAAATTTAAAACAGTTCGATTCAAAGGCTGTAACATCATCAGAATGTGCAAACGCCATGAAAAATATAGGAAGCGTTAATGTGAAAGAAAACATTAACACAACAAAAAAGATGACCTTATTTCCTTCCTGCCAAGTCAATACCAATACTGCAGCAAACAGGCTTGCAAAAACAGTCATCACAGAACCTATGAGTAATGTTTGAAAACTCCAGGTTATTAAAGAACTTACAATTAATGCCAGAAAAAAAGTTATAAGAATAATCTTCAAGCCTTTGTAAACAATCTTTTTGTTGGAAACTTTTTCTACAAAAATTTTATTTTCTTTAATGATAAAATTCTCAAAATCGTCAACCGCTTTTTTAATCTTAGAATTATAATTACCATTTACCGAAACTTCCTTTTCTTTTCCAAATAGCTTTTTTAAAAGTCGTTTTTGGTCGCTCTGCAAACTGTTGTTTTCTGATCCCAGCTTTTTTAAAATAAACATTTTTGAGAGAAAAGTTTTTTTAATGTCTTTCACCTCATCAATATCTACAAAACCCTTCACAGCGAGGTCAACAAGATTTGCCGTCACCAAATTGGCATCAAATTCACCTTTATCGATGTATCCTAAAGATGCGGGCGAAAGATTATTAGGTGCATTAAACTGTGGAATCACTACCGGTCTCTCCGGATCTCTCCCGTATTTCTTCCAGTTTTTATAGTAGAAAAACAGCAGATAAAAACCAACAATAATTAATGAAAGGCTTGGCCAATTTCTATTAATCCATTTTGAAAAACCTGAAGGCTCTTTTAACACACCTGCTTTAAAACCTATAGCTATCGTAAGATTTTCGTGTGAGTTTAAATTTTCTGCATTAAATTCAATCTGTGTAGATGATATTTTTTTGCTGGTGCAATTCTGATCTTTACTCCCTTCTCCGCCTGTATAACAAGAATTCTGGATGATATCTGCATTTTTAGGCAAACGAATTATTGCCTGAATGTTTTCAACAGGAAAAGACCAATCGGTTCCGTTTACATTCCAATAAAATTCATCATAGCCTTTGAATTTACCAATCTGATCCTGCGTTTGATAAACAATTTTGTAGGTATAAAAACCTGAAGCAAGTTGCTCATCTTTATTTCCGATATAGATTGTAAAAATGCCACCCTCCTTTTTGGTTTGATAAGGTTCTTTTACACCCTCTTTTTCAACAGCTATGATTTTGTAGTAAACACTTTCTTTTCTGCCGTTAATGTTTCTTACGGTTGGTAAAGCACGAAAAATCCCTCTTTTAATTTCATTTCCATTCGCAAAAACTTTGATGGTTTCCGTTACAGTAACATCAGCGTTTTCGGCAATAGTAATATCAGAACGAAAAGAAACAATTCTTTCCCGCTGAATATTAGTTTGATCAAAATCTACAGAATCTTCCGGAACGACAGCCAATGTAGCGACTTCATTCTGTGCAAAAGCAAAAAGGCAGAAGAATAAAGCAATGACTTGTATACAATTTTTCATATCTAAAATTTTACCAGCCGCCGCCACCACCGCCACCGCCACCACCGCCGGAAAAACCGCCGCCACCAGATCCGGAACCAGAA
>NZ_LELA01000057.1 GCF_001677955.1 Chryseobacterium sp. BGARF1
TTAGATCATTGTCTGAATCTTTAATTTCTTTTCTTCTGTATTTATTTGGTTCCACTTCAACAAGGGCTAAATCAGCTTTATTATACACCGAAACTGTGGAGGATTTCGTCTTAAAAATAAAATAATAATTAGAAGTTTCTCCTATAAATTTATTTTCTCCGTCCCCTGTGTACATGTTATCAATTCTAATTATTTTAGAACTGTAAGTATTTTTAATATCCTTTGCTTCTTTTAATCCCCAAAAAGCATAAAATACTAAAAGCATACAAAATAACATTACATAAGACCCATTCTTCAATTCTTCAGATATAGGCTTCTGTTCTTTTTTTATTAACATTGCACATCGATAGAAAAAAGCAGGAAAAATAAGTGAAAAAATATAAAACTTTTCATTACTGAAAATTAATATTACTATAAAAAACAGAATGTAAATGGAAAATTTATAAATATCTTTATTTTTGTCAATCAAGAAATCCATATATTTTTTAAATCTGTGAAGCAAATTCCTTTCGGATAGATTTAATTTTAAAGTATTCTTGGATTTATAGATGCAACTCAAAATCAAGGAAGTAAATATTTCAAGAGCTCCCTCAATCAATCCAAAGCAAACAATTGTAAATATCAAATTTTCAATTGCAATAAAGATCACATCTGTTAATGTTATATAATATTGTATAGATATATTGAAGTATAAATAGTATGTATATTGATAAGTAAAACCCAGCAAATAAAATAATAATAAAATTGCAGGTAAATGCTCCGTGTAATCTTTAAAATATTTCTTCATGGATGTATTCATTGAAAATCTCTTCGTTTTACTAAATATTTATAATTAATCTATTGTTTTAGCGAATACTTTTTTTCTTTTCGTTCAAAGTCTGCATTAGATCTTTAATCATTTGTTTCCGTGTGATTCAAATATATCATAATAGTTCTTTAAAACTAGATAATAATTAGGATTTGATTTGTTCATACAGTGATTTTTTATTGTATTCATAAGTTCAAAATTCTTTCTAACTCTTTCGGTATTTCTGCGGTTATGAGTACAGGACATGCAGAGCTATCTAAAGACATACAATTCCAATGCAGATTGTTATTAATTTTTAAAGCTAAATTGCAATAAATTATAAACTAAGAAATTATTGATAAAAATGAATTTTGTAATTCTTGTTTAATCTGGCTCAAATGAACCAAATCATCTATAAAAGTGTTTGAAGATACGCTCGTCTTGCACTTAAGGAGACAACTATTTATTAGTTGTCTCTTTTTTTTATCCACAAACATCTCTTTGTCAAACTTTTACAGTCTGATATTTTGTGTTCGACATTTTAAATGTAAAATACTTAGTCTGTTTGGAATAAACAGTCTGAAAGCGCCACAACAGGCTTCTAATCTATAATAATTAAGTGTTCGAAATCTCCTTAATGTTAGGGCTTTTTCTTTTCTTTTGACTTATTGTAGTTTTTTGCTACTAAATATAGTAATTCTAATATATCCTTAGCTTCCTTCTCATTAACTTGAACACCATTCTTGGCTAGAATAATAATCGCTTGTTCTACTGAAACATTTCTATCAATGAAGTTCATTTTTCATATTAGTTTTTCGGTTACTCTTTTTTGAAAATATTTTTGAAAATGCTTGATTTAAATCTAAAGAAAGATCTCCTGTTTTATAATCAATATTAACTGGAGGAATAAGATTCACGACATGTGTTTTATCTGAAGTATCAAACTCTGTAAACTTTTGGAAAACCTCAACGAATGTTTTATCTATCATTTGATTCATTTTATCGATAACTCCTAATTTAAGAATAACGTCACGCTCTTCTTTTTTCAGATTCCTTGTGTTAACTTGACTTTCTTTTTTTAAATCATTATAATCATCAATTTTTAATATTCCTGCTATAAATAATTTTCTACCTCGAGAAAGAGTTAATTTTTCTTCTTTTATTTTCCTCCCTAGCAACTGTTGAGCGTACAAATAACTTGCCTTCTGAGTTCTAATATTATGATCTTCTAAAATGTTCTTAAATAATTCGATTGAACTATTTGATAGTACCAATTTTTGAAGCTTATTTTGATAGCAATTATTAAGTAAAATCGCGTCAATTCTAGTTCTGCAACCATCGTGACAATGGTAATAGGGATATCTTTTTCGCTTACCTTTTGAATAACTTCCGGTAAGTTTTCGACCACAAACAGGACAGGTTAAAAAACCTCTAAGGAAAAAGATTTCTTTTAAATCATCTCTATTAGATGTAATTTTTCTTTTTGTATTAATTATAGATTGAACCTGATAAAATAATGACTCAGAGATCAAAGGTTCGTGTAAACCTTGAATCATTTGCTCTTCTTTAGAATTTAATTTAATCGTTATGAGTCCACAATAAAGAGGATTACGTAAAATCCTGAAAAAGTATGATCGTGAACATATCAATCCTTTCTCATTAGCTATTTTACTAATCTCAGATATTCTATGATTATTCTGGGCAGCTTGATGGAATATCCATTTTATAATTTCGGCTTCAGGTTCTTTAGGTACAATTGCTTTTTTGCCGTCCATTAAGGTCACATTCGTAAAACCCATAGGTGCCTTATTAGGATATTTGCCCAACAACTTTGCACGCCGCATACCATTTGAGGTATTTTGAGCTCTCCTGGTATTTTCTGCTTCCGGAACCGCTAAATATAAAGCTAGCATAACAGCACTTTCAGGTACAGAAAAATCTATGGGTTGCTCAATAGCCATTGCGGTTGTTTTATATTTCCGGAGTTTTCGAATCATTTCATATGCACACTCTACATTACGACTGAATCTATCCCATTTTAAAAATAATATGTTTTTATCCCCTTCTCCTGATTTCTTTTTGACTTCGGAGAATAATTCTTTCCATTCAGGTCTATTGAAATTTTTTGCAGAGAAATCTTCACGATAGATCCCTTTGACCTCTATATTGTTATATTTACAATACTTTAGCAATCTATCTTCCTGTTCCGGCAAGGAGTAACCTTTTCTTTTTTGTTCTTCTGTACTTACACGAACATATAAATAAGCTGAATTCATATAATTAATGTATTTATTTGATTTACAAATTAATTATTAAAAAAACATTAAATAAAAAGCTATATATCCTATTATAATATTGAATTTATATTGCAACTGCAGACTCTAATAAATTGCTAAATACATTTTAGGAGTCAACTCAATTTGATTTCAATTACGGATTCCCATAAAAAGTTCATATAAATTAGATTTATTTTTGTGACATCAGAATGATGATCAGAAAAGAAATCAAAACGGTGTTTATACTTCCTATCCATGTCAAGGATTTTTTTGTATAATTTTCTTATGATTAATTAAACATATTAGTAATACACTTACAAGATTTCTACCATAATAAAACTTAGAATTGTAAAGAATCTACTTTTTGAGTGAATGTTGATTCCTTCAAAGTGATTGGTGAATTTGTATCAATCATACTTGATGTGGTAAAAATTAAGCTACGAAATTGCTAAATTTACTTTTTTACAGTAAAATGTATAATTCAAAATTATAGATCTAATAAAACAGTTTAATGAGAAATGCTTACAGCGGTTATACCTATCAAAAACACATGACTCAGCTTTTATTGTCCATAATGGATGTAGAGCGAAACATTTTAAAAATTGAGATTGAAGCAAAAGTTGATAATAACTTCGATGATTTATTAGTTTATATTAATAATGAAGAATATAGTTTTCAGATTAAGGATTTTGAGAACGTAAAATTAGATCAACTTGTTATTGACTATGAAAATTTAATTATTAAAGGTAAAGCTCACAAGCTTTCTAAGAGCAAAAACATTGTTTTTTTTAAGCATATCGATATTGTTCCTAATGCTAAAATTTTAGATTTTGATTGCTTGAAAAACGGCAATTTGTATATCATATCATTGAGTCGGACTGATGCGGATCTCTTTATTGATGATCTATATAGTGGGAACTTAAATAGGAAATATGAGATTGAAAATTATTTAAGCGAAACACTAGATAAAAGGATATGGCTGATTGAAAGATCTGATCTTCCCAGCTTAAAAACTTATAGTACGGATCTACAACAAGAATCGGTAAAAATTAATCATACGCTTGTTGAATTTGAAAAATTATTATTGATCGAAGGTAAACCCGGAGTTGGGAAAAGTCATTTTGTAAATTCACTTGTTGAAGAATATCCTCTAAATATATTATACCGATTTTGGGTAGGAAATCAGGAATCCGATTATCTGGAGAGATTAAAATTTCAAAACTTTGTACAAGATTTAAATGTAAAACTGTTTCACGATCTAAAATACAGGGAGATTCCTGATTTATTCAAAGAGATTAAAAGGAGAAAATTAACTTTCATCATCGATGGTTTAGATCATATTGAAAATTATAATAGCAGTGAGCTTTCTCGGTTTATAAGATTCATAGATGAACTAAAAGAGTACTGTAAAGTCATCATACTATCAAGACCATTGGTCGTTAAGCTAGATTGGCAAAAACATATTTTGGAAAACTGGAATAAAAAGCAAACTGAATTTGTTTTAGAGGAATTGTTTCATATTACAGATTACAATATTCAGAAAGAAGTTTTTTACATGACCCAGGGCTATCCCATTCTTGTAAAATATGTTTCAGAATTTTATAAACTAAATAAGAAGCTTCCGGAAACCGGTCAACTTCAAGATATTGACAGTTTTTATGAAGGTATTATAAAAAATGAAAAAGGGAAATATTCTCTTTCGATATTTTTATGTACAAATTCATACATAATGTATTCAGAATTAGATCACTTTTTGGGAGAAGCTAAATATTACGTCGAGGAGTTTATAGATGAACATCCTTATCTATTTGACATCAAGCTGAACAGAATCGCTTTATTTCATGACAGTTTCAACACCTATTTTCGTAACAAGTCGACCAGTTATAAAATTCTAAATGACAATGCTACCGACTTGGTATATGATTCAATAAGGAGCTTAGATCGAAGATTTCTTTCAAGGTTTTCTCTATTTAAACTTACTCATCAACAAACAAAAGAAATTGCAAGGAAATTTTGTAACATAACCATTTTTGAAGAAATAATAAAAGACAGCATAGATATTGAAGCCATTCGTACTTTTTATTTTGATTTAAGAGATTTGATGTCTAAATACAAGTTTGATGATTTTGAAATTTCACATTATTATGATCTCTCACTTATTATGTAAATTCCAGTGATATTGACCACCCAATTTCAATTCAAAGTGACCAGGTAATTTCGGTTTAAATTGACCACCCTTAATTTTGATAAAAACTCTTGTTTTTCATGTGTCAATTAGTATTCAAATATAATAAATAATTACTCCCTGTTAACTCCTCTCTTTTTTCTCATAGATTCCCCCTGGAGTTCCAGGCGGTGGGACTGATGGATAAGTCTGTCCAGAATAGCATCAGCAATGGTCTTTTCACCAATAATGTCATACCAGCCCTGCACCGGGATCTGCGATGTTACAATGATGGATCCGTTGTTGTGACGGTCTTCTATGATCTCCAGAAGGGTTATCCTGTTGGCACTGTCCAAAGCCTGAAGACCAAAATCATCAAGGATGATCACATCCTGTCTTTGTATTTTTGCTAGTTCGCGCAGGTATGACCCGTCTGCTTTTGCCATTTTTAATTTGGCAAACAGCTTGGAAGTATTGAAATAATTGACCTTGAAGCCTTCGATACAGGCCTGGTAGCCCAACGCAGTTCCCAGGTAACTTTTACCCACACCTGTACTTCCTGTGATCAGGATGTTCTCATTTTTCTCTACGAACTCACATCCTGCAAGACGCATTACCAGATTACGGTCGAGATTGCGGGTGTCATCGAAGTTGACACTTTCAATACTGGACTTGTAATGGAACTTTGCATTTTTGATGCTTCGCTCTATGCGCCTGTTGTGCCTCTCATCCCATTCGGCATCGATGAGCATCGATACAAACTGGTCGAGGGTATAATGGTCTGTCCTTCCGCTTTCAATGGCGGTCTTAAAGGCATTGTGCATGCCGTAAAGCTTCATTTGCTTCATTTTGCTCACTGTCGGTTCGTTCATAACTGTTGGTATTTAATGATAATATTGTTTTCCTCTGATGTTGCCGTGATCAGGCAGTTCCTGCTCCTTTTCTTCTTTTTCCGGATCGATCATCTGATCCAGATTGTTCTCCAATATCTTCTGTACGGTCTTAAAGCTGTAGATCTTAAAATCCAATGCCCGTTTACAGGCATTTATCAATCGCTCTCTTCCTACTTTTTTTTCGAAGTTCAGGATTCCCAGGCAGCTTTTGTAGGCCTGCTCGGGATGATTCCGACTGTCGATAATTTGGAGGATATATTCTCCCACTGCAGTATCAATACTGTTTGCCCAATCGATAAAGCGGGCAGCACTCCATCCGGCCACGAACTGGTGGGTGCTGGCTAAATGTTCTGTAATGGTCGTGTAGACATAAGGCTTGTAATTGCGTCTGTGCATCGCGATCCTGTTGTATTTATAGTAGATCTCCACGGTGGAAGATGTGTATAGGATCTTGATCTTCTTCTTGATATACTGGTAAGGAACACTGTAGTAGTTCTTATCCCGGCTCAACTGTACGTGCCCGTTCTGCATCACTGTTGCAAAGGATTGGTACCTGATCTCAAAACGACGCTCAGGCAGTGGGCGCAGCTGCTGCTTCTCGTCCTCTAAGAACAGCTCGTAGCGGGAGTAAGGACGTCCTGTGAGCTTGCGTTTGTTATGAGAGTCCAGCAGATCCCGGATCTCACTATTTAGTTCATCCAGGCCGCAGGATCCCTGTTGAAGGTTGGCGTAGATCCTTCTGTACAGGATCTTTACCGCGCCCTCTACCAAAGATTTATCCCTCGGTTTGTAAGCCCTGGCAGGCAAGATGGTCGTTTCATAATGTTCGGCCAGATCGGCCAGGGTCTCATTGATGGTGGGTTCAAAACGGCTGCTTTTGATCACTGCGGATTTTAAGTTATCAGGAACGATCGCTGCCGGTGTGCCTTCAAAAAAGCGGATGGCATTTTCTACAGATCGTACAAAATCTTCCTTCTGCTGGCTCATAGAGGCTTCAGCATACGTGTATTGGCTTGCTCCGAGAATAGCTACAAAAAACTGAACTTCTTTAAGCTCCCCACTTTCCTTATCTATAATGGAGAGTGTTTTTCCTGCATAATCGACATACATCTTATCACCGGATTTGTGATTCATATGCATCACCGGGTTCACACTCTTGCCCCAGATCTTGTAATGATGCCGGAACTGTGAACTCTGAAAACCATCAGGATACAGTACAAGATACTGCTCCCACATATGATTTACCGTGACACCTACCTTTTTGAGCTCACGTTCCATCTTGGGAAAAAAATCGTACAGGGATTGTAGTTTGGGGCTGATGGACTGGACGGTGGTATTGGAAAACAAAAGTTCCAGCTCGGCGTCTGTCTTGGCATTGATCGCATCAAGGTTTAAGCCCAGGATCTCATATAATGAGATGTATTTTTTTACGGTATTTCTGGAAAGGGATAAATAGCTGCTTATAAATAACTTGCTCTTTCCAGTACTGTAGAATTTTATGACTTTTCTAATCTTACTCATGTCTGTTATTTTATTTGCCATAATCCGCTTTTTTTAACGAATGTATGACGCTAACATCATGAAAAAATCAAGTCGTTTTTATCTCAAATATAACCCAGATAACAGGTGGTCATTTTGGACCGGAAAGTGGTGGTCACTTTGCTCCGAAATCAGTGGTCAATTTACTCCGAAATTAGGTGGTCAATTTGACCGTCTTTTCCACTTATTATAAATCTAATTTACAGAAATCACATTTCAACACCGTATGGCTTTCTCTACACTTATACACAATCACTATTATTTAACGGATATACGGAGGAGGACATCACTAGTTCAGGATACTTATTTGGAATGTTGTTGTATGTAAGAAGCAATAATCCAATTTTGCTATACAATAAGGTATCAAATGATAATTACTCCACCGACCATTTTCATATAAGATTGGAAGGGGATGTTAATAAAGAAGAATATTTTTTTAGCAGGAATAAAAAAGCCATTACAAAAACAAAAATCGTTAAAGCTCTGAAAGATAGACGGTATTTTAGTGATTATTTGAAATGGATCATGGAAAATCTATTCCTCCATCAAAAAAGGTATAAGGGGCTTGAAGAATTAAGTGACTCACTCGATATTTTTCTGGATGGCTTTGAATCAAAAGGTGCAATTAAATTAGCTGAGTTTTTAGATAAATATCCTGATTCTTATTATTATGCTGATTGGTATTTAAATGATGTAAAAAAGAATTTAATTGCTGCTGGTCATGAGGTGAGCAATATTGAAAAGAATGAATATAATTATCTGTCATTGGAAGAACTCATATTAAAAAATAAAGAGACAGGGAGTTTCAATTTAGGTAATAAAATTCATGAATATATTACATTAGCCTTACATCGAAAGCAGAAAATAGATTTGGCAAGTATATCGTTGTTCTGGACTAAATATTATAACAGAAAAGATTATACATTATATGGATTACCCAAAGCATTAAAGACAATTCATACAAATAATCTTTTGACACTGGAGGAATGCATTTTTACGATTACAAAAATCCAAAATATTTCTGAGAAGGGGTACCGGTATTTATTAGGGGAATTTATAGAATTGTATCAACCCTCTGAAATAATGCCTTATATTGAAAAGCTTAATCTAAGTCATCTTTCATTACAATGGTTTCTGCTTCCAAGCAAATACATTAATTCTTTTTCAGATAAACTGTATAACTTCGCTATCAATCAGTTATTAAAAGTTAATAGAAGCGGATCAATTGAAATTGATGAAATAAGAAATGGCTTGCTTTCTACTCGATTAAAAGATATTGAACTGGAATTTAGTATCATTAAAACAAAAATAAGAGTAGAAAAATCAGACAATATTATTAGAGAACTAAAAAATTCTAAAATATTGTTTCAGGTATATGTAGATAAAGAAAAAGATAGATACAAAGAAACAAGTGAGGAAAGACTTAATAAAGGCTACATTTACCCTAGTGATTTTGATTTAATTAAAGAAAGAAAAATTAGCTCCATAGATGCAGCTAAATTTGCAGATAGTGAATCATCCAGTTTGGTTTTTACAGAGCTATTTGAAATGTACGAAAAAGAAGAGGTAACTGTTAATTTTAAAGAAATATTGTATAATGCTGTGATTGGAAAAACGTGGCGGGGAGAATATAGTTTTCTGCTGTATTATACATCTGGTCATATCTTGTATATGATTGAAAAGTATCGAACTAAAGATGAATTTGAGAAAGCGGTAAAAAGTTTTAAAAAATTTATTCAATTATCTTTAATCGACATTAATTGGTATCGGTAAAAGATATTAACTGATAAAACTTAAAACTTCGACATTAATCAGGACGGAGAAAAATTCTTTAACGAAGTAAAAGATTGGTATTGAAATAATAAGAAATATAAATATCTAAAACCAAAGGAAAAATGAGAAGAAAATAAAATATATCCTTAAAAGCCTTTAACTTTAGAGATTATGTAAAAACAATAAGAATGGCTGTTTCAGATAAAACTAGAAAATTTCTATGGGCAAAATCAGGGAACAGGTGTGCTATCTGTAAAACTGAATTAATAACAGGCAAAGATGATTCAGAGGAATTCAATGTTGGTGAAGAATGTCACATAATAAGCTCAAAGAAAAATGGTCCAAGACATTTACCAAATCTTGAGGAATATGACAACTATGAAAATTTATTGCTTTTATGCAGAAATCATCATAAAGAGATTGATGAACTGATGGACACTTACTCTGAAGAAATTCTGAGGTATATGAAAGTCAATCATGAAAATTGGGTGAGAACAGTAATAGCAAATGCTATGCAGGATGATAAAGCAGAAAAACCTAAATTTTTGATGCGGATAACATCAGGAAAGGAATTATTGAATATTATTAACGAGGCGCATGGATACAATACTGACTATGATGAATTAAAAGACAGAGCCGAAGCAGAATATATTGGAGGTATTATACAAACTTTTATTGATTTTGGAGATATATGTGGAATGGTTGAAGCTTATGACAAAGTTCAAATAGGCTATGATTTGCAAAAGCTTCTTGATGAATTAGAAGAAAAAGGATATTATGTTTTTGGAGAAAGGGATCCGAATACCATTCTTCCTCATATTTCTGGAACAGATAAATGGACCGTAGCAACTTTAGTAATAAGAAAAAAAGAAAATCCTGAAATTTATAAAGTTAATTTATAAGTGTATTAATTGCTATATCATTTCTGGAGTTATGCCGTTTGAGCTATATAGAGTCTTTATGCCCCCCTGCTTACGATTTGGAAATCAATAAATACATTATAGAATTCTCGTACCAAAATAATTATTATATTTAATCAAACTAATAAATTATGAAGGGATATACGATTGTAGATTGCCAAAACATCGAATCGCACATAAAATTTTTAAGGATTAATCCGACTGATTTCAAACTTACCCTTAAACATATACTTGATTCATTGATGAACCTAAGCTGGATATCCACATTTGATCGAGAGTTTCTTAAATCCAGTTATGAGGAACGTGCAAAACCCACAGTAGCATATATAGCTACAAAAATTATTAAGAAAGATGATGATGCTGTAACAACTAGTTCCGGGGAATATATTGTTTCAGAACTTGCACGCCAATCAATTATTGAAAGTTATGCATATTTAGATATCCCTCTCGCTGAGTTATTTAAGAAAAAAGTTATTGGGAATCATGGCTTCGATTTTTATTCCCTGAATTTGAATAAAAACATTCTTTTCGGTGAAGCTAAATATATTGCCAGCCAAAATGCGTACGGAAGTGCATTAAACCAGATTTTCCAATTCTATAACGATAAGCAGCACATCACAGACATTGTAGATATTCAAAACTTTTTTTGTGACGAATCACTTGAAAATTGCCATAAGAATGAGATCGGATTTATTGCAGCGTTTTCTTCTAAAAATATAACAACAGATATGTTAATCGAAAATATAAAAAAAAACAAAGCTTATACATCCCTTTATTCTTCGAAAGAGATCATCCTAGTTGCTGTTAACGTATGAGTCATAATTTTATACGTAGAATACAGGAAAATGATAATATTCAAGATATATTCGCATATGTCCTGGACAATATATATAGAACTGGACCGAACAAAACATCAGATCTTGAAATACTGACCCTACTAAGAATCTATCATCCTGACGAATTTACTGAGCATCTTAGCAAAATATTATATTTCATCGGTATATTTTACAAGCATAATTTACAGACCACTTCACTTGAGGAAGTGATTTTTGGTCAATATCGCAGGCATATTAAAAAGGAATATGACCACTACTACACCCCTGTCCAGGCAAAAATTCTGTATAGTATCCAAAATAAGAGGTGCTTTAGCTTTTCAGCCCCAACAAGTACTGGAAAATCATTTGTTTTTTTTAATCAGATTAAAAAATCACGCGGTGATGTTGTAATTATTGTACCCTCCCGAGCACTAATTAATGAATACCTAATCAAATTAGATTACGCCCTCCAAGATAAGTCAATAAATATTCTAACTTTTATTGACAAGATCAATACAAAAAAAGCTACACGAAATATTTTCATTGTAACACCTGAGAGATGCAGAGAATTATTTAAACTTAAATTGCAATTCAATATCGATCTGTTTCTATTCGACGAAGCCCAATTGTCCAATGAAGAATCAACTCGAGGATTATTATTTGACGGTATGGTAAGACGTTGTTATAAAAATTTTATGAATTCTACTTTTGTATTTGCACACCCTTTTGTTAGAAATCCTGAAGCTCAATTTGTAAAAAACAATATCGAATTTAATACTGGAAATTTCAGTCAATTTGTTCAAAAAAACGTCGGTCAAATTTTTTTTTATCATGAAAGATCATCCGGTAGCTTCCATCATTTTGGAATAGATAAGTCCGTTATGGGAAATTTTAAAGTTCTCTCACCTTTTGATCCTATTGAAGCTATACTTATTGCGTCGGGATCCGTACTTTTTTATGTATCCAAAGCATCAATAAAAAATAACAAAGTATTTACAGAATTTCAAGATTACATAAAGTTATGTAAAGAATACAGCGACGAAATTGTTCATGATTACATACAAGATCTTACTGAATATACGGGAGGTTCCGTAGACAGGAATAAGGATTACTATTCGAAACTTATCAGCTACCTAAAACGGGGAATTGTAATTCATCACGGTTCTCTCCCTTTAAAAATCAGAAGCATTCTTGAAAAGTACACAAATGCGGGATTGTGCAAAATTTGCTTTGCAACGTCGACCTTGGAACAAGGCGTAAACATGCCATTTGATATTGTTTATCTGAATAAATTAGAAGGCTCAAAACCCCTTTCCGTAAAAAACTTAATTGGTAGAGCCGGCCGTTCAACGATAGATTATAAATTCGACTATGGTTTTGTGGTCGTTAAGAACATTCCGAACTTTAGAAATATAATGGTTCAAGATGAAGAATTAGAAACCATTTCTTTACTTGATGTTGAAGAGCCTGAAAAAGATGATGATTACAATGATTTCAAAGATGCAATTCTAAATGAAACTTTTGATGATGAACTATATTTAACAGAAAATCAGGTTAGGAAACTGAGTTCACAAGAAATATTCTCCATTATTGGACAACTATTAGATTCAATTTTTGAAGGTGATGACATTATATCATTAGAAACATTAAATGAGGATATTAATGAAAAACACTCTTTATATGATAAATTTGAACAAATATATTCTGGTTATTTAGGTCGTGAACTAAGTCATGGAGAACAAAATGTTTTCAATACTGCAATAAAAATTATTATTTGGAAGGTTCACGGTAAAACATTTAAAAATATTTGTTGGTACAGGTATAGTCACACTAGTTTATCAAACTTAAGGCGGCTCCATAAACATAATCATTTAGTTTTAAATCGACTTCAAGCTAAATGGTACACTGAATGTCCTACCGAATTTCCTAATAAAAATCTTCAGGCTTATAACGCATTGAGCATTGATGGCAGGAATATTTTAGCAAAGGATGTTGATTATGACTTTATCATCAGTGATACTTATGACTACATTGATAAATTGATAGGCTTCAAATTATCAGATGTATTTTATGCCGCATTTATCAAATATTATGATCAATATGAAGACTCAAGAGCAGTAAAACTTGCTAAGTACATAAAATATGGAACGGACAATGAAAGATATATTCTTTTATTGAGATATGGTCTTACCTTTGAAGACATAGATGTTTTAGATGATTACATTACAGATGTCTCCGAAGAAGAAATAATAGTTAAAGATACAATTTATGACTTAACGGAAAAACAAATTGAGCCTCTACGAAGATACATTTAATTTGGCATCCATCAATATTGATTATATTTAGAACATCTGTGTTATGGCTAAAAACTAATGTCAAAGCTAAGTTAAATCTTATTACTGTCGAACTAGAATTACTCTTGATTTTTAAGCAGCAATATCAAAACTTCATCCATAGCGTATTTTATTTGTTATTAATAACAAACTTTATGGCTCCAATAAAAAAAACACTACTTCTTTGCTATTCATATTGATTGATCTATTAGACAATTAAGAACCTCCCAATTGCTACACCATAAATATCTCAAGGTTAAATTTTGCTATCTTAAGCCAAATCCACGAAAATTCGCTACCATTTTCATAATTTGTCCAATCTTAAGTGCTGAATTAAATAACTGTAATGATTTGTTTAGGAAATCAATATATTGTATTGTAAATTCCTGAGAAGATCTGTTTTCGAGGGGAAAATAAGTGATTAATTGAGTATTGGCGTCAATTTTAACTTTGAAATGGTTAATTCCATTTCTAAGTCTACTATCAAAACAATTTCTGTAAATTCTTTTGAAATTTTCTTCGGTAGATAATTCTATAATGGACAATTTTAGACCATTTTTTAGAAGAGCGAAGGAATCCGCATCTGTAACATTTCTTGGTGTCCCAGGAGGAACACTATTCTGATTCCCCCTCTCATAGATATTCTGTAATCGGAAAACGTACTGACTAGTTCTTCCCATAAATTCAAAACAATCTGTATAAAAAGTTTTTAAATGATCAAAGTTATTTATTGCAGCAAATCCATCCTTTCTTAAGTCCTCAGGATTAGCATATAGAAAGTAATCCTTTAAATCGATAAATCTAATCAACAATCCCCCCATATCTTCCCTAATCTTTTCACAAACATACTCATCAAATACATCAACAAACTCTTTTAGTTCTTCTACATTATTCTCTACAAAAACATTTTGAGTAAGCCACAAAACGAAATCCCGATGATTATCAAAATCGATCCAGGGATAAATTATATGATTTAATGAAAGGAAATATATTCTATGAAAATCTGGCTCTATCTTACATTCTAAATAATCAACATAATCATTCTTATTTCCAAGAATTTTTCGACCTACTTTTTCAATATTAGACATGTCAAATCTTATGTATGCTCGAGTAAGATCTTTCAAATCAGTCCATATATCCTCCGAAAAGAATAATCGCAGGTCTTTCCTATCTTTCAATGCATCAAACTGCTTGCGAGGTAATCTAAATGTTGGCAACATTATATTGTGAAGCTCTTCAGACGGTTTATTAGTAATAATTGTATCACTATATTCGTAAAAATAATCACCTTGATTTGGGTGACCATAAACTAAATTTCCTCTCTTCATATCTAAATAGAAACTACCTTCCTCCAAATTGACGTGAAGGACACCTTTGATTTCGGAAGAACAATTAGGACAATTAAATGAAAGTTCCAGTTTCTCTTTTTCTGGTATATGCAACCTCAGATTTGTAACTTTTTCACAGGTTTGACAATTGATTTTATATCTATTCCACATTTTCTAAAATTATATTATTATACTAACTATTCATAATACATTTAGCAAATTAACAACATTGAAGCGCAATGTATTTGCGTAGTTTTGTTTACTTCTAATAATTTTTCACATGAAGAAAATATTGGTATTATCGGCGACAGTCTTTAAATTAAATCACTTCATTTTCATTACTATTGATACAAGCGGTACTAGTTTTCAATCGTCAATAATATATGGCGGGATTAATTTATGCTAATATTTCTTTAGAACATGTGTTTGTTTTGCTACACAATTTAGTGACTTTAAATGTTTTAAATTTTATGTTTAGAAAAGTTATTTTAGAAAAGATAATAGTTATTTTAGCTCAAATAAAAAACTTTAACTAATGACTACGAAAGATGAAATTGAAACAGTACACGGCAGTGGTACGCACGTACTATTACTAGGAGCTGGTGCCTCATTTGCATCAACGCTAAAAAATCCTGAAAAGAACGAAAAAAAACTTCCCTTAATGTGGAATATTGTAGATATTGTTGGGCTAAACAGCATCATTGATCATTTACCAGATGATTATAAAGCATTGAAGCAGGACTTTGAGAAGCTATACAGTAAGATCTCTAATGAAGGTAGATTTCCAGATGAAAAAGAGGTTATCGAACTTGAGGTTTACAAGTACTTTGAACAGCTTGACCTACCCGATGAACCAACAATTTACGATTATATGATATTGGCTCTAAGATCTAGAAAAGATGTCATAGCAACTTTTAATTGGGATCCCTTTCTTTATAAAGCATATGTCAGAAATGGAAAGTTTACAAAAAGCCCAGGTATATTGTTTTTACATGGATGCGTCTCTTTAGGGTTTGACAAATCAAATGGCACTATTGGACCTGCTGGAATGTACTCAAAAAAAACAGAGCAACTTTTTGAACCAACTCAGTTATTGTATCCGGTTGATAAGAAAGATTATAATACTGATCCTTACATAAAAGGTCAATGGGATTCTCTTGCTGATCAATTGGAAATTGCAGAAAGAGTAACAGTTTTTGGTTATTCAGCTCCTATTAGTGATGTTGAAGCTATAGATTTATTAAGTGAGGCTTGGGGCGATGTTGAAGATCGAGCAATGGAAGAATTTGAATTAATAGATATCAGACCCGAAGATGATGTAAGAAATGCATGGAATAGATTCATACATACGCATCATTATCATTATTGTACAGATTACTTTAAAAGTTCTTTAGCTCTTCATCCTAGAAGAACGGTCGAAAGCTATCATCATTGGGCAATGCCACTTAGTCCAGGAGAAATGTTTCAGGAGGGAAATAAAATACCCGATAGTTTTCAGACACTTGAGGAACTTTGGGAATGGCACCTACCATTAATAAAAGCTGAAGAAGAGTTTTACAATAATGCCGAGTAATGAAGTAAATATATAGCTTTGAAAACAAAAAACATAATTATTTTTTTTATTGCTGTGGTTGTAGGGATTCTTGGTGCATTATTCTTATACTACGAAGGACCTGAGTATGTCCAGTCAAGATATTTCTATGAGGTAGACAGAGGAACCAGAGGTGCGATTGGTGATGCATTTGGTGGAACGGTAGGTCCGATAATAGCTTGGTTTGCTTCCATTCTAACGTTTTTAGCATTCTATATTCAGTACGATGCTAACAAAGATCAAAGAGATCAATTTAACAAGCAAGCAAATGATATTGTCATAGAAAGGTTTGAAAATAGGTTTTTTGAACTTGTAAGATTACACAGGGAAAATGTAAACGAACAAAACATTCAAAATAAAATCTTTGGTCGTAAGGCATTTACCACATACTACTTTGAGCTAAGGTATATTTACTTCGTTTTAGAATCTATGCACGACAATTTTCCAACGGAAACAAGATTAAATAAAGAACAGTTAACAAATTTGGCTTATTTAATTTTCTTTTATGGGATTGGTCATGCTAGTGACAGTGTATTTTCGCACATCTTACCGCAAATAAATTCTAAGCAATTTTTTAAGGACACAATTGATAAGCTGGAAAAAGAAAAAAAAATGTATTCAGATTTTCTTAGAGAAAAAGCTAGATATGAATCTGAAAAAAAAGTAAAAAACACCAAATTAAAAGATCTGGAAATAGTTCATAATGGTAAAAAAGCAGTTTTTATTCTTCTCTACGAACCTTTTACCGGGCATGGGACCAAAATTGGTCATTACTATAGACATTTGTTTCAAACTGTTAAATACGTTGATTCCCAAAAACACGACGTTTTTAAGCATAAGGATAATGAAATTAAATATTCTTATGTAAAAATATTAAGAGCACAGTTGTCGAACTTTGAACAAGTAATATTGTACTACAATTCAATATCTGTTTTAGGAAAAAACTGGATTTCAGATGGGTATATCCAAGAATATCATTTATTAACTAATTTACCGCTTTCATTTGCAGATTTCGGAGTACAACCCGATAAAAAGTTTGAGGTGGAAATTGCGGCTGATCCAACTTTTTTTGATTGGGAAATGCTTAAAGATTCTTTTCATTAGTCAAGATTTTTTTTGGAATATTCTCACTCGATTTATAGAAATTTCTAAAAGACTATCTAAGCCGGCTAAAGTCCAACTAAATTAAGAATTAGTTAAATCTAAAATTTTCGAGATTCTCTCTAAATCTTTTACCAAATAATTCGATATTTCTTCGGTTATGGCTACAAGACAAGGCAAGCCATCTGAAGACTAATTATTCTAATCCGCATTATTAATAATTTTTAAAATTAAATTGCAATAGACAAAAACTAAAACAATTTATTTTATAATAAAGGGTTATATAATTCTTTTTTAATTTGGCTCAAACGCACCAAATCATCGATAAAAGTGTTTGAAGATACGCTCGTCAAGGTCACAAGACAGGATCATAAAATTTCTGAAATTTGAGAAATTCTTTCCAAATCTTCGATTAAATGTTTCGATATTTCTTCGGTTATGGGTACAAAAAACCTCTGAAATATTTTTCAGAGGTTTTTGATTTTTAGGGTGGTCAAAAAGGTAGCTATTTATGGGATCAGTCTCAAAAATTAGAGCGAAAAATAACAAATTTTGAGTTATACTCAACAATGTTACGTTACTCAAGTTATCATTGCCAAAATATTTAATCCGGATTATTATTAAAATTATTGAGAAGATTTTTTTCAATGCTATTGCGGATAGAATCTCATTTGCTCAAATACATAATTGGGGTTTGACCTCAGTAGGATAATCAGTTGCTTTAACTCAGATTCCTCCCAGGACTTCTGGAACATTTCATCGTGAATGAGCATCACCACATTATTTTTCGTGAAAGTATTTCCTGAATTACAAAGATTTTGTACCCATTTATACATCTCATCAACCGATTGTATTGGTGTACCATCATTTTCATGATGTTGCCATTCGACATCCCATCCCACTACTTTATATCCTAGTTTTACCAATTGATCAGCAGTTTGAATTCCATTAGAGACATCATTTTTAGATTTCCCATTTAAGCGCCACATATTACGGCCTGGAAGTCTAACAATTTTGTAGGGAAGCTTCAACAGGCTCTGATTATACACAATATCATTAACCGATTTTTGAACATCATTGTAAAATGCCTCATAATGATTATTAGCGTGAGTAAAACTATGATTATATTCATCGATGTAAGGATTCTCCTCATAATATTTGGCATACGTATCCATTTGTTTATTCTTAATCACATGCTCTCCCACCATAAAAACACTTATTTTCACCTTCTCCTTTAAAATAATATCGTTGATATTTTCACTTCCATTCAATGGTCCGTCGTCAAAGGTTAGATAGATATAGCATTTATTTTGTGCCTGAATTTGATTAAAAATCATCAATACAATGATGGTAAAAAAAGAGACTGTTTTCTTCATAAAAATGGTTTTTATAAAGATAATCAAAATCAAAATATTTTTAATTATTTTTGATAAGAACACTACTCCACAATTTCATTAATAAAAATGTTATGAAAATCGTCAAATTATCGAATATCATCAGATTAATTCGGTGGAAAGAAGTTGTAGCAATTATTGTTTTGCTCTTAGCATTTGTCTTTTTCAGGAGTGAAAGGCACGAGCTTTCATCTATTGGTCCTCAACTAAAAAATTCAAAAATTGAATGGGTTTTCATAGGAATTCTTTTAGTTTTTATATATGTCTTCCTTCAAGGCTTGATGTACGTTACCAGTTTCAGAAGCGTTAAATTAGATGTTAAACTTTCAGATTCAATTACTTTATTTTTGAAACGTAATTTTCTAAGTATTTTTTTACCTGCCGGAGGAGTAAGTTCTCTAGCCTATCTTCCTCGCAATATTAGAATTAAAGGATATAAATCTTCTAAAATCCATCAAGCAAGCGCAATCTATGGATTTGTAGGCTTCCTTACAGTGCTTATTGTAGGAGTTCCTTTGATTTTATATGCAGTTTCTGTTAATAAAGCCTTTGATAATAGTTGGTTTGGTATTGTTTCATTATCAATATTGCTATTAATCCTTTATGGGATTTTTATTTCATTTAGAAAAAAGAATTTCCTTTATCTGTTCATCGAAAAAAGATTTCCGAAAATCATCAGCTCCATTGATGAAATCTTCAATAACGAAATTGATAAAACATATTTTTGGTATACTGTTGCTATATCAGTAATTATCGAGTTTTGTGGGGTTTTTCATCTGCTCATTGCAATGTATGCTTTTGGTGTAGAGCCATCATTTACTGCAGCAGCAATATCATATATTATTTCAATCCTACTGATGATTGTTTCTCCATTTTTAAGGGGATTAGGAGCTGTTGAATTTTCATTGACTTACATTCTTACCAATTTTGGATATCATCATACCGAAGCTCTAGGCGTTACATTACTTTATCGTTTTTTTGAATTTTGGCTGCCTTTACTTTTAGGTTTTATTGCTTATTTATGGAGCGGTAGAAAACTATTTGCCAGATTATTACCTGTTATCATGATATTCTTTTTGGGTATTATTAATATTCTATCTGTAATTACACCTGCATTAACCAATCGTTTATCTATTGTAAAAAGCTATCTCTCGCAAGATTTCATACACATTTCGAAGATGTTTACACTTTTGTCAGGGATATTATTACTCATTACTTCAGCAAATTTGTTTAAAGGAAGTAAGCGGGCTTGGTATTTTGCTTTGATTCTTACAATGAGTTCGATTATTTTCAATCTTATCAAAGCTTTAGATTACGAAGAAGCTCTTTTTGCATTATTTACTTTTGGATTACTGATTTACAGTCGTAAAGAATACACATTCAAAGTCAATAAAGTTTTTTTTCAACGTGGATTTAGTTGGTTTTTAGGGATTTTCGCGAGTATTTTCATTTTCAATTATCTGAGTTTTTATTTTATAGATAAATCTCATTTCGGAATAGATTTCACAAAAAAAGAAGCCCTTTATTATACACTACACACCTTTCTTTTATTCAAAGATTCTGGGTTGACTCCGCACACGGGTTTCGCAAGAGATTTCGAACAATTGAATTATATTTTGGGAATTGTTTCCTGGTTGGTTCTGATTCTTTCGTTTTACCGAACAAATAAATTGATTGAAGAGAATGATTTGGAAAACCAAAATGATGCAAAAAACCTTGTTGAAGAATATGGTGTATCCTCATTGGATTATTTTAAACTAACTTCTGATAAACAATTGTTCTTTGCAGAAAACCGGGAGGGCTTTTTATCATACAGAATAGCCAATAGTTTTGCCGTGATTTTGGAAGCTCCGGTTTGTGCAGAAAGTGATAAAATCAGTTTGATTAAAGAATTTGAAGATTATTGTAAAAACAATGGACTGAAAACAACGTATTATCGAGTTGGTGAAAGTGAACTCATCTATTTTTTACCATTCAAAAAGCAAAAATTGTTTATTGGTCAGGATGCAATTCTTGATACTGAAAAATTTAGTCTAACAGGTAAAGACAAGAAATCTATCCGTAATGGAATCAATGCTTTAGAAAAATCAGGATTTATAACGGAAATAAAACATGCTCCACATAATGATGAAATTCTGGATAAAGTTGAGTTGGTTTCAAATGAATGGTTAAAGGAATTTGATAAAAAAGAAATCGTTTTTGCAGAAGGTATGTTTGAAAGAGAAGTTGTAAAAGAGCAGGATTTAATTATCATTTCTGATGAAGAAGGACATTGCATCGCTTTTCTTAATATTATTCCATATTGTGCTCCAGACGAATGCAGTTATGATATGATAAGAAAAACAGAAAAAGCACCAAATGGCAGTATTGATGCTTTAATTATAAAGCTTATTGAATATTCAAAAGACAAAAAACGGCAATTTATTAATATGGGAATGACACCAATGGCAGGTTTGGATGAGCCCAATAATACAGCAGAAGAAGTTTTGAAATTTGCCTACCAAAGAATAGGAAGCTTCCAACAGTATCAAACCCTAAGAAATTTTAAAGAAAAGTATGCTGACCTTTGGGAAAATAAATATTTGATTTACAATAACGACCTAGATTTATTACAAATTCCAACAGTCTTAAACAAAGTGATGAAACCGTGAAAAAAATATTAAAAACAGTAGCCATAATTCTTAGTTTATTAATCATTGGATTTACAATCTTTAAGCTAACCTCTAAGAGTGATTTCCTAGTCACAGAATGGAATTCCCATTCCGACAAGCCTATTATTTTCTACATAAGTGGTGACTCTGGATTTAATACTTTTTCAAATGGGATGGGAAATAATTTACATGCTTTAGGGTATGATGTTTTTGCATTAGACACCAAATCTTATTTCTGGAAACACAAAACTCCTAAAAAAGCATCTCACGATATTGAAAAATACATTAAAAAACAGCTGAAAGGTCGAAAAAATCAACATGTTATCATTGTTGGATTTTCTTTTGGTTCAGAGGTTGCTCCGTTCATTTATAATAGATTTAGTGACGATTTAAAGAGCAAAATACAGAAAGTATTTATCATCGGACCTACAACGACTAATAATTTTAAAATTCAATTAAATGAATATATTAATGACGGCGAAAAAAGTCAACAAAACCTTTTGGTAATTCCTGAGATTAATAAAATGGGAAATGTTCCGGTAATGGTCGTTCTGAGTGATGACGAATTTACCGTTTTTCCGTATAAACAAATTACTTTAGGGGGAAATTATCAAATGCGACATATCGCAGGAAATCATCATTATGGCGGAAATACAAAAATGCTGGCTGATTTTATAAATAATAATTTAAAATAATTGTGTGGTTTATAATATCTCTCCGTTATGGTTTGCCTTCAGCACATGAGTCTTGCATTCAGTCGTTTGAAAAAGTTCAAAACCTTCCTTCCACCAAATTGCCATCTCTTCTTTATCAAATATAAAAGAATGGGTCGTCAATATTCTCTTTATAAAATAAAAGTTAATATTTACATTGCTAGTGGCGGCTTCCAGTTGAGAAATAATCAAGTCATCATTGGCGATTTGGTTGAGCATAAAATCTGTAGTTCGTGCAAAAACATCCAATATATTTTGTAAAGGCGGATTATTATAGAAAGTTTTTTCTAATCGAAGTACGATTGCATCAATAGATGTAGCGCCTTTTACAAGTGCTTCCTGCAAAGGTATAAGATTTCCAAAACCACCATCAGCATACTCACTTCCATTTTTTTGAAAAAGACTCATCAAAGGTACCATATTGGAAGATGCCCAAATCCAGTCGCAAAAATCTTCATAGCTATAATCATTAGATGATTTATATTCTATTTGCTGATTGGTAAGGTTCGCAACGGTGACCACTATTTCTTTTTTTAATGTTTTTATCCTTTGAAAATCTTCTTCTGAAAAATTATCCCGAATAAGATTTCTAAGATTGGTGCTATCGCCTAAAGTCTTTTGTTTTTTTATAAATTGTTTTATAATGCCAAAATGATTAATCCCTATTTTAACCTTACCATTCTTTTTCTTAATCTTAAATGGACAGACGGTAAAAATATCTGACTGCTCAATTGAGGTATAAAGTTTTTTAATTCTTTCTATATCACCAAGCGCAAGAAAAGGAATCAGCAGGCTTCCTGTTGAAGTTCCCACAAATAGTTGATATTCTTTCTTAGAATACTTCAGAAGATATTCGGCAACACCTCCCGCAAAAGCACCCTTACTCCCTCCGCCTGAAATGACCAATGCCTCCATAATTTTGGTTTAAGTTTATCTCGAATTTAAGAAGAATATGTAATAATAGCTTTAAAAATTAAACCTTATTTCTTCCACTATCAATTCTCAGCGAGACCATTAAAAATAAATCTGAGTATTCGGCATTTGTTTCCTTAGATCTTCAACTTGAGCCGTAGTCAAAGGATTGCCCGTAAGAATAAGTGTTTTTAAGTTTTTTAAATCGGAAATTTCTTTTGGTAATGATTTTAATTGGTTATTAGCCAAATTAAGACTGACAATTTTCTTTAAATGCTTTATTTGAGGTGGAATTTCAGATATTTTATTCTCTCCTACGTTCAGGAACTCAAGATTTTTTAAAGTCAGAATGTTTTTTGAGACTGTAAGCAACATATTTTTTTGCAGCTCAAGATATTTGAGCTTATTCGGAAATCCGGTTTCATTGAGATCATTAATCTGATTCGACGAAAGATTCAGAAACTTAAGATCTTTTATTTTCTCAACATCAGAAACCACACTGATCTGGTTACTGTGCAAATTTATCTCTTCAAGTCCGGAAATTTCCGTCAGAGCCTTTGGGAAAATGCTGAGGTTATTCGCGTCGAGCTGTACTACTTTAAGGTTTTGAAGTTTGGCAAACTCAGGATTAAGCTCCGTCAACTGGTTAAGATTCATAGAAAATGTAGTCAGTTTTTTAAGCTTACTTATTTCATCCGGAATATATTTAATATTGTTTTCGTTGATATTAAGAATTTCAAGTTGTGAAAGTGAAAAAAGTGCTTCGTCTAGTTTTTCAAAATTATTTCCCATCATATTCAGAAAAAAAACAGAATCCATTTTCTTAATGTCAGGCGGTAAATTAAACAAACCTTTATCTCTGAAACTTAAGCTGTAAACAGTTTTATCAGACTTCAAAGCAGCCTCAATATCTGTGTAGGTAGGATATTTTACAGGATCAATCTGTGCATTGATATTAGCGATACACAAAAATGACAAAAGGCAAATATATTTTTTCATAAACAAAAAAAGGTCGCCGAAAAAACTCCGACGACCATTATAAAGTATTAAAACTATTTTTTAAGAATCTTAGTTGTCTTCTGGAATCCGTCTGCTTCAATATTTAATATTAAAACCCTTGATGCCAGAAGTTCATTTGTAAAATCTAGATCTAAACTTGTGGTAGAACCAGTAACTTTCTTTTTATACACAACTTTTCCGTCAATGCTGTACGCAGTAATTTCAAGATTTTTCAGTGCTTTTGGAGAATTGATCTTTACAATTCCAGAAGTAGGATTCGGAGCAACCGTTACATCATTTTCATTAACAACTTCTACCGTACCCAAAGTTCCTGAAGTGCCTAAAAACTGTTGTAAAGCAACTACGATTGTAGCAGATTTTCCTCTGTAATCTATTGTATTTCCTGTAGCATCCACATCCGTAGAGATTGTAGAATTCGGATGTTGAATTGAGAAGAAACCAAATTTCTTATCCGGTGTGAAGGTAAGACCAGTAGGTTCTGATCCTGCAGGCATTGAGGCAAATAATCTCACATTAGGATTTGCCTGTGTGTGATCTGGGCCAATCACCCAAATGTAGTTTTTACCACCATCCTGAAGTACCCAAAGGTTCCCAAGTTCATCAAAAGTAAGGTTGTCGTTTCCGTCTCCCCAAGCTTCAGTTTTTACACCTTGAGCCGTATTGAATGAATAAGTAGTTGATGCACCTCCAACGAAAGTTTCTACATTTGAAAGCGTCATTCCGTTATCTGTCATTCTATACACTTTGTCTAAACCTTTTGCTGTAAAATAAATTTTACCGTCTAGTGGGCTTATCTCAACATCTTCTACTCCATTGAACGAAGTACCACCAGCTGACTGAGCCAAAGAAGCTGTATTATTTTGGTCTGCCTGAAGTTTATTTGGAATCTGAATCCACTGTCCTGTAGTAGCAACCGGATTTCCACCGCTTAAACCTTGATCAAGTTTTAAAACATATAAATTCCCTGAAGCCAAATTATTTGGAGTATCCATCACATATTTATAGACCATGTGAGTTCCGCCATCTTCTCCATAATAAGCCGTAGTACCAGCATCGTTTACAACCACATTCTCATGATTCATAATTCCCATCTGCCAAAGCTTGTCTTTAGTTCCCGCTTGGTTATGAGACATTACTTGTGCTGTTGCAGGATCAATTTCTACCAACCATCCATAATCTTTGTATCCATCAGCATTAAGATCATTTGAAGTAACAGATTCTTCAGCCGTTACCACAGTTCCCCAAGGTGTAACACCTCCCGAACAGTTTCTGATAGTCTGCACAAGGCTCGGTGCTGAAAAGCTCACTGCTCTTGATTTTGTCAACTGCCAAAGTTTGGTTGAAGTATTATAATTAATTTCTGCCATGGTAACACCACCTGGGTTAGTTTCATGGTTTACAGAAAGATATCCGTCGGTACTGCTGTTATTTTTAGCCACATAAGCGGTAAAGTCATTAAGACCACCAACCAATCCGCCACCTTCTGTATAATTATCTCCTTCTTTTAAGATTAACTGATATTTGTGTTCAGCAGGAATAATTAATTTTGATGTCTGCGTTGTCGGAACAATTGATGTAAAACAGCTGATATGAGTTCCTGTACAATTGGTAACCGGTGGAGTTACAGTTGCAGTTGTTTTAAGATAAGCATCGATGGTTAAATCTGAACTTGAAGCACTTCTGTTATGTAATTCAATTGAAATTCTGTTAACTCCCTGTACAAATTTGTTTTTGGGAATAGAAAATAAATTAATCGCTGTTTCTGCAGCTCCGTCAATCGTTGTACTCGAGAAAGTACCATGAGAAACAGCTCCAGCAGGCATATTGTCTCTTATTACCTCTTCTCCGTTCAGATAAACAATGATTCCGTCATCTCTTCTCACGCCAAATTCCATCGTATTGGTAAGGTCTGCCAAATTCACGGTAAAATCTTTGATAAGATAAGCGGTATCTACACCCGAGATGAAAGAAGTCGTAACAGGATCACCGTAACCTAATGGTCCGTTTCCTACCGCCCAGTTTGAAACATCATAATTGGAACTTTTCCAGGTTGCAGGCAATGCAACATCTGCGTCGTTATACTTCCATGCACTTTGTAATGCAAAAATTGTCGTCTGTGCCTGGATCATCGATGTCGTCATCAATGCCAAAGCTGCGATACTAAGTAGTTTTCTTTTCACTTTTATTAAAATTTCATTTACGATGCAAAACTATTTTTTTTACTTCGGCATTGCGTTACGCCATCTTTAATTAAATCTCGATGAATATTAAGATAACTCAAAGTAAATGTTACGAACTTTAACTTATTATTAAATTTAAAATTCATGTAAAACCGAAGCTTTATTTCACTAATTTCTTAGCCTTGCTGATATCTGTTAAAGTATTTAGAAAACTGATGAGTTGCTTTTTTTCAATTTCCGTCAGATTAAGTTTATCTGCAGGAAGCGTTTGATTTTTCATTGGCAATCCTAAACCTTCGCCACCTCCTTCATTATAAAAATCAATCACTTCTTCAAGCGTATTAAAAGCTCCGTTGTGGAAGTAAGGTTTTGTTAAGGCAATGTTTCTCACGGTCATGGTTTTGAATGAGTTTTCATAGATCCATGAATTTTCTTTTTTCACATTAGAATTTATTCTTCCTCTGTCGCCATCGAGTTCTATAGGTAAATTTGAAATTGGCTTTTTAGTCACTCCTAAAACTTCAGATTCATTTTCATTAAAGAAAGGCGGCACAAGCCCCGAAAAATGCGGTGCAAAATGGCAAGTCGCACAATTGGCTTTCCCCATGAATAGATTATACCCTTTTTTAGCATCTTCAGAAATTTCTTTTTCATTTCTCATAAAACGGTCAAAATCACTTTCAAATGAATACAGAGATGCTACAAAAGAACTTAGCGCTTTCGAAAAATTCTGTTTATTGATTTTTCCGTCTTTAAAAACCTTTTTGAACTCTTTTTTATACTCTTTATTGCCATTCAGTTTTTGTACAATTTTTTGATAATCGGTATTAAATTCATCCTGATTATAAATCACATGTTCAGCCTGTTGCTCAAGATAAAAAGCTCTCATATCATAAAAAAACCTTTTTGCAAAAACTGCATTATACAAAGAAGGAGAATTTCTTAAAACCGTTTTTCCTTCTACATTGCTTGCCGATTTCTGTTTCAAATCGGTGTATGCATTTTCTGGCAGGTGACAACTTGCACAACTCATCGCTTCATTCGCACTGAAGCTTTGGTCATAGAAAATCTTTTCACCCAAATTTTTCAGTTCTTCAGAATCTTCAGAAGGTTTTAAAATCGTATAAAAATAAGGATCAAAAAAATCTGCCTTAAAAAAATCTTTATTTGAAACATTCCAGCCTGAAAAGTTTTTGAGATCATCAGGATTGCCATCCCAACTGCCCAATTCTGCATATAAAGGCTGAACAAATTCTTTATAAAATTGTATTCTGTCGAACGACTCAAAATCGGTATTCTTCCCAAGATAAGTAATTGCCTGTTGAATAATTAAATTAGCTTTTTCTGTTTTAAAATTTTTAAAATAAGCCTCATCATTGATGTATTCACTCATTCCTTTTAAAGCATGAGCCGCTTCCTCCGAAATATTAAGCGAACCCGGAGTATCAAAACCTGTCACCCCCAAGCTGTAAATTCTAATAAGTTCTATTCGCAAAGGCAATGTTTTATTATTTCCTGAGCTCAACCCATTATTCAAAGCACTTAAATAAAAGTTTGCATAACTGTTGTAAAGAAAATTGGTAATTGTACTTATTTCTTCTTTCTGTTCACTGGCTTCGTCAGAAAAAATAAGTTCATCTAAAACCTGCAAACCTTCGGGAGGCAAAGTATAAGCTGAAGTTCCGGCGGCTTCAATATGAAAAAGTGGCGCAGCATTAAGATGGGTTTTGGTAAATTCAGGATAATAATAAGCGACGAAAAATTCTACTTCTTTAAAAGAATTTCTGGTATTCCTTAAAGTTTGCTGAAGCTTTTCTAAGGAAATTCTTTCTTGCGAATAAAGCTCAACATCGTTTTTTAAGTATTCTAACTCAATTTTAAAATCACGTAAGCCTCTGTTTATAAATTTATTGTCATTTTTCACACCTTTATTAACAGGGTTAAAAGACATTGCAGAAAAAATGAAGACGCATGGAATAAGCAGTAAAAGATAATATCTCACAGTTTTAATCGCAAAAGTAGCCTGATTAGATTACAGGAATTTTACGCATAGATTAAATAATGTTTACCATTTGCCCGACAAACCGCACCTTTTTTAATATTGTAAATACAAACAGTTAAAAAAGAAAGACTATTTTACAAAATGAATTTCTGATTTTACAGATTTTCATCTAAAATACTTTGTACTTTTTCTCCAATTATTTTCAGCCTCACAATACTTTCAGAGGTGATTCTGTCTGCAAATATGATTCTGAAATGATGACTGTATGCATCGGTGTAAGAAAATGTATCTCCGGGTGTAAAAGCAATTTTTTGACTTTCACAAAATTGATAAAAATCTGACATATCCGCTTCTTTAGGAAGTCTACCCCAAATGCTGTAACCGCCTTGAGGCCTGTGAAAATAACAATCTTTTGGAAAGTAGAGTCGTAATGCATTAAGGAGTTCTACACATTGTATTTCAAGCTGTTTTCGAAAAGAACGAAGATGTAGATCATAAGAATTTTCTTCTAGCAACTGTATCATTAGTTCCTGAAAAATGGGAGCAACAGACCTTCCCAAAGAAAACTTCATTCTTTCAGCCTGTTCAAAAAAACGACCTGCATTCAACCATCCCAGACGAATTCCCGGTGCCAAAGTTTTTGAAAATGACGAGTAGGTCATCACCCAACCTTCTTTATCAAACTTACAGATCGTTGATGGCCTTTCTCCACCAAAATAAAGGTCACCATAAATGTCATTTTCAATAATCGGAATCTCATTACTTTGCGCAATCAATGCAAGTTCTTTCTTTGTTTCGTCTGATATTAAAATTCCTGTGGGATTATGAAAATTGGATGTTAATACAACAGCACGAATATTATTTTTAGTTACAGCATCTTTTAGATAATCTATATCAAAACCGTTTTTATAATGCACTGGAATTTCAATTATCTTCAGTTTTAAATTTGAAATTACCTCCAAAACAGAGAAAACACACGGACTTTCTACTGCAACCACATCTCCAGATTGAGTTACTGAAGCCAACGCAATATAGAGCGCCTGTAACGCACCGTCTGTAATAATAAGCTGTTCTGCATTTATTTTACAACCCAATTTTGTTGACCGTGAAGCAATTTGATCTCTTAAAACTTCTGTTCCGTTAGCCGGATAATACCTGAGAATGGAAGCTCCTTTTTTCCGAATTACTTCCTGCATTTTTCTTAAAATCAATTTTTGAGGAATCAGTAAATCGTTTGGTGCAGCAGTATTAAATGAAATCTGTTCAAAAGACTTGTTTGATTTTGAAGTAAGTTTTACCTTTTCATCAAAATCCGGATTTCTTACAATTGGCAAAAATTTCGATAACTTTTCGGGAATATCTTCACTCGTTTTTATAGCAACAAAAAATCCTGAGCGAGGGCGATTTTCAACCCAGCCTTTCATAACAAGATAATCATAACCATTTTGCACGGAAGTAATGCTCAGTTGATACTGTTCTTTAATTTCCCTTACAGAAGGTAACCTATCACCCGAAGTAAAAACTCCACTTTTAATCTTTTCCTCGATGACCGAAGTAAATATCTGATATTTAAAATTCTGCATTATTCTACAATGAATCTGTTCTGAACAAATTTACAAAATTTCAATCTGTACCGTTTTATTAGCTTAAAACTGTACCGATATTATCATTCTCAAATAACCTAGATTTGAAAAAAAATAAGAATGGAGATTGTTTCAAAATTTGTGGTAGGTTCAGATCAGGGAGTTGATGAATTTTTTGATGTTAAAAAAGCTTTTATTAAAAACTTATACAAAGAGATTGTTGCACCGGAAATTATCGTGAATTATATTAAAGAACATTTTGATCACAGAAAAATGATCAATGTTTTAAATGATTTTTCCAATCAATTAATTATGGTTTTTGCCGATCAGCAACCTGTAGGATATTGCTTTTTTCAAACCGGATTTTCTTATCCTGAGGCTAATAAAAATCAAAAAATGACAGCTATCAAAGAATTTTGTATTCTTCAGGAATATGATTTACCAGAAGTGAGGCTTTCTCTTTGGAATAAAGTAAAATCCGCAATTCAATTTGCAGATAGTCTTTGGATTAATATTAGAGAAAACGATTCACAAATTCAGTTTTTTAAAGATCAAGAATTCGTTTTTGTAAAAGATATGGTTTCAGAACCATTCAATCTTCCGTCGTTCATTTATAAATTAGATTTAAAGAAATTATAAATCATTCATTATAGATCCACATCAGTAAAGGTTTTTCAGAATTTTGAATAATCGGGTCTAATTCCTTCATTGCATTATTGGAAATCGTAGGACAACCCCATCCTTCTGGAGAACCTTTTGGATAAATTTCTTCATCACTCATCAAGCCCCATGAATGAAAAACAATGAATCTTTTTAGCGCATTGTTATTGGTTTGCTCTAAACCGTGCATCAAATATTTTACATGAATTCCCCAGTCGCTTCTTCCTCTTTCTCCCAATTGATATTTTCCTAAAGCCGAAAGATGACTTCCGTCTTCGTTACTGAATTTTGGATCATCTTTTGATCCATCGCTGCTCCAACTATTGCTTCCACAACCGTGACCTACTAAATATTTATTCGTAATTTTATTTTCCTTAAAATCCCAGATCATAAAACGGCTCAATCCGGAATGCAGGCTCATATCAATTAAAATACAGATATCAGTATTCAATTTTTTGCTTTTACAAAATACTAAAGCCTCTTCTGCTTTCTTTTTTGTTTTGATTAAATCTAATTCAGGTTTTATAATTTCATTGGTCTTTTCATTTTCAGAAACACTATTGTCAGAAATTTTTTTCGATTCATTTTGACAAGACGAAAAAATGGTAACTACGAAAATTAAATAAAAAATTCTCACAAGATCTATTTATAATGTAAGAAAATACCATAATCTGTTGGCGTCCACCACGCTGCTTTTTGTCCTGCAGCTTTTAATGCATCATTTGCCCAAGTATTGCATGTATTTAAGAAGCTATAACTACCTTTTGCGTCATAAAATGCATCATTATCACTGTAAACAGCTTTCGTAGGAATTAATATATAATTTCCGTTTGCATCTCTGTCAAATTTGGCATCAATAAATTTTACTAAGTCTGTGTACTGTTTTTTACTGATCATTATTTTTTTGCAGTCAGCAGCTTCGGTCATCGTATGGTAGAACGAAGTGTGCATTGCAGATTCGCTCATCCAAAAGGCGGCTTTCACGGCTGTAGAAAATTTCAGGTCTGCCCAAGTTGGTGTATCCAGATAAAAACCTTTGTCGCCCCACCCAATTCCTACATAATTGTAATCTGATTTTTTCGAGGTTGTATTCGCAAACGGAATTTTTGCACTCCAATCATGCAACTCATTTTTAATAGGCATTACAATATCGGTATGAACACCATTGGTATAGATATAAATTGGAATTTCCTTTTGCTCACCATCGTCTTTTGCTGAAACTTCGATAAAAGGAAGCAGATACCCAAGAATTGCATATAGAACGACGATTCCAAGAATGATTCCGAGGGTTTTCAGGAAATAGATCAGTATAATTTTCACACTCATGTTTTCTGATATTGAAGTTTAATAAAATTTAATCTAAATTTTTTCTAAAAGTATTTATTTTAATTCAAAAATTAATTAAATTTAACTAACAAACATTCACAAATATGCTTAAAAATACGAAATCCCAAAAAAGATTTAAAGTAAGAGTAAAAACAGCTCCTAAAAGAACCCAGAAAAAACGTTGATTTTCTTAAAGACATTCTCTTTTTGAAAGTCAATTTTTCTTTTGTAGGAAAGGCTTTTTTAATTTTTTCGAATAGTAATCTTTCATTTCTTTAAAACTAAAGTTTTAAGGAATAATACAATAACCTCATTATTTTTGGAGAGTACAATTTCCAAACAGATTTTTTCACCTTTATATTTTACTATAATTCTTTTGAAGACTGGTTTAAAAATTCAATATTTCTTTTTAAACCTGTAAATTTTGTACGCTTAACAGGGGATTTTCGGAATATTTCAGAGAATATTTCCTGAGTTAATTCTTTCCATTCCCCTTTTTTAAAACTTTTCAAAGCTTCATTGGGTTTAAATTTAGCCTGAAGATTCGGCGCTGAAAAACGATTCCACGGACAGACATCCTGACAAATGTCGCAACCAAACATCCAGTCTTCCATTTTATCTTTAAAGTAATCTGGAATTTCAGTTTTTAACTCAATCGTTGCATACGAAATGCATTTACTTCCGTCAACAATTTTCTCCGAAACAATAGCATCTGTTGGACAAGCATCAATACATTTTCTGCAGCTTCCACAATGATCTGTTGTTTCATGATCCGGAATTAAATCTAAATCACAAATAATTTCAGCTAAAAAATAGAAAGAACCGCTTTGTTTGGTTATTAAGTTGGCATTTTTCCCAACCCAACCAATTCCTGATTTTTTTGCCCAGCTTCTTTCCAAAACCGGAGCTGAATCTACAAAAACACGAAAACCAAAGTCTCCAATCTCTTCTTGTAATTCAGAAACCATATCGCGCAAAATTTCTTTTACCACTTCGTGATAATCTTCAGCATACGCATATTTTGAAATTTTAAAATTCTCTAATGCGGAGATTTTTTCTTCAGGAAAATAGTTATAAGAAAGCGAAATCACAGATTTGGAACCTTCTACCAACAATCTTGGGTCTAATCTTTTATCAAAATGATTTTCCATGTATTTCATTTCGCCATGGAAGTTATTTATGAGCCATTTTTCTAAATTACGTGCATCTTCTTCCAGAAAATCTGCTGTGGAAATTCCACAATTCTGAAACCCAAAACTTTTAGCTTTAGACTTGATTAATTGAGAATATTTTTCGGCAGTTGAATTCATAGATTTCGCATTGCAAAACTAAGATTATTTTATAAATTTGTTGGAGTTTGAATGGATGAAAGTATTCATTCATCTAACTTGTTATTTTAACTCAAAAATTTTAAACATTATGTCATTAGCAGATGTATTACAATCAGGAAATTATGCATTAATCGACGTTCGTGAGCCAATGGAGCTAGAAATGGACGGAAATATAGACGGAGCAATCAACATTCCTTTGGGAGAAGTTGAAGACAGACAAGACGAGATCTTATCTATCGAAAAACCTGTAGTTTTGTTCTGCAGAAGCGGAAACAGAAGCGGAAAAGCTCTAGAATTTCTAAACGCTCAAGGTTTGAAAGACGGCTATAACGGCGGAGGCTGGGCTGATTTGAAAGCTAGCTTATAATAAAACAAAAGGAACTTTTTTAAGTTCCTTTTTTATTTAATCCAAATGAAGATTCTATGATTTTAAAAGATAGATTTGAAAAACTTTGCCTGAATTTTACTGAAAATAAAATTTTAGTCGACAAATTTTGGATTGAAATTGAGAACAATTATTCCGGAAAAAGCAGGCATTATCACAATCTTCAACATTTAGAAAATATGTTCGAAGAAATTGATTCTGTAAGAAATCAGATTGAAAAATTTGACAATATTTCATTTTCAATATTTTATCATGATATAATTTATGATGCATCTTCAAAATTAAATGAAGAAAAAAGTGCAGATATTGCAAAAGAAAGACTTGAGATTTTGAGTGTAAATAACGATGGTATTCAAAGAATTTACGAGCAGATTTCAGCTACAAAATCTCATAAAAAATCAGATAATGAAGATACCAATTTTCTTTTGGATGCTGATTTATCAATTCTTGGAAAAAGCAGTGAAGTTTATTTAGAATACACAAAACAGATTCGAAAAGAATATTCTATTTATCCTAATTTTCTTTATAAACCGGGACGAAAAAAGGTTTTACAACATTTTTTGGAGCTGGAAAGTATTTTTAAAACGGAATATTTTAGAGGAAAATATGAAATTCAAGCGAAGAAAAATATTGAATTTGAATTGAAAAGTTTATAGATTTTGGCTAAAGCCTTTTTCTCATGTAAAAATTAAGCGGGCTGAAGCCCGCTCCTATTGATATTATTAAAGATGTATATATTTTGATGGTATCACTTTTTACCACCCCGTCAAAAATTCTTTGAATTTTCACCACCCCTCCAAAGGAGGGGAATTTTTTTAGCGAATTAATTGATTACAGAATTTATAAACTCAATCGATTTATTTAAAACTATTTCCGGAGATTCTTTGTGCGGAGTATGTCCAATATTTGGAATGATGAATTTCTCCGCTGTTCCTGTAACTTGATAAACTGTTTTGTCAACTTGGTCCAAAGTTCCGTATTCATCAGCTTCTCCTTGAATAAACAATAGCGGGCTTGTAATATTTTGCAGGAAAGATTCAATATTCCAGGTTCTGAATTTTTCACTGAGCCAAATTTCAGTCCATGCTTTGACAATCATTTCTACTTTGTCTCCGTGATACTTTTCCAGACGTTGAGGTAGATTTGTAGTGTTGTAAGCCTTCAATGCATCTTCAACACCTTTTACCGTGATATCTTCAACAAATATATGCCCGGCTTCACAGATTACAGTTTTTACTTTTTCAGGATATTTTGAAGCAACAATTAAAGCAATCGTTCCGCCATCGCTGTGACCGAAAAGAATGGCATCGTTAATATTTAATTCAGAAAGTAAATCATTTAATCCATCCGCTTCCAGTTCCATATAATTATTTTCCCTTTCATGAGTAATCATCGGAAAAGACTTCCCGTATCCTAAACGGTCATATGCTAAAACATTACACTGAGTCGCTTCAGCCAATTTTTCAGGAAAATCTCTCCATAGCTCAACCGAACCTAAAGAATCATGCAAAAAAACGATGGTGGGTTTATTTTCGAATGAATTATTAAATTTTATAAATAAGTTTTTCCCCTTTACATCAATTACCTCTTCAATCATTATTTATAAGCTCGGGTTTTTTGTTTCATTAAATTCTTTTAAAAGATTCGCAAAAACAGTTTCCACAGGAAGAACTTCGTCAATTAAAGCAGAAACCTGACCGATTTCCAGTTCACCTTCTTCCATATCACCTTCAAACATTCCTTTTTTTGCTCTTGCTCTGCCTAAAGAAGCGACCAAAGCTTCAGCA
The DNA here is from genome assembly GCF_001677955.1 of Chryseobacterium sp. BGARF1. Taxonomy (GTDB): domain Bacteria; phylum Bacteroidota; class Bacteroidia; order Flavobacteriales; family Weeksellaceae; genus Chryseobacterium. The sequence continues at coordinate 35,465 of NZ_LELA01000057.1, forward strand.
TTTCTTCCTACATTATATATTTCTTCAAGTTCGTTGAAGAATTTATTTTTAACCATTCTTACAGGTGCCAATTCTTTTAAAGTAAGAAGTGTATCACCTTCATTCAGTTCTGTAATTTTCTTTTTCCAGTTTTCGTGAGCACTTGCTTCTTGTGTTGCTGCAAAACGGCTTCCAATCTGTACTCCGTCTGCTCCTAAAATCATTGCTGCTTTCATCTGAGAACCCAAAGCAATTCCTCCTGCAGCAATTAATGGTTTAGAAATATGTTTTCTCACATTAGGGATTAAGCAAAAAGTAGTGGTTTCATCTCTTCCGTTGTGACCACCAGCTTCAAAACCTTCTGCAACAATCGCATCCACTCCTGCTTCTTCACATTTAACAGCAAATTTGGTTGAAGAAACTACATGTGCAACTTTTAAACCTTCTTTTTGAAGAGTTTCGGTATAAGTTTTAGGACTTCCTGCTGAAGTAAAGACTATTTTCACACCTTCTTCCAGAATAATATTGATGATTTCTTCTAAATTTGGGTAAAGCAAAGCGACATTTACACCAAAAGGTTTATCGGTAGCTTTCTTACATTTCTGAATATTTTCTCTTAAAATGTCGGGATACATGCTTGCTGAACCAATCAAACCCAAACCACCACAATTTGAAACTGCCGAAGCCAACTTCCAGCCTGAATGCCAAATCATACCAGCCTGAATTATGGGATATTTAATATTAAAAAGTTCTTTGACTCTGTTTTTATTTTCGTTCATTTCATGAAGCTTTTTAGCGGAATTGAAATCTATAAAATTACTCATAAGGTAAAAATACTAAAAACGCAGATTCTATGCTACATCTGTGAATTATTTTCATAAAAAAACCTTCAGAAAGTTCTGAAGGTTTTTTTATTATTTTTTTAAAGATTCTTTTTTCCAGTTCCCTTTAAAATCACAAGAGTCATATCGACCGTCAATAGAAATAAATGTGGTTGGAAGTTTTGAATTGACAAACTTTTCAATCATTTCACTTTTTTTCTTATTAAGAGCCATCTGCTTGATTCTGTCGTAATCAGTTTCTAGAGTAATCTGGTGAGCAGGAATAACATCTTCAATTTTAATAATCTTTACTACTTTTCTTTTTCTTTCGTCTTCATCATCAAAAGCAGTGGTAATATCATTTTTATTAAGACCAGCAAGTTCATAACTGATCACTCCCGGAATACTTTCTCTTTCCATTTTACTAGAACCATCTTGACCAGTAATAACACCCGCATTGAATTTAGTTTTTTTATCATCTGAAAACTTAAATGCGGCATCTTTAAAACTCAATTTTTCAGCTAAAACCAAACCTCTGATACTGTCTAATTTTTGTTTTGCAGTCGTAATTTCCGCATCTGTAGGCGTAGCCATTAAAAGAATATGTCTCGCATCATACGCTTTACCCGACTTTTTCACCAACTGAATAATGTGATATCCAAATTCAGATTCCACAGGGTCTGAAATTTCACCTTCCTGTAGATTTAATGCTGCAGCTTCGAAAGGCTTTACCATTTGTCCTTTAAAGATATTTTTCATCAAACCTCCATTCGGAGCTGTTCCTGTATCTTCAGAGTAAATTCTTGCCTGGCTTTCAAAGCTTTCACCAGCTACAATATCAGCCTTTATTTTTTTAAGCTTATTAATCAATTCATCTTTATGAGCTTCAGTAAGCTTAGGATACATCATGATTTGAGAAAGGGAAACCTCATCTTTGATTTCAGGAAGCTGAGACTTATACAAATTGAAAAAATCGGTTACTTCATTAGGAGTAACATCAGCTTTCTCTGTAATTCTTTGATATTTTGCCTGCCCGTAATATTGATCAGTATCAATTTTTTCGATGGCATTTTTCATCTCATACTGATTTCTGAACTTGTAAGCAGCAAGCATCGTCTTTTCATCAGGAAACTGACCTAAAAACTGGTTATATTTTGCATTTACTGTTTCTTTAATCGCTGCAGAACGGTTTTCAATCAATGTATCTCTTTTAGCTTCGTACACCAAAAGTTTATTATTAATTAAGTTTTCCAAAAACTCACATCTATCAGTCGTTGAAGCACCCTGCTGTTTTCCGTAATTCATCTGCTCTTCTACATCAGATTCCAAAACGATTTCATCACCAATTACTGCCGCAATACCGTCTACCAACTGCCCTTTCTTTAGCTGAGCATTGATGTTTCCTGAGAATAACATCGCGAAAACTCCTAAAAGGAAAGTGATTTTTAGTTTATTTGTCATTATACTATTTTAAACAAGTTGCAAATTTAGAATTCTTAATGAATTGCACTCAATTTTTTATTATAAATATTTCTTAAAAAGAGATGATTTACTGTAATTCGACGTTAAAAGTTGTCAATTCTTTAAATTGCTCCAATCTGCTAGAAATATCAGCTTCATTAACTTCTTCAATTCTTTCTGTTCCGAATTTTTCTACCGTGAAAGATGCCATTGCAGAACCTACGATCAATGCAGACTTCATTGTTTCGAAATCGAATTTACCTTTTTTAGCAAGATATGCTGCAAAACCACCTGCGAAAGTATCTCCGGCACCAGTCGGATCAAAAACATCTTCCAAAGGAAGTGCAGGAATTGCGAATACTTTATTATCATGGAACAATAAAGCACCATGCTCTCCTTTTTTGATAATTACGTAATCAGGTCCCATTGTATGAATCTTCTTAGCTGCTTTTACTAAAGAGTATTCTCCTGAAAGCTGTCTTGCTTCCTCATCGTTGATGCTGATCACGTCAGTTTTAGCAATCATATCTTTCAAAATATCCATAGCAGAATCCATCCAGAAATTCATCGTATCTAAAATAACCAATTTAGGACGTGTATTCATTTTTTCAAGAACCGAAAGCTGAACTCCAGGGTGAAGATTTCCTAATAGTAAAATCTCAGCATCTTGCATAGAAGCTGGAATTTTTGGATCAAAATTCTCCAAAACATTTACTTCAGTCGCTAAAGTATCTCTAGTATTTAGGTCATTGTGGTATTTACCAGACCAGAAAAACGTTTTTCCTTCTTTTACAATTTCTAATCCTTCGATGTTTACTTCTCTGTTGGTAAACATATCAAGATATTCCTGTGGGAAATCTCCTCCAACAACAGATACAATTCCAGATTTTACTCCTAAAATAGAAGAAGTAATCCCGATATAAGTAGCTGCTCCACCTAAAATTTTATCTGTTTTCCCAAACGGCGTCTCAATTGCATCAAATGCCACGCTTCCTACGACTAAAAGTTTCATATGTATTTTTTATTTATTTTTAATTGTCATATGCTATCTACCGATGTCATATGTATTTTTATATATTTTTAAAGCTTATTTTTTCCATTCAAAAGTATCCAGCAAATGCATCATATCTTTTTTGATGTAATCAATTGCAGGAGCTAAAGAATCTGGTTTTGGTCTGGAATTGAAGTATAAATATCCTGTTACGAAATGTTTTGTACTGTCGGTCGCATAAAACTGCAAATTGGATGCAGCCTGACCTTTCAGCTCATAAAAATTTCCGTAGACTCTTTTCTCAGGATATTCAAACGATTTTGTATCGATAGAACTTGCTTTGACAGTATGTTTGTAAACCATTTTTTCGGTTTCCATAATCTGTTGCGCAAAATCATTGTTGATAGGATAATACGTAAGGAAAATCTTCGCCTTCATTTTCGGATAGTTCAGATAATACCAACAAGGTTTCTTTGCATCATAAATTTTGGCATAATCTGAAGCTTCAAAAGAATACAGACAATTAGGCTCGAATTTATGATACTTTGGTGCCGGATATTCTAATCTCAACTCGCCGTAAGGTTTTGGAGTACTCTCTTTTCCGCACGAAATGATCAACATCGAAACAAAAATAAAAATGACTTTTTTAATCATTTTGCAAAAATACAAATTAGATTTAGATTTTGGGAGACAAATTTCAGCATTTCAATGAGTTTTGAAATTTGTTGGAAAAGATTTTTTAACGCAAAGTCCGCAAAGTTTTTTTTTTCATCACTTACTGCATATTTTTCGTTCACAAAGGCGTTTCACTTAGCAAAGACAACAAAGTTAATGAAGTAGGTATTTTTGTCATTCTGAACGAAGCAAAGCATAGGGAAGAATCTCTTTTTTAAATTAATAGATAATGTTTTAATTATAGAATTTTATATGCTATATCGTAGTTTTGAATATAATTTTCCAAAGGTTTTGGAAATGACCTTTCGTGAGAACCTTCAACATCGGTTACAATATAATTGTTTTGAGCAATAAAACTTTCCCAAACTGTTTCAGAATCAACCTCAACATTAAAAATTTCTATGCTTAAATTTTTGTGAGTAAGTTTATGATTAACCGTTTTTACACTTTTAATAAACGGTTTTAAATAATCTGAAATTATTGGTGGAAATTCAAATAATTTCTTCCAGATAAAATCGTCTTTTCTTTGCTGAATTAAAAACTGTCCGTTTCTGTGAACGAAATAATATTTTAAATCTAAATCCTGTGCTTTTACTTTCTTGGTTTTAACAGGAAATTCTGAAATTTTATTTAATGAAAAAGCAAGGCAGTCATCATTTACAGGACAATCATTACACAAAGGATTTTTAGGTTTACAGATCTCCGAACCCAGATCCATCATCGCCTGATTAAAATCACCTACATTTTCAGGCATAATCAAAGCTGATAATTCTGAAAAATAATTGAAAGCTCTCGAATTGGAAATATCAAAATCATCAGCAAAAATTCTACTTAAAACTCGGTAGAAATTCCCGTCAACTGCAGGCATTTTTCCACCAAAACAAATACTGGAAACTGCAGCAGCAGTATATTTACCTATTCCTTTTAGCTTTAAAATTTCATCGTAATCAGAAGGAAAAATTCCTTTATAATCATTAATAATTTGTTGTGAAGCTTTGTGAATATTAATGGCACGAGAATAATATCCTAAACCTTTCCAATACAATAAAACCTCATCTTCAGGAGATTCTGCCAAAGTTTTAACGTCGGGAAATCTTTTAATAAAATTATTGTAATGATTTAAACCCTGAGCAATTCTGGTTTGCTGAAAAACAATCTCGCAAATCCAAATCTTATAAGGATTTTTGGTTTTTCTGAACGGTAAATCTCTCGCATTTTTATCATACCACTTCAACAGCTTATTCCCGATGTGAAGAAAGTCTGAGTTTCTTTTATTCTTTTCCAAAAAACCAATTCATTTAATGAGACAAAGATAAAACTATTTTTTTTCGTTATCAAGAAGATAAACAGGCGCACCTTTTAGCCATTGATATTTGATCTGTTTCATCTCTGCAATAAATCTATAGCCTTTAAGCTTTTCTAAAAAAACATAAACCGAATCATTTTTTTCTTTTTTAAGATCTAATCTTTGAGTAGAAAGAAACTGAAACGGATACGGAATCATAGAATCTCTTTTGCTGAATAATAGATCTCCGGAATTGATGCTATAAATGTAAAATGCTTTACCACGCCCGGAAGAACTGTCGGATACAGAAATATCCGAGCTTGCCACAACCATATCACTAATTCCGTAAGCTTCGTCTTCAGACATTACATAAGCTTGAGCGGTATCCCTTTTTTCGTTTTTGAAAAGATCAATTTCATATTTTCGGGGTCGTTGATACTCTTTTTCGCAACTTAAAACTGAGAACAGCAGAAAAGCTAACAAAATGTAAAACGTAAAATTTTTCATTACACCGTTTTTAAAATAATTAGAAATAAAAAACCGATGTTTTTGACGCACCGGTTTCTATATTAAATATTGGGGAAATTAATCCTGGATATATTCTGCATCCCACTCGTTACCATCGTCACCTTTATGGCCATCAAGCTTGATCACAAAACTTTTTGTAGGGAAATAAGGAGTCAGTCTGATATCTAGCCAAACTCTGTCTTTGTTTACCTTATCTTGTTCAAAACGTACAATTTTAAATTTTTCAATCAATTTATCTGCTCCTTTGATGCCGTCTAAGAAACTTACAATCTGTCTTCTCAAATCGTCTTCATTTTTTGCGTTCCAGTTTTCAAAGGCTCTTCGGTTTAAGAAATCCAATAAAACTTTAGTTACATAATCGAATACACGAACTACAGAATATGTTTGAAGACCGATGTTATCTCCTGTAAACAATGTTTTTGCAGAGAATGCCATGATTTTGCCATATTCATTGACCATAGGAACTAATCCCATTTTTTCTAACTGAGAAATTTCACTTTTCTTCAATTCAAATTTCACAGCATCTACTTCGTTGATATTACCATGCTTTTTACCTGCAGCGACTTGTGACATTAAAGTTTTATGAATTTTTCCGGCCAATGAAGTTGAAGGTGGAAGTTCTACATTCTCTTCTTCACCTACCTCTTCTGCTCTGCCACGACCAACTAGCCAGTTACACGTCATGATTACATTACTTCTGTGCAATTCACCCCCTGTAAGATTTGCTGAGTGGAATAAATCTACTACATCATCCGGTTTATCTAGATTGGCAAAATCGGTAACCATCATTACTTTGTTTTCGTTACAGATTTTTGCCCATTTTTCTACAACTTTATTAGAACCTAAATATCCTGGAATTGCCAGAATAGAATAGTTATCTCTTAAATCTAAACGGTCATAATAGCTTTTAAATTCATCAGAAATAGCATCAATAAATATCGGATTATCTAAGTCTGAAACCTGCTCCAAAGTTGCATTGACAATACTTACATTGTCTACTTTGTCTAATTCTGTATTTTTATAGAACTGAGCAACCGTTCTGTAGGAAGTTTCAAGTTGACGAATAGCATCAAGAGAATTTTTAAGATTTACCTTCAAATTCTGATCTGCCTGTTGTGCTTTATTTTTGCAGGTATCTGCCATTTTTTCAGCAGAATCGTTGCTGTTTAAAAGCTCTACCCAGAGATTAATCTTTTGTAAGAGTTCTTTCCTTTCATCAGACTTGTTCCCATCATTCATGAAGATCTCTTTTCTTGCCTTTCTGGTGGGGTTCATATTGGCGATTCCGTCTACGACAGATTCTATAAAGCCAAATCCTCCAATTTTATTTAATTCTTCAAGCGGATTTCCTTTTGGTCTTCCAGCCTGCTGCTGTTGATTATGTTGTTGGCCCTCTGCAGCCTGTAATTTACTATCCATAATATTTGTGTAGGTACTTAAGATTATTTTTCAAGTTCTTGTGCAACATCTTTCAATGCTTCAATAAAAGCAGCTCTAGACTGCTCATTTTCCAACATATTGCGAAGAATCTTATTGGTTTTCAGCTGACGTACGATTTTATTGTACTGCTCCTGCTCCAAGCTGAGCTGCTGAAGGTAATCTGATTTCTGAACAAGATTTTTGGGAGTAAAGTCTCCAAGATTCTGAAAACGGAATTCTTCTTCTACCACAGTTCCTTCTTCTGTTTCGTGCTGTACAGCAACAGAAGGTTGAAAGTGTCTGAAAACATCATCTACGGTTTTTAATCCTGTAACAATTTCGGGAACATAAGATTCGTCTGTTGTAAGCTGGCTTACGATAAGAGATTTGTTCTCCTGGATTTCTTGAATAGCTTCATTAGCGTCGACCTTGACTTCGTTTCCGCCAACACCATAATTAAACATTGCCATATTATTATTATTTTGAGATTGTTGATTTTGGTTTGGATTAGCAAATTTTTGACCAATCCATTGCTTAAATTTATAAAAAAACTATAACATACAAAATTTTGTGAAGTTTTTTTTAAAATAATTCAATTTACAGGTGATAATTAAATGATTATTAATGCTTTTTGGTCTCACTAGTCTATGAATAACAAATAAAAAAACGCACCAAAATGATGCGTTTTTAACAGTAAATTATTATAGTAAAATTACCATATTTTAATTCTTTCACCCGGAGCTTTATAGAGCTTATCTCCCGGCTTAATATCGAATGCTTTCATAAAAGAATCCTGATTTACCAAAGGACCGAAAGCTCTGAAATATCCCGGTGAGTGCGGATCTGTTTTCACCTGATTCATCATGTACTGATCGGTAGATTTAGTTCTCCAAACTGTTGCCCAGCTCATGAAAAATCTTTGATCCTGATTAAATCCGCTAATCAAACCAACATTTCCTTTATCTTTTAAATACATTTGAAGTGCATCATAAGCAACCGCTACTCCCCCTAAATCACCAATATTTTCACCGCTTGTAAATTTTCCGTTTACAAAACTTCCTTTTACCGGTTCGTAAGCATTGTATTGAGCTGCCAATTGTCCCACTTTAGCGTCGAAATTCTTACGATCCTGATCAGTCCACCAGTTATTTAAGTTTCCATCGCCATCGAATCTTGAACCACTGTCGTCAAAACCGTGTGAAATTTCGTGACCAATCACTGCTCCAATTCCACCAAAATTTACCGCTGCATCAGCTTTTGGATTGTAGAAAGGAGGCTGAAGAATGGCTGCAGGGAAAACAATTTCGTTATTTGAACCGCTGTAATAAGCATTTACAGTTTGTGGAGACATTCCCCACTCTGTTTTATCTACAGGTTTTCCTACTTTTTCTAAGCTTTTTTGGTATTGCCAAGCCGAAACATTCTGAAGATTTGAATATAAAGTTGCGCCCTGAGAAGGAGCTTCTACTTTTAATTTAGAATAATCTTTCCACTGATCAGGATATGCGATTTTCACTGTAAATTTCGACAATTTTTCCTGAGCTTTCACTTTGGTTTCTGGCGACATCCAATCCATATCATTGATGTGCTTTTTGAAAGATTTTAAAATGTAATCAATGTACATTTCCATCTGCTGTTTAGATTCCGGAGTAAAATATTTGTCAACATACAGTTTACCAAAAGCTTCACCTAGAACACTGTTTACAAGCGCCAAGCCTCTTTTATCCATCGCACGCTGTTCTTTTTGCCCCTGAAGATATTTAGTGTAAAAATCGAAACGAATATTATCTAAACTGTCACCCAAATTACTTGCATTCCCATTGATGATATGATATTTCAGATAATCTTTCAACAACGGTAGGTTTTTCTGATTGATAAACTGATCCATATTCTGGTAATATTTCAACTCACCAACGATTACTTTATCGGTATTTACTCCTGCATCTTTCAGATATTTAGCCAAATTTACATTTTTCACCAAGCCAGAAAGCTCATTTACATTTTTAGGATTATATCTTAAATTGGCATCTCTGTTCTGCTCTAAAGTCAATAAATAATTAGCTAATTGCTTTTCAAAATCAACTACATTTTTTGCAGCAGCATCAGAGTTTTTGTACCCTAAAACAACAAACAATTTAGCTACATAATTTTGATATTCTGCCAATGTTTTGGTATTGGCTTCGTTTACTTTTTGGTAATAATCTCTTCCTAAACCAAGATCAGGACCACCAAGATATACGGCATTCATTTTAGAATTCTTCATATCTGCACCTACTCTCCATCCATAAAATGAATTGTCACTTAGTTTTGTTGCATCTAAAAGGTATTTCTGAAGATCATTAATATTCTTAATCGCATCAACTTTAGCTAAATCAGATTTTATCGGCGAAATTCCAGCTGCATTTCTCTTTTCAACATCCATAAAAGATGCATACAGATTCTGGATTTTTTGATCTTCAGAACCTTCTGCATATTTCTCGGTCAAAATTTTATTTAAAATATCAAGCGACGCGTCATCTACATTTTCTCTCAATGCATTAAAAGAGCCCCAACTTGCTTTATCAGAAGGGATCTGAGTTTCTTTCACCCAGTTTCCGTTTACATAACTAAAGAAATCATCCTGCGGACGAACCGTTTTATCCATATAAGATAAATTAATTCCGTTCTCAGGATAGATGGTAAGCGAAGAATTCTCAACAACGATACTTGTTGGAGTTTTTTCTACGGTCGCAGTGGTATTTTTGGCAGTTCCACAAGAATTTAAGAATACAATACCAGAAAATGCAAGTACTGTAATATTTAGCTTTTTCATTAAAATAATTTTGATGTGTAAAACAGTTTTATCAAATATAAGAATTTTGGTGGACATGCTTATGTTACCCAATACCCTCGAAAATTAGTGCGCATAAAATCAGTTTAATTCTTGGGAAAAACATTAATTTTCAACCTTACTCAAATGTTTCTTCTTAAAAGCTGTAGGAGTTTCTCCCATATAATTTTTGAATAATTTATTAAAATAAGAAATGCTTTCAAAACCCACCTGAAAACAAACTTCGGTAATGCATAAATTCTGTAACAGCAACATTTTTGCCTGGTTGATCCTGTAATTATTCACAAAATCGGTAAAGGTCATATTCGTTTGTTTTTTAAAGTACCTGCAAAAGGCCGGCGTACTCAGATTTACCATTTCAGCAATAACATTCACATTGGGATTTTTGTCGTAGTTTTCATTGATGTAATCATAAATAGTTCCCATCCTGATCTTATCATTTAAGAACCATTTTATTCTGGTGTCTTCATTATTCAATTCTTTGACTTCATTTGATTGGGCTAAAATTTGCAGAATTTCAATTAAACCCATAAAAGAGACAAATGAATTTTCATTTTTGATCTGATGTAGTTTTTCAACGACGATCGTTTTAGTTTCTCCTGAAAATGATAATCCCAGATAAGAACGTTCGAGCAAATTTTTAATACTATCGAATTCCGGAATTGGGAAAATAAGTTCCTGCAGGAAATTTTCTCTCATTTGTAAAACGAGTTGCTTGCATTCGGTATGAATTTTATAATCAAAATTAAGATGCGGAACATTTGAACCGATCAGTAACAATTCACTGTCTTTAAAATCTGAAATATTTTTCCCAACATGACGGATGCCTTTGCAGGCTTCTACATAAACAAGCTCGATCTCGGGATGATAATGCCAAAAAAAACAGTCTTTTAATGAAGGTGAAAAAAGTTTAAAAGACTTTCCTTCTTCAAACTGAATAATTTCTTTCTGAATTTTCATTAGGTTCTATTTTGATTAATATTTAATTCAAATTAAAATAAAAAAGTTAATATAGAGCAAATTTATATCATTTCTGTTAAAGTTTAAATGATTATTTCTATCGAAATTTGCGCTTTCAAAAGAAGCAATGAATAATTGCGTGAATAAGGTTTATTTTTAAATAATTTAAAATGCAGATTGATAAAAGAATTATTCCACTTGCCATTGGTGGTTTGGGAATAGGAACAACAGAGTTTACGATCATGGGATTGCTTCCCGATTTGGCAAGAAGTTTACAAATCAGTATTCCGGAAGCAGGTCATTTGATCTCTGCGTATGCTTTTGGAGTTGTTGTAGGAGCACCTCTTTTAATAGGATACTCGGTAAAATTTCCACCTAAAAAAGTATTAATCGTATTAATGATGATCTTCACATTATTTAATACGTTATCTGCAATTGCTCCCGATTACAATACGATGATGATCATCCGTTTCTTATCCGGACTTCCTCATGGAGCTTTTTTCGGAGTTGGAACCGTTGTTGCAACAAGAATGGCCGCAAAGGGGAAAGAAGCTTTTTATATTTCACTCATGTTTACAGGATTAACGGTTGCGAATTTAGCTATGGTTCCTTTGGTAACTTATATTGGTCACATGTTCCATTGGAGATGGTATTTTGCAATTGTTGGAGTCATAGGTTTGATTGCTTTATTATTTTTAAAACTTTGGCTTCCTGCAATAGATGCGAATCAGGATACTCATTTTAAAGAAGAAATTAAATTCCTAAAAAGAAAACAGGCTTGGCTGGTTTTGGCGATCACAGCTATTGGTTTTGGCGGACTTTTTACTTGGTTTAGTTATATCACTCCATTAATGACCGTCGTTTCTGGAATTGCAGAAAGCAGTATGGCATATGTAATGATTCTTGCAGGTGCAGGAATGGTAGTAGGAAATCTTGTTGGAGGATATCTGTCTGACCGATTAAGCCCTGAAAAAACCTGTATTTTATTACTTGCTTTGATGATGGTCTCTTTATCTGGTGTATTTTTTCTTTCAGAATATCAATATATTTCTTTGGGATTAACTTTCATTTGTGGTGCATTATCAATGTCTGTGGCTGCTCCCATCAATATTATGATGATGAAAGCCGCACCGAAAAGCGAAATGATGGCTGCAGCATTTATGCAGGCTGCGTTTAATATTGCCAATGCAATGGGCGCATTTTTAGGCGGAATTCCTTTAGAAAACGGGCTCTCATATAATTATCCTTCGTTAGTTGGAGTGTTTATGACTTTGATCGGTTTAATCATCAGTGTGCGTTATATGTATCTCTACCGCTCTAATAATATCGCTCAAGACTTGAAATTAGAAACTGCGAATTGCGATAAATAAAAAATCTAAAAAAGAGAAGCGATCGCTTCTCTTTTTTGTTAACTAACTTTGAACTTCATTACCGTTCTGACACCAATATAAAGCGTTGTAAAGATTTTCTTTCGGAAAAGATTTAAATTCGCCGGGCATCAAAACACTAAAAATATCTGTAAAATTCTGAACGCTTTCTTTATCTGTTACAATGGCCGCTCTGTTCCATTTGGTGATATTTTTTATACCTAAAAGAGCATCCTGAAGCCAGGCTCCCATTGTAAAATTACTTAAATCAGTATCTAAATAAAGGAGGTAATTTAATTCATCAAATTGTTCTATTTTACTCTTCACATAAGGAATCACTAGGTTCTCAAAATCTTCTCTTGTTACTTCACCAGTTGCGTTGAAAGCTGCTACATTTTCCGGAGCATCATTAAGTATTGTTATCATAATTTATATTTTAAATAGTTTTGGTGATTTTATTTTATCAATAATTAAACCATAATTAATGAATAGGTACATTTAAGGCTCAATTATTGCTGAGATTTTGAAAATAAAACTATGGACTTGAAATCTAACGAACCTTTCTGGCTTTTAAAAAATGGTTTAGTTTCTTCTTATCCTTCCCTGAAATCTGATGAAGAATGCGATGTTCTTGTGATTGGCGGCGGAATTACAGGAAGCCTTATTGCGCACCAAATGATAAAGGACGGTTACCAAACTATTTTAATTGATAAACGCGAAATCTGTAACGGAAGTACTTCAGCGACAACCTCGATGTTGCAGTATGAAATTGATACTCCGCTGTACGAATTGATTGAAATGATTGGTGAAAAAGGTGCGGTAGAAAGTTACAAAGCCTGTTCGAAATCTATAGATGACTTGGAAAAACTGACAAAAGAAATAAAAGCCCGCTCTGGTTTTAAGAGAAAACAGTCTTTATATTTTGCGTCGAAAAAGAAAGATGCGATTTGGCTGGAGAAAGAATATGAAGCCCGAAGAAAAGCAGGATTTGATGTAACATGGCTCGGAATTGAAGACATTGAAGAAAAATTCGGTTTTCAGAATACGTATGGCGGAATTTTATCTAAACAAGGTGCAAGTATTGATGCGTTTAAATTTGCTCACGAATTGCTGAGGTTTAACGTTAATAAAGGTTTGAAAGTGTATGATAAAACCGAAATGAAATCGGTGAAATATTTACGAGATCATAATTTAGCTTTAACGACCGATGGCTTTAATATTAAAGCGAAGAAAATCATTTATTGTGTGGGATATGAAAGTGCAACAATGATTAAAGAGCATTTTGTAAATCTTAAAAGTACCTTTGCCATAGTTTCTGAAATTGACAATGATAAATTTAAAAATATAGAACATACACTCGTTTGGAACACCGATGACCCCTACATTTATATGAGAACGACTGATGACGAAAGACTTTTGATTGGTGGCGGCGATGAAGATTTTTTTAATCCTGAAAAGCGTGATTCTCTATTAAATAAAAAAGAAAAAGAAATTCTAAAAAATCTTAAAAGAATAAAACCCGATTATCATTTTTACACCGATTTTGTGTGGGCTGGAACTTTTGGGGAAACGAAAGACGGACTTCCATACATCGGAGCTCATGAAGGTTTTAAAAACTCGTATTTCGTTTTAGGATTTGGCGGAAACGGAATTACTTTTTCGGTTACAGGGATGGATATGGCTTCCGCTTTTATGAAGAATAAAAAACACAAGCTTTCTGAATATTTTAAATTTGGGAGATGATTTTAAAACAATTTAAAAGTTTCAAGCTCGGCAAAACCGAGCTCGAAACAAAATAAACAATACTAACGTTCACATCATTGTTTCACGGAACTGGTGTTTGAGACCAATTCCTTTCCTAATTTTAAAAAACCGATAAAAAACGTAATATTTTTGTTGATAGGATTTCATCCTATCCTTTACTAAGTCGTCCCTTTGGGACTTCCGAACATCAATAAATAAAAAATAATTTCAAACCCTAATCTTGTACCCCGAATCCCGCATCTCGGAACTCGAATCCCAAAACTAAAAACTATATCCGTTCTTTTTTGCCAATTCTACAATAGATTTTTCAATAGCTTTTCCCAAATCATAACCTTCAGAACTTCCTCTTTTTTTGGTTTCAACATCAATGAATTCCTGTCTTTTTATTGAGAGAACTTCAATTTCTTTTTGAATCTTATCTCGGTCTTCAGATTTCTGAGCAACAATTCTCTGAATTTCCACTTTACTTTTTCCTTTTAATTCAGAAGGTAATTCTTCCTCTTTTATTGATGAAATATAGTTCTTGTCTTTCTCCACTTTATCTACCAAATCCCAATGGTCATTTTTGTAAGCGTTTTTCTTCGATTTACTTACCGCTCTTTCCACAACATTCGAAGCCGATTGCATTTCTGCATTTGAATCTTGAGTAGTCTGCTTGTTTTTCATTTCAGAACCACGTCGTCCGTAAGAGATGTAAGTGTCGTTCAATTTAGAATTGTACTGCGAAATTTTCACATCATAAGGCGTTTCAATATAAATCACTTTCTGGTCGCTGTCGATATTAAAATATTTACCGTCTCCTAAGCTCGCTCCGTTTTGCCAATGAGATTGAATGCCTTCTTCACGGCTTCCACAAAAAATCGTATTTGTGTAAATGTTTTTGGTTTTAGCTTTAGAAATAACATCTTTATAGCTGATTTTCCCTTGATCAAAAGGTTCATTTCCGACAATGTAGATCAGTTTCATACTTTTTTCGTTTCCGTCCCATTTTAAATTGGCTGATGCATCACGAATGACCGCTCCACAATATTCATTTCCGCCATTGGTTCTTAAAGCGAAAAGTTTTTCGGAAACTAAATCTAAATCCTGTGTCAACGGAGTTACTTGTCTGATGTAATTTTCATCTTTTAAACCATCATTTCCGTATTCATAAAGAGCAATTTCCACTTGCGGAGCTTGTCCGTTGTATTTTAAAGTCGTCAACGTATTGACAATATTCCAAAGCCTTGATTTTGCCTGATCAATCAACCCGTCCATACTGTTGGAAGTATCCAAAAGCAAAGCCACCTGAATTTTATTGTCTTTTGAAACCGAAATTTGTAGTTGATTTGAAATGTTACTTTCTATAATTTCTCTCTCGCTGGCTTTGCTGCTGCAACGGTTATCTGAAATTTTACCTGCACTCAAAAAAACGAATACGCTTGCTGTTACTGTTAAAACTTTTAATGTGTTCATATTGTATGATTTTTATTTTGTTATGAGTTACGAGATTCGAGGTTTGAGATTTGAGATTTGAGATTCACAACACGAATCAATCAAGTTATAATTCGAATTCCGTATCCCGTATCCCGTATCTCGAAACTATCTACTATAATATTGAATTTGCATTTCCTTCGGGTATTTTACTTCATAAGAGAAATTGATTTTTTCTGTTCCTCCGCTGTTGATTTTTCTGTTCCAAAGAACACTTCCGGTTTTGTCATCATAACTTCCGTCGCCGATGTTTAAAGTTTTGACAGTAATTTTCTGATTTTCACTTAATGGAATTTGGTCTAAAACTTCCAGTTCAATATTTTCTTTCGTATTATTTCTGATGGATATTTCGTAAGATTCTGTTTCCCATTTATTAGAATTGAAAGATTTTTGGGAGGTTTTATCTTCAAGTTTAATACGTTTTACCACGATTCTTTCATCGACTCCAAGAGAAATTGGAAACTCATCTTTTACATAATTGCTTGTAATATTGGTTTTTCCGATATAGTTATCTTCAAAATAAATATTCGCTTCACCCGAAATTAGATTTAAATTCTGCCAGTTTTTCACGAAAGCCATTAAGAAAACCTGATTGTTTAGTTTCGGAACCGTGTGATATTTGTAATTGGCTTCTACATTTTTCTTATCTAGAATCACATATTGTTCTTTTTCCTGACTTACGATGGTTTGATTGTAATTCAATTCATATAAAACATTCATCTGATTATCCGAAACCGTTGCAACAGGAATCTGACTTGGTGCAGCAACTTCAGCTCGCATTTGATAAGAATTTGAAAGTTCAGCTTTTGCCTTTTTCTCATAACCTACTTTTGCATCTTCATTATTGTAAGCGGTATATTCAGCGACATATAAAGGCGATAAAATAGGTCTGTTTTGGTTGTAAGAAGGTCTGTAAGTGGACACAAGAAGTTTGATATTGTTCCAGTCTTGTCCGGTTTTCTGATAAATTTTTCCTTTGTAGATTATTTCAAGCGGTTTTTTTGTGGATAAAGCTCTCAAATCATACGAAGGAACCCAACCTGCATTAGAAACGATATAGCTTACGCCGAGATTCAGATTCATTTCATTTTCAGCGAGAATTTCAAGAATTAATTCTTTTCTGTTTTGTGTTTTATGAGTCTGTTCTTCGGTAAATTGCTTGTTGATTTTAGCAATACTTTCATCAAACGTAGTTTTTTGTTCAGTCAGAAGAAAAACCTGATTGTCGATTTCCAGCATTCTTTTTCTGTAAAATTCAGTCAGTTTTATCAACTGTTCCTGCGGAGTCGATTTATCATTCGTTGAAACTTTAAGATTATCATTAATGATATTTTGTTCGCCCGTCAGATTTTTAATCTGAATATTCAATAAATTGACCTGTCTCTGAAATTTTTTTCTTTCATCATCCAGTTTTTTTTCGCCGTCGGTCAGTTCATCATTTTTGAGATAATTACTTTGTGGGGTAATTGATAAAAGCGTTGTGTTTTTTTCAAGATTGATTTTGTACGTGTTTTCATCTAAATCATTCGGAAGGTTAATGATTTTCACGGTGTTTCTTCCTTTTTGGAGAGTAACGTTTGTGCTTCCGAAAACTTTCGCTCCCTGCAGAAATACAGTCGCCTGTTTTACGTCGATTTCTTTTTTAATTTCCTGAGATTTAAAAAACGAAACCATCAAAATGAGTATTAAAATAGAGTGTCGCATTGTTTATTGTTTTAAAGTTCTACAGTAAAATTACTTTGATTAGAAACCGAAAATCGGAAGACTTGGTGAACTGAGCTTTTCACTTGGTGGAAGTTTTTAAGCGAAAAAAAGACAGCCATTTCTGACTGCCTCTTAATAAACTAAAGAATTTCGTATTTTGTTTTGATGCTGTATTTCAACTTGATATTTTCGATGTTGTCGAACGAATAATCCATACTTTGGTCGGCTGCTTCTAATTGTACATTCGCCATTTTACTTCTGTAAGCAACGGGAAGAATAGAATCGCTCATGTAATCTTCGATTTCAATGATTTCAATCGCATCTCCAGTCTTTTTGTTGATGCTTCCCAAAAGATAATCAGCTTTTTCTTTAGCCGCTTTTAGTGCATTGATTTTAACCGTTTTTCTGAAATCTGCAATCTTTGTGTTTTTAATTTCTGCAATACTCAGATTGCTTACCCATTTTTGGTTTAAATCTTCAAAAAGCTTACTCACATTGGTTTTCGCATTAACTTTAAACTGAAAACTCTTGGTAAACTTCGTTGTTTTCGAATATAAATTCTGGTACATCGATTTGAATTTAATGTCTTCGTTTTTTACACCGTTGTTTTTCAGTGTTTCAAATAAAAGTTTTTCGCTGTCTGCCAATTGATTTTTGTTGTCGGCTTTTATACCGATGCTAAAGATGATTTCATCTGGTTCTACTTCCATTTCGGCAACTCCCGTTACTTCAATTGCGTTTTTTTTTACTTCCTGCGCATTCACGAAGTTTGCTACAGCAAAAAGTCCTACTAATAAAAGGTGTTTCAGTTTCATATGTAATTATTTATTGTTGTTTATTTGTCATATGTTATCGCGTCTTCTTTATCAATATTTTTGTTTTCAAACCACGGCGATTTCATAATTGTTTATTTTAAATTTCTAAAGTAAAATTACCACGAATAGAAACTGAATTTTGGGAAACTTGGTGAACTGAGACTTTCACTTGGTGAGAATATTTGATAAATCATCTCTTAATCGACTAAGATGTGAAATCTATCCTGCAGTGCGTTCATTTCTTTAAAATCAACCGGTTTAGCATGAATCATTTGATTATTAAAAGAAAAAATAATTGTGCTGTCTTTCTTATTTCTCACAAAAAAATATTTGGAAATGCGATGTTGTTCATCTTGAAGGATAATTTGATTATTAAAAGAAATATCATAATGAAAGGAAGTCATTTTTTCTGAAGATTTTTCCATGAAAATCAAGTATTGGTCTTTATGAAAGAATAAATATTGATAAGGGCTTTCAGGAGAAATTATTTTATAAGCACCATTTAATGGTAATAATTTATCGTTTTCTTCTTTACTAAGATAAGGCATTCCTATTTTTACCAATACAATTCCTATAATCAAAATCTTTAGAAAATTTTTGTAAGGCAAAAATGAATTTTGGTCAAAAAAAGTTTTTTTCGGGAGACTAATGATTTTCAAAATAAGTTCCCATCCGTTTTTTCTGACCAAAAACAAGCTCATGAAAAGTAAAATCTGTGAAAATAATTTTACAGAAATATCAAAACTAATATTGATGATTAATATTTGACTAAAACTAATGATCGCCAATAATGACCCCAAAAATTGGGTACGTTTGAATAACAACAAAGCTCCTGAAAAAAGTTCAATTGAACCCATGATGATATTATAAATTTTAGACGTTCCAATCGTGCTCCAGAATAAAATATCTTTGTCTAGATTTCCGAATCTTGTAAACAGAATATTCGGTTCAGGTTCGGAAAATTGAGCTTTAAAAATTTTATCAACACCGTATTTTATCAATATAACAGAAATGTAAATTACGCAAACATATTCTGTTGTTAATAAGAAATGTTTCGTCCATTTTTTCTTAATCAGAAAACTAAAAATTAACGATGTAAGAAGTAAAATGATGATCAAAATCAACATCGAACAACTATCTGAACTGTAATCTATTCTGCTATTCTTTTTATTGAAGAAAAATTCTAAAATAAAACCAGTAAGATCACCAAAAATAAAATCCGTAATTTTTAACTGGAAATTGTTTAAAAAACTCAACGGAAAAAATAGAATGAACTGCAGAAAAAAAACACCGCAAAAAACAGTAATCTTTCTAAAAAACATTGATTTAAATTTCACAGAAATACTTTTAACGATTTTTTCTATAAATAAAAACAGACACAAACACAGCGATACTTAAAACAAGCAAATACATGATTTCTTCTTCAGATTTAAAACTCTTTAGTTCAGCAGTTTTAATTACTTTTTTAGACGTAATCAGCTTGTATTCTTTTGTTTTTTTGTCATATTTCAAAAAAACGGTACTGTCTAAATCATTTTGAAAATTGTAATCTCTTTTCAATTCTTTTTTTACAGCTTCTACATTTTCCTGGGAAAAAACGGGATGATTGTAAACAGTATCTCTTCCCGGTTTCCACTTTTCTGGATTTGAGTTTCCTCTGATTTTACAGTAGTTTGAGGTAATAATAACGCTTTTTTTATCATCAATAATAATGACGCTATCCAATTTTGAATTGGTTACATACCTTTGAGGAGCCATTCCAAGATTAGAATAATTGGTATTAAAACTATTTTCCACAATACTTTTTTCAAAATATTTCATATCTCCGCTGTGGCTTTTGTAGGATATTAATTTGGTCTGAGAAAAAATCTGGCAACTTGAAAATACCAGTGCGAAATGAACTAAATAGGATAAATTTTTCATGAGAATTAAGTTTAAATTAGATTACAAACTTATTGGTCTTTTCACAGTAATTTAAAGTCAACTTGGTGAATACCAATTTTCACTTGGTGAATCGTTTTTGGGTAAACTATATATATGTATATCTTTGCTTTATGAAAATGTTTCGAATTTTTATCTTCTTTTTATTTATGATCTTTGGGAATATACTTTATTCTCAAAGCACTAATAATGTGTGGAAAGATGTGGAATCAGAAACCGAAAAACTGAAAAAAGCCGTTGATACCAAAAACGAATCTGCTGAAGCTGAATCTTATTACAATATCGGCGAAACATTTTTTAATGATAGAAATTTTTCTAAAAGTGAAGAGTATTTTATAAAATCTAAAAATCTCTACGAAAAGCTGAATGACAAGCAAAATCTGGAAAAAGTGATCCGAAAACTGGCGCAGTCTCAGGAAAATCAGAATAAGCTGAAATCTGCGCAAAGCAACTACCAAAAAGCTTCAAAAATTGGATATTCTAAATCAAAAAGAAGTTTAAATGCTAATGACGCTTCAAGACTTTCTTCTCCGGCGCCAGAAAATAAAGCGGATGCTATTCTTAGTAATATTCAGATCAGCGAAAAGGAAAACAATAAACAAGATCTTGCCGCAAGCTACAGTCAAATGGCAGATGTAAATATTGAAAATAAAAATATTCCGAAAGCCGAAGAAAACCTCAATACAGCGTATCAGATTTCAAAAGAACAGGCGCCGCAACAGGCTTTGGCAATCAATCAGAAATTAACCAATTTTTATGTCGACAATAAAGATTTTGACAAAGCAATAGAAGCCAAAAAATCTGTTTTAAAAGAAAATTTCGTTAAAGAAAATTCGCAGAAAAAAGTAGAACAGATTCAGGAACTGGCAGAAATTTACATCAAAAAAAATGATCCGAAGGAAGCAATTGTTTTATTGAAAAATGCTTATGATATTGCTTTACAGAAAGGTCACACTTTGGAAGCTCAGAAAAGTGTAAAAAAGCTCGACAGTCTTTATAACATTTATGAAAACACCAATGCTTCGGTACAGCTTTACCGTGATTTTCTTGGAAAATTACCTGATTTGGTCTCCAAAGACAGAAGTTTAGTTGATAATAAAATCCTTGAAGATACAGAACAGAAAATTTCTCAACTTCTGCAAGAAAAGAAATTGAAAGATGAGCTAATTCGCAAGAAAAATATTTTCAATTACAGTTTAATTGGAGTGTTGGTTTTACTGACAGGTTTAATAATTTTTATTTTCAGAACTCTGAAAAAAGTTCAGATTAAAAACAAAAAAATTGCGTTGCAATCGCTTCGTCGTGAGATGAATCCGCACTTTATTTTTAACAGTTTAAATTCTGTCAATCATTTTATTGCAACCAATAATGAACTGGAAGCCAATCAATATTTAACCAAATTTTCAAAATTAATGCGTGGCGTTATGGAAAATTCCAGTGAAGATTTTATACCGTTTCAGCAGGAATTAGATTTACTTCAGAATTATCTGGCTTTAGAAAAAACACGTTTTGCCGATAAATTTGACTACGAAATTGAAGTGGATGAAAGTTTAAATACTCAAAATCTAAAAGTTCCGGGAATGTTGATACAGCCATTTTTGGAAAATGCAGTTTGGCACGGCTTAAGATACAGAACAGATAAGGGATTTTTAAGTTTAAAATTCACAAAAAACAACGACTTGCTGAAAATTACCATTAAAGATAACGGGATAGGAATAGAAGAAAGTAAAAAGCAAAAAACAGAACACCAAAAAACACGTGAAGGACGCGGAATGAAAAATACTCTGGAAAGAATCAGACTGCTGAATGATTTGTACAAAAAAAATATTGTCTGTACGGTAAAAGATTCTGAAAACGGAGTTTTTGTTGAGGTTTCAATGATAATTTAATGGAGAGAATGATGAAACTTTACACAAAAATAACAACATTTTTATTGCTGTTGATGGCTTTCTCTCTGTCGGCACAGGAATATGACGATGCGAGATATAATGTTGTATTGAAACAGTTAAAACTTAATTCTTCTGAGGTTCACAATCAGCTTTATACTGAAAAGAAAATGCCTAATCTTGAAGATTCATATATTATTATAGTTCCCGTTTTATTGGGAAAATTTGAAAATGACGGATTTTTAGTAAAAAACACCATCCTTATTACTGATTCTGAGGGGAAAATAAAAAGCAAATATATTGATGAAACAGAATTTGACTCTGACGCCATTATGTTGGATAGTTTTACAATAGATACAGGTATTTACAAGCTTAATTCTACTATTCGTGCTTTTGGTATTACTGCAAATTATCGAGGAAGCAGCAAGCCCAATCCTTATTCATCTTCCGATATTTCATTGTATTATCCTGAAGGAAAAACCTTTAAAAAAATTCTTGATAATTATAATCTGAGAACGTACAGAGGTGAATGGGATATGAATTGTTCTGGAGAAGTTGAAGAAGATAATTCTGTTATTATTTTAGATAAAGCAGAGACCAATGGTTTTGCTAATCTTAAAATTAAAACAGAAAATATAAAGAAGTTTACCAAAGAAATTAATGGCGAATGTAGCGAGTATAAAACTTCTAAAATATCGTATAAAACCTTGAAATTTAAAAAATCTGTTTACCAATAAATCCTGCTTCCTAAAATCTGCAACCTAAAACCTAGAAAGATGAAAATAAGAGCTATAATCGTAGACGACGAAAAAATTGCAAGAGAAGTTCTGAGGAATTATCTTACAAAATACTGTCCGCAAATTGAGATTTTGGGTGAGGCTGAAAATATCAAAGAAGCGGTTCCCTTGATTGCTGAAACGCAGCCGCAACTTGTTTTTCTGGATGTTGAGATGCCATTTGGAAATGCCTTTGATGTTTTGGAAGCAACACAGGAATTTTCTTACGAAACCATTTTTATTACTGCATTTTCACAATATTCTCTGCAGGCTTTAAACAAATCTGCGAGTTACTATATTTTAAAACCTATCGACATTCAGGAATTGATCTTGGCAGTGAATAAAGTAGCAGAAAGTATTGAAAAGAAAGACGAACTCAACCGAAACAAAATCCTCCTCGAAAATTTAAAATTAAAACCCGAAAAACAGCAGTTAATCCTCCCCACATTACAAGGTTTTGATGTTGTAAAAACGGAAGATATTGTAAGACTTCAGGCTGATGGAAATTTTACGCAGGTTTATCTTACAGACGGTTCAAAGAAGATGGTTTGCAGGTTTTTAAAGCATTTTGATGATTTGCTGGAAAACCCTTTCGTGAGAGTTCATCGCTCACACATCATCAATACTCATTTTGTAAAATCTTATCATAAAAGTGGCACGG
Source organism: Chryseobacterium sp. BGARF1 (assembly GCF_001677955.1). Taxonomy (GTDB): domain Bacteria; phylum Bacteroidota; class Bacteroidia; order Flavobacteriales; family Weeksellaceae; genus Chryseobacterium. The sequence continues at coordinate 58,801 of NZ_LELA01000057.1, forward strand.
CAACTTTATCAGACAATTCTGAGATTGAAGTTTCAGGAAGTTTCAAAGACCAGTTTTTGAAAGTTTTTTCATGATTTTTGAGCAGTAATTTGAGCTATTTTTATTTTTAGGGCAGCTTTTCCGCCTTCCACTCCCGCTTTTTTGTTTCACAAAAAGAGCTCCGTTCAAGTCGGGCTGCAGAGATTAGGCGTTGGAAGGTTATTTTTTGATGACTCAAGTACTTGAAAATAATCAATAATACACCTTAACAACATAAATAATTGACTGTAAGCCCTTTTTTGGTTATCCATAATATGTCATAATTGAAAACTATTGTTATTAAACACTATTATTTTATAACACAAGGAACATCACAAAGCACACAAGTATTGTGTGCTTTGTGAAATTTCTTAGTACTCTTAGTGATTAAATTAATATTATGATAAAATACGGATATATAAAAAGTCTTTTATCTACTTAATTTAATAATATATTTTTGATTTTTAGCATATAGAATTTCAGTCCATCAACTAACAACTGAAAACCATCAACTAGTTTAAGGCATCATTTTTGAATTTTTACAGCAATAAAATATTTCAACATGAAAACCTTACACAAAATAGCCATTCCCGTTTCTTTAGGTATTATCGGATTTTTAATATTCAATTCCTGTTCGGTCGGTATTCCCAAAGACGCAACAGCCATCGCAAATTTTAATTCAGAAAAATATCTTGGTAGATGGTACGAAATTGCCCGTTTCGACTATAAATTCGAGAAAAATATGGATAATGTGACCGCCAATTATTCACTTAATTCCGACGGAACAATCAAAGTGCAAAACAGAGGCTACGATTACGTAAAAAAAGAATGGAAAGAATCCATCGGAGAAGCAAGATTCGTGAATGATCAATCTGAAGCAAGACTGAAAGTTTCTTTTTTTAAACCGATTTGGGCTGGTTATAATGTGATCGATATTGATGATGATTATCAAAATGCTCTGGTCGTAGGAAACAGTACAAAATACATCTGGATCTTATCCCGAAACAAAGAAATTCCAAACAGTATCAAAGAAAGATTCTTAGCAAAAGCCCAGAAATTAGGTTATAATACCGATAATTTAATTTGGGTAAAGCATAACTAGTCATTGAGAGAAGCAAAGCGACAAAGAAATCTCAAAATAATTTAACATTCAGTTTGTCATTCTGACGAAGGAAGAATTTCTACAATAAAAAAAAGATTCTTCACTCCATTTCATTGCGTTCAGAATGACAAAATGAATTATTTAGTTTAAGCTTTTGTACTCTTTCCATTCCTGAAAACGATAATCGATAATCTGCTTCATCAGATCATAATTTTCGTAGGTATCTTCAATATGATAAAAAGTTTCGTATTCAAAATCGCTTTCTTCGGCAATACTGTCAAAAAGATTCACATAATCGGTAGCAAACGAACTAAATTTATTAGTAAAGTCTGTTTCATCTTCATAATAATCTTTGGCAAAAGCATTCCCTAAATCGTTTAACATATAATCGGAAAATTTTTCATCAAAAGCATCAATTAAAATTTCAGCTCCCGTTATTTCTCTCCTTTTTAAACTTTCAATCTGTTCATTTAAATCTTCTTTTACTTCTTCCGAATGTAAATCATTATTGATACACCAATTTAAAAACATTCCAATATGTGTCGCACCATTTTTCGTTGGAAGATTTTCAGGAAATTCATTTCCGTAATGCCAAGAAGCATCATCATATTTAGACATAAAATATTTTAATTATAATTTTATACAGTAAAGTTCAAAGATATAAAAAATCATTTTCTTTTGTTCACCACAGAGATTTTCACGTCATTTGTATTGAATTTATTCAAAATTAAACGCATGCAAAACGCAGTTCTTATCACCATTGGTGACGAAATTCTTTCAGGAAATACGGTTGATACCAATTCAAATTTTATTGCTACCGAACTTAAAAATATAGGCATAAAGGTTTCTCAAATTATTACCATTTCAGACGAAATAGAAACCATAAAAAGTACATTGAAGTCGGCTTTTGAAATGGGCGATCTAGTGATCACTACAGGTGGTTTGGGTCCAACACGAGATGATAAGACCAAAAAAGCTCTGGCTGATTTTTTTGATGATGAAATTGCTTTGGATGAAGCTACTTTCGACCATCTTAAAGCATATATGGAAAGACGTGGCCGCATAGAAATTTTAGAAAGAAACCGCGAACAGGCTTTTGTGCCTACAAGATCTACGGTTTTTCAAAATCATTTCGGAACAGCGCCTTGCATGATGATGCAACAAAACGGAAAACTTTCTTTCAGTTTACCCGGCGTTCCGTACGAAGTAAAACCTTTGATAAAAGACCAGATTATTCCTTATTTAAAAGAAAAATTTGATCTCAATCATATTTCTACAAGAATCGTTTCTGTCGTTGGAATTCCCGAAAGTATTTTAGCAGACCAGATTGAAGAATGGGAACTTGCTTTACCGGAAAACCTTGCCTTGTCTTATCTTCCTGTCGGAACGAGAGTGAAACTGAGATTGACAGCAACCGGAACAGATGAAAATCTGTTGCAAATTCAGCTGGAAAATGAAATTCAAAAACTATTTCCGATTATCGGCGAAAACATCATTGCTACTTCTGAAGATAAAATTGAGAAAATTTTAGGTGAAATTTTAAGCGAAAAAAAATTAACTATTTCAACGGCCGAAAGTTGTACAGGAGGAGAATTGTCTCTTTTGATTACATCAAATCCTGGAAGTTCTAAATATTTTATCGGAGGTATAATACCTTATGCAACGCAGAAAAAGATAGATATTCTTCATGTTTCAGAAGGGATCATTGAGCGTTTTACGGTTGTAAGCGAAGAAGTTGCACGCGAAATGGCAGACGGTTGCCAAAATTTATTTAAAAGTGATATTTCTCTTTCTACAACAGGTGTTGCAGGACCTGGAAAAGGTGAAGATGGAAAAGAAATAGGATTGGTTTATTATACAATAAAAGTGAAAAATGAATCTCAAACTTTTAAATTGTATATGCCTCATTTAGAGCGACAGGATTTTATTTACTTCGTTTCTCAGAAAATTCTTCAGGATTTGGTGGGAATCTTAATCAATAAATAATTTTATTTTATAATTAAGAAGAATTTTCATCACAAAAGACAGCATCAAGATAGCATTGCAACATAAAATGCTCAGATTCTTTTATGATGAAAATCCATCTAAATTCGATAGATAAAATAAATTAACTTTACCGTAACAAAATTTAAATTAAATATACATATTGTGTAAATTATTATTACAATGAAAAAATTAACACTTTCTTTGTTTTTATTAGCTGGGGTTTGTTCACAAACTACATTGAACGCTCAGACTAAATCAACCAAAATGGCAACTACAACAGATAACGGTTTAGACATTAGCTTGATGGATAAATCGGTTCGTCCACAAGATGATTTTTATAATTATGTGAGCGGAACTTGGATGAAAACTGCCAAAATCCCTTCTGATAAACCAACTTGGGGAAGTTTCAACAAATTGGCAGACGATACCGACAACAATTCGATGACCATCTTAAACTCTCTTTTGAAAGATAAATTCGCAGAAGGAAGTGAAGGTAAAAAAATCCAGGATCTGTACGCAACGTACATGAATATGGAGAAGAGAAATGCAGACGGAATAAAGCCTATTCAAGAAAACATCAACAAAATTGATGCAATCAAAAATCTTACTGATCTTCAGAATTATTTAGCTTCAGTTACCAAAGATGGAGAAAATAATTTCTACGGATGGGGTGTTTATTCTGATTTGAAAGACTCTAATATGAATGCAGTTTACCTTGGTGATGCTTCATTGGGAATGGGTAGAGATTACTATCAAAAAGTAGATGCTAAAAATACTGAAGCTCTTGTAGAATACCAGAAGTATGTAGCGTCTATGCTAAAAGAATTAGGATATAAAAACGCTGATGCTGCTGCAAAAGGAATTGTAGATTACGAAAAAAACATTGCTAAACATTTATTAACGAATGAGCAAAGCCGTGATAATACACTTCAGTATAATCCTAAAACTATGGCTGAACTTAAAGCTTTGGTTAAAAATGTAGATCTTCCGGCTTATCTTAAAAAAGTTGGAGTAAATACTGACAAAGTAATCATCGGTGAATTAGAATATTACAAAAACTTCGATCAGTTGGTAAATGCTAAAACACTTCCTGTGATCAAAGATTATCTGAAATTCCATATGATCAGCGGAAGCGCTTCTTATTTGAGTGAAAAATTAGGAGATGCAAAGTTTGCTTTTTATGGTAAATATTTAAGAGGTCAGCAAGAGCAGAGAGCTTTAAACAAAAGAGGATATGAGTTGATCAATGGTTCTTTGGGTGAGGCTTTCGGTAAATTATATGTTGAAAAATATTTCCCGGCTGAGGCAAAAGCTCAGATGGTAGAATTGATTGACTATTTAAAGAAAAGTTTTGCAGTTCACATCAACGGTTTAACGTGGATGTCTGCTACAACTAAGGAAAAAGCAATGACCAAATTGAATAAATTTACGGTAAAAGTTGCTTATCCTGATACATGGAAAGATTATTCTAAATTGGTGATTACTCCAGAATCTAAAGGTGGAAACTTATACAAAAACCTTCAGAATATCGGTGAATGGCAATACAACCGTGAATTGGCAAAAATCGGAAAACCTGTTGATAAAACAGAATGGGGAATGACTCCACAAACTGTAAATGCATATTACAATCCGGTTTACAACGAGATTGTTTTCCCTGCTGCGATTCTTCAACCGCCATTCTTTAATCCTAAAGCCGATGCTGCTGTTAATTTTGGTGGAATTGGTGCCGTTATCGGTCACGAAATTTCTCACGGATTTGATGATTCAGGGGCGCAGTTTGATGCAGACGGTAACTTAGTAGACTGGTGGACTCCGGAAGACAAAGCAAACTTCGAAAAAGCAACAAAAGCTTTGGCTGCTCAATACGATAAATATGAGCCTGTAAAAGGAACTTTCGTCAACGGAACGTTCACAAACGGTGAAAATATTGCAGATTTAGGTGGTGTAAACATTGCTTATGATGCACTTCAAATGTATCTTAAAGATAAAGGAAACCCTGGAACAATCAGTGGTTATACGCAAGATCAGAGATTCTTCTTAAGCTGGGCAACCGTTTGGAGAACCTTATCTAGTGAAAAATACATGGTAAACCAAGTGAAAACAGATCCGCATTCTCCTGGATATTTCAGAAGTTTCGGACCTTTAATGAATGTGGATGCATTCTACAAAGCATTCGATGTGAAACCTGGTGATAAATTATACAAAAAACCGGAAGACAGAATTAAGATCTGGTAATCAGTATTTAAAATATTAAAAAACCGTTCAGAAATGAGCGGTTTTTTTATGGCTTTAGAATTAATCAAAAAAAAATCCGTCTCACATTTTAATTGTGAGACGGATTTTATATGTTTTTAATGAATATGTTTTTCTGCGTGATAAGAACTTCTCACCAAAGGCGAACTTTCAACATGCCTGAAACCTAAGCTTCTCGCAAAATCTCCGAATTCATCGAACTCTTCAGGTGTAATGAATTTCTTTACAGGAAGATGCTTTTTTGTAGGCTGCAAATATTGTCCCATTGTAATAACGTCAACATTGGCATTTCTAATGTCTTCAATCGTTTGGAAAACCTCATCTTTTTCTTCACCCAAACCAAGCATTAATCCAGTTTTCGTTCTGTTTTGTCCAGCTTCTTTTAAATATCTTAAAACCTCAAGGCTTCTTTCGTATTTAGCCTGAATTCTCACTTCTCTTGTCAAACGTTTTACCGTTTCCATATTGTGAGAAATTACTTCAGGAGCAACATCTACCAATCTGTCTAAATGTTTAGTCAAACCTTGAAAATCAGGAATCAGAGTTTCCATCGTGGTTCCCGGAGAAATTCTTCTTACTGCATTTACAGTTTCACCCCAAAGAATAGAACCCATATCTTTCAAATCGTCACGGTCAACAGAAGTTAAAACTGCATGTTTGATCTTCATTAATTTTATTGAACGAGCTACTTTTTCAGGTTCATCCCAGTTTACATCCATTGGTTTCCCAGTTTTTACACCACAAAATCCGCAGCTTCTGGTACAGATATTTCCTAAGATCATGAAAGTTGCCGTTCCTTCTCCCCAACATTCACCCATATTTGGACAGCTTCCGCTTTGGCAAATTGTATTTAATTTATATTTATCAACCAAAGTCCTCAATTCTCTGTAATTCTTTCCGGTAGGAAGTTTCACACGAATCCATTTTGGTTTTTGAACAGTAGTATCTTGAACTAAATTCTCCATTTATCTCTCAAATTGAGGTTCAAAGTTAGTGATTTTTTTATCGAAACAATCAAAGACAGACATTGATGAAACAGATAATTTTGTAATTTTAAGATTCAATATTTGTTATGAAGACTACAGTTTGCTTTCTATCCCTAATTTTCAGCACATTTTGTTTTGCTCAAAAAGAATTTCAGCCAAAAAATTCCACAGTTAATGAAACTCTTGACGGAGATTTGGATGGTGATAAAAGTCCGGAGAAAGTAATTGTTTATGATATTGCGTCCAACAATGATTATGGTGACATTCGAGAGATTCAGATTTTAAAGAAAATCAATAATAAATGGACAATATTAGAAAAATCCCAAAAGGCAATTTTAAGAAGTAAAGATGGCGGAATGATGGGTGATCCTTATATGAGCACAACCATTGAAAAAGGTATTTTAAACATTACTCATTATGGAGGAAGCAGCTGGAAATGGGGAGGAACAGATAAATACAGATTTCAAAACGGACATTTTGAATTAATAGGATTTTCTTCAGAAAGCGGAAAACCTGAAGAATATTGGACTACCGTAGATTTTAATCTTTCAACCGGAAAACTAATTTTTAATAAAGAAGTTGTAAATACAAAAGAATATGGAAAATCTAAAAACGAAATTTCCATTAAAAAAGGAATGAAAATTAATCTTCAAAACAGAAATCAAGAAAAACAAAGAAAAATTTTTCTTCCTAAAACGAAGGAGAATGTTTATTTGTAAACATTTTTCGAAAAGCCTTGTCAAGGTTTTGAACCTGGATAAGGCTCATTAATTATCCTCAAACTCATTATTTTTCAACAGCTCAGCTAAAACTTTTTTCGCTCTCATTACACGAACTTTCGTATTGGCAACAGAAATACCAAGCTCTTCAGCAATCTCTTTAATACTTTTTTCTTCAAAAAATCTCAATCTAATAATATCCTGATAATTAGCATCTAAAGATTCAATGGTTTTAATGATTTTCTTTTGTTCTTCCTCAGAAATCATCAGTTCTTCCGGAGATTTTGCGTAATGATTTTTTACTTCATCCAGATTTTCGGTAGGATCTTGATTTTCACGGCTTTTTCTACGCCAGAAATCAATAATCGTATTTTGAGCAATGGTTAACACCCAGGTTTTAAACTGAAAATGAGGATCGTACAAATCAAGCTTCGACAAAACTTTTGAAAAAACATTCACTGTAATTTCATCTGCATCATTTTCGTCGTGTACTTTCTTCATCACAAAAGAAAAAACGTCTACCCAAAAAACATTAATGAGTTTGGTCTGCGCTTTCTGGTCTTTTTCCTTCGCTTTTTGGATGAGAGGAAATAATTGCTCGTCTTTCATTATTAACAAATATAATTGAATTTTGCTAATGAAACAATAAGGGCTGGAAGTTGGATGATGGGTGTTGGAAGTTTACAACTTTGAAAACAGAACTCAAAAAGCTTTAACATCAATCTAAAAACAATAATTGCTGGAAGATGGAAATTAAATGGTGGAAGTTTACAGCTTTGAAAACATCGCTCTAAAAGTATTAACATCAATCTTGAAACTCGAAATTTTGAACTCGAAACTCGAAACCCGAAACTCAAGTGATTTTCTTATCTTTGCGTATTAAATTTTAAACTGAAAAAAATAATGAACTCTTTTATTGAAGAACTGAAATGGCGTGGGCTTTTTGCCGATATGATGCCCGGAACAGATGAACAACTGAATAAGGAAATGACAACTGCCTATATCGGTTTTGATCCTACCGCAGATTCTTTACATATCGGAAGTCTTATTCAGATCAAAATTCTGGCTCATTTTCAGCAACACGGTCACAAACCTATCGCTTTGGTAGGTGGCGCAACAGGAATGATTGGTGATCCTTCGGGAAAGTCTGCAGAGAGAAATCTTTTGGATGAAGCAACACTTTTACACTATGTGGACTGTTTACAAAACCAACTTTCAAGATTTTTAAATTTTGATGGAAATGAAACCAACAAAGCTGAATTGGTCAACAATTACGACTGGATGAAGAAAATTTCTTTCCTTGATTTTGCTAAAAATGTTGGAAAAAACATCACCGTTAATTACATGATGGCAAAAGATTCTGTAAAGAAAAGACTTTCAGGGGAAGCCGGTGTTGACGGAATGAGTTTTACAGAGTTTACTTATCAATTGATTCAAGGATATGATTTCCTACATTTATATCAAAATAACAATGTAAAACTTCAGATGGGTGGTTCTGACCAATGGGGAAATATCACGACAGGTACAGAATTAATCCGTAGAAAAGCACAAGGAGAAGCATTTGCTTTAACAGTTCCTTTAATTACAAAAGCTGACGGTTCGAAATTCGGAAAGTCTGAAAGCGGAGAAAATTATTGGTTAGATAAAAAGAAAACTTCACCTTACAAGTTTTATCAGTTTTGGTTGAATGCAACCGATGATGATGCTGAAAGATTCATAAAATTCTATACATTCCTAGGAAAAGAAGAAATTGAAGCTTTAGTTGAAGAGCACAAAACGGCTCCTCACGAAAGAAAACTTCAGAAAAAATTGGCTGAAGAAGTTACCGTTTGGGTTCACGGAAGAGAAGAATATGAAAGAGCTTTGAAAGCATCAGAAATTCTGTTTGGAAAATCTACTGCAGAAGATTTGGTAAGTCTCGATGAGGAAATTTTCCTGGAAATCTTTGATGGAGTTCCTCAGAAAGAAGTAGCTAAAGCTGATGTTTTAGGAATTAATATTGTTGATTTGCTTTCTGAAAAATCTGGTTTCCTAAAATCTAAAAGTGAAGCGACAAGAGAATTGAAAGGAAATGCAATCTCTGTAAACAAAGAAAAAATCAATGAAGTTTACACCGCAAATGAAACCGATTTGATTGACGGTAAATTCTTATTACTACAAAAAGGAAAGAAAAGTTACTTTATTGTAAAAGTGATTTAATCTTAAAAACATAAAAAATAATCCGACTCAGTTTTTGAGTCGGATTATTTTTTTATCAAAGTGGATGGTTTTTAAAATGTATAACTTGTTGAAGCCGATAAAGTCAGCCCGCTTGAGACACTTTCTTTTTTAAGCTGGCCATCTACCCAAATCTGAACTTTTAAAGTAGATGCCGCATCAACTCCTGTTGCATTTACCACAACATTAGAATTATAAACTACGCCTTCTGCAGTGATTTCCGGGCTCGTCCATGTTGTTCCGCTCAAGCCAGTTACGGTAATCGGATTTCCGTCGATTCCGTAAACGGCTTTACTGATATTAACTCCGGATGACCCCTCTGCCTTGAAGACTACTTTTTGTGTCTTAATCTCTTCAGAAGTATCATCATTATCTTTGCGACAAGATTCAACAAGACTCAAAATCATTACTGTTATTAAAGCAACAAATACTCCTTTAAATACCTGATTCAATTTTATTTTTTTCATAAATTTATTTTGTTAATATTTTTCGGAATCTCCTTGATTTAGCATCCGCAAAGATATTATAGACTAAAAATACTGTCAATCCTCAAATTTAAAAAAAATATTCTACCCTATTTTAGATATTTTTCAGTTCTGTGTTTCATAGAATTATTTTCGTTAATGGCTATGAAAGAATATGGTTTGTTCTACCAAAAAAAGTCCGACTCAAAATTGAGCCGGACTTTTTTTTCATCATTAGTTTATATTAGAATGTATGACTTGCTGAAGCAGATAAATACTGCCCGCTTGAAGTTCCTTCTTTTTTAAGTTCACCGTCTACCCAGATCTGAACTTTTAAAGTAGATGAAGCGCTCGCTCCTATCGCATTTACGGCAACATTTGCATTGAAAGCTCCTGCTTCAGTTGTGATTTCAGGGCTCGTCCATGTTGTTCCGCTTAAACTGGTTGCAGTAGTAGGATTTCCATCAATCCCGTAAACTGCAATATCAATATTACTTCCTGAAGATGCTTCTGCTTTGAAAACTACTTTATGCGTTTTGTTGGTTCCAGGAATATTGTCATCGTCATCATTATTGCTGCAAGATGTGACAAAGCCAAAAACCAACGCTGCCATCACCATTACGAATGAGCCTTTCAATACGTTTTTCAATTTCATTTTTTTCATAATTTCTCTTGTTAAATATTACTGTTAATTTTAATTTGTAATCTTTCTGATTTAGTACCTGCAAAACTATGACTGTCTGAAAAGGCAATCAATCCTTAGAATTAAGGAAAATATTCTACCTGATTTTAGGTATTTTTCAATTCTGAATTTTTCACTAAATTGTCGAGTTTTATTTTAAATAATGAAATTGAGACAATGAAGAACCACCTTATCACCATCTGTGTTTTTTTATCTACTTATATACACTCGCAGCAACTCATTCGGCTTAATGAGAAAGCCTATTCAGACAGTCTGAAAACGGTTGTAAACAGTAAGGTTGACAACAATGCCAAAGCGAATTCATATTTCTTATTATCAAACTTTTATAGAAATACAGACTCACTTTTAAGTAAAAGTTATTTAGAAAAAGGGAAAGCTTTAAGTGCGAAAACACCTTTAAATACAGCGAAATATCATTATTATGAAGGTTGGCATTTTTTAGAAAGCAACAAAGAAAAAGCAGCAGTCTCATTTCAAAAAGCCATACAGGAATTTTCTAAAATTAAAATTGAAGAATCTGATTTTTTTATTGCTTCATCATGGTACAATTACGGTGTAACCCAGAAAAACAAAGAAGGCTATCCTTTTTTGGTGAAAATTCTGGTTGAAAAAAGCATTCCGCAGATTGAAAAATATAAGCATAATAAAACTTTAGGACAATTCTATTCTCAGCTAGCCATCATTCTTACGTATAACGCCGAGTTTGCAAAAGCTTTTGAATACAACACAAAAGCCATCAAAATATTAGAAAAAAATGCACCCCACTCTCCGGAATTGTTTTTTGCTTACCTAAACACTGCAAGTAATTTTTGTTATCAGGCAAAAGGTGACGAGGCAAAAAAATATTTAGATAAAGCCGAAAAACTCATTCAGCCTTATCCGGAATCGAATTCAAACGCCTCTTTTTATTATGGAAAAACACTTTACTTCATCACCAAACAGAAAAATGAAGAAGCACTTCCAATGATTGAAAAAGGCTTGGTTTATGCTAAAAGATCCCGCCAAAATCTGTTAACACAGATGTTTTACATGAATAAATATGATATTTTAAGGAAGCAAAATAAACTGAATGAAGCGAAAAATGTTCTGGAAAATATCTTATCAGAAAAGACACTCATCATTGATGCAAATAACAGAAAAGCTTTTTACAACCAGCTTTCAAGCCTTAATGAGCAAATGGGAAATCTTAAAGAAGCTTTGATCTGGGAAAAGAAATATTCAAAATTAAATGACAGTTTAAATTCTGAAAATGTAAAGCTCGAGCTCAATACACTGGAAACAAAATTCAGAACTGCAGAAAAGCAAAAAGAAATTGCTAATCTGAATACAGAAAAAGCGCAAAAAGAACTGGAAATCAACAAGAAAAATCAATATTTATGGTTATTGGTTTTTGCATCACTATTCCTTCTTATTTTAATTATTTCCATTTATTTCTACACTAAAAAATTAGCCAAAGAAAAAGAAATCAACCATTCTCAAAAACTGAAAGAAATCGCTCAACAGGAAGAATTAAAAATAACAAAAGCGATTCTGGAAGGTGAAGAAAAAGAAAGAGAAAGGGTAGGAAAAGATCTTCACGACGGACTTGGAGGAATGCTTGCAGGCGTGAAAATAAATTTTTCAGCGTGGGCTTCGCAAAATTTAAATCCCGAAAACAAGCAAAACTTCAATCAAATTTTAAATCAACTGGATTATTCGGTAACCGAGCTTAGAAATATTGCCAGAAATCTGATGCCTGAATCTCTTTTAAAGTTTGGTTTAGAAACGGCTTTAAAAGACCTTACCGAATTTTACGCCAGAAAAGATCTACATATTGACTTTCAGCCTATTGACATTAACACCAATCTTCCTTTGGCGGTACAGATTAATATTTTTAGGATCGTACAGGAAATTTTAGCTAATGCAGTGAAACATTCTGAAGCAAAAAACATATTGCTGCAATGCTCTCAATCTGAGGACGTATTTTTAATTACCATTGAAGATGATGGCAAAGGTTTTTCACAAGATCCTTCACCAACCAAAAGTATGGGACTTCACAATCTAAAAACCCGCGTGGATTATTTAAAAGGCAAAATGGAGATCAATTCTGATGATGAAGGAACGGCAATCAATATAGAACTCAATACGCATGCAATCTCATAAAATCAACATCGTCATTGTAGATGACCATCCTATCGTTATTGAAGGGTTGAAAATCATGTTATCTCACAAACCTTTTTTTCACATTGCAAAAACGTTTACAAACGGTGGTGAGGTCATTCAGTTTATTAAATCAAATGAAGTAGATATTATTTTGCTCGATATTTCTTTACCCGACATCAGCGGAATTCAGCTATGTGAAGAAATTAAAAAAATATCTCCGAAAACGTCGGTCATTATGTTCAGCAACCGTTCGGAAAGAAGCATTATTATGCAGTGTATACAAAACGGAGCCAGCGGTTATTTGTTGAAAAATGTTTCTTTGGAAGAATTAATGGATTGTTTTCACGGCGCCCTTTCCGGAAATATTGTTTTCTGTAACGAAACCAAAAATATCATCAGTAAACCTTCACCACAGGAATTGACCACTACTCCACGCTTAACAAAACGCGAAAAACAGATTCTACAGTTTTTAGCCAAAGGAAAAACAAGCAATGAAATTGCAGACGAACTTTTTTTAAGCCCTTTAACTGTTGACACCCACCGTAAAAATATACTTCAGAAATTTGGTGCTAAAAATTCTGCTGAGTTGGTGAATATGGCGATACAGCAGAATATGATATTGGAATAAAAAAACTACTTTAGTCTTCAATAATTGATAGTCTTTATGAAATATTTACTCTTTATTTTATTTGTTTCTTTTAATTTTTTGCCTGCACAGCAAAATATTGAATATGATAAAATTTTAAAAATCGAAAACCTTAAATTTCATGAAAAGGAAATCCGTGTTTATAAAAAATACGGAACTTCAACAGGTTTAGAACTTTTCAGATTTTATGAGGATGAGAAGGAAAATTGGAAAGCTGAATTTTATAATACAGTTGCTAGAACAAATAATAAAGATGAAGTTAAAATTTGGACAAGAAAATCAAAATTAAATTCTCTGAAAAATTTTGAGATGTTGTGGCTACAGTTTTTGGATACTAATATTATTCATCTTCCAAAATGGGAAGTTTTTGAATATAAACTTAAAAAGGTGAATAAGGATTATCAAATTGAAGATGGTGAAATATATTCATCTACATCAAGACTTTCTGTACTTGACGGTCAATCTTTTTACGTACAAATTAAACGAGGAAAAGCAGAAAACCAATTTAACTACTCTAATCCTGAATCATATTTAGAAAAATATCCAAACGTAGATGAGTTGCTTTCTTTTAAAGAACTTTTAGATTTAATCAGAACTGAATTTAAAGTTTTTGAAAAAGATTAAAGCGCATTTTCTTCCTAATAGATTTTGATATAAAAAAAGACACATTTGTCCCATCCTGTTTTGGTTTACTCTAAAATCCCGCCCGACGAGGCAAACTGATTTCAAGGGAAGTAAATATGGCTGTACATTTGTCTGCCCCTAATTTGCGGGAGCTAAAACGGCCGCCTGACAGAGCAATCTTTTACAGGTTGAGCAAAAACAGTCACCAAACAACCTCACTTTTTACGAATTCCACAAAAAAACCTCTGAAATCATTCAGAGGTTTATAACTTTTAATATAATCATTACTCTAAAAATAGAATTGCATCCTATCCTTTAGTAAGCCGTCCCGTTGGGACTTTTGTAGATTAGTGCATTGCTTCACTCAAATCTATTTTTTCTTTGCTCTTCCGTTCTTTTATAAATAATATAAAAGGAATACAAATTAAGAAAGCTATTCCTAAATAGAGGAAAACATCCATATAAGAAAGCACCGTTGCCTGTTTGGTGACCGTCATATCCAAAACTTTGTAAGCGGCATTCATTGCATTATCGGGTGTCATTCCTTTGGCGATGAAATTAGCTTTTAACCCCGCGAGTCGCTGCTGTACATCAAAGCTGTCGCTATCTAAGTGGGAAATTAAATTTACCCTATATTTCTGACTAGCGTTGGCAATAAATGTTGTAATGGCAGCAATTCCGAAAGAACCACCAAGCTGTCTCATCATTCCTGTAAAAGCTGCACCCTGACCAATTTCCTGACCTTTCAATGTGCTTAATGACAAAGAGGTGATTGGAATAAATAGTAAACCAAGTCCCATTCCTCGTACGATTAGCATCCAGAAAAAGGCTTCTTTACTGGTGTCCGGTGTCAGAATTTTGTAGCCCCAGAAACTGTAAACGAAGAATATAAATAATCCCAAGGAAACTAAGATCTGTTGTTTCACCCCTTTCGTTAATAATTTACCAATAATCGGCATCATGAAAGCAGTAGTTAAAGCTGCAGGAATCATTAGTGCTCCAGATTGTAGTGCCGTCCACCCCAAAACACTTTGGGTGTAGAGCGGAACAATAAAAGTAGAACCATACAAACCAAAACCTAAAACAAATGACATTGCCGTTCCTATCCTCAGATTTCCATTTTTCAAAACCCGTAATTCTACAATCGGATATTTGCAGGTGAGCTCTCGCCAGAGGAATAATATAAATCCTAAAACGGCAGTTGTAGTGAAGGTAACAATCATTCCGCTTTCGAACCAATCTTCTTCGTGACCTCTTTCCAAAATAAACTGTAAAGATCCTACGGTAAGTGCCAATAAAGCAATTCCGAGCCAATCGACATCTGAAGCTTTACGTTTTTCGGCAAATTTGGGGCTTTTAATAAACTGTAAAGTCATTAAAGTTGCCGCAATACCAATCGGGATATTAATGTAAAAAATATACGGCCAACTGTAATTATCAACAATATATCCTCCTAATGGCGGACCTAAAGTGGGACCAATAATTACTCCCAGACCATAGATTGCCTGCGCCATACTTCTCTTTTCGATAGGATATGATTCTGTAATAATGGTTTGCGAAGTTACAAGCAACGCACCACCACCAATACCTTGGCATAATCTGAAAAATACCAGCTCCCAAATATTATCTGCATTCCCGCAGAGAAATGAAAATATGGTAAAGATTACAATGGAGGCGGCAAAATAATTTCTTCTACCGAACTGCTGTGAAAGCCAGCTCGTCATGGGAACTACAATTACGTTACCAATGGCATACGCTGTAATTACCCAACCTACTTCAGAAAGTGTAGATCCCAAATTACCCTTCATTTCGTTGAGGGCAACATTTACAATCGTGGAATCCACAATTTCAAGCAAAGCACAAAGAATCGCTGTAATCGTAATGATCACTCTTCGGGCTCCATATTCTACTAATGAATCTTGCATTGATTTTTTAATGTATTTTTAAGAAGGCTGAGGTTAATATTTAGGCTGAGTATAACAAATATCTAAAGCTTAAAATCATTATTCCTCATCTTTAAGAATTTATAAAAAGTGAATTGTCAATCGTCAATCAACATCTTTGTCAATTGTACTTCTTTATTTCCCATCTATCATTAATCATCGCCATTATCCTCATCAATCATCCTGCATCTAATTCCTCAACATTCAAAATCGACTTGCCTCAGCAAAATTGACAATTCACTTATTTCAATATTATTTTAAAGAAAGTAATCTGTAAGAGTCATTAAACTTTTTACCTTTTACTTTTTACCCGCTTCTTATTTTAAAGAAACTTCTGCTTTCACATTCATCCCTGTTCTTAATCTTTTTGCAATGTTTGGATCAAGTTTTACAAAATCGATTTTTATAGGAAGTCTCTGTACTACTTTTACAAAGTTTCCACTTGCATTATCCGGAGGCAAAATAGAGAATGTAGATCCTGTTGCCGGAGAGAATGAGCTTACCACTCCTTCAAATTCTGTATCTGGGAAAGCATCAATTTCGATTTTCACTTTTTGTCCTTCTACCATTTTAGCCACCTGAGTTTCTTTGAAGTTTGCAATAACCCATTTTTGGTCATTTTTAACCAAGCTGAATAACTGAGAGCCTGCCTGCAAAAACTGCCCTGCCTGAATAGGAACTTTCCCTACGAAACCGTCTTCTGGAGCTGTAATTACTGTATAAGAAAGATTTAATTTTGCACTTTCTACATCTACTTCTCTCTGCTTTGCTACCGAGCCGGCCACTGAAATTTGCTGAGAGCTTGCTTCTGTTTGTGAAGAAGCAATTCCTGTTTGCTGTGCAATCTGATTTCTTGTATCTACTAAAACCTGTAGTTGCTTATCTGCAGACTGCTTTGCTGCTAAAGCCTGCTCGTACTGCTGTTCTGTAATTGAATGATCTTTTACAAGAACTGAATATCTTTTTAAATCCTGAGAAGTTTTCCAAACGTTTACTTTTGCGGCTTCAATCTGTGCATTAGCGGTTGCTACTGCGGCTTGTGAGCTGTTTATGTTTTTTGAAGTTGCGTTGGTAGAAGACTGAGCAGATGAAATATTGCTTTTCGCTGTTGACAAAGCTGCCTGAGCTTGCTCCAAAGCCATCTTTTGGTCTTTGTTATCTAAAATTACCAAAGTATCTCCCTTCTTTACAAACTGATTGTCTTTCACTTTTACTTCTGCTACATATCCAGAAATCTTAGAAATGACAGGGTTCATATTTGAAGCGATTTGAGCATCATCCGTTTCTTCATGAATTTGCCCGTAAGAATAGGTTTTATATCCATAAATTCCACCTACGACAACGATCACGGCTAAAATGATTGGGAAAACTAAACTTTTTTTCTTTTTTGGTTCAGTTACTTGAGTATTGTTATTTTCCATTTTGGATATTGTTCTGTTTTTATTTGATTGTTAAAGTTCCTGTAGTCTGCAATAGTTTTCTATACGCTAATGCAGCATCTGCTTTTGCATTGATAACGCCTACATTGGCAGCAATCTGAGCCGCATCTGCATCCAATAATTCTGTCATGGTTGCAAGACCGTTATCATATTTGTTTTTTGTAATTCTGTAATTTTCGTTAGCTTGTACCGCTGCTTTTTCGAAAACTGTAATCCTCTTTTTAGAATAATCTGAGTTTTGATATTCTCTGTTGACGTCTAATTTAATATTGTCATTCAACAATTCGTTGGTTGCAGACAATTGCATTTCTCTTGCTTTAGATTGCTTTAAAGAAGAATTTTCTTTCCAAAGATTTGATAAATTGTAAGAAACTCCTACTCCAACATTCACGGCATTGTAAATTGTTAAAAATTTTGGAATATCTGCTGCAACATAACCTCCCGTAAATGCAATAGAAGGAAGGTTTTCTGCTTTTGCAGATTTCGTCCCTAATTCTGCTGCTTTTCTTTGCTGATCTAAAGCTTGCAGATCTTTACGGTTTTCTCTCGCTTCATTCAGATAAAAACTAACAGACTTCACATCATCAGATTCATCTACATAGTTTTGATCAACCTCAATTTCTGTAGTTTCCGGAAGACCAAGAAGCAAATCCATATTGATATTGGCAATATTAAAATTGTTTTTAGCTTCTAATAACTGCAGTTCAATATTTGAAGTCTGAAGATTTGCTTTTAAACGGTCATTTCTTGCAATCACTCCGTTATTTTCAAGTTTAAGAAAAGTTTCGTCTCTTTTTTGAGAAGCCGTAAGGTTTTCTTCTAAAACTTTAATCGATTGGTTGGCTTTAAACAAATTATTATACGCCTGAGCTACATTATAAGCAATGGCAACTTTATCGTTTTCGGTGCTCAATTTTGATGCTTCCACCAAATATTTTGCAGATTCGATTCCGTATTTAATTCTTCCACCGCTGTAAATAGGAACGCTAAGATTTGCCGAACCAAAAGCGACCTGATGAACTTCAGGACCACCTGCACCAGAAACGCCGGGAAGTTTGATGTCAACATTAGGTTTCATCGGCAGATACAAATAACTTGCAGAAACTTTTAATTCCGGAAGCTGTCTGTTTTTTGCTTCCAAAAGATCGGCAGTAGCTTCTTCTATTTTGGCAGCATCTATCTTTAAACTTTTACTGTTCTGGATTCCCAACTGTACCGCCTCATCAAGACTTAACTGTTTTTTTTCCTGAGCATGAGTGTACATCATCCCTGCAAAAAGGGATAGTATAATAGCTGAGTTATTTATTCTCTTCATAACCTAAAAGGTCTTTTAGTATATATTTAATATGTTCTTTGAGTTCGGAATAATATTTTTCTTCAAAAGCTTCCTCGTCATCTGTGTTATTAAGAAATTCTTTATACATTCCTTTGGCATTTGACGCATAAAATAACGTTCCGCTCACCGTTGAATGTAATAAGTAGATGGGTGGATTTTTTGTAAAAATTCCTTTTTCAATTCCACTTTCCAGAATTTTAGAATACATGGAAATGAAACTCATTTTAGTTTCTTTTAAAAACTCTACGATTTGAGGATTTTCTGTATGAAGCTGCTCTCTCTGCATGATTCTGTAAAAACATTTATGATGCCTTATTCTTCCAGCAAACTGATCAACAATTCTTTCAATTTTTTCCCATTCGTTAATATCTGTTCTTTCTAAAATATCTTTAGAAAAAAACTGTCCTTCATTCATCCTGTACTCCACCAATTTCTCGTAAAGCTTTTCTTTAGAACCGAAATAATAAGAAATCATTGAAATATTTACATTGGCAGCTTTAGAAATCTCTCTTGTAGAAGTTCCCTGAAAACCATTTTCAGCAAATAGTTTCTCTGCAGCGAATAATATATTTTCTTCTTTTGAAATCATCTTTGGTAATTTTCGGGTGCAAATGTACAACGCTTTTCTGTTAAAATCAAACGATTGATTGAATTTTTAATTTATTTTTAATTTTCTCTAACTAAAAGCCTACATTTATGTCAATAAAAAAACGTTTTCAATTTCTTGAAAACGTCTGTATCGCTCTATTATAAAACAATTATGTGCTTTTATGAATATATCTTGATAATTTTATTCCCAAATCTGTCCATACAATTTTAGGATTTCCATTTCTTGTTAAATGCAAATCTGCTGTATTTATTTCTTCTAAAATATTAATGATATTTGCCCCACTGATGAATTTTGAAAAACCCGCCCAGTTGAAGCCATTGGCATTAATTTTTTTATACACCAATTCTTCAGACTGATAATTTTGCAACAAAGCCAATCTGAAAATTTCTGAAGCATAATTGAGAAAGTTTTTTTGCTTTTCCCTATTCCAGCTTGCAATCTCTTTTGCCCAAATAATAATGTTTTTAAGATATTCCGGTTTCTTTTTTACCATAAATGCATCACGAACCCATTGTACAAATAGTTTTTCAAACTCTGGATTTTTATCTTGTGAGCTTAAAAATTTTACGGCATCATTGAGGTCTCCCTGTGACTGATGTACAATTTCCTTTCCTTTTTCAGTTGAAACATTAAATTTATTTTTTAAATAAATTTCCAGGTCCTCATCGTTAATTCTTGGAACTTCAATCAGCTGCGTTCTTGATAAAATCGTTGGTAAAATATCGTCACTGCTTTCAGCTGTTAAAAGAATGATTGTCTTTGCCGGTGGTTCTTCTAAAAATTTAAGAAACTTGTTGGATGCTGCGGTGTTCATTTTATCAGCTCGCCAAACGATGAGAATTTTGGTTCCGCCTTCAAAACTTTTTAAAGCAAATTTTTGATTTTGCTCATCAATTTCATCTGCAGAAATAAAGAATTGTTTGTTTTCAGATTCCAAAACGGCAGTCCAGTCATCAAAACTGGCGTAAGGGAAATCTAAAATCATTTCTCTGAATTCCTCAAATTTATTTCTGCTTAATGAATTTCTGTTATCAGTAAAAACCGGAAAACTAAAGTGTAAATCTAAGTGATTGAGGTGCTCTACTTTTGAGGCTGCATGCTCATTTTCACCTTTCAAAATTTCTTTTGCATACGCTAAAACCAAGGGCATCGTTCCGTAACCTTCTTTTCCTATGAAAAGCTGGGCGTGGCTCACTCTGTTTTCGGTAATGCTGTCTTGAAGAAGTTTTTTAAGGTTTTCTTGTCCGGCGATGTTTTCCCAATTCATGTTTCAAAGATAAGAATTTTTGAAAAGGGTAATATATTAAGTCTCAATTTTGCATCGCAAGTGAATAGTTAATTTTAATATCTTTAAAAAATTGACAGCAAATCTAATTCACCATTGACAATTCACTATAAAAACCCTTAACAAAATTTAACCTCAGTAAATTTTTACAATTCATTAATATTTAAGATATTTGCGCATTATTTTAAAAATCTAGAATGAAAAAAATTTTTGTACTATCATTCATTTCAGTGGGGTACTTCCTTAACGCGCAAAGTTTGAGCAACTCACCTTATGCAACTTACGGAATTGGTGATGTAAAATATGATAATACGATTGAAACGTCCTCTATGGGAGGAATTTCAACTGCTTTCATAAGTGATTTCAGCAGTAATTTTAACTTCGGAAACCCTGCGAATAACAGTAATTTTGAGTTAACAAGCATTAAGCTTGAAGCAACTAACGAAAACAATTATTTCAAAACCGACTTTAATAATACAAAGTCTACTAAACACTCTACGTATTTATCTAATATTTCTATCGCCTTTCCTATTTCATCAAAAATAAAAATGGGATTCTTGTATCAGCCATACAGTTCTAAAAGCTATGAGGTAATTCATACAGAAACTATTGGTGACACCTCATATGCAAATAAATTTGAAGGCAGTGGAACTTTAAATACAGCTCAGTTGGCATTGTCTTATAAAATTAACTCTCAATTTGCTGTAGGAGCAAGAGCTAATTATTATTTTGGAAACCTTTACGACATTAATGAATTTACTTCTTCTACTGCAGATTTGGTAAATGGTTATGAAACTAAAAACAGTATTAAAAATTTCAATTTCACATTAGGTACAAGCTATCAAAGTATAGATACACGTAATGATCATAAATTGACAATTGGAGCGACTGCTACCTTTGGTAATACCAGTAATATGACCACTAATTATATCAACAGTACCTACTATTATAGTGATGTTGATACAAAAGCTGGAGAAACAATTATTGACAGCAAAAATAAAAGCTCAAATAATCTTCTTCCTCTTCAGGCTTCAGTCGGTGTAGGATATGGTAGTGAAAACCACTGGTTCTTATCTGGACAGATTGACTATAAAAAAGGTGAATCAATTACTTATTTCGGTAATACTTTCGATTATAAAGACTCTTACAGAATCTCTGCCGGAGGTTGGTATTTACCAAACTACAACAACTTTAGAAGTTATTTCTCAAGAATAGTGTACCGTTATGGTGCTTTCTACGAAAAAGGAAATCTTGAAATTGCAGGAAATAGCATTAATAAATTTGGTATTTCGGGAGGTGTAATGCTACCATTCAAAACCAGCAGTATCACAAGAATGAGTGGTCTAGAAATTGGTGTAGAAGTAGGAAAAAGAGGAACGCTTAAAAACAATTTGATTAATCAGAATTTTGTTAACCTAAAAGTTGGTTTCAATTTTGCTGACAGATGGTTTAGAAAACAGCTTTACAATTAATAATGAATTTCATTTCACATAAAACATTCAAAAATATAGCATACCTTTTTAGTTGTGCTATATTTTTTATATTAACATCCTGCGAAGAAGACCTCACAAAGCTGAATGGAAGCGATAATAAGAACTTTCCGTCTCAGATTATACACAATGCAAAGATTATACAGAGGGATTCTGGTTTTATTACGCTAAAAGCAACCGCTCCTATTATTGAAAAATACGAATTGATTGACAGCCAGTATACTGTTGCCAAAAAAGGAATGAAAATAGAGTTTTTTGATAAAAAAAATCCTAAAAAGCCCGGTAATATTACGGCTAAATATGCAAAGTTGTACGACTATAAAAAATTCTATGAAGCAAGAGGCGATGTAAAAATTCTTACCAGTGATGGCCAAAGATTTGCCACGCAAAGTGTTTTTTGGGATCAAAATAAAAAAAGGATTTATACAAGAGATACTGTTTACGCAACAATGGAAGATGGCTCTACTCTAGTGCACGCCAATGGAATGACTGCCAAAGATGATTTCTCAGAATATAAATTTTTTAATAATTCAGGAGATCTTGATGTAAGCAAAGCTAAAATTGCCCAACCAAGACCTTAATCAATGAAAGTCTATAAAGCAATTGGGTTAATGTCTGGAACCAGTTTAGATGGTTTAGATATTTGTTTTACCAAATTTTGGACAGAAAATTCATGCTGGAAATTTGAAATTCTTAAAGCTGAAACAATTGCTTACTCACAAATCTTAGAAGAACAGCTTAGAAACTCTATCCACTTATCTTCACAAGATTTATTGGCATTACATTCAGAGTACGGTTTTTATTTAGGTAATATCACTAACGATTTCATTAAGAAAAATCAACTTTCAGATATTGATTTAATCGCGTCTCACGGGCATACCGTTTTTCATCAGCCTCATCGGAAATTCACACTTCAGATTGGTGACGGAAGAGCCATAAAGATACAAACGCAAGTTCCTGTAATTTACGATTTCCGGTCTCAGGATGTTTTACTTGGCGGAAATGGTGCGCCTTTAGTTCCCATTGGTGATGAATATTTGTTTTCAGATTACGATGCATGCCTCAATTTAGGAGGTTTCTCTAATATTTCTTTTAAAATTAATAAAGAAAGAATTGCATTTGATATTGCACCGGTCAATATTGTTTTAAATAAATTAGTTCAGGAGTTTGGTCAGAATTATGATAAAAATGGTGATTTAGCAAGAAAAGGAAGCATTAATATTCAATTATTAGAGCAATTGAATTCGCTGGATTTTTACACCTTATCTCATCCAAAATCATTGGGAATAGAATGGTGTAACGAAAATATTTTTCCATTATTTCCAGGAATTGAAAGCTTAGATGTTTTGGCAACTTTTACTGAACATGCTGCTGAGCAGATTTCTAGAATTTTCAATATCCATCAGTTTAAAAAAGTATTTTTTACAGGAGGCGGAACCTACAATAAATACCTTGTCGAAAAAATAAGAAACAAAACAAGCACAGAAATCATTATTCCCGAGAAACAGATTATTGATTTTAAAGAAGCCCTGATCTTTGCTTTTATGGGCGTTCTCAGATTGAATAACGAAACCAATGTTCTTGCTTCTGCAACGGGAAGTTTACACAATCACAGCTCTGGAATTATTGCATAAAAAAACCTTCATTTCTGAAGGTTTTCGTTTTATTTATAAGCTTCTATTTTATCGGTCAAAGCATTGATAAAATTCTGAAGCGGTTTCTCAACCATCATTTTGATAAAAGGATTAAATTTTCCTTCAAAAAGCATCTGTGCTTCAGTTTGAGTTTCGTTCAAAGGTCTTAAAGTTGCCGTAAGTGTAAAATCTAGGCTTGAGCTTGCCGATTTTAAAACAGCTTTTTCATCTGTAACTTCATCTATCTTCAATGCGATTTCAGGCATTCCCTGAAGTCCGAATTTAAAGCCATCTTCTCTGGTTTCAAACTTTTGAAGACCATCTGGCATAAATTCTTTATAATTTTCAGGAGATTTCAGCAACTCAGATAAATCTTTAGATGATTTATTGACAATAATTTTTCGTCCTTCTAAATTCATTTTTTATTTTTGTATTTAAATTATTACAAATGTATAAAGTTTTTGTGAACGAAAAAAAATTATTGATATCTAAGAACCCTGAAAACTTAGAGAAAGTCTTAAATTACGAAAGTTTCACAACTTTAGAAATTGCGCTGGATCTTCTTCAGAACACATCAACTTCTGAGCTGAATGTATATGGCGAACAAATTGATGAGATTTGGAAAGAATTTAAAAAACTTTTCAGAATTATTGAAGCAGCCGGAGGAATTGTAAACAAACCAAACGGCGATATCCTTTTCATCAGAAGATTAGGAAAATGGGATCTTCCTAAAGGCAAAATGGAAAAAGGAGAATCTCGTGAAGAATCTGCGATAAGGGAAATTGAGGAAGAAACCAATCTTCAGAATGTAGAGCTTCGGGATTTTATTAATACCACCTATCATATTTATATCGAAAGAAACGGTGACCGTGTTTTGAAACACACGCATTGGTTTGAAATGTTTTTTGACGGTGAAGACACTTCCAAACCCCAACTGGAAGAAGGTATCACAGAAGTAGCCTGGAAAAACACGACTCAAATCGAGAATGAAGTTTTTCCAAACACTTTCCAGAATATAAAATTGATTATTAATGAATTTTGGGATACAAAATCTAAATAAAATCGATTGCTTTTTCTAAAGAAATTCCTCGTGAGGCTTTAAGAAGAATGTTTTCTGAATTAATTTTATTGTCTTTTAAATATTGAATTAATTCATCTGTACTTTCAAAAGCCACAGAATTTTTGTTGACACTTTTAAATTGTTTCCCGACTGTAATAATTTCGTTAAAACCTAAGTCTTGAGCTAATTTAAGAATATTTTGATGCTCTTTTTCACTTTCATCACCCAACTCCAGCATATCGCCGATAACGATTGTTTTTGAGCCTTCAAAAGTGATAAAATTATGCAATGAAGCAGACATCGAACTTGGATTAGCATTGTAAGTATCTAAAACTAAAGTTTTATTATCTTTTTTTACAATTTGAGAACGCATATTCGTTGGAGTATATGATTCTAGCGCCGATTGTATTTCATCAAAATTTAGTCCAAAATTCAGCCCAAAACTTGCAGCAGCACATAGATTGGTAAAATTATATTCTCCCGTAAGTTTTGATAAAGCTTTTTGATTTTGATACTGTACACCCACAAAATTATGTTCTGAAAAAGCCTCAAAGTAATAATCGGAATCTACTTTTCCAAAGGTTATTTTTAGGGTATAATCCTGTGTTTTTTCTAATTGAATTGAATCATTCTCATTAATTAAAATAGTTTGATTTGTATTTTTAAGATAATCATACAATTCAGACTTACCCTTTATAACCCCTTCAAAACCTCCAAAGCCTTCTAAATGCGCTTTGCCAAAATTGGTAATATATCCAAAATTTGGTCGTGCAATACTACAAAGCAGTTCAATTTCTTTCTGGTGATTAGCACCCATTTCTATGACCGCCATTTCGTATTCTGGCTTTATAGAAAGTATTGTTAACGGAACTCCAATGTGATTGTTTAAATTTCCGAAAGTGTACTGTACATTATATTTTTTTGACAATACAGCATGAATAAGCTCTTTGGTGGTCGTCTTACCATTACTCCCAGTAAGACCAATGATTGGAATATTTAATTGATTTCTATGATGTACAGACAATTCCTGTAAAAACTCTAAAGTTGAAGGTACATAAAAAATATTTTTTTCTAAGTTTTCAAATTCTTTATTTTCAATGATAACAGCTAGAGCACCTTGGTCAATCGCTTTTTCAGCTAAAGTTGCCGCATCAAAATTATCACCTGAAAAAGCAAAGAAAATATCATTTTTCTCTATTTTTCTGCTATCAATCGTTACTTTTTCTGCCTTTAAAAAGATTGGGTAAAACTGTTCTGTATTCATTTGAAAATATATGTTTTTTTTCGGAGGTCGTATGCATGATAAAATCTATCCTAATTTTACATTTTTAGCGACATGATTCCATGGTTCAAAAATAAAAAAACCTCCTGAAAATACAGGAGGTTTTTTATAAGTATTTTGATAAATATTATCTTCTTGTTCTAGCTTTGTCGCTTACTCTCGCATCTTGTGCAACACGGAAACCGATCCAACCATAACCAGCTGACTGATTTTTGTATCTTCTCTGTCCCGGATCCAACCAATATGCTGAATCTTGCCAAGAACCACCTTTCACAACTCTGATATCATTAGAGATTGCAGAAGTTCTGTCTTTTGTATCTTTTTGTAGAATCACTCTACCATTGGTATCCACTACAAATTTCTTAGCAGGAGAATTGTACATGTCATATGATGCAGCAGAATCGCTTGCGTTTCTATAATCTAATGAAGACTGCTTGTCACCATCCATATAGTTTCTGTAATCTGCAAGAGTTTGTCTTTCGAACTGACCAGGTAAGTTTTTGTAAACTAATCTTCCGTCTGCCAAAGTATCATATTTCATATTACCTTCTTCAACCATTTTGTAAGTTCCGTCACCGTTTCTTACGATAGCTTGAGGCATATTTCCTCTATAATAATTGAAGTCGCTACCCGATTCGTCGATGATTGGTCTGTAAACATCTGCCGTCCATTCAGCCACGTTTCCAAACATACCATAAATACCGATATTGTTTGAAGGGAATTGTCTTACATCTGCTGTTTGAGCAGCACCATCATTTTTCCATCCAGCAGGACCTGAGTAATCACCTCTTCCTTGCTTGAAGTTTTCAAGGATCATTCCTCTATTTTTACCTTTGGTACCTCTAAGAAGGTCTACCTGAGGTTTTTTCTCTAAGTAACTGTTGTACTCTCTGTTTTTTTCCATACCCAAAGCAGCAAATTCCCACTCTACTTCAGAAGGAAGTCTGAATTTGGTAACCATCGCTGCATTTGGAGCTCCGTTTGCAGCTTGAATTCTTTGGTTGGTCGTTTTCATACCAGTCCTTTGATTCAATCTTTGTTGGTTGATGTACCCTTGCATTTCAGGATCATTCGATTTGAATTTATCCATATTGAAAGCGGTACCACCTTGGTTATTAGATTCGTTGATGTACAAATCTTTTGCAATAACACCTGCCTGCATCAAAGCTTTTTCGTTTGCTCTGTCTGTCAACCATTCGCAATATCTGTTTGCTTGAGTCCAAGAAACTCCTACTACTGGGTAATAATCATAGTTTTGATCTCTGAAATAAGTTTCGTTAAGATCATTTCTAGATAATTTATTATCCCATAACAAAGTATCCGGCAAAGCACCGTTGTAAATCTCTTTATAACTAGGATCACTTGGAGGGAATACATACTTCAACCATGTAAGGTATTCGCGGTATTCGTAGTTAGTAATCTCAGTTTCACCGATAAAGAAAGAGCTAACCTGCATTCTGCGAGGCGAGTTATTCCAATCGTGCATTACATCATCTTTCACTAATCCCATTGTAAAAGTTCCCCCTTCGACATATACCATTCCCGGCCAACCTTTTTGCTTCTGTTGCTTTCCTGCAAAGAACCAACCCTGTTTTTCGTTTGGTTTCCAACCTGTCTTGCTGACAAATTTTTTAGTACCCCCGCCTCCGGAAGTTCCTGAACCACCACAGCTGGTTAATGCAAGTGTAGAACTCAATGCTATTAATGAAAACAACTTTAGTTTTTTCATAGTCGATATAAATATTATTCAAAGTACAAAGAAAAAATAAATTATTCAATAAATCAAATAAAGATTTGATTTTTTTGAAATATCTTAACAAATTAATTTTATGGTATCACATATTAATTATAAAATTTTCATTTATTTTGTAATTTAGAAATTTCAAACATAAACATGAGACTTAAAATCACTCTTTTACTCATATTCTCCTTTGTATCAATTACTTGGGCTCAAAGAATAAGCATTAATTGGAACGGAGCCAAAATTCAAGATTATGGTGACACTAAAATTAATCTTCCAAGTTTTACAAATGAGGGTTTTTCTTATACCCAAAATAACATTTTCATCATCAACAGCCAAAAAGCAGGAGAAAGACAACTTCAGGTTTCAAATTTTGTGTGGGAAGCGGTTTCTAAAAAAGATTTATACGACCTAGACCCTAATTTCATTCACGAAAGTAATATGTCTGATATTGATTATTATTATATTGAAGGTGAGCGTCATGCAAGTGTACGCGTTGGTTTATTTAAAAAAACAAAAGGTAAGGTTGAAAGATTATCTTCTTTTAGTATTTCAGAAAGCAATGCGCCTATGCCAATGAATGCAAGTAAAGTTGGTACAAACCAAAACCCTTTATCTAGCGGAGCTTTTTATAAAATTAAAGTTGATAAATCTGGAGTTTTTAAAATAACAGCTCAGTTTTTAAGAGATAATGGAATGAATCCATCGAATATTAATCCTAAAAACTTCAGAATTTATGGAAATGGTGGAATCATGCTTCCTGAGTTTAACCAAGACGTGAAGTATAGTGCTTTGCAAGAAAACGCAATTCAGGTGGTAGGAGAAGATGATAATGTATGGAATGATGGCGATTATGCACTTTTTTATGCTCAAGGTCCCAATGGATACAATTTATATAATAAAGCAAACGGTAATGGCGTTAAAAGAACAGAAACTAGAAGTGATGACAGTGAAAATCTAAAAAATATTTATGAAGATTTTTCTTATTATTATATTAATTTCGACAAAGGTGCAGGAAAAAGAGTTATGCCTATTGATGTAAATTTACCTGCATCCCAGCTAATCACTAGATTTGATAATTATCAGGTGATTAATAATGACCAAAGAAACTTATTAAAGGTAGGTAGAATCTGGGTAGAAGATCAAGGATTTATTACAGATAAAGCCGTTACATTTAATCTTAATTCGCCAATACAGGGTGGTGATATCATTCGCTATAGAACGAATGTTATTGCATGGAGATCACAGAATAATAAAATAGATTTTGATATCAATGGTCAGAACCCTGATTCTCATTCACTCATATCGACATCATCTAGTCCTTTTCCTGATTTTTCCCCTCTTCGATATACAGGGACTGCCAACAACCTTTCAGGAAATCAAATTACAATAAACTACAAGCCGAACATTGCAACCAATCCTAATGGTACGTTCTATTTAGATTATGCAGAAATACAATATAAAGAAGATTTAAAATTCAACGGAACTCAAATAAGTTTCAGAGATTTTTCTTTGGCAAGTGGAACAAACATCAATTATGGTTTTAGTATTTCTAATGTCGGAAATCTGGAACAGGTTTGGGATGTTACAGATATCACCAACGCCAACAGAAGAGTTAATAAAACTATTGGAAGCGGAAATTTCAATTTTGGATACAACACTGCAGATCCCAATTTTAATAATGAATTTGTTGCCTTCAGAGCCGATGGTGCTTTTTCTCCTCAGTTTGTAGGAAGAATAGCCAATCAAAATCTTTCAGCACTACAAAATGTAGATTATTTGATTATTACTACCCCACAAATGATGGCACAAGCTCAAAGAATTGCCAATTATCATCAAACCAAAAATAATTTCAATGTTCAAATTGTAGACACCGATAAAATTTATAATGAGTTTGGTAGTGGCAGTAGAGATTTAACAGCGATCAGAGATTTTGTAACTAAGCTAAATACTCCTTTAGGAGCTTTAAAATATGTTTTTATTTTGGGGGATACATCTTATGATTACAAAAATAGACTATCAAATAACTCTAATATAGTATCAAGTTATGAAAGTGAGGAATCTGGTAACTTCGTAGGCTCTTTCGTTACAGACGACTACATTGTTATGACTAAGCCGCAAACTTCCTCCAATGTATCATTCAATCTTCCTGACTTACCAATAGGCCGTTTACCCGCAGCCAATCCCACGGAAGCAGCAAATATGATTGATAAAACATTGGCATATTACAATGCTTTACCAGGGCAGTCTTCCCCTTTCGGAGAATGGAGGATGAAACTCGATTTTATCGTGGATGACGATAATGATAATACAATTCCCTTCCACACTACAATGAATAATACGTTAACAAGTACATTTGAAATCCCGCTCGTTAACACATTAAGAGAATATAATGTGAAAAAATTGTATTTAGACTCTTTTCAAGCACAAAGTACAGCAGGTGGACGAAGATACCCACAAGTAAATCAGGCAATATCAAACGACATTGGCAACAGTTTATATCTACTTTACTTCGGTCATGGTGGTATTAATGGATGGGCTCAGGAAAGAGTTTTAACAACAACTGAGATTCAGAATTCTAATAATTTCACGAATGTTTACAGCCGTTTTCCATTTGTATCAACCATCACTTGTGAATTTACACTTTGGGATGACCCTTCTACTTTTTCGGCAGGAGAACAATTTATTAAATTAAAACAAGGAGGCCCTGCTGCGATGATTACATCCAGTAGAGCTGTATCAGTTGTCTATGGCGAAAAGTTTACTGATTTATATATAAGGGAAATGTTTAAATTAACAAATGATGATTTTAATACAATCGGAAATGCCCATCTAAATGCAAGAAAACAAAAACCTGGAGATCCAGACCATTTAAAAGTAAATGTTTTAGGCGATCCTGCAATGAAGCTTAGTAGACCCCAAAGATTATTGGTAATAGATGACATTGAAACTCCAGTTCCAGGGCTTATAAGAGGTTTAGATTTTGTAAAAGTGAAAGGTCATGTTAATAATACAAACGGAACTATAAATACCACTTTTAACGGAAGAGTAGTAATCAATATTTTTGATAAAAAATTAAATAAAAACACTCTGAACAATAGTGGCGGATTAACTCCCATCTTAAATTATAAAGAAGAAGGGAGTGCTATTGTAAAAGCTTCTGGAACGGCAGTAAACGGAGTTTTCACGGTAGAGTTTTATGTTCCAAAAGACATTAATTATACTGTAGGAGAAGGTAGAATCTTAGGATATGCTGATAATAAATCTGTTGATGTATTTAATAATCAGCCTGTACAGGTGGGAGATATTAACCCTAACGGAATTAACGATAATGAACCTCCAAAAATAAAATTATACATGAACAATACCAATTTTGCAAATGGAGGTATTACCAATCAAAACCCTATGCTTTTAGCGTGTTTGAATGATGATACTGGAATAAACTCTACAGGTTCTGGAGTAGGTCACGACATCACCGTATATTTAGATGGTCAAATTATTAACACCGTTGTTTTAAATGATTTCTTTTCTTCAGGTGAAGGAAATGGTTGTATAAACCCTGCTTTGGCAGACTATCAGAAAGGAAATGTAACCTATCCTTTCAGAAACTTGGCGATAGGGCAACATCAATTAACATTTAAAGTTTGGGATATCAACAATAATTCGACAACTGAAACGTTAAACTTTGAAGTTAAAGACGAGGCCGATCAACACTTAATTATCAACAGACCATTAAACTGGCCAAACCCTTTTACCAACAAAACATACGTTCAATTTGAGCATAATTGTGATGATATTTTAGATGTAAACGTTCAAATTTATACAATTACAGGAAAAATGGTAAGAACTTTAACAAATGTTGTAGTTGCAGAACCGTTCCTACAGGGCTTTAGAACGCCACGTCAGGCAATTGAATGGGATGGAAAAGACGATTTTGGTGACACAGTAGCAAAAGGTACGTATATTTTTAAGATATTTGCAAAAAGCCAAAATCAAGAAAAATGCAAAGGAAGTGCTACAGCTGTAGAAAAAATGGTACTTTTGAAGTAAATAAATAATTAATCGAGAATATCAATAAAAAACTGATAATATATAAAAGACAACATATGAATTTAACTACTAAACTGCTTTTAGGGATTGGTTTGAGTGCTGGTTTTTTAAGCTACGCACAAGACCTGAGTCAGGTAAGACCTGTATTAACCGGAGCTCCATTCCTTAGAATTGCACCAGATGCAAGATCAGGAGGTATGGGAGATCAGGGTGTGGTAACTTCTCCTGATGCGTTTTCTCAGTTTTGGAATGCGGCAAAATATCCTTTTAGCAGAACAAGTTCTTCTGTAGGTTTAAACTACACTCCATATATGGGAAAATTAACCAACGATGTATTTTTATTGTACGGTGCTTTCCATAAATTTTTAGGTCAAGAAGAAAGATCTACTATTTCTGCAAGTATCTATTACTTCAATATGGGGGAAGTAGAACTTACTGAGCTTGGTGTAGACAATACAGTAACTTCTAATGGAGTTTCAAAACCAAACGAAATGTCAATCGACGTGGCGTATGCTTTGAAATTATCAGATTCTTACTCAATGGCGGTTACAGGTAGATTCATCCGTTCAGATTTATCTGGAGGATTCAACACAGATACTACGCTAAAACCGGCAAATACGTTTGCAGTAGATGTTTCTGGTTACTATACCTCTCCAAAGTTTTCTAGCTTCGCAAATATGGATGGTAAATTAAATGCAGGTTTCTCAGTTACAAACTTAGGTCCAAAATTAGACTATACTGGAGATGAGGCTTCAAGATCTTATCTTCCCACAATGGCTAGATTGGGTGTTGGTTACGACATGTATCTTGATGACATGAACAAAGTGGGTCTTTCTGTAGAAGGATCAAAAATCTTAGTTCCTGGATCAGAATATGTAGGTATGGATCCAAATACAAGACAGCCAATTTATCAGGTTCCTAACGTTGGAGTAATGGCAGGTATCGGAAAATCTTTCAAAAATACCAACTCAATTATGTACAGTGGTGCATTAGAATATTCTTATGACAATGCATTTGCAGTAAGAGGAGGTTATTTCCACGAAAGTGAAGAGCAAGGAGCTAGACAGTTTGCAACTGCAGGTATTGGTTTAAAATACCGTTCTTTTGGTCTTGATGTATCTTATTTAATCAATATGTCTAAAATTAATACAGCATTAGATAACACTATTCGTTTCGGTTTAACTTGGAACATTGGTGATGACACTTCAAATGTAGATTATTAAAAAACATCCTATAAAAGTTTTGAAAAGTCTCATTTTTATGAGACTTTTTTTGTTGAAAAATTTTCAACATGTTTTTATCCGTTAATTTTAATGAAAAATTAAATAAAAATTCACAATTCACTTCCAAAGTAAAACTGCCAATTCATATTTAACCCCTATTTTTGTAGTATGAACTATTCTTCGGAGCTCAAAAAAATCGTCACCAGCCAATATGTCTATTCTTCCATAAGAATTACATTGGCAACGGTAATTCCGTGCTTAGTTCTCTCTTATTTTGGATTGCTTAAAGAGTATTTCCTTTTTCCTTTGGGAACCAGCTTTGTAGCGCTTACAGATCAACCGGGCCCCTTCATCAGACGCAGAAACTCATTAACGTTTGCCATATTCTGCTTTGTAGTTGTTGCATCAATTGCGAGTCTGGTGAAAGGAATTATTCCGCTTGTTCTTCTGGAAGTCATCGTTTTCGGAATGTTTTTCTCATTAATCGGCGTTTACGGGCAGAGATTGGCAGCTGTCGGTTCTTTGGCCTTAGTTGTTTTAGCCATTTTCATCGATGGTCATTTAACCGGAGCCAATATTCTGAAAAGTTTAGTCATTTTTGCCGCCGGATGCATTTGGTTTTTACTGATTTTCCTTATCGTTACTACGATTCAGCCATATAAACTGGCAAGTCAGATGATTGGTGAAAACTATCTTCAACTTGCCGAATTCCTTAAGATCAAAGCAAATTACTATCAGAAAAATCCTGATTTCGACAAACTTAGTTTACAAGTCATTGCAAAACAAATCGGCATTAAAAACCTCCAGGAAGAAACCCGTGAAACTGTTTTTAAAACAAGAACCATCGTTAATGAATCTACCACTTTGAGTAGATTATTAATGTTGATGTTTTTGAATTCTATGGACCTTCACGAAAAGCTGATGACCTCTGAAAGCGATTACAAAAAACTTCAGGAAAGTTTTGAAGACACTGAAATTTTAGTTAAAATACACGATTACCTTAATATTCTCTCGGATGAAATCGCCAATATTGGGATTGCTCTGCAAAGCAGCACGCGCGCAAGACCTATATTCAATTTAGATGCAAGCTTTCATGAGCTTAATGTACATTATTTCGAATTGAGAAATAAAGAAATGACTCCCGAGAACCTCGAAAATTTCATGATTTTACGCCAAATTATGATGCGTATCAATGAGATTACGAAAGAAATCAGTGAGATCTATAAAGTTTTTTCTCAGAATGTAAGATTGGCAAAAAGTCTTTCTACAGGTTTAGATTTAAAGAAATTTATGCCTAAAGAGGAAAAAATCAATTTTAAAGTTTTAAAAAGTAATATTTCTCTTACCTCATCTCATTTCAGGCATGCTATAAGAATTACCATTGCATTATTGCTGGGATATTTGGTTTCTCTACTTCCGTTTGTAGAGATTGGCCACACCTATTGGATTTTAATTACCATCGTTGCCATTTTAAAACCAGCCTACTCTATCACAAAACAAAGAAATTTTCTGCGTTTTTGTGGCACAGTTGTAGGTGCTGTCATTGCTTATGGTCTACTGTATTTCATTCATGTGAATGCAATACTTTTTGCAATTCTTCTTTTAAGCATGATTTTATGTTTCAGTTTATTGAAAGGTAGGTATTTTTGGGCGGTTTTGTTTATGACGATTTATGTTTTTATGAGTTTTAATTTCTTAAACCCTGGAAATGTAAATGTTATTTTTAAAGACAGAATTGTAGATACTTTTATCGCAGGAATCATAGCATTTCTGGTTTCATATATCGTACTTCCGGTTTGGGAACATACGCAGAATTTAGATTTAATGAAAAAATCTGCAGAATCTAATCTCACCTATTTTCATAGCGTGATGTCTAAATTTTTGAACGAAAATTTTAATCTAGAAGATTATAAAGTAAAACGTAAAAATGCCATTATTTCATTAGCTAATCTTTCTGATAATTTCCAGAGAATGATCTCTGATCCTAAAAATCAGCAGAAAAAACTCGAAGTCGTACATCAGTTTGTGGCAACTTCACACTTGATTACTGCGTACACCGCTTCACTTTCTCAATACGCTAAAAGCAATCAGGAATATCCTGAAATAGATTCTGAAAGCTGGAGTAAAAAAATAGAATCTGAAATGAATCAGGTTTCGGCAATACTTAACGGAGATAAAATTTCAGAAACCTTAAGAATGGACAGCCGTCTTGAACCTGAAGATTCTTCGATTGAAGATATGCTTCACAAAAGAAAAACCGAACTTTTAGAAAAAGAGCATTTCGATACAAGAGACCCCAATAAAATCTCTCATTTAACCGAATTAAAAAATATTCATGATATTTTAGAATTAATTTATGATGTTGCCAAAGAACAGCGAAAAGTAATCGAAAAGTACAGAAACGAAGAAAACTCTACTCTTCCACAACCGTAAAGCAGTACTCGTCAAAAAATTCTACTCTTGCTTTAAGTTCGTCTGAAATTTTATCATCGTGAACTCGGCATTTTATAGAGTGAAGATGTTTTAGTTCAAAAGGTCTTACTTCGTAATGTTTTTTCAGCGACCAGTGTTTGGAATGATGAATCTTGTACATGCTTTCCTTCACGCTCCAGATAATAGTATAGAAAACTACTTCGGTATCAAAAGGAATAAAATCTCTTTCATTTTCGTACGTAAATTTGTCGATTACTCTTAAAATTTTAGGATTAAATTTTTCTATATCAATCCCTATTTTATTTTTAGAAATGGCAATCGCTGCAAAAGGATAAGAATGCGTGATAGAAATTTCGGCATCTTTAGGAGATAAAAACGGCTCTCTTTCTTTGTACAGAATTTTCGAATTGGGTTTTAAGCTTTTCAAAAGTTTTCTAACCATTAAAACTTCCAGTAATTTTTTAGGATGATAATCTTTTACTTTTTCGGCATTTTCGGGTTCTAAAAGCTCATCAATATTGAGTTCATCATTCTCGTCGTATTTCCAGACCAGAATGGTTGCAGTATCATCAGAAAAATCTCGGTAAAGAGGCATGGGTTTGTTTATTGGGTAAAAATAGGGAAAAAATTTGGTTGGAAGATGGAAGTTGGATGCGGGAAGTTTTTACTACTAACTGTTATTTTTTAACGCAAAGATTATCAATCATTACGCTAAACTTAAGAAGCAAAGATAAATCAACAAAGTTGATTTGATGAAGCACTTTTTTATTTTCATGCTTCATAAGTGACTTGTCGAAATTCTTTGCTCCTTAAATAATACAGTTTGCAGAATAAAACTTTGCGTTAAATAATTTTCGAATCGTAAAAAGATATAAGTTGAATGTTGAAAGTTTAGTAATTATTTTTTTTAACGCAAAATTTATCAATCGTTACAACAAATTTAAGGAGCAAAGATGAATCAACAAAGTTGATTTGATGAAGCACTCTTTTATTTTCACGCTTCATAAGCGACTTGTCGCAACTCTTTGCTCCTTAAATAATACAGTTTGCAGAATAAAACTTTGCGTTAAATAATTTTCGAATCGTAAAAAGATATAAGTTGAATGTTAGAAGTTTATTAATTATTTTTTAAACGCAAAGATCATCAATCGTTACGCTAAACTTAAGGAGCAAAGATAAATCAACAAAGTTGATTTGATAAAGCGCTCTTTTATTTTCACGCTTCATAAGCGGCTTGTTGCAACCCTTTGCTCCTTTAATAATATAGGTTGCAGAATAAAACTTTGCGCTTGATAAGAAATTTCACAAGCTTTTCACACAGTTTGTCATGCTGAAAGCATCTAAACAATGTTTAAAATGTAAAATACCGAGATGCTTTCAGCATGACAAATTGACCGCTGGAATTCAGATTAAAATTAAAATTTCAAACAAAAAAAGCACTTAAATCTTTAGATTTAAGTGCTTTTCAATATTATTTAAAGGCTAAAAAACTAAAGCAGTTAGTAGTAAAACTTCCCACCTCCAGCTTCCAGCATCCTACTTAGATTGGTGATTCACCTCGTTTCTGTGTTCCATAATCTCAAGATTTTCATCTACAAAATAAGCGCTTCCGAAACCATTTACGTAAGAACCTTTCACAGGATGAAGACCGATTAAGATAAAATCTTTCATTTCAGCAATTACATCTACCACTTTTCCATGAGTTTCTTTTAATTGAGCAACTACAGTGTTCCAAGTTTCAGAATCTCTTTCAACCTGAGAAGTAGAAGCTTCAATCGTTAATCTTTCTCTTGCATAAATTTGCTTTGTAGCAGACTCATCTTCAATGAACATAATAGACGTTTTTCTTCCGTCAGCCAAATTCTTTGTATGTTTTGCCATGAAAGAAACTAAAATATAAAATGTGTTTTCTACTTGTACAAAAGGAGCGTAGCTAGAATTAGGCGTTCCTTCAGCATCTACGGTTGCCAAAATGATGCTTTTAGTTCTTTCTACCAATTCTTTTACTTTAGGTGCAAGAGGTTTTGCCTGTCTTTGAGATTCTTCCTGAGTATTTGTATGATTCATAATAGAGATTTATTTTATGCAAAAATACACTATTTAGATTTAAAACAAATAAAATTAACTCTGTATTATCTCATAAAAAGGAAGTTCAAAGCTTGTTTTTGTATCTAAATTATATGTTGTAATTTTGCACTTTATAACTAGAAATTAAATTATTCATAAGATATGAGTACAACAACACAATACGTTCCTTATAAAGTTAAGGATATTTCTCTTGCAGAATGGGGAAGAAAAGAAATTACTTTGGCTGAAGCAGAAATGCCAGGTTTGATGTCAATCCGTGAAGAATACGGACCATCTCAACCATTAAAAGGAGCAAGAATCGCAGGATGTCTTCACATGACAATCCAGACTGCAGTTTTGATTGAAACTTTGGTAGCTCTGGGTGCTGAAGTTACTTGGTCTTCTTGTAACATTTTCTCTACACAAGATCACGCTGCTGCTGCAATCGCTGCTGCAGGAATTCCTGTTTATGCTTGGAAAGGTCTTAACGAAGTAGATTTCGACTGGTGTATCGAGCAGACTTTATTCTTCGGTGAAGACAGAAAACCATTAAACATGATTTTGGATGATGGTGGAGATTTAACAAACATGGTTTTTGATAAATACCCTGAATTCACAAAAGATATCAAAGGGCTTTCTGAGGAAACCACTACTGGTGTTCACAGATTGTACGAAAGAATGAAAAACGGAACTTTGGTAATGCCTGCAATCAACGTAAACGACTCAGTTACTAAATCTAAATTCGACAACAAATACGGATGTAAAGAATCTGCAGTAGATGCTGTAAGAAGAGCGACAGACGTAATGTTAGC
This sequence comes from Chryseobacterium sp. BGARF1, assembly GCF_001677955.1. GTDB lineage: Bacteria > Bacteroidota > Bacteroidia > Flavobacteriales > Weeksellaceae > Chryseobacterium. The sequence continues at coordinate 97,066 of NZ_LELA01000057.1, forward strand.
TGGAAAAAGAGTGGTAGTTTGCGGATACGGAGACGTAGGTAAAGGTACTGCTGCATCTTTCAGAGGAGCTGGTTCTATCGTTACTGTTACTGAGATTGACCCAATTTGTGCGCTTCAGGCTGCAATGGACGGTTTCGAAGTAAAAAGATTAGATACTGTAGTTGATAACGCAGATATCGTAATCACTACGACTGGTAACTTCAACATTGTAAGAGGAGAGCATTTCCTTAAAATGAAAGACAAAGCTATCGTTTGTAACATCGGTCACTTCGATAACGAAATCGATATGGCTTGGTTGAACGAAAACTATGGTTCTACAAAATCTGAAGTTAAGCCTCAAGTTGACATCTACACAATCGAAGGTAAAGAAGTAATTATTCTTGCTGAAGGTAGATTGGTAAACCTTGGTTGTGCTACAGGTCACCCATCTTTTGTAATGTCTAACTCTTTCTCTAACCAGACTTTGGCTCAAATCGAACTTTGGAACAACTCTGCAGCTTACGGAAACGAAGTGTACATGTTGCCTAAGCATTTAGATGAAAAAGTAGCTGCTCTTCACCTTAAAAAATTAAGCGTTGAGCTAGAAGTTCTTTCTACTGAACAAGCTGAATACATCGGTGTTGACGTGAAAGGACCTTTCAAACCTGAGTATTACAGATACTAAGCAATTAGCAATTAGCAATTAGCAATTAGCAATTAGCAAAAATAGAACGCTTCAGATTTTTTCTGAAGCGTTTTTTCATCAATATTTTTCAAACTCTCAAACCCATTCACTCTCCTACCCTCAAACTCTATTTCAAGAGCTATTTCCCGCTATCCGCTGTATCTTTTTTTCTCCAAAGCTAAACCTCCTAGGTTTTGAAAACCTAGGAGATTTCTCCAAACCCAAAAAAGGATGTCGCTTTTATCGGGGCTAATATTTTGCGAATGATTTCAATAATTTCAAACTCCAATGAAATAATCGTTAACATTAATTTAAAAAATAATATATTTGAATCAATAATAAACAAAAATAACATTTAATGAAAAAACAAGGAGTTTCAAATGCATTCGTAGCAGCATCGTGGATTGCTTTAGGAGCAGGAATGGTTGGCTTTATTGTCGGTTTGGTAAGAGCAGAAATGCTGCTTAACGAAAAAGGCTACTACTTTACCATCCTACTCTACGGTTTATTTGCCGTAATTTCTTTGCAGAAAGCAGTTCGTGACAGATTAGAAAACATCAAGGTTACCGATATTTATTACGGGATTTGTTGGTTTGCCACCATATCATCTATTGTTTTGTTGACGATAGGATTATTCAATGCAACCATTTTACCGAGTGAAAAAGGATTTTATGCCTTTGCTTTTTTACTGGCTTTATTCGGTGCAATCGCAGTTCAGAAGAATACCCGAGACAATATGACTCAGGAATAGAATAACTTATGCTCACCAAATTTGGTGAGTTTTTTTATTTTACATATCTTTATATTTCACAAAATATTGATATGTCTAAAAAACTTTTACCTTTATTTTTCTTAATTGTTTTTCATTTTCTGAAAGCACAAAATGAATTCATTACAATCTGGAAGCCCGGAATTGCATCAACACCGGTTGTAAATGTAAACGCACCATTTCAAGCCACTTCAAATCAAATTTGGTTTCCCGGTACAGGACAAAATTATACAATTCGTTGGGAAGAAATAGACTTCCCTCAACATTTTGGCGTGATGGAAAACGTAACCTCAACGGGTCAGATTTTAATTGATTTTGGCATACCTTCAAAAGAAGACGGCGCCAATACATCTTATCGCGTGAAAGTTTCAAACGGAAACGGTGTTTTTCAGCAGATAAAATTTGCAACACATCAGCCTTTTGGCTCTAGTGATGTTATTCTACCTCTATTACAAATGAATGGTAGTGCAGACAAACTTATTACCATTGAACAATGGGGAAACATTGAATGGATTTCTATGAATTCAGCATTCGCAAATTGTCAAAGAGTAGACATTACTGCTTCAGATTCACCTGATTTAAGCCACCTTACTGATGTGTCATTAATGTTTTACAGGGCAAATGCTTTCTCCGGAGGTGATTTTATGCAGAACTGGAATACATCTACAATTCAAAATTTCAGTTTTATGTTTGCACTACAACATATTCCGGGACAAATTTATGCTCCAGATTTAAATAATTTTGATCCACCTAACCTGAATAATTGGAATGTTTCTGCTGCCACTAATCTTAGTTACATGTTTACAGGGAGAGGAGTTTTCAATCAAAACCTCAGCTCATGGAATGTGACTAATGTTAAAAATGCAGCATGGATGTTTACTGCATGTTCCAACTATAATCAGCCACTTAACAGTTGGAATACTTCCAATTTTGAAAATATAAACAATATGTTTTCGGCAACAACATCCTTTAATCAGCCACTAGATAATTGGAATACTTCTAAAGTTATCAATATGAATGGTACCTTTTCTTCCAGTCAAGCTTTTAATCAGCCTTTGGAAATGTGGAACGTAAGTCGGGTAAAAAAAATGGGCTCGATGTTTAGTAATGCCCAATCTTTCAATCAATCACTTGGGAACTGGGATATTTCTTCACTTGAATCTGCAAACGGAATTTTTGGAGATTCAGGTATTAATTGTGAAAATTACAGTAAAACGCTTACAGGATGGGCAGAAAATCCCAATACATCAGATAATGTAAGCCTTACTAATCTGCAGCCGATGCAATATGCAGCCAATGTTGCTTCCAAAAGAGATATTTTAATCAGTAAAGGCTGGACATTTTTCGGAGACGGCTTAGGAAGTTGCGTCTTAAAAACTAATGAAACAGCTTTTTCAAACCATGTAAACATTTATCCTAATCCTGCATCAGATATTCTTTATTTAAAGAATGCTAAAGATGTAAAAAGCTATATTATAACAGATTTTAGTGGGAGAATTGTACTAAAAAATAATTTGATTAAAAATTTTATAAACATTCAAAGCCTTAGCCCTGGAAATTATATTTTACAAATTCTAACGAGTAAAAATGTTGAGAATTTTAAGTTTATTAAAAAGTAATCTGATAAAAGTAAAAAATATGCTAAAAAAATTATCAACTCTTATCCTATTGGTGTTTTTAGGACAATTTGCAAAAGCTCAAAACGAGTTTATTAGCATCTGGAAACCTAGTGGCATAAATCCAAATATTACAACTACTGTAATCGCACCATCACAGGCAACTTCAAACCAGATTTGGTTTCCCGGAACAGGAACAAACTATACCATTCAATGGGAAGAAATTAATTTTCCTCAGCATAATGGAACTTTAACGAATGTAACTTCTACTGGTCAAATTTTAATCAATTTTGGAACTCCTTTAAATCCAACACCAAATCAGGCGACTTATCGTGTAAAAGTAAGTAATGGAAACGGAGTTTTTAATAAAATTCAATTTGCTTCTTTCACCTTAGACTCAGGCGGAGCCAAAATCTGGTCTTACCTTGGTAATTCAGACAAGATTCTTGAGATATCACAATGGGGCAATATACAATGGGCATCGATGTTTAATGCATTTTCGCATTGCCAAAGTTTACAGTTAACGGCTACAGATTCTCCGAATTTAACGAATGTTGAAAATGCTTCACATCTATTTTTTAACGCCAGCAGCTTTACTGGAAATTCTTCAATGGCAAACTGGAATACTTCTCATGTAAAAGATTTCAGCTTTATGTTTGCTCATACAAATATGTATCAGCTTGCAGATACATTTAATCCTTCCATTGGAAATTGGAATACCTCATCAGCAACAAATTTTAAATCATTGTTTGAAAACAGAAAAGCTTTTAATCAAAACCTAAATTCTTGGAACACCTCAAGTGTTACCAATATGAGTTCTTTGTTTGCCGGCTGTACTACTTTCAATCAACCCCTGAACAGTTGGAACACTTCAAATGTTACAGATATGTCTCTTATCTTTAATAAGATTCCTAATTTTAATCAACCATTAAACAATTGGAATACTTCAAAAGTTACCAATATGAGCGCTATGTTTGAAGGCTGTACTATCTTTAATCAACCTCTTAATAATTGGAATACATCAAATGTTACCAATATGAGTTCTATGTTTGCTATATGTATTGCATTTAATCAACCACTTGATAACTGGAACACCTCAAATGTTACAGATATGAGTGCTATGTTTCATTTGATTCCTAATTTCAATCAACCTTTTAATAGCTGGAATACATCAAATGTTACCAATATATCTCATATGTTCCACAACTGCACAGCATTTAATCAACCTCTTGACAATTGGGACACCAGCAAAGTAACCGATATGAATGTTTTTTTGCAGGGAGCAACAGCTTTTAATCAAACATTAGGAAGCTGGAATCTTCCTTCACTTACTACAGCTTTGCTGGCAATTACCCAAACAGGAATAGATTGCAGTAATTACAGTGATACTCTTGCAGGATGGGCAGATAATCCCAATACAGCGAATAATATTAATTTAGGTCCTCTTATGAACCTTATGTATTCGTCAACCATTATCAACAAGAGAAATATTCTTATTAATAAAGGGTGGTTTTTCACCGGTGATATTGCGGGTGAATGTGAAAAACTTGCAGTGAATGACAGCAAGCTAAAAAATAGCCTTTCAATTTTTCCTAATCCGGCATCAGATTTTATTTATTTAAATAATGCTAAAGATGCAAAAAGTTACATCATAACAGATTCCAGCGGAAGAATTATATCTAAAGATTCTTTGACTAAAGATTTTATTAATATTCAAAGTCTTAGCTCTGGAAATTATATTTTACAGATTGTAACTGGTAAAAATATTGAGAATTTTAAGTTTATTAAAAAGTAATTTATTAAAAATAAAAAATATGCTAAAAAAATTATCCGCTCTTATCCTATTAGTATTTTTAGGACAATTTGCAAAAGCACAAAACGAATTTATTACCATCTGGAAACCTACAACCGCAATCAATATGGATGAAATGGTTGCTGCACCCCATCAGGTTTTAGCGAATCAAATATGGTTTCCCGGAGTAGGACAAAACTATACCATAAATTGGGAAGAAATAGGCTATCCTCAACACAACGGGACGATGCCCAACGTTACTTCTACCACTCAGGTTTTGATAGACTTTGGAACCGCATTAAACCCTGTATCTGATGATGTAAAATACAGAGTAAAAGTAAGCAATGGGAACGGAATCTTTAAACAGATTCGTTTTGGTTTAATATACCCCAATACAATATCAGACCCAATACCTGTATTTGAAAATTTAGGAAGCATAGAAAGAATTCTTGAAGTGGAGCAATGGGGAAATATTCAGTGGATATCGATGTACAGCGCATTTGTAAACTGTAGAAATTTGAAAATCACTGCAACAGACACTCCAAATTTAAATAGCGTCACCGATGCCTCATATATGTTTTATAAGATCCATGCGCTTACTGTAAGTACATCTATTGCCAATTGGAACGTTTCTACTATTAAAAACTTTAAAGGAATGTTTGGTGGAGTTGGTAGTTCTAATGATGATACATTTAATCCTCCAATAAGTAATTGGAATATTTCATCAGCTGAAAACTTGAGTCAGATGTTTGGAGGAAGACAGGTATTTAATCAAAACCTTAACGGTTGGAATACCTCGAACGTAAAAGATATGAGTCACTTATTTCAGGCAACTAAAGCTTTTAATCAGCCTTTAAACAATTGGAATACTTCAATGGTTACCGATATGTCTCACATGTTTTCTAATTCAGTTTTTAATCAATCTATAAACAGCTGGAATGTATCTAATGTAACTGATATTTCAGATATGTTTCATGATGCAGATTATTTTAACAAACCATTGTCATCTTGGAACACGAGTAATGTTGAAAATATGACCGGAATATTTGCTGGTGCAGACAGTTTTAATCAAGATTTAGGAAGCTGGGATCTTTCCTCACTTACCAATGCTTCATTAGCACTTAGTGGAAATTCAATAGATTGTGTTAATTACAGCTATACTATTGCAGGATGGGCACAAAACCCCAATACACCCAATAATATTTCGATATCTCCTTTGATGATGCTTTCGTATTCTCCTGATGTCGTTGTAGACAGAAATACATTGATCAGTAAAGGATGGACAATGTTTGGAGATACCTTAGGAAGCTGTCAAATCAAAGAAGGTCTTTCTACTTCTGAAACAACCAACCCCAAAATTTCTATTTACCCCAACCCGGCGCATGATATTATTTATTTAAAAAATATTTCTAATGTAAAAAGCTATGTTATAACAGACCTAAGTGGCAGAATGGTAATGAAAGATTCTTTAAGCCAAGATTCTATCAACATTCAGGATCTTACTTCTGGAACTTATATTTTAGAGCTTATATTTAAAGATAAAATACAGAGTTTAAAATTTATCAAAAAATAATATTATTTCAAAAAGAAGGTTCATAAAGAATTTAACAGTGGTTAAAATAAGAATTTCAGTTATCTGATAATATTTTCATTAAAATAATCATGCAAAAAATAATTACATTCATCATTTTTGTCATGCTTTTTCAACAGATAAAAGCACAGGATGAATTTATCATGATTTGGAAGCCATCCATTACCCAAACTTCCCCTTTAGTAAGCGGAACACCATCATCTTCTACACAGATTTGGCTTCCAGTAAGAGGAAATAATTTTAGCATTTATTGGGAAGAGATAGGCTATCCACAAAATCATTCTACCTTAACAAATATAAGTTCTGCATATCAGATACTAATTAATTTTGCTGAACCATTAAATCCTAATCCGGCAGATGCTACCTACAGGTTAAAAATCACCAATGGAAACGGAAATTTTCACAGCATCAGATTTGCAGACTCCACTTTATACCCCAATGGGACAGGTCTTGTAGGTGACAGTGACAAATTGCTCACTATTGAACAATGGGGCACAACTCCTTGGTCTACGATGAAACAAGCTTTCTCAATGTGTAGAAATATGGATATTACCGCAACTGATATTCCTAATTTGTCTAATATTACCTCTCTTCAAAACACATTTGTAGCGTGTAATAATTTAGTAGGAAATTCAAGTATGGCTAATTGGGACATTTCTAATGTAACAGATCTAAGCTTAACTTTCTCTGCGTGTCTTCTTTTTAATCAGCCTATTGGAAGTTGGAATACCAGCAACGTTACCTTAATGTCATCCACTTTTTCAACTGCAACAATATTTAATCAACCACTTTCAAACTGGAATACCTCGAAAGTTGAAGATACAGCAGCAATGTTTCTTAATGCTGTTGCCTTTAACCAACCTATCGGAAATTGGGATATGTCTAAAAACAAAAACATGGAGTTTATGTTTTACGGAACAAACTTCAATCTACCCTTAGCAAACTGGAATACTTCACAGGTTATCAAAATGTCTTACATGTTCAAAAATGCACCTTTATTTAATCAAAATATAGAAAACTGGAATACCAGTAATGTAGTGAATACCGAATTTATGTTTGAAAATTCAACAAATTTCAACCAAAATCTTGGAAATTGGAATTTAGCATCGCTTTCCACAGCGATGTTTATGCTTAATAATACAGGATTAGATTGTTTAAATTACAGCAGAACAATAAAAGGATGGTCATTAAACAGCATTACTCCAAATAATATTTATTTAGCGAATGTAAATCCATCAAAATATGCTTCAGATATAACGATTGATCGCAATAATCTTTTGGCAAAAGGATGGTTTTTTCAGGGAGATACTCTAGGATCATGTAGTGTTTTGAGTACATCTGAAGTTAATTCAAAAAATTTGCTTACAATTTACCCAAACCCGGTTACAGATTTCATTCATATTAAAAATTTAAAAAGCTCAAACTCTACATATAAAATCATTGATGCAAGCGGAAGAATTGTTTCGCAGGGAAAAGTAAGTGAAGACCAAATTGACATAAGAAATTTGGTAAAAGGAAATTACATTCTTCAGGTTAAAACACAGCAGGCAGTGAAAAATCTAAAATTTATCAAAAATTAAACCTACCAAAATCAAAAATATGAAAAAGACATTTTTTTTGTTTTTCTTTATTATCATTTCGTTTTTTGCTCAGGCTCAAAATGAGTTTATCACCATCTGGGAACCCGGTTTTACAACTAATCCGACAATAAACATCAATGCACCTTTTCAATCCAATTCCAACCAAATATGGTTTCCTGGTATAGGAGAAAATTATACTATCGAATGGGAGGAAGTCGGCTATCCGCAAAACAATGGCATCATGACCAATGTAACTTCTACCAGCCAGGTATTGATAGATTTCGGCCCTGTACGCGAAGGAAGTGCTCCTGCGACTCAGTACAGAGTAAAAGTATCCAACGGAAACGGAATTTTCAGACAGATACAATTTGCCACCCACTTGCCTTTTAATAATAATATTGAAACCAATGTTCCTAATATTCAGTTATATGGTAATTCAGAAAAGATCAGAGAGATTGAACAATGGGGGAACATTGTCTGGAGCACCATGAAATGTGCTTTTACCAACTGTCAAAAACTACAGCTTACGGCAACAGACAGCCCGAATTTAAGTATGGTCACAGATGCATCGCTTATGTTTTACAGAGCCTTTGAGTTTTTAGGAGCAAGCTCTATGCAGAATTGGGATACTTCGAACATTAAAAATTTCAGTTTTATGTTTGCAGCTCATTACAGTGGGATTAATTTTGCAACACTTCCGCTATATTTCAATCCTCCGTATTTAGGTAATTGGAATATGTCTTCTGCAAACGATCTCAGCTATATGTTCACAGCAAGAGATTTATTTAACCAAAACCTCAACAACTGGAATGTTTCTAATGTCTCGAAGATGAACTGGATGTTTGCATTTTGTGAAAATTTTAATCAGCCTTTAAATAATTGGAATACTTCAAGTCTTACAGATATGCACTACATGTTTAGTAATAACGCCGCCTTTAATCAACCTCTGGATAACTGGGATGTTTCTAATGTTAAAAATATGAATACGGCTTTCGGTGGTTGCAGTTCCTTCAATCAACCTTTGAATGTTTGGAATGTAGCAAATGTCACAAAAATGAATAATCTATTTGCTGGAACTACAGTTTTTAATCAACCTCTCAATTCCTGGGATGTAGGAAACGTCACCACTATGAATGGAATGTTCAGTTCTGCTGTGAACTTTAACCAACCGCTATCATCATGGAACGTCAGGAAAGTGACAGAAATGTCTAATATGTTCTCTGGCGCAAGTAGTTTCAATCAATCATTAGAAAACTGGAATTTGAGCGCTTTGGTTTTAGCCCATAAAATGCTTTTCAATACAGGTCTGAACTGTATCAATTACAGTAAAACACTTTCAGGTTGGGCAGATAACCCCAGCGCTCCCAATAACATCAACTTATCATCTGTAGAACCTGCTGTATACGCGGCAAATATTTTACCTAAAAGAACTATTTTGATTAATAAAGGATGGACAATCACCAACGATGTTATGGGAACCTGTATACTGTCAACTTCAGAATATCCTGGTGTAAAAGAGTTTTCAATTTATCCAAACCCTGCGACAGATTTTATTTATTTGAAAAATAGTAATCAATCATTAGATTACAGCATCTTTGAATTAAGCGGAAAAATAGTTTTACAAGGAGCGTTGAAAAATAACGAAATCAACATTAAAAATCTTAGCAAAGGCAACTACATTTTACAGGTCAAAACAAAAGATGGTATAGAAAATTTTAAATTCATCAAAAAATAAAAACAAAAGCCTCGCAAAATTGTGAGGCTTTGTTATATGTAAAGATGACAAGTCAATTATTGAGTGAAGTAAAATTCACTATTGACAATTTCTCAATCACAAATTAATTATCGTATTGATTAGGATGCTTTGCTTTAATATCATCTACCGTTCCCAAAACTTTATCTTTTAATGTATCCTGATAAACCTGTAGTTTTTCTGCAATTTCTTCGTTTCCGCTTCCTAATATCTTTGCTGCTAAAATTCCAGCGTTCAATGCTCCATTTAACGCAACTGTTGCCACAGGAATTCCGCCAGGCATTTGTAAAATTGATAAAACAGAATCCCAACCGTCAATAGAATTGCTGGAAAGTATAGGAACTCCGATTACTGGTAAAGTAGTGCAACTTGCAACCATTCCCGGAAGATGGGCAGCTCCGCCAGCTCCGGCAACAATTACCTTCAACCCTCTTTCTTTAGCTGTTTTTGCATAATCAAACATTCTTTCCGGAGTTCTGTGAGCCGAAACCACAGTCAGTTCGTAAGGAATGTCTAAACTTTTCAGAAAATTAGCCGCCAGTTCCATAATCGGTAAGTCGCTCTGACTTCCCATAATAATTCCTACCATTTTTTCAATTTTATTAGACCTCAAAGATAAGGATTTTAAAAAAGTGAATCACCAATTCTGTAACCTGTAAATTTCCCTTATTCTGTACCCAAAAGTTACGGCTCATTATCTTTATATTTGCAGACGATTCACCCTATTTTGAAAAATTACAAACTTACTGTAGCCATCCTCACTGTAGCCATTGTCTGGGGCACTACATTTTTATCCATCCGTGTGGCTGTAGAAACTATTCCGGCATGGTTTGTTGCAGGGATTCGTCAGTTTTTAGCGGCGATAATCATGTTGGTTATACTTTTCTACAGAAAAGAATTCAAATGGATCGGCTGGAAAAATCTAGGGTATCAAATTATTTTTTCAACCTTAATGCTCATTATCGCAAACGGAATGACCACCGTTGCCGAAGAAACCGTAACCAGCAGTTTGGCTTCATTAATGAGCGCCTGTTCACCCATCGCTGTCTTTTTAGGCAGTGTGGCTTTTGGATTACAAAAATTCAGCTTTCGTGCTTTAATAGGAATAATATTATGTTTCAGCGGTATTCTTTTTATATTTTGGGATGGGCTGAATGATCTCTCAAATCCAGATTATTTAATGGGCATTATTTTTCTTTTTGCGGCAATTTTAGGATGGGCATCGGGAACTATTTTCACTAAAAAACTAAACCTTCAAAGTAAAAATATCACGCTTAATCTTTTCTATCAATTTATATTTGCCGGAGTTGTACAGCTTTGTTTCGCTTTTCTTTTTTCAGAATCTTATAACTTTGAAAACTGGAGTATAAAAAGTATTTCAGCAATGCTTTATCTTGCAGTTTTCGGTTCTGTAGCGGCTTTCTTTGCATTTCATTATGCTTTAACAAAAATTTCTCCGGTACAGGTTTCAATTTTAGCTTATATCAATACGATTATTTCTATATTTTTAAGCTGGCTGATTTTAGATGAAAAAATCTCAGCTAAATTTATCATTGCAGCAGTACTGATTATCGCCGGAGTTTTTATCATTAATTATAATCCGGAACTTTTTAAAAGAAAAAAGATTGAAAACTAAATTGAATAATGCTTAATATTGAGTATCATAAATTGTTAAATGAAAAACTCGTTTTTATATTTTGCTTTTACCTTATTTATATTTATCAATTATAAATCTCAAAACTCGAATAATTTATTTGACAAGACTGTTTTTGAAGTTAAAGGAGATTTAAATAAAGACAATCTTATTGATATGGTTACTGTAAAAGAAAATTCAAAAAGCAAATACAATCCTTATCAATTAGAAATAAAATTTAAAAATGCCCTTGGAGAATTAACATCCGTTTTCTTATCTGAGAAAGCAATACCAAATAAATTTCCTTATGGTGATGAAAGAACGGAAGTCATTCTTGAAAACTTAGAAATAAAAAATGGTATTTTAATATTTAGTAATCAATTAATTCGTGGAAGATTTACTCATAAATTCAGATTTCAAAACGGAAACTTTGAACTTATAGGATATACATTTCATAACGCCAGTCCCGGATTTATCGAATATGTAGATTATAATTTATCTACAGGAAAGAAAATTTTAAGAAAAACAGCATACGAGACAGGCAAAATTTTAAGTTTAACAGAAACTTCAGAAAAAATAGATTCACTGCCAAAACTTCAGGATTTTACTCCTTTTGATTTTATGTATTAAAAAAATTATGAATAAAATTATTCCTCTATTTTTATTTTTAGCGATGATTTCATCTATTGATATATGACCCCTGTTTAGCTGGTCCTTATTTATTGTAGAATTCAACAGATAAAAAATAGACGATTGATGACCCAAAAATTAAACAAAAAAGACCGCCCAAAAGCAGTCTTTCTCAATATATTTTAAAAATCTTAAGCAATTACTCTTACCATTGCTTTTACTTGGATCAGTTTCTCCATCAATTCTTCTCTGGATTCTGCCAAAACATTGATGTGTCCCATTTTTCTTCCTGGCTTGGTCTCTGTTTTACCATAAAGGTGAATGTAGGTTTCCGGAAGCTTTAAAACGTCTTCCATTCCTTCATAAATTACTTTTCCTGAGAAACCTTCTGCTCCAACTAAATTCAGCATTCCGCTGTAAATAACGGCATCTGTATCTGCCAAAGGAAGATTTTTCACCACGCGATACATTTGTTCGAATTGCGAATTGGCATTTCCTTCCTGACTTTGATGTCCTGAATTATGAAGTCTCGGCGCGGTCTCATTAACCCAAATTTTTCCTTCTTTATCTAAAAATAATTCAATGGCAAAAAGTCCCGGAGAATTTACGGCATTCAGGAATTTCTCTGTAATTGAATCTATTTGATTTTCAATTTCTTCACTCAATAAAACCGGACAAATATTAAAGTCAAGCAAATTTAATTTAGGATCAGCAACCATTTCCGTTACAGGGAAAATTTGCGTTTCTCCGTTTTCGTTTTTGGCAACAATTACTGAAAGTTCCTTTTCAATATCAACTAATTTTTCAAGAACAGAATCCTTAATCCAAAGGTTCTTCATATCTTCATTCGTACGGATAACCTGTACTCCTTTTCCGTCGTAACCACCTGTATTCATTTTTTGTACAAAAGGAAGCGGCATTTTTATTTCGTCTGAACTTCCATCCATAATTTCAAAATCCGGACTTGGAATATTGTGTTCTTCGTAAAATTTCTTCTGAAGAATTTTCTGCTGAATAATCTTAATGATTTGAGAATTCGGAACCACTTTTATTCCTTGGTTTTCAAGCTCAGTCAATGCGTCTGCATTTACATGTTCAATTTCAATGGTTACAACATCTTTATCTTTCCCGAAATCAAGAACCGTTTCGTAATCATTAAAACTCCCTTGCGTAAAATGCGAAATATTATGACAAGGCGCATCTGCAGCCGGATCTAAAGTGTAAAATTCATCATCATACTTCAGTGCTTCCTGAATCAACATTCTACCGAGCTGTCCGCCTCCCAAAATTCCTATTTTCATTTTTACTTTTATTTTTTCTATTAGATTTAAAACTTTTATTAAATTTTATCAATTTTCAAATATCCCAATCCCATCGGATTTTCCTGATTCTCTACATCAGATTTAATTAAAACAATTGAATATTTTTTTTTCATTTTTTCAGGAAGAATATCGTTGACATTAAAAATATCATCAATATCAACACCGTGTTTATCGTCAATGTGACTTACGGCTCCTTCAAAACCCATTGTTTTATAAAAATCGGTCTGTTTTGCTTTTTTCACAATATCTGCCATTGAAGTTCCCACAATCAAATGTTGCTCATGAAATTCTTCAAAATAACCTTTCTTATAACCGCCTAAATTGATAAAATAGAGTTGATCTTCTGAAGTTTCTTCTCCTTTTTCTACGATCTTTACTTCAAAACCATCAGCAAATTTCACTTCCTGGTAACAGTCGAGATGAATTTTCCCGTCAGCTTCTTTCCAGAAATCTTTCATATCTGGAACCAGATTTTTGAGGCTTTCTGCAATCCCAAAGAAAACATCGTGTTGTTCTATATTTCTGCCTTTTGGTGTTGCACCGAGGATGATATAAAATAACTTCATTTTGAATTTTATTTTTGCAAAAATACGGCAAAAAATAATCTTGAGTTAATGTTTGCCTGAAAACCGCAATAGTTTTATATTTGTAGCATGTCGGAGATTATTATTCTTTTTCTTGGCGCTATCTCAGCCGGGCTTTTAGGTTCACTCACCGGTTTGGGAGGAGGAGTTATCATTATCCCTTTATTAACGCTTGGTTTCGGTGTTCCTATGCATTATGCCATTGGTGCTTCATTGATTTCGGTGATCGGAACTTCTTCCGGAGCAGCCGTTGCATTCGTAAAAGAAGGCTTTACCAATATGAGGATCGGAATGTTTTTGGAGATAGCAACTACTTCAGGAGCAATTATGGGAGCTTTGGTTTCCGGAATGCTGAATCCGAATACCATCGGGATCATCTTCGCAAGTATCCTTTTACTTACGGTAATTTTAAACCTTAAAGGAAAACCAGACCATCAGGAATCTTTAGTTAAAGGAAGTCTGGAAGATAAGCTGAAATTGTACGGAACGTTCCCCGATAAAGGTGTTGTGAAAAACTATGCCGCAAGAAATACGATTCCCGGATTTTTTATGATGATGTTTGCAGGAGCAATGTCCGGACTTTTAGGTATCGGTTCCGGTGCTTTAAAAGTATTAGCAATGGATAATATGATGAGGTTGCCTTTCAAAGTTTCTACAACGACCAGTAACTTTATGATCGGTGTAACTGCAGTTGCAAGTTCATTGATTTATTTCCAGAGAGGCGAAATTATTCCTGTCATTGTAGCACCTGTTTTGGTAGGTGTTGTGGTTGGAAGTTTTATAGGATCTAAGACTTTAATGGTTTCAAAAACAAAAAAACTGAAGACGTTTTTTGCCATTGTCATTACCATTCTTTCTATTTATATGATGTATAACGGTATAAGCAGCAATTTCAAATGAGAAAAGATTTTACAGATGTTGATCTTAACCGTTCGGTAGGAAATCTCCTTCGTTTGGGCGTTATTTTATCAGTTATTACCTCGCTGATTGGTTTTGTGAAACTTTTTATGGAAGGTTTTGAAATGCCAAAAAAATACAACCTTCTCAACATGGGTACTTCTTCAGATAAAGTCTGGAGCCATTTTTGGGAAACTCTTTGCAAAGGTGAAGGAATGGCGATTATTCAATTGGGAATTCTGATGCTTATTTTCACGCCTTTGATGAGAATTATTTTCGCACTAATCGGTTATCTTAAAGAAAAAGATTACGTGTATGTGATTATTTCTTCAATTGTTTTGGCAATTATGGCGATCAGCTTCTTTACGGGTTATGCGCATTAATAATAGATATTAGACTCTAGATTTCAGACTTACAACAGTAATTTAAGTCTTGAATCTGATATCTCAATTTAATTCTCATAAAATTCAAGAGGTAAATCATCCGGATCTTGCGTAAAGAAAAACTCTTTTCCGGTAAATTCATCAACTCGGATGTCTTCACAGTTTAATCCTTTTTGAATTAATTCGTTGCGTTTTTCATTAACATTTTCCACAGAAAAGGCAAGATGTCTTAGTCCACAAGATTCTGGTCTTGAAGGTCGTTGTGGAGGATTTGGAAAAGAAAATAATTCGATAACGTAATGTTCTCCAATAGCTAGATCCAGTTTATAAGATTGTCTTTCTTCTCGATACACTTCACGAATAATGTTTAAACCTAAAATTTCGGTATAAAACTTTTTTGAAACCTCGTAATCTGAGCAGATTATGGCGATATGATGAATTTTCATTTTTAAATTATTTATTACAGTTCGTTCTTCTTGTATCGATTAAATATTGAATTTTCCAGACGTTATTTTGTTTTACCAACTGAAAACTATTGGCTCCGCAATGTGAGAATTTTCCTTTGTAATAGAATTCATACGGCGTGAAAACGCTCGCAAGGTTTCCATCCATATGAATGGCTTCAAATCTAATCTTTTCGTCTGCATCATTCTTTGATAACTTAGAAAAAGAAGACAGAAAATTTTGTAGCTTTTCTGTTTTGATCTCGTTGTTTTTCGTGATTGTTTGTAAAATCGCTTCGTCAGCAAAAACAGATTTTATCATGATGGTGTCTGCGTTTTTCATCCCTATAAAAAGCTTTTCCACACTTTCTTTTACGGCATCATTTTCAGTTTTCTGTGCAAAACAGAACGAACTTAAAAACAACAAAACGATTAAAAATTTTCCCATACTATGAGTTTTAAACTTTAAAATTAAAAAAATATCTGGTTCATTACCGCTGTTTAAATTAAAACTGGCACGAAATTACCTGAAAATAACTTATTTTTATTTTATATCTTAAGAAATATGTGGGAAACTTACCTTGTTCTAAGTGCTTTATTGTTGATTTTAACCCTATTACCAAAAATACCGAGCTCGCATTGGATTTTTCGGTTTCCCGATTTTGGTAAAATTCAGATTACTTATTTTACAATCATCACTTTTGCATTAGGTTTTATCATCACAAAAACAGAATATTTCTGGTATCTGCAAGGTTTATTATTGGCAATGATCATTTATCACGGAATTACGCTGATTAAATATACTCCGCTTTATAAAGTTAAAAAGCATCCACAAACCGATCGATCTTCAAAGAAATATCATTTTATTTCCGCCAATGTTTATCAGTTTAACACCGATTTCAAAAAATTCATTGATCTCATCAACAAAAACAAGCCAGATATATTCCTGACAATGGAAAGCAACGCCGATTGGGAAAAAGCGCTACAGGTTTTAGAAAAAGATTATCCTTACCAACATAAAGTTACCCTTGAGAACACTTACGGAATGCATTTTTATTCTAAAATAAAAGTTGAAGGATCAAAAACACATTATTTTGTAGCGGATGATATTCCGAGTATTGAAGCACATTTAAAAACCGAAGATGGTTTTGAATTTGTATTTTTTGGAGTTCATCCTCCTCCTCCAAGTCCTACTGAAGAAGAAACTTCAAAAGAAAGAGACGGCGATATTCTCAGCGTTGCCAAAAGAGTCACCGAAATAAAAAAACCGGTGATCGTTGTGGGAGATTTCAATAATGTTGCTTGGTCTAAATCTTCTATTTTATTCAGAAAAACAAGTCATTTGATCGATCCCAGGGTCGGCCATGCTTTTGTATCTACTTTCCATGCAAAATACTGGCTTTTCAGATTTCCTATCGATCTGATGTTTCACAGTGAAGATATTTTCATTAAAGATTTAAAAACATTAGAAAATTTCGGTTCAGATCACCTTCCTATTTATTGTGAATTCTTTGTTGATCATCACAATGATGATCAGGAAGAACGAATAGAGCAAGCCGATCCGGAAGAAATTGCAGAAGCAGAAGAAATGATCGAAGAAGGAAAAGAAGAAGATGGCGAACGTGATGCTGTCGTAACTGAAGATTGATAATTAATTTTAAATTGAAAAAAATCTTATTGGATCTGTTTCTTTTTACTTCTAAGATAAATACTTCCTGTCAACATCACAAAGAGAACTCCAACGATGAATCCACCGATTACATCTGTAAACCAGTGTGCACCCAAATAAATACGCGAAACGGCTCCCAAAACGATCATCGCCGAGCAGATTATAGAGATCAATATTTTCCAGGATAATTTTAAAATATTTGAAGAAATAGCGATCACCATCAATGTTCCGAAAAAAGCAGTATAAAATAAAACATGACCGCTTGGAAAGCTTTGATAATGTGTTTCTTCAACAATTCTTACAAAATCTGTCGTAGGTCTCGGACGGTCGATCAATGTTTTTAAAACATAACTTACACCTCCAGACAAAAGACACGACAATACAAAAAGAGCTTCTTTGGTATATTTAAATATCAAGAAAATCAAAGAAAACATAACAACCATAATTGCTGCAACATAAACAGTTCCCAACCAACTGAAACCTTTCATCAAAACATCTAAAATAGCGTTTGGATCTTCCTGCAGTTCCTGAGAAACGAGAAGATCCCAAGACTTTGGAGAAGAATCAACCACATAAAAACTCAACAGGAGAAAAACAACGATAAAAAAAATAGAAAAACACAGAAAAAATGTTTTTCTTTTATCTTTGAGATAGGTTGAGAAATCACTCAAAAACTCATTTTTGAAACCCATATGATATGTTAAATTTGAATTGTTTTAATTAGATGGTCATTTGAGGCTGCAAATTTGATGCAAATTCTTTTACAGAAGGGAAATCTTTTTTCTATTTTAAAAAAAATAGAGGAATCTTTAACGCTACATCATATTAAATTCGTTCTTATTGAATATGAAAAAACAAATCGCAAAAGTAATAGGTTCAGGAATACTTGCCAGTTTTTTGGTAGGAACCATTTTTATGATTATATTTTTAATCATAATCGACATGCAAACTCCAGATTATTATGAAGATGGTAGACCGAAAATGAACTGTTTTGGTGGTTTACAATATGGAATCGCATTAGGAATTCAAATAGTAATAGCTTTTCTTAGTTTACCTGCCTTTTTAATTCTGTTCAAACAAATCAGAAAAAATAAATACTTTGTAATTCTGGCATTTTTCGTAGGCTATTTTCTTTATCTGTCTTTAATTTTGGCAAGTCTTTCAGAGTTTTCAGGTGAAGAATACTTTATTATTATTCCTTGGATTAACTTTTTAGTTTGGATTTTTTATTACTTTAAATTGAGAAAGATAATTAACAGAGATTAATAAAGCAAAAAAAGCGAACTAAAAGTCCGCTCCTATATTTTAAAAAGGCCAAAGATCTCGCCAATCCCATTCCCAATTGATTGTTCTGTTTCTTCCCCAAGTTTCAACAACTGAACCTTTATTGTAACTCACATTAAAATAGAGCAATAGCAGAAAACCAATCAATAAGCAAATTAGTAAAACTCTTTTCTTCTTTTTCATTCTAAAACTTCATCACATCCTTCACTACTCCATTTTTCTGAGTATGTTGAAGTAATTCTTGTTCGATAAAAGTTTTTATTTTTTCTTCTGAACCATCATTTGGAAACAGTAAATGAACATTTGCTCCTGCATCCAATGTAAAGAATAATGGTAAATCTGTTTCTCTTCTGAAATCCCAAATTTTATTGATTACTTCTAGAGTTCCTGTTTTCATTAAAATAAATGCAGGGTCACTCATCATCATCATCGCGTGAAGCGTTAATGCTTCGTGTTCTACCAATTTGATAAATCCTTGTAAATCCCCGCTTTTCAAGATCTCTTTCATAGGAACAAAGTTTTCTCTTGCTTCCTGAAATCTTCTTTCCGCATACGGATTGGTATTCATCAAACCATGACCAACCGTTGAAGAAACGCTTTTTACTCCTTCATGGATCAGCAAAACCCAATCATTAAAATCTTTGAAAATATCATGAATTTCAGAATTAGGATATTGTACTGCAAATAAGTCTGAACTCCCTGAAACCTCGTCCGATTCACCCCAAACAACTAATCCGTTGTAAAGACTTCTGCAAGCACTTCCGCTTCCTAATCTTGCTAAAAAAGATGCTTTCGTTAAGGATTCTTCATCAGAATTTTTTCCGGAAAAACTTTCATCCAATTTCATCAGACATTTTGCAATCGCACCAAAACCTGATGCTGAACTTGCAATTCCTGAACTGTGAGGAAATGTATTTTCTGTTTTTA
Source organism: Chryseobacterium sp. BGARF1 (assembly GCF_001677955.1). Classification (GTDB taxonomy): domain Bacteria; phylum Bacteroidota; class Bacteroidia; order Flavobacteriales; family Weeksellaceae; genus Chryseobacterium. The sequence goes on from NZ_LELA01000057.1 coordinate 116,603, forward strand.
TGATATATTTTCCTTTTAAAATCCAAGGCAGGTACTGCTCGATATTTTTAAAATATTTTTCAATTTTTTCGGCAAACTTCACTTCTTCATTTCCTGCAAGAAAAGTCTGAACAGAAAATGGTTCGTTGGCTGAAAACTCTATTTCAGTATTTGTTTTGCAATGATTTAATGTAAAACTGATACTCGGATTTGCTGGAATCTGGTCTTTATACTTTCCCCAATATTTAATCAAAGCAATATTTGACGGACAGCTTTCTGAAACTGTTTGTGTATGTATATTAAATTCTTTTTTTCCTAAAAATTCTTGTGTTGTCATAGTTTATTTTTTTACCACAAAAGAGACAAAGTTTTTTTATTAAACACATTAGAACACATTAGTTTTATTAAGTTTAAAAACTTTGAAAACAAAAGTTCACATAAGAAAGAAAATCAAAGATTTTCAAAAGAACTTATGTGTTTAAAACTTTTATCACTTTTATCTTTGTTGTAGTTTAATACATTTCCTCAATAATATCGGCATATTTTTTCAGCACGATATTTCTTTTAATCTTCAAGGTTGGGGTTATTTCTCCTGTACCAATTTCAAATTCGGCAGGCATTAAAGTAAACTTTTTTACCTTTTCGAAGTCAGAAAGATGCTGTTGCAATTCATTGATTTTTTCTTTGTAAAAGTCGATTACTTCCTTCTTTTTTACAAGCTCTTCCCAATGGGTAAACGGAATATTGCTTTTCTTAAGATAATCGTTCAAAAACTCAAAATTCGGAACAATTAAAGCAGAGACAAACTGTTTTCCTTCAGCGATCAAAACAATCTGCTGGATGAAATTATTATTGGTCAACAAATTTTCGATCATTTGCGGGGCAATATATTTTCCATTGGAGGTTTTCATCAGATCTTTGATCCTATCAGTAATAAATAAATTACCTTTTTCGTCAAACCTTCCTGCATCACCAGTTTTAAACCAACCATCCTGAGTGAAAACTTTTTCGGTTTCTTCAGGCTTGTTATAATATCCTTTCATAATTCCGTTTCCTTTTGCCTGAATCTCGTCTTGTTCACCAATACGAATTTCAACGCCCGGTAAAGGTTTTCCACAGCTTCCGTGTTCAAAATTTGTGAACGGAAAAGCTGTTAAAGTTGCGGTAGTTTCCGTAAGGCCGTAACCAACGGTAAGATGAATGTTCACCGATTCGAAAAATTGGGTAACTTCCGGTGACAAAGAAGCGCCTCCACAAGGCATAAACCAAAGTCTACCTCCCATTTTTTCTTTAATTTTACTGTAAACCAGCAATTCTGCAAAGGTTTCTTTTATTTTTAAACCGAATGGAATTTGCTTTTCCGTTCTTCTTAATTCTCCGGTTTGTTTACCTACTTCTAAAGCCCAATTGAAGATTTTCTTTTTTAGTGACGAACCTTCTTCTGCTTTTTCTAAAACTCCAGCATACACTTTCTGAAAAAACCTCGGAACCGCGCACATCATCGTTGGCTTCACCTCTTCCAAAGCTTTGGCAATACTTTTCGGATCTTCTAAAAAATAAACTCTCGCTCCCCCATACAGACAAAGCAAACTCCAGCTTCTTTCGAAAACGTGGGTTAAAGGTAAAAACGCTAATGAAAGTTCTTCTTCGAAATTTTTAAATTTAAAAAATTCAAAATGCGCATCGAATGCTTTAGTGAAATTTCCATGCGTTAACATCACTCCTTTCGGCGCTCCTGTAGTTCCCGAAGTATAAATAATGGTGGCTAAATCATCATCATTTTTAGAAATAATTTCAAGTTCCGGAGAAGATTTTGAGATAAAATCTTCAAGATAAAAACTGTTGAATTCTTTCTTGATCCACACTGCTTTTTTAGAAACAATAATTGTTTTAAGCGGATTATCGTTGCTTTCTTTTTTCAAAATTTCAAGACAGCCATCATACTGCACCTGATCGCCTACCAAAACTACTTTGGCACCAGAATCTTGCAATATAAACTCTGCCTGTTCTGCATTGTTGGTAGAATAAATAGGCACTGTAATAGCACCGATCGACATCGCAGCCAGATCGAATATCATCCATTCTGCAGAATTATCTGCATAAATTGCCACTTTATCATTTTCCTCAACACCTGAATTTTTCAGCGCATTGGCGGTTTTAAAAACAATTTCACCAAATTTTTTCCAGCTCAATTCTTTCCAGCCTTCCTTTTTCTTGAAACCTACTGCCGATTTTAAAGGGTGCTTTTCTATATTTTTTTTAATAATTGCCTCTGCAAGATTCATTATTTTTTGTTCAGCTTTTTGTCGTTAATATAATTGTTGAGATGAAAATCGATGCTTTCTTGTACAGGAATAAATTTAAAACCTAATTTATCCTTAATTTTCTGATTAGAAATTACATTCAGAGAAGAAACCGCCTCAATATTTGATTGGGTAGCCATTTTCAGTTGAGGAAAGATCCATCCGAAAAGAAAGTTGGCTATTCTACCGATCTCCAAAGTACTTTTTGAAAGAATTTTCGCTTCTTTCAATCCTAATTTTGTTCTGATCTGTTTTCCAAGATCAGCGTATTTTTTATTTTCTGAAACGATAATAAAACGTTCTCCGAAATTACTATTTTCCATCAGCTTGATTGAGATTTCAGCTACATCTCTTACGTCAACATAACTTGTTCCGCCCGAGAAAGTAAAGCTGTTGTTCTCAAAAGTCGGGAAAATATCTCCGCTGCTTTTTCCCCAGTTTCCTGTTCCGATGATCATTCCGGGATTGATGATAATTGTATTTAATCCTTCTGCAGAAGCTCTCCAAATTTCCATTTCAGAAAGATGTTTTGAAATTGCATAAGCCGAATGTTCTTCTTTAGGATTAAAATCTGAATTTTCATCTAATTCACCTTTTTCATTCAATAAATCCAACACGGCAATCGAACTGACGTGAAGAAATTTTTCGACCGTAGAATTTTCACAGGCAAAAAGAAGATTCTCTGTAGCCTTGATGTTGGTATGATACATCTCTTTCTCATCTTTTGGATGAAAACTCACTTTTGCAGCACAGTGATAAACTTCAGTAACGCCTTCTAAGACATATTCAATAGAATTAATATCATCGAAATCAACATCTATCCATTCGATTTTATTGAAAAAATTGTCATGATCTCCGGTATAATACTGATAAGAATGTTTTACTTCATTGATGTTGCTTGAAGGTCTTTTTGCAGCACGCACTTTTTTACCTTTTTTCAAAAGTTCTAAAACAATGACTCTGCCTAAAATTCCTGTTGCTCCTGTTACAAAAACCATGAATTTAATTCTAATTGATGACCTTCTAAATTTAGTCGATTTTATTTTTATCAAGAATTGATTTGAGTTGAATTTCAACCGAAAAACAATTTGTGCAAATTTGCAACTTTTTCAGTCAAAACTCATTAGATTTTCATAATTATTCACATTATTTGAAGCCATAAAAAAAGGAAACCTACGTGCTAAGTTTCCTTTTTGATGCAAATTTGTTAAATATGAATTAACTACCAAATAACAACAAGCACATTTAAAACAATCAATAAAATTGTATTTCATTTAAATATAACAAAACACAAAATAAATATACTTATCAATTTGACAAAACCAATTTACAACAAAATAATTCACAATATTTAAAAATAAAGTATTTGGGAAAAATTTAACAATTTTTAAAACAGTTGTTTAGTTTACTATATTTAAAAAATCTTTCACCACTACTGCAAAATCAACAGGATTATCTGCCTGAACCCAGTGTGCGGCATTTTTGATTTTTACAAACTGAGCTTTCGGAAACTGCTGTTTGATAGAAAACTCATCCTGTGGCAAAATGTAATTTGATTTTTCACCTGCAATAAATAAAGTTTCACCCTGAAAAACTCCATACCTGATTGCATTGGAAACAAATTGATTGTATTTTTCTGCAAGCGTTTTCAGATTAAATCTCCAGTTCAATTTTTTGCTGTCACCAGATTCTTCCCAATACAAATTTTTAGCTAAAAACTGAATCGTAGATCTCTCAGGAATATATTGAGTTAAAACCGCTTCAACATCATTTCTAGAACTTACCGTATTAAAATCTACCGTTTCTAAAGCTTTGATAATTCCCTGGTGATGTGGCGGATAAGCTTTTGGAGAAATATCCACAACGATTAATTTTTCTACTTTTTCAGGATAATTGATGGCGAACTGCATCACCGCTTTTCCACCCAAAGAATGTCCTAAAACGTGAGCTTTTTCAATTCCGTAATGATTCATATAATTGGCAATATCATCTGCCAAATCATCATGCGACATCTCTTCAGAATGAAAGCTTCTGCCGTGATTCCTCAAATCAATTAAATGAACCGGTAAAAAATCTCCTAATTCTTTCCCGAAACTTCCCCAATTATCAAGCATTCCAAACAAACCGTGAAATACCAAAAGTGGTGTTGACGACAAATTTTCGCCAAATATTTTTGAATGTAAAATTTCCATAATTTTTAATTAAGATGTTAGAAATTAGATATTAGAAGTTAGTAAAACAGTCTACAATACTAACTTCTAATTTCTAACATCTAGTTTCTAATTCTACCATTTTGCTAATCTCTTCAAATACGACTGAACCGTATTTTCCATTCCCATATACAACGCTTCAGAAACCAAAGCATGACCAATAGAAACTTCTAAAAGATTCGGAATATTGTCTGCAAAATATTTTAAATTTTCTAAACTTAAATCGTGACCTGCATTAATTCCCAAACCAAATTCAGCAGCTTTTACAGCCGTTTCGTAATAAGGTTTTATGGCTTCTTCTTTATTAACGGTGTAATTTTTTGCATAAGCCTCTGTGTACAACTCGATTCTATCTGCTCCTGTTTGGGCAGCACTCTCCACCAATTCAGGATTCGGGTCAAGAAAAATAGAAGTACGAATTCCTACATTTTTAAACTCAGCGATAATTTCCTTTAAAAAATCAAGATGTTTTTTTGTATCCCATCCTGCATTTGAAGTAATGGCATCATCTGCATCAGGAACCAAAGTCACCTGTTCCGGCTTTACCTGAAGAACCATATCGATAAATTCGCGGTGAGGGTTTCCTTCAATATTATATTCAGTCGTTACCAAAGGCTTCAGATTATAAACATCTTTTCTGGTAATATGTCTTTCATCAGGTCTTGGATGAATAGTAATTCCGTGTGCACCAAATTCCTGAATTTTTATTGCAGCTTCTGTCACGCTTGGTGTTTCGCCTCCTCTAGCGTTTCTTAAAGTTGCAATTTTATTAATGTTTACACTTAGTTTTGTCATTGTATTATTGAAGTTTGAGGCTTAAAATGAGAATTTTAAATATATCAAATAAAACTCGAGATCTTACTTCCTCATTAATTAAAGTACAAAAATAAAAAAACCACTCGAAAATGGCTTTATAAAAGTTTTTTAATTTCCTGTGAGCACAAGTCTGGCTATAGTAAAATAATGTTTACCATAAGTAAGGTCAAAATCTAACAAAATAATTTAAAATATTTATTTTGGAAATCCGATTTGCATAATCTGAAGATCAAATTCTTTTGAGGCAACCAGTAAATGATCAAAAATATCTGCCTGAATCTGCTCAAAACGCTGCCAATTTGAATCATTGGTAAAACAATAAATTTCCATTGGAAGCCCTTGCGTAGTGATCTCTAACTGGCGAACCATTATTGTACTTTCCTTATCGATCTCAGCATCATTTTCTAAATATCTTTGGGCATAATGTCTAAAAACCCCAACATTAGTAAGCTGCCTTCCGTTAATCACCTTGTCTTTATGCTGTATTGATTCTTTTTCCTGATTGATCTCTGAGGTTTTATCATTGAGGTAATCGGATATAAGATTGATTTCTTTTAAACGTTCAATTTCTTCATTATTCAAAAATTTAAACGAATTGATATTAAAGAAAATAGATTTCTTAATTCTTCGGGTATTAGACTCAGACATTACCTGAAGATTTTTAATCTCAGTTGTCAACAGATCGTACGTTGGAATTGAAGAAATTGTTTTATCGAAATTAGCAATTTTTGTGGTTAACAAACTGATATCCAAAATATTTCCTTCAATATTATATTTAGGAATTCCAATCCAATCGCCTACCTTCAAGCTTTTTGAGGTAGCAACGTGAATTCCGGTCACAAAACCCAAGATTGTATCTCTGAAAACTAAGACCAAAACTGCCGTTATCGCTCCTAAACTTCCGACAATCGTAGTTCCTTTAATCCCAAAGACTACACAGATACTCACAATGGTAAATATAAAGATCCCTAAGATTTTTACCGTTTCGGAAATCGCATTAATTGCCATCACCTTATAATAATCTTGTTGTATGGTGAAATAGTTTCTGAATGCTGTTAAAGATCGATACAACATTCCCGCCAGAATCATAACCAATCCTAAATTGACCGATCTGATAATGAAAATGGTGGTCTGTTTTAATGCTCCTACAAAAATAGCTTCGTGCATAGAACCTACAATGGCCAAAGCTGTAAAATGTGCTACAGAATTGGTGATCTTAGACCGATAGATAGATTTTAAAACGGGAAATCTATTTTCATTTCTAAAAAAACGAAAGATATAATTGATGGTGATTTTAAAAATAAAATCCAACAACAAAAAAAGTGCGACAAGTAAACTTAGTTTAACAATGATATGAAGCACCCAATCTAGCCCTGTAGGAGCAATTTTACTTATACTAATATAAAGCTGCTCACTCAGTTCCTGAAAAAAACTCTTGGTATCTTTTATTTCGTCTTTCATTTATAACAAATTTAATAAAATTAAGATGTATCGCAACCCTAATCAAATAAGAGTTTTCAACAAAATTAAGCAAACATAAATAACAATTACATAAAAATAAATCAAAAACAAAATCAAATTAACAACAAAATCATTAATTTAGTAAACTAAACCATAAAAACTATATCTTATGAAAAACCTCAACTTATTATTGATCTTCATTATTCTATTATCACTTGGGTCGTGCCGATCAGATTCTGAAACTCCCACCGAAGTTAAAGTTGACAACACCATACAAACCGGTAAACTTTCAGGAAAAGTAATGTCCCAAAATGGTACCAAACCCATTGGAGGAGCATCAATTTTCACATTTGACGAAAAGTACAAGATCTATTACACCACTTCTGATGCAGACGGTAACTTTACTTTAGAAGCTCCGGCAGGAAATCAAACCATCCATATTCAAACCGGTAATGGTAGTAATTTCCGTACTCAAATTGCGACTACAGTAAAAAACAATGAAACAGTAACTCTGAATGCAGATCAAACAAAACTAAATCAGGTCGCAAAAATAGCCTATGTAAAAGGAAGCTATGATAAAATTGAAGACATTATTCAGTCCTTAGGTTATACTGCCACAGCAATTACCAATGTAGACTTGGCTAACATTAATACCATTGCTCAATATGATATTATTTTCCTGAATTGTGGCTCTAGAAATTACAACGCAAATCAATCACTTTATCCTGCCATTGATGCTAACTTGGCTATTTTTGTAGCAAATGGCGGAAGTATTTACGCATCAGACTGGGATGTTTCATATTTGGTAGGAGGAACAGATTATACTAGCAATTGCTCGCTTCCAGGAGGATTTGTTCCGGATACAAAATTATGTTCAAATAATACAGGAAACTCAGGGATCATTCCAGCAACAGTAAACAATGCAGGATTATCAACTGCTTTAGGATTTAACACTTTAAATATTGATTTTGATCTAGGTACATGGCAAAAAATCACCAACTACGACCCTACTTATTGGGAAGTTTTGGTTAAAGAAACCTCATCAAACAGTCCTTTGATGATCAGAACCAATCATTTTACCACAACAGGAATTCCAGCCACTCCAATTGGTAATGCTCCGAATTCTACATTTACAACTGTTTGTATTACACTTCCAGGAAACATTCAAATCAGCATTTCTGTTCCTACCATTACAGTTCCTTATTTGGTAGCTTTAGGTGCAACGGTAGGACCTTGTTCTGGATCTACAAACAGCGGATATATCTACTATACAAGTTTCCATAATCATGCTACAGGAAACATTGGAAATGCAGGAGTAATTTTACAATATGTAATTTTAAATCTTTAAAAATCGGCTTAAAAATTGATACCTAAAAAGTGGCTGCAAAGTCACTTTTTTTATTACAATAAATATGGATCATTCGTTAATTTCATTTTTAAGTATTATTTTACTTATTTTAGGAATCTTAGGAACTTTTTTACCAGTTTTGCCAGGGCTTGTTTTAAGTCTTGCCGGATTATTAATTTATAAATACGGAACAGATGCAGATCTTTCAGTCCTATACATTTGGGCCTTTGTGATTCTCACTCTTGCTTCTGTTGTTTTAAGTTATGTAATTCCTGCAAAAACCAACAGAAAATATGGCGGAACACGTTGGGGAAGTATTGGCTCTGTTGTCGGAACTATTGTTGGAATCTTTTTACCAATCCCTTTAGGTTTTTTGGTCGGAATGTTTGCCGGGGTTTTTATTGGTGAACTTCTGCACGACAGTAAAGACATGAACAAAGCATTAAAATCTACAAAAGGAGCTTTTATCGGTTTTATTTACGGAACAGGATTTAGTTTAGTTGTAGGAATTGCAATGCTTTTAGTTGTAATTTTAGACCTTATTAACGTCATATAATTTATAGAAATGTTTAAAAATATAATCGTAGGTTTAAGTGTTGTCAGCTTAGTAAACTGCAATGCGCAGAAAGAAAACACAAAACCAACTACAACCAAGCAAGAAGCTACCATTTTGAACGAAACACCTCTTAAAAAAGAAGGCAACATTATTTATTTGAATGAAGGCGAAAATAAATTTTTACCAGAATTTCAAATGAACGTTACTTTCAAAGGTATCGCAGAAGACAGCCGTTGTCCTGAAGGAACTCAATGCGTTTGGGCAGGAGTTGCCGTTGCAAATATTGAATTCATGAGCACCACAAGCAGACCCATGATTTTACAATTATCAACCGCAGAAGTTAAAGGTAAAGATTACCACAAAACGCAGTCATTTAACGGATATACGATTTCTTTAAAAGAAATTACACCTCGTCCAACAGCACAGAATGGTACAAAATCTCTTCCAGGGAAATATAAAATAGCAATTGAGATTACCAAAGATGATAGTCAAAACCAATCTACCATGAGATAATTTTCTTACTTCTTGAAGCCAGATATTCATTAATTTTCGAAAAAGGTTTGCTTCCATAAAAACCTCTGTATACAGAAAAAGGTGATGGATGTGCAGATTTTATAATAAAATGTTTAGCCGGATTAATCAATTCGGCTTTTTTTTGTGCAAAAGCTCCCCACAAAACGAAAACTACATTTTCTTTTTTATCTGAAATTTCTTTAATAATAAAATCAGTAAATTTTTCCCAACCTAAATCTTTATGAGAATTTGGAGAATGCGCACGAACGGTTAATGTCGCATTCAACAATAAAACACCCTGTTTCGCCCAATCGTCCAGTTCTTTTGAAATACGCTCTACTCCTACATCATCTTTTAACTCTGTAAAAATATTTTTAAGCGAAGGTGGTGCTTTTACCTGCTCTGAAACGGAAAAGCACAATCCATTTGCCTGAAAATCGTTATGATAAGGATCCTGGCCAATAATTACAACTTCCACATCTTCAAAAGCAGTTAAATCTAACGCTCTGAAGATTTGACTTTTTGGAGGAAAAACTTTTTCCGCTGCATATTCATGTTCTACTTTTTCCCAAAGTTGGGTAAAATATTCTGTGCTTTTTATTGGGGCTAAAATTTCTGTCCAGGTTGTCATTTTAATTTGAAAATTTGAGAATGAGTTAATTTGAAAATATATTTAAACATTGTAATTAATTCTTAATTCATGAAAATCGGGTCTTAAGAATTTAATCTTTTCATAAAACATTTCACTTTTAAAACTTTTAATTAATTTATCAAATGAATCCTCATCACTTTTTAAGTCAACAGCATTCAATACAATATTTTCGCTATAATATGAATAGCAATTAATAGAATCGAAATCTAATGTAAATCTAATTTCTATAGTTTCATCTGTGTCATCACTAAATTTAAAAGCACGCATAAACGATAAGGTTAAAAAGTTTTTATGATTCCTGTGTAAACTAATATACAATTCATCAAATGACAGTATAAATACTTCTTGAGGATACATCATTATAAAAATGTCTATCATTTTCACCTCTTTATAATGATAGACCATTGAATTAAAAACATCTTCCGCTGTAAATTCTTTTTTATGTTTAAATAACCCGAGGTAATTATTAACAGATTCTATCAATAAATCGGCAGCTTTATATAAATTTGAATACATAGTTATTTGCGTCTTAAAATAAAAACCAAATTCTCAGGAAAACCCTCATCAACCCTTCCCTCTTCCAAAGTAAATTGATGCTTTAAAAGTAATGATTTTGAGTTTTCATTAAATTTATTGGTGAACGCTAAAATTTCATTTAAATACAATTCATTAAAACCAAAATTCAAAACCGCTTTCAAAGTTTCAGACATAATTCCTTTTCTGTGATGATCAGGTAGTAATTCATAACCTACCTCAGCTTCCGTTCGGTCTTCAGAAAATCGGTATAAACAGATTGTTCCGATAAGATCTGTTTGATCTTTTAAAGAAATTCCCCAATAAAATGTTTCTTTGTTTTCTACTCTTTTTTTTATTGTCAAAATAAAATCCAGTGCGTCATAATTTGTTTTTGGCGAAATTCTTTTGACAAATTGATTGACTACTTCATTGCTTCGAATCTTTAAAATATCTTCTACATGACTTTCGTCGATTGATTTTAAAACTAATCTTTCGGTTTCTATTTTCATCTATTAAATGTAAGAAAACTTTCAACCATAAAAAGCACAAAAGTTTAAACACATTAGTTTATTTAAATTTAATACATATTGCTTTAGACGAACTCATCAGCTTTTGAAAGCTTTAAAAATCCTTAATTATTCAAGCCAATACTTTTGTGTCTTTTATGGTTTAAAATAAAAACACATTTTCAAATTCTCCAATTAATTCATTTTCAAATTAATTATCTTTGCACTGTGTATATAGATAAAGAAGATTTAGACGAATTAGAATTTCCGCAATTGCTCGCGGAAATTGCTCCTTTTGCATATTCTCCGAAAACGAGAGATAAAATCCTTGACCTTCGTCCGATGGAAATTGACGAAGCCGAAGTTTCATTAAAAAAAACTTCCGAATATTTATCGAGTTTTGAAAGTTCGAATGCGATTCCATTCAATGAATATGAAGATATTGAAACTGAACTAAAAGTAATGCTGATCGAAAATTATCGATTGGAAAATGTAGCTTTTATCAAAATAAAAACGTTAACGGAACAAATCGGGAAACTGCAAAAGTTTTTTCCAACCATGCCCGAAACTTTTCCTAATTTGATTCAGGATGTTTCTGCATTAGAATTTAGAAAAGAAATCATTGATAAAGTTGATAAAGTTTTTAACCGTTTTGGCGAAGTAAAAAGTGAAGCCTCACCGATCTTAAAAGAGTTGAGAACGCAAATTCAACATGCTAAAAAAGCAATTACAGAAAATTTCAACCGAGCTTTATTCAATTACGGTCAAAGTGAATTTTTGGATGATATTCGAGAAACGATCATTGATGACCAAAGAGTTTTGGCTGTAAAATCGGCATACAAAAAAAGAGTTGCAGGAAGAGTTTTAGGCCTTTCAAAAACAGGTTCTATCACTTACATGCAACCAGATTCTGTAGTAAAGCATTATTTTAAGCTAAAGGAAGACCAGGAAGAAGAGAAAAAGGAAATAGACAAAATTCTGAGAAAATTAACCGCAGAATTGGCAGAATTCCAACCTCAACTTTGGAGATACCAAATGTATATTTTCGATCTTGATTTAACGAGAGCTAAAGCCAAATTTGCAGAACTTGTTAACGGAGTTTTACCAAAAATAAACCGTCACAGAACATTAAAATTAAGAGAAGCTTTTCATCCTTTGTTGTTTTTGAGAAATAAAGCTGAAAACAAAACGATTTTCCCACAATCATTAAGTTTAACGGATCACAACAGAATTATCTGTATTTCCGGTCCTAATGCTGGAGGAAAATCTATTACGTTGAAAACTGTAGGATTGCTTCAATTAATGATTCAGAGCGGAATTTTAGTTCCGACACATCCAAAATCTGAGATGTTTTTCTTTGATAAGATCATGACCGATATTGGGGATAATCAATCTATTGAAAATCACCTTTCGACCTATTCTTCAAGATTAAAGAAAATGGGTGGAATCATTCGTGAAGCCGATGGAGAAACCCTTTTATTGATTGACGAATTTGGAACAGGTTCTGATCCTGAATTGGGTGGTGCTTTGGCTGAAAGTTTTCTGGAATTTTTCTATGATAAGAAAAGTTTTGCGATTATTACGACGCATTATACCAACATCAAACTGGTTGTGGAAGAACTTCCGAATGCGCAAAATGCAGCAATGCTCTTTAACGAAGAAACACTTGAACCGATGTATAAATTGGAAATCGGACAAGCTGGAAGTTCTTTTACTTTTGAAGTTGCTGAGAAGAATAAAATCCCAAGATTTATCATTCATTCTGCCAAGAAAAAGGTGGAACATGATATTGTGAATTTAGATAAAACGATTGTAAAGCTTCAACAGGAAAAATACGAAGTTGAAAAACTGAAAACCGATCTTGCCGAAAGAAAAGAATCGGTGGAAGACAAGCGTGATAATCTGCAAAAGCTAAACGAACAGCTACAACAAAAGCTATTTAATTTTCAGAAATTGTACGAAGATGAACATCGTAAACTACAGTTCGGAACTAAAATAGAAGGTTTTATTGACAGCTATGTAAAAGGTAAATCGAGGAAAGATGTGGTGAAAGATTTTGTGAAAATTCTGGAACAGGAAAAATTCAGAAAAATTGGAGCTGATAAAGATGAATCTAAACGACTTCAAGTGGTAAAAAGAAAAATTACCCAACAGCTGAAGAAAGAAGATGTCATCGAAAAAATTACGGAAACCAACGAAAAGATTGAGGAAAAACGTAAAGTAGACCGCGCTGTCTGGATGAAAGAAGGGCAGCGTGTGAGAATTACCGGAAGTACAAGTGTGGGAACGATTGAAAAAATATCGAGAAATAAAGTGACGGTAAACTACGGAACGTTTAAGACAATGATCGATGCTGACGAATTGGAAAGGATTTAATTTTGAATTAATTTTCAACGCAAAGATTATCCTCTACATTTAATATTTTAAGAAGCAAAGAGTTGCGAACAAGTCGCTTAAGCTTGAATACGCAGACGATCTATCAAATTATTTTATTGATTATTAATTTTAAATGACTGTAAAAACTCATATCACATTTAAGGATTTTCTGAATTTTAATATTAAAAATTCATTCCCAAGAATTATTATTTTCTCATTGATCATATTAGCCATTTTTGGGTTAAACTTTTCTAATGCTGAATATAATACGAAGGAAATTTTCAAATCTGCATCGATTTGGTTTGCTGCTGTTTTTATTTTTATCATCATCCGTTCTTATTTCCGTTTGAAAAATGCTTTTTACTCTAACAAGAAAATTCAGGAAGAGATCATTTACACTTTCACTGATGAAAAAGTTCAGACAAAAGGCGAAACATTTGATGGCGATTTTACATGGAATACAGTCCACAGAGTAAAAGAAACCAAAGACTGGTTTTTAGTTTATCAAAGTAAAACGACGATGAATATGATTCCGAAAAAATACTTTTCACAAAGTGAAATTATAGAATTAAGGAATATTATTGAAAAAAATAATGTGAAAGCAAGGCTTAGAAACGATTAAAAAATCATTTTAAAATAGAGCGCTGTAACTGGCGCTCTATTCTTTTTTATTTCTTAATAAATTTAAACCTTGAATGTTCTTTTTCCTTTAATACAATAAAATATATTCCTTTTACTAAATGACCGACTTTCACTGTTTTATTTTTAGTTTTCCCTTCGCTTAGCTTCTTCCCTACTGAATTATAGATTTCAAAATCTAAATCTGACGAAATTCCTGAAATATTTAAAACATCTGAGGTTGGATTTGGATAAATACCAATTTCTTTATTTTTATTAATTTCAGTTGTTGCAAGATTAGCTTCTGTTGATAAATACACATCATAATCTTCAACCTCACCATACCCAAAATTACCGCAACCGTTTGTAACAGCTGTATTTGAAAAAACAACTCTCATCGTAACAGCACAACTTATATTTCCGCCAACCGAAGCTAAAGACGGCACGCTAAAAGTATTTGTACTAACATTAGCCGAACTTGATGTAACATTCATAATTATTTCGCTTGGTTCGAAAGTTCCATTTGCATTAAAATCGATCCAAGCTGTTACAAAAGCCGCATTTGGATTGATCGCACCTATTTTGGTAGCAGAAATCATATTGTTTACGGAATCCCAATTTAAATAAACTTTACGAGCGGCATCCGGACGATAATCAGTGTATAAAGATGCTGCTGAATTGCTTATCATTTGCGATAAACCAGTTGAGGAAGGAGTAACTGTAACATTCGAAAGATGCATAAGACCTGAATTTGCTGACTCTGATGTACAATAATTGAGTTTTGTATTAAAAACCACTAAAGTTGACCACGCACCTTGATTAATATTGCAAATTTTAGCTACCTGAACTTCATACGCTGTGCACGGCATTAAACCATTCAAATTATAAAAATTTTGATTGGATACAATGATTGACGAAAACCATATAGGTAATCCGACTGGTCTATATCTTAAAGTATAATTTGAAGTATTTGGGTCATTTGCCCAACTCACTGTTGCTGCCGTATGTGTAATACTTGTCACAGTAACATTTGCCGGAGCCAATAGATCGCAGAAAAATTTAGGCATTGTTTTTTCAGGAATGCTTTTTCCCTGATAAAATGTAGTTCCTAATAAAAAGAGAAATAAATAGAGTAAATTTTTGATCATGTAATTAGAGGCTGTTTAAATTTTATTGAGTAATAATTTTATGGCAGATAATTTGACCATGTTTTCAGAACTTTCCATTAGAAGTTCAT
>NZ_LELA01000058.1 GCF_001677955.1 Chryseobacterium sp. BGARF1
CCCGGAACATGAGTTGGAGAGTAGGAGGGATTTGGTGTTGGAGAGCATTGGCGTGAGGAGTATGAGCGGATAGACGGAAATAGCTCCTAAGAAAATTAATTAAATAAATTTTTGAATGATATGTGCAAAATATAGGATTATATTTTGTGTGAAAATAAGCCAAAACATAATTGTATTGACTTTGTATATTTAATGCTACAAAAATCGTGCTAATGATGTTTTTTCCAAAAAAAAATATTAAATTCGTAGATGTTATGTTAACAAACACAAAGTAGAATATGCTAAAACAACATTTACAACTTAAATTAGGACAGAAACTTGCCCCTCAGCAAATTCAGCTGATGAAGTTGATTCAGCTTCATACTTTGGAATTTGAAGAAGAGCTTGAAAGAGAACTTGAAGAAAATCCTGCACTTGAAGTAGCAAAAGATGAATCTAAAGAAGATGAATATTCTACTTTGGATGAAAGCTATGAAAGCGAGGGTACAGAAAGTATAGAAACAGATTTTGATGTCAATGAATATCTGTATGATGATGAACCAAGCTATAAAACGGCTTCTAGTAATTATTCTGCCGATGATGAAGATTTTGATAACGAAAGTCTCCTTACTGAGGGACAATCGTTGTATGACTATTTAATGGAGCAAATAAATCTTATTAACATCAGTGATGAAGATCTGAAAATTGCGGAATATATTATTGGTAATCTAGATACGGACGGATATCTTAGAAGAGAAATTAAGGCGATCGTGGATGACTTGGCTTTTTCTCAGGGAATTTATACAACCAAAGAGAAGGTAGAGGATATACTTGAAAATTATATTCAGAAGCTTGATCCATCTGGTGTTGGGGCTAGAGGTCTACAGGAATGTCTTTTATTGCAGATCGAGAAAAAAATAAGTTCTGATAAGGCAGTTTCTTTAGCTGCTAATATTTTGAGATATCAATTTGAGGCGCTTACCAATAAGCATTATAATAAGATTATTCAGAAATATGATATTGAAGAAGAGGATTTGAAAGATGCCTTGGAGGAAATTTCAAAACTGTCACCAAAAGTAGGTGGGAACTTCGATACACAAACCATTACAATCAATCAGGAAATTATTCCGGATTTTGTAATTCAGGTGAAAGACGGACAGGTAATCCCAATGCTTAACAGCAAGAATGCACCAACTTTAAGGGTTTCTGAAGAATATAAAGATATTTTAACCACATATTCTCACGATAAAAAATCATCTGAGCATAAACAGGCTGCATTATTTATTAAGCAGAAACTGGATGCTGCCAAATGGTATATCGATGCAATTAATCAACGTCAGAATACTTTGCTGCAAACGATCAACGCCATCGTTAAATTTCAACATAATTATTTTATTACGGGCGATGAAAAGTCATTGAAGCCAATGATTTTGAAAGATATTGCTGATATTACTGGTTTTGATATTTCTACAATCTCAAGAGTAGTAAAAAGTAAATATGCCGATACGCCAAACGGTATTCTTTATCTTAAAGATTTGTTTTCGGATAGTTTGACAAATGATGATGGTGAAGAAGTTTCTACAAAAGAAATAAAAAATCATCTTCAGGAAGTAATTAGTAAAGAAAATAAGAGAAAACCTTTAACAGATGATGCGTTAGTGGTGATTCTTAAAGAACAAGGGTATAATATTGCCAGACGAACGATTGCAAAATATCGTGAACAGCTCAATATTCCAGTCGCAAGATTAAGAAAAGAATTATAAAACAGAAAAGCATTTCAAATTTGAAATGCTTTTTTTGTGCTGAATATGTAATAATATTTTTAGTTTTCCTGAGATTCTATTTCTTTTAATTGACTTAAATTTTTATCGAGCCTGCTCATAATAATTCCGTAGACCAATCTGTAATAAACCCAAATCAGAATAACGCACAAAATTGTACCTACTATAATTCCAACAATAAATCCTGTAAAAGCGGAGTTGTTGATTTCTATGTTTTGAACATTTAAAATATAAAAAGCAAATCCGATTAGTGTACTTATCAGAATTAGCAATAACCCGATATTGGTTAAAATAAAAGCATTGACTGTTTTTTTGAAGGTAATTATTCTTGTAATAAATGCTTTGAGGTCTTCTTCAATTTTAATTTTACGGTAGTTTTGATAAAATTTAAATACAAAAAATCCGGTAACTACAAGGCTAAGAATTTTTACAATTAAATAAATATTGTCAAGTTTAGTGACCAGTTGGCTATCTTTATGCACCCCCATTTTTTCTAAAATACTCAAGAAACTATCTGATTCATTATTTTGTATAAGATAAAATACACCCAAAACACTGAAAAGTAAAAACTCCATTACGCTGATCCAGAAAATATATTTCATGTAATTACGTGACTTATTGTTGAGCATTTTCAGAATCTCATTATCATTATATTTAGGCTGAACAGGTTGTTCCTGCCAGGTTTTCTTAAAGCTGTCTAAATCAAATTCAGGCATATTTTTCCATTTTTTCTTTAAGTATTTTCTTTAATCTGTTCATTTTCACACGTGCATTTACTTCCGTAATACCTAAGTTTTCTGCTATATCTTTATAGGGTAAGTCGTCGAGATACATCATTACGATTGCTCTTTCTACATTTGGTAAAGTTTTGATTACCGTGTAAAGAAGTGAAATCTGTTGCTGCTTGTCATCATCATCTTCAATAAAATCTCTGTGATTGATGTCGAGCTCATTAGTTGGTAAGCTTTTACTTTTTTTTCTGAAAAGAGTGATTGCAGTGTTAAGGGCAACACGATACATCCAGGTAGAAATCTTTGAATTTCCTTTAAAAGAATCATAGCTTCGCCAAAGCTGTAAGACAATTTCCTGGAAAAGGTCTTCCTCATCTTCCAGCGAATTGGTGTACAGACGCGATACTTTAATAATCAAACCCTGATTATCTTTTACAAGCTGTGCAAATTCTT
Organism: Chryseobacterium sp. BGARF1; assembly: GCF_001677955.1. GTDB lineage: Bacteria > Bacteroidota > Bacteroidia > Flavobacteriales > Weeksellaceae > Chryseobacterium. Next base: position 2,945 of record NZ_LELA01000058.1, read on the forward strand.
TCTCTTTAGAAATCAAAATAAATATATAACTGCACGAAGATATGATATAATTTGACAATTTGAAAATTTAGTAATTTGGAAATGAATGAATAAAGCATTTTTTCAAATAAACACAATGAATTAAAAATTTTCAAATTATTTCATTCCCGAATTTTCAAATTATCTATCTTTGCAGCCACGAGAAAATCGGCTTGTTGATTCTTACTTCGGTAAGGGTAGGAAAGTCCGGACACCATAGAGCAGCAAAGCGGATAACATCCGTCATCCGTGAGGATAGGACAAGTGCAACAGAAAGCAGGTACAGTTCGGCTGTAGTGAAACCAGGTAAACTCTTTGCGGTGCAATGATAAGTATATCGGTTCTTTTCAGTAATGAAAATAGGAGTTGCTCGCTCTGAAAGCCGAGGGGTAATCAGCTCAAGTTTTGCAGCAATGTAAAGCGTAGATAAATAACAGGCACTTTTTTAAAGTACAAAATCCGGCTTATAGATTTTCTCGTTTTTTTTAATATATTAGCATTCTTAAAAATACAAGTACTATGAATAAAAAATTATCTATTTTATTAAAGGCAGCTATGGTTTCTTTAATTTTCCTTTCTTGTTCTGGAGGAGAATCTGATGATGTTTCAGAGAATACGAATATAAACATTGGAAATAGTGGAAACAATTTAATATTAGTTTCTTCAAAAACACAAGCGTCTATTGATACTACTTTTGAATTTTATTTCCAAAATTCTATTAATGAACAAATAACTAATGTGAATTGGGATTTTGGTGATGGATCTACTTATTATGGGGACGGATCTTTATCTAAAATTTATCATAATTATAAAACAGCAGGTAGTTTTACTGTAAAGGCAACACTAGTATTAGCTGGGGGAACAAATATTGTAAAGACAGTAAATGTAACAGTTACTAATACTAATTTATTAAAAATAAAGAAAATTACTGTTACTTCTATTCCTCAAAAAACTACAAATCTGAATTGGGTAATGGTAACAGGAACGACTGGAAATTGGGTGAATTTTACTGGAGCGTGGGATGAAAGTAAAAGTTATATGACTACAAATGTTAATAAATATGCAGATATGTATCTAGAGTTATATAAAAATTCATCAACGCCAGATCCTAATAATCCTCATCAGTTTCTGCCTTCAAATACATCATTTATGTTATCAACAGGGATTGTAACTAATCAACAAGCGAATGTTGTTTTTGATTTATCTAGTTACAATATTACTTTAGGATATGAGGCATTAAACGGGTTTAATATTTATTTTAAAGATAATGATGCTGTTAATTCATTAGTAGAGGATGGAAGCCCAGATGAACTAATGGCTACATTTTCAATCCCTGCTTCTGAGTTCATTGGTAGTTCGCGTACATTTACTCAAGGTAATTTATCATTCAAAATTGATTTTGAAAAATTATAATATTAAAAGCCTCAATTTATGAGGCTTTTTTACTCACTTTCAAGCTGCTTTTTAGCATCTTTTAAATCTGCTCTGTCTTCTTCCGAAAGTTTCGGGAATTTCAAATCCATTTTTTCTAACGTATCAATAATGATCTGTAATGCAGAAAGTCTTGCAAACCATTTATTGTCTGCGGGAATTACGTACCAAGGTGCTTCATCTTTTGAGGTTTCATTGATGGCAGTTTCGTAGCATTCCATATATTGGTCAAACAAAGCTCTTTCGGGAAGGTCAGCAGCTGAGAATTTCCAGTTTTTTTCCTGTTCGTTGATACGGTCTAAAAGCCTTTTCTTTTGCTCATCTTTAGAAACATTCAAGAAAATTTTAATAATTGTCGTTCCGTTTTGAGCGAGGTGTTTCTCAAAATTTCTGATGCTTTCATATCTGTTTTCCCAGAATTTTTTATCGAAATCTTTTACAGAATCCCATGTTTTTTCGCTTAAATTATATTCAGGATGTACTTTACAGACCAAAACACTTTCATAATGAGAACGGTTAAAAATACCGATCATACCTTTCTGAGGTAAAGCTAAATAATGTCTCCAAAGAAAATCATGCGAATATTCTTTAGAACTAGGAGTTTTAAAACTGGTAACATTGCAGCCTTGAGGATTTACACCTCCAAAAACATGCTCTATCAAACTGTCTTTTCCGGCAGCATCCATCGCTTGCAGAACGACTAAAAGTGATTGGCTTCCGTCGGCATACATTTTTTCCTGAAGCTCTCTCAGTTTTTCTTTTTCCTGAATTAATAACTGCACACCTTCTTCTTTAGTGAGCTTTCCTTTATACTCTGTTGACGATTTTTTTATTGAAAATTTACCTTTCACTAAAAAATCGTCTGAGAAATTATTATCCATATTTTTTATGATTTAATGATTTAATTCAATAGATAAATGATGATGGGATTTCAATATATCTTAACTTTCTAACATCTAACATCTAACATCTAACATCTAACATCTAACATCTAACAACATAAATATAACAAAAAAACCGCCTCAATTGAGACGGTTTAAGAATTTTTAAAGTAAAAATTATTTTTTAGCTGCAATTTTAGCTGCTTTTTTGTCAGCTTTTGCTTTAGCTTTTTGTTCTGCAGGAGTTAATGGTTTTGGTTCTGGAGCATTAGCAGTTACTTCACCTTTAATGTAAATTACACTTCTGCTGTTTACAGGGTCATTAGAAAATACCTCGATCATTTTGTTGAAAGGAGAAACAGTTGCAGTGTTGTATCCAACTTTAATTTTTGCTGATTTTCCAGGTGCAATAGGATCTTGGCTAAATTCTGGAGTAGTACATCCACAAGCTGGCTTTACATTAGAAATAATAAGAGGCTTATCTCCTGTATTAGTTACTGTAAAGAATCTTGTACCATCAGAATTTGGCTTAATTTGACCATATTCATAAGTAGTTTTGTCGAATGTAATTGTTTGTGCAGATGCTAATGCAAATGTTCCGAATAATGCAATTCCTGCTAATAAGTTTTTCATATTCTTAAAAGTTAATATGTTTGTTAGATAAATTTTGAGAAACAAAGTTAAAAATTATTTTAATTAATGCTTACATTTTTTTACTTTAAACTATTTTTGCAAATTATAAGTTATAGAAACCAGAATTTATGCAGATTTCAGAAAAGTATAATCCACAGCAAACAGAACAAAAATGGTACAATTACTGGCTGGAAAACAAATATTTCCACTCAGAACCCAACGAAAAGCCTCCTTATACGATTGTAATTCCACCGCCTAACGTCACCGGGATACTTCATATGGGGCATATGTTGAATAATACCATTCAGGATGTTTTGGTCCGTCGTGCAAGAATGCAGGGCTTTAATGCTTGTTGGGTTCCGGGAACAGATCACGCTTCAATTGCTACCGAAGCGAAAGTTGTTGCTAAACTGAAGTCTGAAGGAATCAACAAATCTGATATTACCAGAGAAGAATTCTTAAAGCACGCTTGGGAATGGACTGACAAATACGGCGGAACAATTCTTGAGCAGTTGAAGAAATTGGGTTGTTCTTGCGATTGGGACAGAACCCGTTTCACAATGGAAGAATCTCTTTCTCAACAGGTAACTAAATCTTTTGTTGATTTGTATAACAAAGGATTGATTTATCGTGGCTACAGAATGGTCAACTGGGATCCGGAGGCTAAAACCAATATTTCTGATGAAGAAGTAATCTTTAAAGAGCAAAACGGAAAACTATATTTCCTTAAATATAAAATCGAAGGTACAGAAGAATTCCTTTCGGTGGCTACAACGCGTCCTGAAACTATTTTTGGTGATACTGCAGTTTGTATCAATCCTAACGATGAGAGATATGCTCATCTGAAAGGTAAAAATGTAATCGTTCCGATTGTTAACAGAGTTATTCCAATCATTGAAGATGAATATGTTGATATTGAATTTGGAACAGGGGCGCTGAAAATTACGCCGGCTCACGACATTAATGACTATGAAATTGGACAAAAACATCAGTTACCAATGATTGATTCTTTGGATGATGACGGAAATCTTAACGAGCACGGATTGCATTACGTAGGAAAAAACAGATTCGACGTAAGAAAACAAATCGCTAAAGAATTAGAAACAAATGATCTTTTGTTGAAGGCAGAAGATTATATGAATAAAGTAGGAACATCTGAAAGAACAGGTGCGGTTATCGAGCCTAAAGTTTCTGTTCAATGGTTTTTAAAGATGTCTGAGATTGCAAAACCAGCTTTGGATGTTGTAATGGATGATGAAGTAAAATTCTATCCAGAAAAATTTAAAAATACTTACAAATATTGGATGGAAAACATCCGTGACTGGAATATTTCTCGTCAGCTTTGGTGGGGACAGCAAATTCCTGCTTTCTATTACGGAGATGGTGAAAATGATTTCGTAGTTGCAGAAGATAAATATCAGGCACTTGTAGTATTAGAAGAGAAAAAGGGAATTATAGCTCAGCTTGAAGATTTAAGACAAGACGAAGATGCATTAGATACATGGTTTTCATCATGGTTGTGGCCAATGTCTGTTTTTGATGGCTTGAATAATCCGGATAATAAAGATATTAATTACTATTATCCAACTTCAGATTTGGTAACAGGTCCGGATATTATTTTCTTCTGGGTTGCCAGAATGATCATGGCAGGATTGGAATACAGAAAAGAAGTTCCGTTTAAGAATGTTTATTTTACAGGGATTGTAAGAGATAAAATTGGCAGAAAAATGTCTAAATCTCTTGGGAATTCACCAGATCCATTAGACTTAATCGAGCGTTACGGAGCTGATGCAGTAAGAGTAGGAATTATGATGAGTTCTGCAGCAGGAAACGATTTGAAATTTGATTCTGAGCAGATTGATGAAGAAGGAAATGTTTTAACTGAAAAGCAGATAAAACAAAGAATGGAAGAAGGTAAAGATGCTGTTTACACGTCACCTCTTTGCGATTTGGGAAGAAATTTTGGAACAAAGATCTGGAATGCTTTCCGATTGATCAACATGTGGAATCATGAAGATAAGCCGGCTAATTCAACAGATATTCAGACGATAGAATGGTTCGAAAATCAATTGAATAAAACAATTGCTGAAGTTAATGACCAGTTCAGTAAATTTAGAATTTCGGATGCTTTAAGCTTACTTCAAAAATTAGTTAAAGATGATTTCTGTGGTTGGTATTTGGAAGCAATTAAACCCAATTATGGTGAAGGTATTTCTAAAGAAGTTTATACAAAGACGATTTATTTATTTGAAGAATTGATGAAACTACTTCATCCGTTCATGCCTTTCTTAACGGAAGAATTGTGGCAGACGATTTCAGACAGAAAAATAGAAGATGCTTTGATGATCTCTCAGCAGAAGAAAGCAGAAACATTCAGCGAAGATATTATCAAGAAATTTGAGACTGCTCAGGATTTGATCTCAGGTGTTAGAAACTACCGTCAGACAAAAGGCATTTCGCCAAGAGAAGCTGCAGAAGTTTATACCAACGCTACTGAGTTTGACAACGAATCGGTAATTAAGAGATTAGCCAATATTTCTGAAATTCATTTTGGAGCAAAAACAGATAAACCAAGTTTTACATTCCTTGTTGGATCTACGGAAGTTTCAATTCCGTTAAGTGAAAACTTAGATTTGGGTGAAGAAAAAACAAAAACAGAAGAAGAATTAAAATACCTAAAAGGCTTCCTTATTTCTGTTGATAAGAAATTATCTAACGAAAAGTTTGTTGCCAATGCAAAACCAGAAGTGGTAGAAAGCGAGCGCAAAAAACAAAAAGATGCGCAAGATAAGATTGCGATTTTAGAAGAGAAGCTAAAAAGTTTATAACAAATAAGGTTGAGACTTAGGCTAAGGTTAAAAATTATCTTAATCTTAGCCTCAACCTTAACCTAAAAAATTAAAATGACACACTTAGAAAACATACAAAAACTTTTCTCAAAAGACTTCGTTGAAAGTCCTTTATTGGAAAGTTTTGAAGTGGGAAAAATATATCTTTCCACCGGAAAATTGGTTGCCTGTGACCCTTTGATCACAAATGATATGCAACCTTTTACGACTCAATTTCCTAAAGGAGACTTTCAGGTTTTACTTCACAAAGAAACTGAAAGTAATTGTGTAGCCTATGCTGAAATTATTTTTAGCAATGCCAAAATTACATCATGGAAAATGGCAATTACCAAAGAGCAAAATATAAAAGATTTAGCAGAAGGTGAAGTTTTCGGTTATCCCGTAGAAAGCGGAATGGGATGTTTTATGGATCTTCAAACTCAGGAGCAGCTTAATCTTCATGAGCAGAAACTTTTCCAAAGAAAAGGAGACGATTTTATGGGAATTTATGAAGAATTTTTTCATGAGCATTTTTTCGATGAAAATGGTGCCATCGATCAGTTTGCATTTTTAAAACCCACAGAAGAAAATCCGGGAAATATTTTTGCTTTTGAAACAGGCTATGGTGAAGGTTTTTATGCAAGCTATATAGGATTTGACAAAGAAAATAATCCTGTGAAAATTATTACTGAATTTATTGAGATATTAGTAAGTTAAAATTGCTTACATTTAAATAGTAGTTTTTAATTCAAAAGACTACGAATATATTATTATGAACTTTTCATCAGAGCATCCAAAGATTGTCGTTGTTGGCAGTTGTTCGCTAGATTTAGTACTCTATACTGATAAAATACCGTCTTGTAATGAAACGGTGATAGCTCGTCATTCTGAAAATTATTTTGGAGGTAAAGGGGCAAATCAGGCAGTGGGTACAGCAAGATTGGGAGCCAATGTTCATTTTGTGGGTTGCGTAGGGATTGATCCTTTGGGGCAGCAAATCATGCGTAATCTCGTCAATGAAAATGTGAATGTAGGTTTTGTATATGAAACAGATCAAGAGGCTACTGGTATTGCTTATGTAACGAGTTGTAACGGCGATTTTTCTATTGTTGTAGATCCTGCTTCCAATAAAAAATTAACCGAAAAACAGATTGATGATGCAGAGAAATATATTCACTCAGCATCTCTTATTCTTTTGCAGTTGGAGATTCCAATGGAGATTATAGAATATACGATAGCAAAAGCAAAAGGCCTTGGTAAAATGATAGGTCTGTATGCATCTCCAGGCGCAAAATTAAATGATTATCTATTAGATCAAGTTGACTTTATCGTTGCCCGAAGCAATGAACTTTCTATTATTTTTGGAGAAGATAAAAGAGAAGAAATTTTCAAAAAATATCAGAATAAACTTTTTGTAAGAGACGAAACAAACTCTACCATTTATTTTGACGGAACTGAAATGAAATATTTCCGCAACGAACATGAAAGTATGGTGTATAAGATGGGAATGGGAGACGCTTTTACGTCCGGTTTTGCGATAGCATTGTGCCATAAAAACACCATTGAGGACTGTGTGAAATTTGGTAACCTGGTTTCATCTAAAGTTTCTTTAGGGAAAGGCGCTCAGACAGCACTTCCTTATCTTAAAGATTTGATATAGACCCTATTTAATGCATATTGATATATCTTTTTAATAGAGATTTATAAAGCTAAAATTTCCACATTTGATGTGGATTTTTTTATTACATCTTATGGAAAAACTGATACTCACCACCAAAGATCAATTTCAATTGACCACCCATCTTTTTAAACCTGAAAAATCTAATGGTAAGGTTTTGATTATCAATTCTGCTACGGGGGTAAAACAGCAGGTTTACTTTTCTATTGCTCAATTTTTTTCTGAGAACGGATTTACGGTCATTACTTATGACTATCGTGGGATAGGACTGTCGAAGCCTGATAGAATGAGAAAATTTAATGCTTCTATGCGAATTTGGGGGAATGAAGATTTTAAAACGGTCACAAATTTTATCATCGAAAACTATCCAGATCATCGCAAGTTTTGCCTAGGACATTCTGTTGGTGCTCTAATTATTGGGATGAATGAAAATTCTAAAATATTTGAAAAATTTATTTTCGTTGCCACCCAAAATGCTTTCATCGGAAATCTAAAAGGGAAGACCAAATGGGAAGCTTTTTTCGGTTTCGGATTGGCACAGCCTTTTTTTACAGAGCTATTTGGTTATTTCCCAGCGCATTGGTTTGGATTGGGAGAAAGTCTTCCAAAAAATTGCGCTTATGACTGGAGAACATTAATTTTGAACAGAAAATCTACAGGAAAATTATTGCTTAAAACTAATGATTATTCAAAAGAATTAACCCAAAAAGTTTTTGTTTTATATGCTGAAGACGATGTTTGGTTAACTGATAAAGGGGTGAAAAGTCTACTTAATGATGTGTATTCTAATCTGAAACCTAATTATAGATTCTTACAGACTAAAGAATCAGAAAAAGGTGAGATTGGACATGTGAATTTTTTCAGAAGCTATAATAAAAAACTTTGGAATATTATTTTGAAAGAAATTAAAAATTAAGCAATGAAAATTTCCTTCCTTTGGAGGGGTGGCGGAAATTCGAAAGAATTTTTGACGGGGTGGTTTTAGAAATAATATTTAAAAAATTAAAATGAACAACATCATTCAAAACACAATACAATTCGTAAAAGAAAAATTAGAAGGTGCAGAAGCTGGTCACGACTGGTTTCACATCGAAAGAGTATGGAAACTTTCAAAGAAAATTGCTCAGACTGAAAATTGTAATCTTAATGTTGTTGAGCTTTCTGCTTTATTACACGATATTGCCGATCCTAAATTTCATAATGGAGATGAAACTTTAGCTTTAAAAATTTCCAGAGAATTTTTAGAAGCTCAGAATGTTGAGGAAGAGATTATTCAGCAGGTTTTATTTATTATTCAGAATATTTCATTTAAAAATAGAGGTGAAGTTCCTCAAAGTTTACCAATCGAACTTAAAGTTGTGCAGGATGCCGACAGAATAGATGCAATTGGCGCTATCGGAGTGGCAAGAACTTTCAATTTTGGTGGTTTTAAAAATAATATGATGTATCATCCAGATATTCAGCCAAAACTGAATATGACGAAAGAAGAATATAAAAAATCAAACGGAACAACAATCAATCATTTCTACGAAAAATTGTTGCTTTTGAAAGATTTAATGAATACTAATGAAGGCAAAAAAATAGCCGAAGAAAGACATCAGTTTATGCTGACTTTCCTCGACCAGTTTATGAAAGAATGGAATGTCGATTAAAAGATGTTGTAACCTAAAATGACAGAAAAGTATTTTAATTGAGCGCTTTGATCTGCTTTTAGTTTTAGTATTTCACCAGCTGTATTATATCTCAACTCTAAAGTATATTTATTGTTATAAGTGTAGCCAGCTCCTAGTACAAAAGAGTTAAAAGGTTTTGCTGGTGAAATAGGAACCTGATAAAATGATCTATTTTCGTAGCTAAAATCGAAATGTTTTGCGGTACCTACGTTGATTGTCACAATATTCATAGCAGCATTCAAAAAGATCTTAGATTTATCATTTACATACATATGATGTTTTAGTCCTAAAGATACATTGATAAAAGAATAGCTATCCAAGGAAAAGTCATAAATGTTAGAGCTTCTACTTTTAAGTTTTTCGGAGGAATAAATAGCGTAGGAAGGTTCGAAAATAACCGACCACTTATTTTTGTTGAATGGTAAAAATAATTCAGCCTCTACCCCAAATCTGAATGATGATCTTGAAGTAAACTCTGTATTTGTAAAATTCGGGTTGTAAAAAGAAAGTGGAGCATAAAAATTCATTCCAGGTCTTATATTAAGATTAAATTTGTTGCTATTTTTTGCTTTGCTATCAATTTTAAAAGTTGTAGAATTACCTGTCTGACTAGCCTTAGCAAAAATATTTTTTAAATCATTGTCACTGTATTTTGCTAGAGCTATTTCTTTTTTTGTTATTTCGGTATTCGAAAAAATTGTAGCTAGTTGCTCCTTATAGTCTTCATTAATAGCCACAGCCATTTGGTTTCCCTGAGGGTGATATTTTTTATAAATTAATAATTTGATATCACGGTTATTATTGTCTGAATAAAAATAATTGATTAAGTTATTGCCTCTATAAGAGTATAATTTTTTTTCATCAGAAACTAATTGTTTTAAAAAAACATTTGCTTTTTTTAATTCAGGATCTTTTTTATAAGATAAGAAAGATAAATCTCTAGACGATGTATCTATAGTACCATTGTAATTGATATACGACTCATGTCCATATATTCCAAATTCTTCTGTATTGGTGATATTTCCAGTTAGTTCTGAGGAATTTTCATTGATTTTGTAAACAAAAGATTCTGGAGAATTTACCCATTCAATATTTCTAATTAAAACATCTTGTTTGTCACCATTGTGAGTAATAATATATCCTTTTTCAAATTTGATTTGAGCATTGATTACTGAGGTTATGAACAAAAAACAGCTCAAAATAATTCTTTTCATAGTTACTTATTTAGTTTTGACGCAAATATACATAAATAAGTATCTTTGCACTTATGGGATTTATCATTTTTGTTATTTTTCTTTCGCTGGTTTTCTCGCTCTTTTTTTCAAAACTGAAAAAAGGAAAATTGGGACAGTTGGCTAAACTTTTCAGGATTGCAAGTGTGGTTTTTGCGGTTTCTGTCTTTACCTATTGGTTCATCAAAAAATCGGTGATAGGCGTTGTCAACAATTCTTTGTCATTACAGGTAATCAACAAACTTCCGCAGCCCCTTGATTTTTATGTCATCAATGTAAATAATTTTGATAAAAATACACCTTTAGAAACCAAACACATTGGAAAAATTCGTCCCGAATATTACAGAGTAGAGTATCTGAAGATGAATAAGTCTGATGAATATTGGGTTGCCGGATATTTGGGTAAAAAAAATCTTGTTTATTTTTCCCAACATTCTGTACCCAATAAAAATATAGATCAGATGCTTGAGGTAAAGAATTACATCAATCAAAGCGAAAAACTTTCGGCAATAGCTAAAAAAGAAATTGAAGAAGACAACTACCAAAATATGGTAATGGGAATTTGGGTAACCCTTTGTTTCCTATTATTATTCCTCAATTTTGTTCTTTTGGTAAGAAAAAAATAATCCTAAAATAGAGTAGGCCTTTCATCTGCCAATTTCGGAACCAAAATATCAGTTTTCCATTCTTTATTTAATTTTTCAATAAAATAAGCTGATAAAAGTGGAGATGCTTTTTCGATATTTTGATGAACGAAGAAATAAAGATTCTGCAATCCCTCTTTTTTCCATTGGGTAAGATGATTCAGCCAATCGTCTAATCTTTCGTAATCGCTTTCTGCATTGGCTCCCACATATCTAATAAATGCATTAGGTGTAGTGAGTCTCATGTGAAGCATATCTCGTCTTCCCGCTGTATCTACGATAATATTGGTGATGCCGTTATGTTCAAAAAGCTGACAGGTTTTATCAAAAATATCTTCATCTGTAAACCATTCTGTATTTCGAAGTTCGATGGCTAAGGGCACTTCTTTTGGCCATTTATTCACAAACTGCTCCAGCCTTTCATAATCTTTTGGTTTAAAATTATCATGAAGCTGTAGGAAAACCATTCCTAATTTATCATCAAAATTGAGAACAGCTGTTGCAAACTGAGTCACTACATCATCAATATTCAAAAGTCTTCTGAAATGTGAGACCGTATTGGTTATTTTGGGGAAAAACTTAAAATTCTCAGGTGTCTTTTCTTTCCATGTTAAAACCTGTTCAGAACTTGGCATCCCATAAAATGTTGCATTTAACTCAATCGAGTTGAATTGTGTAGCATAATAGGTTAATTCGTCCTTTGTTCCTTTTGGATAAAAGCCTTTCAGGTCGGTCTTGTTCCATTTTGCACAGCCTATCGAAATATTTTCGAGCCCTTTTTTATTTTGCTTTAAAATTTCCTGGGTTTTAGGATGATTTTTTGGTAAGGTAAAGTCTACTTGTGAAGGGTCTTCTACTTGTCCGAATTTCATTGACTTAGGTTTTAGGGATTAGGTGATAGGTTTAAACAAATATAAATAAATTTTTATTTGATTTAAAGCATTCCAATTTCATTTTATTAAGCACATTCAAAAGCACAAAGAAATAATATTGATGATTAATTTTAAAGCCTAAATGCTGTTTTATTATAATTTGAAATTACGTGAAACGGGAATTTCTGAATTATCAGCCATTGTTATAAATTTAGACTGCGACTGCTTGATATAATTTTTATTGATGATGTAAGAACGATGACACTTTACAAAATTAGCGGGTAGCTCTTCTATAATATCTGCCAGTTTCCCTCTTACAAAATGATTTTTACTTTCGATGGTATGCACGTTCAGATAGTGGTCATCGGCTTTTATGTACACCAACTGATCGAGGTTTATTTTGGTTTTGTCTTTTAGAATGATGTTTTCTTTTTCTATTATTTTCCTCAGGTTTTTGAGTTCATCTACTGTTTGATTATGCTCTTTTTCTAAAGATTCTTTTTCCTGAGACAGTTCTTTTTCTCTCATAATAAAAGAAATGAAGAAAAAGCAAAAATTGAGATTGTCGCAGATTTGGAGCAAAAGATAGGAAGTGTCTGATATTTTAATCCAATTGGGGTTGAGATTAATCAGATTGAGAAATCTTGGAAGTGCTACTTCAAACGAACTAATCATGGCAATTAGAATTCCTATGAAAAGATATTTACGATAACCGTTTCTGTGGAAGTATGCAAAATAAAAAACACAGGTTAAAGTTATAAAATCGACAATTGCAGCGGTGTTAAGTATCAATCGGAATACCGAAATAACGATAGGATTATTGATAAAAGGTAAGGCTTCGACAAAAAATAAAATGACCCAGAAGACTGTAATCCAAACTAAAAAACGGTATAAAAATGACTTTTTATCTAAATCAAAAAAGCTGATAATCAAAAAATTAAATACGACAATAAATAAATCTCCCAAAGCTTCATATATCATTTTGTTGCTAATGAACGGTAAAAAACGGGTTTCAAAAACTAAAAAATGAATTTCGTTTAAATAAAATAAAATAAACAAAAGACATTGTAATGAAAAGAAGAAATATATTCTTTTAAAACCTAAAAGATACATTTTGAAAATCCCAAACAGAAGCAATGCGAATTGGAATCCTGCAATAAAAACGGTAAACAAGAAGTATAAACTCAAGGGCTTACTTTGCTTTTTTTCGAAGTCTTTCAGGTACTTTGTTTCACTTTGCAACTCAATTTCAGGAATCGGAAGGATGTATTTGTATTTTTTAAGATAGATAATATATTGAGTAATTTTATACTTTTTTGGACTTAATATCAATTGTTTATCATTATTTTTAATTGAAAAATCAGAAACTCTGTTGGCATACCCCGTTTTTGCAATGAGCTGATAATGATTGTTTTTAAGTTCATAAGCCTGCATATAAGCAATATCGTCTTTTGCGGAAAGATAAAGATGGGTGTTTTTATCCTGAAAATTAAGAACACTAAATTTTATAACCGCATATTGCAAAGTATCAGGAATTGGATATTGCTTTAAAGTGGAGGCGTCAAATGGTTTAAAATCTAGCTGATTGATAAATGTAGCAGATAAATTTTCTTGATTGGTATAAGCAATCTGAGCATTTTTATATAAAGAAATACTGTCTGTTTCTGGCGAAAAAACAATGCTCTTCTGCTGCGAAAACGCAAAGGTCTGGAATAAAAATACTCCAAATAAAAGCAAAAGCTTTGGCATCTTTATAAAACAGAATTTCGGTAACATTTTAATGTCATTTGGCTTTCCAAGCGGTTGAAATATTCAATAGGCCGTAAAAATCTAAATCAGAGTCTCCTTTTGTATTTCTAACGGTTTCAAAAACACCCGCTTCATCACCTACTACAACATTAAATTCAAATGCAGGGAAATTTCCGTTTTCATCAGGTTCTCCTACTATAATAGAAACATGACCGTGAGGTCCGGTTTTGAATTTCCAAAATACAAGATTCCCGATTTCGAAAAGATGGGTTTTGTATTTAGGTTTTGCTAATTCATAAAAATCGATAGCACCAGGATGTTTTGGTAAATCAAATTTAATTAAAAATTGTTCCTCCAAAAGATGTAAAGTATAGCAAATTCCTGTCATACAGTAAGGATTTCCTAGTTCAGCAAGTGGCATCCAGATATTTATCTTATCAATAAAAGGCGAACGGTTTTGTCCTCCGGTTTCAGTTTCACCTTCAAATTGTCTGGCTTGTATTATTATTTCTTTGATGATATCCATGGTATTATTCGTTTTAATAAATTTACGTCTTTCTAATAAAAGCCCCGCAAATTTTTGAAAATATACGAGGCTTGGGAAATGGTTATTGGTTTTTTGCTTAAATCTATACTTGTATTTCATTATTTAGAATAAATCTTAGAGACTGCAAGATGATGTGGTTTTATTCTCGGAACTCGTACTTACACTTTGTCTCCCGTTGCAATTAACGTATCCGTTTTTTCTGCAATCTAATCCTTCAAAACAAACTTCGGAAACCTCTATTCTAAACTGATCCGAATCGTTATTAACAATAATAGCTTTGGTAAGTCCAAAATCATTGGTATAAGATGCTCCAGGGTCGATATAATAAGTAAGAGTACCATTTTGATTATTGTCATTTCCTACAATAAGAGTGTATCTTAATTGAACTGCTTTAGAATAATTATTTTTGAGCTTTACACCCCAAGAATAAAATTTTCCGTCTTTGTTGTAGCCATAATTTTTTACAATAAAACCAAGACTTCGGTAGCACTCGTTTTCATAAGGCCTTTCCTCTAAGTTATTTTTTTGTTTGGGTGAAGTTTCTTGTTTGTTGGGTTTATAGCTGCCAGTTGCCAATCCGTATCCTTTTTTGTTTTCTGTTTTCATCTGCGAAAAAGCAGAAAAAGGCACAAGAGAAAAACATATGAATGCTATTAAAACATAGTTTTTTATGATTGTTTGATTTTTCATGAGATAAGATTTTTAAATAGTTTTATGAGTGTATTTTAGAAATCAGTTAAAGTGATAAGCTCTTCAAATTTTTGAGGTTTATCGATGTTTTTTTTTGCTTCTTTCAAGGTTATTTTTTGTAGTATTTTTTTATCACTATTTACGTAAGCGTTGTACAAATCTCCAAAGCAAACTGGTAGTAATTCTTCTTTTTGTGAAACTGTATTCAGCTTTGTGAAAAGACATGATTCATTTTTGTCATAGATATAATAAGAGTTTCCTTCTTTTATTACTAATGCTCTTTTTATAGTAATCGTATCCTGCGAATTTTGGGCATTGTAAAGTGAAATACCAAAAAGTAATATTGATGTTACTAGTGTTTTCATAATGCAAATTTTTAATGATTAAACATTTATTGTTGTCCACATCCATATCCTGGTCGGTTTACACAGTCTCTTGTAGCAGTTCCCGATCCTGATGTTTTTTTTTGATAAGAATTTTGCTGTGCTTTATTCTGAAGATTTTGGGTCACATTATCCATCATAGAATTAAAGCTTTGCTTTCTCATTTCTGTAGCTTGTTGCTTTTGATTTTCCAATAAATCAAGTTCTTGCTGAAGCTGTTCTTTAGAACTTTGGGTAATCTCGCTCATCCAGCCGTTATATTGTTCTATATAGTTACCGCCTTTCGTGGCAAGCGACACCAGACAATTAGTAAGGTTATCATTTTTAGTATTGTTATTCAAAAGATCAATTGTATATCTTTTACATTCATTAAGTTTTGCGGCACCCTCATCTTGCTGTGCATATGTAAATGAAGTAGTAAAAACGATTAAAAATAATAGGGTAGTTTTCATGATATTTTATTTTTGTAAAAGTTTTAAAAGTTCGTTGGTTGTTTGGTTGATGGTATTGGTAAGCTCTGCATTTCTGCGTGCTTTTTCCTGCTCTCTCAATATATCTCGTTGCTTTTGTTCGGCAGCTGCTCTTTGGTCTGCCAAAAGCTGTGCTGTTTCTTTCGCTTGCTGATTGGCTGCATTAGCCGTATAAATTGTTTTATCATAAAATTGGGTTCGGTTCGGCAAAGTATTTTTTCCTGTAGTAAGTGTAAAATCTTGGCTGATAAGCGAAGTGTAATTTTCTATCATATTTTTATAATACAGATTTGCTATTGTAGAGTTGTCATTATCTACGCTATACTTCAGTCCCCAGTATTCTTTAGATGTTTTGTCGTCGTAGAAAATATATCGTATGGTTGCTCCTTTTTTCTTAATGATAAAATTTGGACTGTCGTAAACGTTGCTTGTTGCAAAATGATCATTCATATAAGCGACTCTATCTTCATAAGAAAACCCACTGTAGATATCTTCTAGTTCAGAGAGAGAGAGCAGACTTCCATAGGCAAGTTTAGTTTCATTATCATTCAGAGAAGCTACCGGATACAGCTGTATTTGATTCATACTGGGAGCAATACTTATCATACTATTATTTTTTCTGTAGTAGGCCATGTCGTATACAGAATTAGTATATCGCAGATTCCAGGTATTGTCTATAAGTTTTGTTTTTAAAGTGCTAAAAATGATAGCATTGGGATTTGAGATGATAATACTGTTTTTTTTATTTTCATTCATTACAACTGTAACCTCGGTGCCCTGATTGTAATACATAGTTTGATAATAGCTTACAAAATCATAAGCCGGAGTATCGGTTTTATTATAAACAGCACGTTTTTTTGCAGATAAAAGTTTGAATCCCATCTTGGTCATCAATTCATTTGTAAAATCTATATTTTCTGCAAATGAAGAGCGTAAAGTGAGTGAGTCTATCGCTTTACCTGCTGGCAATACAGCCGGAACAAATACATCACAACTGAAATATTCTCCCGAGTTGATGTTGGCAAAAAGTTTTCCTCTTTTGTAGAGAGAGCGTGTTCCTTTTGTTTCTACAAGGCTCCAGTCTTTAATGCCTAGTTTTTGAAGAATTTTGGGGAACAAATCCTTGTTTACAGGATAATTATTGAGTGAGAAGCCTATAACCGTATTATTTTTATCTGCAATCAGAGTAAATTGATAATTGTCATCAGTTGTCAAATATTTAAAAATAGAATTGATGGTATCTGTTTTTTTTAGTTGGTCGTCATAGATGTAATCTTTTTCGTCCTCTACTTTTTTAAAAACAATCCCAATTTGTGACAGCTCTTCATCTAAAAGTAGAGTAGCTTCTTCTAAGTCGGTTTTAAAAATATTTTCGACAAAAGTGGTCGTTTCTTTCGGTGCAACAATTTTCTTTTTGGCTTGTGCATATAATGTCTGTATCATCAGAAATAATACAAAACATAAAATCGGAATTTTTGCTAAATTTTTCATATTTCTTGTTTTTAACAGTTCGTGATTCAATCGTTAAATCTTCACACAAATTTCTGTCAAAAAATAAGCATTTCACGAAAAATGTCGTGAATCGAATGATAAATAGCGTGAATGGTAAGGGGTGAAAATTATCTTTGTTTAAATATGAATTTTTTGAAACAAGATGTGTTTTATTTTTTTAATTATCCTACGAACGAGTGCCGTTGCTAGATAAAAATTATGTTTTCTGATATTTTTTTTAATGAATATCTAAGAACCTTTATAAAGTAAAAGCAACAGAAGATAAATCTGTCTTCCTCGGCATTTATTTAAAGATAAAAATGGGTGAAAATTTCTTCTTTAAAATATTCAAAACACTATATTTATGATTATAGAATACATTAAAACAGATAAAAAAATATGCACTCCAATGAGTGCATATTATGTAGTGAAACTGAATGATTCTTATACAACCATTTTCTTAAGCTAATCTTCATCTTCCAGTTCAAAAATATCTTCTACTTTTTTATCAAAATATTTTGCGATTTTCAATGCCAAAACTGTTGATGGAACATATTTTCCGGCTTCCATAGCATTAATGGTCTGCCTCGAAACACTGATTTTTTTTGCTAAATCTTCCTGAGTTATACTCTTTAAAGCTCTTTCTATTTTAATGGTATTTTTCATTTTGTAAACAATAAATAGTTAAATCTGAAAACATAGAGTACCAAAGGTAAAAAGATAATCAAAATCATTATAGTAAAAAAAAGTGTTCCGAATATGGTTAAAAATAAGATTAGAACCATAGAGTAGGTTACAATCAGGCTCCAAAATACAGATTTCAGTCTTAAACTTGAAATATATTCATCTTCGATTTCTTCTTTTGAAAAACCTGTCAGAATTCCGCCGACAATAATTAAAATTCCAAAAAGATTCGGGAAAAATGCAATTTCTGTCGTTGTAAATAAACCGGAATCTTCACTGCTTAACGGAAATCCTGAATTATAAAATACAGGAAGCGAGATTTCAGGGAAATTAATCATTCCTGTCAATGAAATTATTCCTAAAATTAATGAAGGAATAAAAATAAACCAACCTATCTTTTTGCATTGGTTTGGGAAAAGTTGTAAAGTATTCATGTTTGTAATTTTTAATTATTCAAATGTAAAAAATATTTTACATATTGTAAAGTTTATTTTACATTTTATTTTGAATAAAAACCGCAGAAAATATTTCTGCGGTTTTCAATATAATCACAACCCAAAAAATGTTTTTAAACTTTTTACTTGGTGTTTTTACTTTTTTAAGGAGCTTTCTTTTTATTTGCATAAGCAATAAATGAGACTGCAACAATTACTAGAGCAGGAATATACTCGTCAATAGGTACTGACTTTGGATCTCCCGGATTAGCAGGTGTAATTTCTTCTTCATACAGCTCAGGGCTCTCATTATCATATACATATGGATTGTCTGAAGACTCCTGTGCAAAAGTAAACCCTGACAATAGTATTACCGAAATTATTATTATCTTTTTCATAATTTCCTGTTATTTTATTATTTTTTTGGTATACTCTTTACCTTCTGATATTGCTTTTAAAATATAAACACCTTTAGAAGAAACTTGTACACGAATTAGTTTAGAATTTTCATTAATCGTCTGGATTTTTCTTCCAGCTACATCAAATATTTCTACTTTTTCGATATTTTTATTATTTCTCACTACGAAATCCTCACCATCCCTGTATACTTCAAAAGAATCTTTATTGACTTCAGTAGTTGCCAAAACATCAAGCTTGTAAACAATCTCGAATCGATCTGCGTTTTCTCCTGCATTTGCAGTAAATGTATAAGCTCCATTCTGAAGATTGGTGTAAGTGGCTGTCGTTTTATCAAGCAGATAAATTGCCTGTCCGCTATTGAATAATCCTTCTTTTTGTACTAAAGAGATAGTAAAGTTTCCGTTTTGAAAATGTTTTACTCCTACAGGCACCATATCATGGATATCAAAACTTTCTTTCCCCTGGATAATTAATTTTTGAGCATCAGCTAAGGTATAGAATGCATCAGAGCCTATTCCTATTGCTTTAGAATCATAATTATCGAATGAGTCAGAAGCTCCAGTCGTATAATTTACAGCGAAAATATTATTGGTATTGTATTCAGAATTTAATTTTAGCCAGAATTTACCTTCTGTAGAATTGTTTTTATTAAAAAATGTACCATTTGTAGCACCTCTCATTTCATTATTGAATGTTAATGAAGTATCCACAGAAGTATTTAAAGTTTTAACAATAAATGCTTGACCAATATTGGCAACAGCGCCGGTCGGCACTACAGATGTTCCTCCGTTACTATTAGGAGCAGGAACCCAAGTAGGATTTGCACCATTGAAAGTAGCATATCCGTAATTTGTAGTGGTAGCGCCATTCTGAAGGGTTACATTCGTACTTTTATTATCCCAGAAATAGAATGTACTTGAAATTCTTGCAGAATTAGTGTTATAGAACACTCCTAAATCTAAGCTTGAAGGATATGGGTTGCCAATTAAGTTAAATCCGTTTCCAGAAGTTGCCAATGTAAAAGTTTGCGTTCCATTATTGGGTGCTCCTTCAAAAACTAAAGCCGCATTGGCAACGGGAGTTTTAATAGAATATCCTTTACCAAATACTGAGGTTGTAGAGTTAGCATTTACATAATAGTCGGTAGCTGTATCGTATTCTGTAATAAATGCAGGTGTTGCTCCGGTATAGATGTTAGCTAAATTTTGACTCACTATTGGTGAAGACCAAAATGCATATTTATTAACTTCGCTCGTGCCATTTTTCAATGCTTTGAAAGCTCCTGAGTAAGATAAAGTAGATCCATCTTTTTGAATAAGGTTACCTCCGTCTTCCAGGGTTACATTTAAAGCTGAAATTGTATTTCCTGAAGTAATTTCTAAAGCTCCACCGTTTTGAATGGTCATGTTTTTAGCATTGAAAGCAGGAGAGGTCGTTGAGGTGGTATAAGTACCAGTAATAATTACATTTTTGAAATTGGGAGCTCCGTTGGACCAGCTTGTACCATTCCAAATTGTAGTGAATAAACTATTGCAGTTAGTTGAAAAATTAATGTTGGGATATTGAGTCTGCAAAGCTGACAATTGACCATCGTCTACACAGACTGATAAATTCGGATTATAATTACTACCGAAAGTAACACTTTGTTCAAGAGCGCCGTTTTTAATATTTACTGAAGTAAGATCATTATTTCCGTAATTTGAATTAATATATACTCTGTCAGCTTTTAAAGTCTGAAGTGAGCTAAGAGTACTTAAATCCATAGTAGTCATATACCCGGATGAATTAGTAACATCAATATTCTCTAAATTAGATGCCGCTGAAAAATTGATATTATTTGTAATTGGCTGATTAGAGGCTTTTAATATTTTAAGATTGAGAAGACCTGAAAGATTTAATGAATTTAATTTTCCATAATAAACTCCGCTGGTTGTATTGTAGATATATCTATTGTAGAATGAACAATCAAGTTCCTCCAAATTGATTAACCCAGCTGTCGAAAAATCAATATTTAGAGCATTAAGACCTTTTATTTTCTTTAAAGAAGTACACCCATTGACGTTGATTGCCGATAAATAAACAGCACGACTATCATAGTAATCGCCATCTAAAATAATTTCCTGTAAAGTATTACAATTACTCGCAATTAAATTAATTTCTTGATCAGAGGTCTGTGAATCTTGTGTATTGGTAATATTAATCGTCTGTAATGTTGAAATATTGGGAACCGATAATTTTACAAGCCCTCTACTGTCATTAATACTAATTGAGGTTAAATTGATATTTTCGAAATATAGTTCTGAAACCAATTTGTCATTCAGAACTAATGCTCCATTAAATTGAGGGTTATTTTTAATTCTAAAAATAGCTTGTCCTAGAAAATAAGGATGATAAGAAGCACTAATATCAGCCATCGTTAGGATCGACGGACAATTATCAATGGTAAAATCGACGGGAAAAAAATCTGTTTCATAAACGCTTCCGTTGAAAGATCCTTCTTTGTAAAACCAACGGCTTATACACATCAATTTTTTAATTTTAGCATTATTTACAAAACTGATATTCGCATTTTTCGTGTCTGCAATATAGAGTTCTTCAATATTGGTAAAAAGTAGAGCATCAGAAATGTTCTCTGGAAGATGGCTAAAATAATAAGGGAAATTAATGTCTCCAGTTACGGCATCGTATTTCTGGGTCTCGTCCATTTTCACATTTAGAATCACCACTTGCTGTGCTTCCGAAACCTGAATCTCACCATCACCGTTTTCATCAATAGCTATTGGGTTTCCGCTAAGATCTTTGGCGATTTCATTACTTGAATTTGAGCTTAAAATTAAAGCTTTGAATTTAGAATCTGCAAAATTTAGATTTTGCGTATAAGCTATAGAGAAACAGCTTACACTAAGTGTAAATAAAATTTTTTTCATGTCATTATGTGTTTAATTATCAATTACCTTATGTAAAGTAAACTGATATCACAAATATATGAATTGATTTTATATCTGAGCTAGAATAATTTATAAATTTTCAAAAAAAACATTTAGTTGTATATCTGTAGCTTGTCGACAAATGATTTGTTAATTTATTATGTTTTATAAAACATCGAATTTTAGGGAATTTTACAAAAAAAAACCGCAGAAAAAATCTACGGTTTTAAGATATATTCAAAGCCTAACTTGGCTCTTTACTTAAGCTTCACAAGCCGAGCAGCTCACAAAATTCACCATCATTTCCTTAGAAACAGATGAACTTCTTTGGTAATACAAAGTTTTTACTCCTTTTTTCCAAGCTTCGATGTAAAGATAATTTACGTCTTTTACGGGCATGGTTGAAGGAATCTGTAAGTTCAGAGACTGAGCCTGATCGATGTATTGCTGTCTTTGTGCAGCCTGAGAAATAATCTCCATTGGAGAGATCTCTTTAAACGTTTTGAATACTGCTTTTTCTTCGTCGGTCAATTCACTTAAATGTTGTACCGAACCATGATTTAGCATAATTGTTCTCCACGTTTCTTCATTGTCAAGGCCTTTCGCTTCCAACAATTTAGCTAAGTATTTATTCTTACGCATGAAGTTACCTTTCGCCAGACCAGCTTTGTAGTAATTTGATGCAAAAGGCTCAATTCCCGGAGAAGTTTGTCCCAAAATTGCCGAACTTGAAGTGGTAGGAGCAATTGCCATTACCGTTGTATTTCTCATTCCGTAACCTTTTAAGATTTCCGGCTCTCCGTAGATATTTGCCAATTCTTTTGATGCAATATCGGCTTGTGCTCTGATGTGTTTGAATGCTCTTGCATTAAACTGAGTCGCCTCAAAACTCTCAAAAGGGATCATATTTTTTTGAAGGTAAGAATGGTAACCCAAAACTCCTAAACCAAGCGCTCTGTGACGCATTGCGAAGTCTCTCGCTCCCTGAAGGTAATAATTCCCTTCCGTTTTCTCGATAAATTCAGACAAAACAGCATCCAAGAAATAAATTGCCAACTGTACTGCATTCGTATCTTTCCATTCATCGTACAATTCTAAGTTCATAGACGACAGACAACAGATAAATGACTCTTGTCTTGTAGACGGAAGCATAATTTCCGAACAAAGATTACTTGCATTAATTGTTAATCCAAGGTCTTTATACACCTGAGGTTTATTTCTGTTTACGTTATCTGTAAAGAAAATATAAGGAAGACCTTTTTGCTGACGGCTTTCTAAAACTCTTGCCCAGATTTTACGCTTGTCGGCGTCCCCGTCAATCATATCTTGCATCCAGTAATCAGGAACACAAATCCCGGTAAACAAGTTCTGAATCGGACTTCCAATATCTTTAATTGATAAAAATTCTTCAATATCGCCGTGGTCAACATCAAGATATGCTGCAAAAGCTCCTCTTCTTACACCCCCTTGAGAAACAACATCCATCGAAGTATCAAACAATTTCATAAACGAAACTGCTCCCGAAGATTTTCCGTTATCAGTTACCGCAGTTCCTCTATTACGAAGTTCTCCAAAGTATCCTGAAGTTCCGCCCCCGATTTTCGTCTGCATGATCACTTCACCCATTTTGTGGGTAATCCCTTCAATACTGTCTGGAATATGTACATTGAAACAAGAGATTGGAAGACCTCTCTGCGTTCCCATATTCGCCCAAACAGGAGAAGAAAAACTGATCCAGCCTTTCATGATCATCTCCTTAAAAGCCGGTTGAAGTTCAGGTTTGTATAATTTTTTTGCTGCTGCAGTGGTAATTCTGTCAATCGCTCCGTCTACGGTTTCCCCTTTCAAAAGGTAACCTCTGTTAAGCATTTGTTCAGACTCTTCATTCAGCCACCAGATGTTGTTGTTTTGTTCTTCCATTTTTTATATTGTTCTCGATACTTCAATTCTCGTTTGTCATTGCGAGCTACGAAGCAATCTTTTGTTCTTATTATTTTTTATTTGAAGCACTTAGGTCTTGCTTCTTTTCACTTTTCTACCTGCTTTCGCTACTCGCTTTTTTCTGTTTACTTCGTCGAGCTCAGCAATCAGAAAAAGAGCTCAGACACGTCGCTCAATCAGGGCTAAGACAATGATTTGTCTTCTTTACTTCTGAACCTCGTCATTGCGAGGAATGAAGTAGTCTTTTTTTTAACGGATTAAAGCCCGTTTCTATTGATCTGAAATTTGTTTACAAAATGGTTAATCCTTTTGCTTGAAATAATTCCGTTAACATCACTTTGGTTTCTTCAAACATTTCTTTAAATTCATTGTAGTAGTCTAAAAAGTTTTTTATTTCTACTTTACCGCTAGAATTCATTACTTCAATTCCTTTGTAGGACTCAACCTTAGTAGCTGGTTCTTTTTTAGGGTCATGAATTATTTTTAAAATATTCTTGGAATGAGCATGGGCAAATCCATTTCTAATAGCAGATAATTTTCGTATTTTTTCAATAATTTTGTTGGAAATGTAATCGATATTTGATAAAATTTTAATCTTCGCACCAAAATTCATGATAGATGCATTTAAAATAATTTTTTTAAAATCTTCAATGTTTTCAGGTTTAAAAAAGTCGATAATTATTTTGTCCACAAACATTTCCACACCATTTAGACAATCAATAATCCATCCTCGAACCTCTTTTATATTATTTTCATTTGAAATTTTAGGAGTAGCAATCATAATTTAAAACAAATCGTTCGCCGTAATACTCTTATCGTGTTTCGTGTAATCTACCGGTCTTTTTGCAAAGAAATCATCCATAGAATTAGCGAAAACTTCTTCTTCAAACCATTTCATCGGATTGTATTGTTCTCCGCTGATGTTGTAACGGGTTGCCATGTTGATTTTCTTTAAACTGTCGTCAACACGGTATTTCATAAAGTTTAATAAATCTTCTTTTGTGAAAAAGCTGAATTCTCCCATTTCAAAGATCCATTCGATGATCTCACCTTCCAGTTCGATAGATTGGTCTACCAAAGTATAAATATCTTCAATATCAGAATCAGTCAAAAGATCAGGTTGCTCTTCACGGATTTTATTGATCAGATAAATTCCTGCATTGGCGTGAATCTGCTCATCAATAGAAGTCCAAGCGATGATATTGGAAACATTTTTCATGTATCCTTTGAATCTTGTGAAAGAAAGAATGATTGCAAATTGTGAGAAAAGCGAAACGTTTTCTATCAAAATACTGAATAATAAAAGAGAAGACACATACTCTTTTGGAGTGGTAGAATTGGCATGCTTCAAAACGTTTGATAAAAAGTCGATTCTCTTTTTAAGAGCCGGAACTTCTACTACGTGAGTAAACGCTTCGTTGTAACCCAAAACTTCCAGCAAACGAGAGTACGCCTCAGAATGACGGAATTCGCACTCTGCAAAAGTAGCTCCAAGGCCGTTAAGTTCAGGTTTTGGCATGTGGTTGTAAAGATTTCCCCAAAAAGTCTTTACCGAAACTTCAATTTGGGCAATCGCTAAAAGTGCATTTTTTACAGCATTTTTTTCGTGCGGCTCAAGCTGCGACTGAAAATCCTGAACGTCTGCCGTGAAATCTACTTCAGAGTGTACCCAAAATGATTTGTTGATAGCTTCTGTAAACTGAAGAACTTCAGGGTACTCAAATGGCTTATAACTAATTCTTTTATCGAAAATTCCCATATTATAAATTTTATGTCTTTTGTTTTGTCAAAAATAAAATTCTACAAATACAATCGTTGAAACGGTAAGTATTTGATTTTTTGAAAGTTAATAATGCGATTTTTTTACCTTGATCAGCATTACCTTCTTTCAGAATCTACCTACAAAGTTAGAAAATGAAGACTGATTTTGAAAGGGGTAAAGAGTAATTGGCTGGCTTTTAACCTTAAAAGTTTTCCACATTTACATGAAACACCCTTTACCATTGGGTTAGAGCAACTTAAGTGAGGTAAACAAATTACTAATGAAGATTTTGATTAAACGATTAAATTTAAATAATTGAATTTCAATACATAAGGCATTAAACAGTGGTAAAATAAAAAGAATTTTCTAAACTTGTAACAAAATGACAACAGTGGCTACTTATAAGACATAAAATATCCAAAGCTTAATGTTAGTAATTCAGGATCTCAATAAATCATACGATACAGGAAAGAGTAAACTTCACGTTCTCAAAGGAATAAACCTCAATATATCGGAAGGTGAATTTGTCTCTATTATGGGAAGTTCAGGTTCCGGAAAATCTACTTTGCTGAATATTATCGGTATTTTGGATGAAAAAGATTCGGGTACTTACGAGCTGGATGGAATTCCTATCGAACACCTCAATGAAGTGAAAGCTGCAGAATACCGCTCAAAATTTTTGGGATTTGTGTTTCAGTCTTTCAATTTGATTGGTTATAAAACCGCTATAGAAAATGTAGCGCTTCCTTTATATTATCAAAATGTTTCCAGAAAAGAAAGAAATCAAAGGGCTTTAGAATATCTTGAGAAAGTAGGATTGGCACAATGGGCTGATCATTTACCGAATGAACTTTCAGGTGGACAAAAACAGAGAGTTGCCATTGCAAGAGCATTAATTACAGATCCAAAAGTAATTCTTGCCGATGAACCAACCGGAGCATTAGATTCAAAAACCACACATGATATTATGAAGCTTCTTCAGGATATCAATAACGAAGGAAAAACAATCATCGTTGTAACCCACGAGCCCGATGTTGCCGCTCAAACTAAAAGAAACGTCATTTTAAGAGACGGAATTATTGAAAGTGATGATTTTATAAAGCAGATTATTCTGTAGATAGGCTGGATGTTGTAAGCTGCCTGCGTGAAGTTTATTGCAGCATTCCAATCAAAATATATCACAGTTGTGATTGATAAAAAGTGAAAATTTACTTTTAAAATTAAATAAAAAATCAGCGGTAAGTATGGAAACTTCCATCATCCATCTTTCCGCCTCAAACCAAAAAATATGTTTGACCTAGATCGTTGGCAGGAAATATTCAGTTCGATTCGCAGTAATGTATTGCGAACGGTGCTTTCGGGCTTTACCGTGGCCTTGGGTCTGTTTATTTTTATCGTCCTTTTCGGAATTGGAAGTGGTTTAAAAAATGCTTTTACAGAAGGTTTTGCACGAGATGCTCAGAACTTGATTACCATATATACTGGGAAAACAACCATTGCCTATAATGGGTTGCAATCTGATCGTACCGTAACAATGAATAACGAAGACTACGATTTTTTGGTTAATAATGACAAAGAAAAAGTAGGATATTCAACGCCGAGATATACAGCAAATCTAATGGTGAAGTACGGTAAGGAAAGTGGTTCTTACCAAATAAACGGTGCCGAAGCTGAAGAAAAATATATTGAAAACAGAAAAATGCTGGAAGGCCGTTATCTTTCGCCTGTAGATTTAGAACGTAAGCAAAACGTTGCCGTAATCGGTAGAATGGTGCAACGAGATTTGATAAAAAACGGAAGTCCGGTAGGTAAAGATTTAGATATCAACGGAACGATATTCAAAGTTGTAGGTGTTTTCTCTGATGATGGTGGAGATTATGATGAGCGACACATTACGATTCCTATCACTACTTTGCAGCAAATGAAAAAAGGTTCTGACACGGTAAGTACGGTATATATTGCTTATAACGAAAAGCTTACTCCGGAGCAGGCTATAAAATATGGAGATAAACTGAAAGATGGTCTTAAAGCCCGAAAAAATGTTTCTCCTGATGATGAAAATGGAGTGCGTATCTGGAATAACGCTAAAAATATGAATGAAACGTTTATGTTTATGGCTGTTTTAACAGGAATTGTAACTTTCATCGGACTAGGAACTCTATTGGCAGGAATTATCGGAATCAGCAACATCATGGTATATATCGTAAAAGAGCGAACTAAAGAAATCGGTGTGCGTAAAGCAATTGGTGCAAAACCGGGAAGCATCGTTGCGTTGATTGTACAGGAAAGTGTTGTGATTACCGTAGTCTCAGGATTTGTAGGAGTAGGACTGGGTGTTTTAGCATTGAATTTAATAGGAGATAATTTAGAAGAATATTTTATTAAAAACCCAAGTGTGGGTTGGTACGAAATTATTGCGGCATTCATCGCTTTGGTAATTTCGGGTTTAATTGCAGGATTTGTTCCGGCATACAGAGCTTCAAAAATTAAACCTATTGAAGCGTTAAGAACTGAATAATTTAATTTGAAAATTTGTTGATGAGTTAATTTGAAAATCATTTATAGCTCATCATTAATAACTTATAACTCAACAAAAGTGAACATTTTATTTAAAAAAGATACATGGCAGGAGATTTATTATTCACTCAAGAATAATAAGCTTCGTACGTTTCTTACCATGATTGGCGTGGGTTGGGGAATGTTCCTTTACGTAGTTTTATTGGGCTCTGCAAAAGGTATGGAAAATGGTTTTGATAAATTATTTTCAGGTTTTGCTACCAATTCTATTTTTCTTTGGGCACAAAATACATCCATTCCTTACGAAGGTTTTCCTAAAGGAAGGGGGATGGATTTGAAACTTCAGGATATCGACATGCTGCAGCGAAAAATTGGCGAGATTGAATACATCTCTCCAAAAAACTCAAGAGGTAATTTCGGAACTGCGGGCGAACAAATGTCTAGAAATGGAAAGACGGCAACCTACAGTTTGAATGGAGATTATCCTATCGGAAATAAAATTTCAGAGAAAAAACTTATTTACGGAAGATATCTTAATGATGCAGATGTTTCGCAAAATAAAAATGTCGCTGTAATTGGTGAAGAGGTTTATAAAAACTTTTTTGATTCTAAAAAGAATGAAAACCCAATTGGGAAGTCAATTAACGTTAAAGGTATATTCTTCAATGTAATTGGAGTTTTCAGAGTGAAAAGAGGTGGTGGAATGGATAATGACCAGACTGTTTTTATTCCGCTTTCTACATTCACAAAAATTTATAATGACGGTGATAATGTAGATGTTTTTGCGATTGTAAGTAAGCCAAATGCAGATGTAAACGATGTTGAAGACCGTGTAAAAGATGAGTTGAAAAAGAAAAATAAGGTTTCGCCCGAAGATACTAATGCTTTTGGAAGCTTTAATTTAGGGAAAGAATTTAAAAAATTGACAGGCTTCCTTACCGGGATGCAGCTTTTGACCATCATCGTAGGAACATTAACGATTCTTGCCGGTGTCATTGCAATATCAAATATTTTGTTGATTACCGTAAAAGAAAGAACAAAAGAAATCGGCATCAGAAGAGCTCTAGGAGCCAAACCTTCGGAAGTGAGAAATCAAATCTTGTTGGAAAGTGTGGTGATTACATTAAGTTCAGGTTTGCTCGGATTTATTTTCGGAATTTTTGTGTTGATGATTTTTAATACGCTAACGCAAAATCAAGATGAATTTCCATTTTACAACCCAACGGTAAATTATGGAAATGTTTTCAGTGCCATGTCAGTTATGGTAATTTTAGGTTTAATCATTGGGATGATTCCTGCACAAAGAGCAGTTAAAATACGACCAATTGAAGCATTGAGAAGTGAGTAATTTTAAATAATATAATTTGAAAATTTGAAGATGGAAATAGGTTTTATATTTTCAGTCTTAATAATTAAATAAAAAAAATAAACGATACATATGAAAAAGAAATTTACCTGGAAAAAAGGCATTTATATCTTTTTAGGGCTTTTGTTTGCGGTAGCATTAATTTCAGGAATTAGCTATGTTATAAAATCAAATTCCACTCAAAGTGAGACGTTCTTAACGAGAAAACCTTCCATCCAAAATATGGAAGACAAAGTGATGGCAACAGGTAAAATTGTTCCTAAAGAAGAAATCGAAATTAAGCCAAACATTGCAGGAATCATTGATAAAATTTTGGTTGATGAAGGAGATAGAGTAGAAGCAGGGCAACTGATTGCAACAGTGAGAATTATTCCAAACATTGCCGAAGTAAATAATGCACAACAGGAAGTGGTAAATTCTCAACTTCAGATAAGCAATGCAAAAATGAATGTTGATAATATGCAGAAGCAATTTGCGATGCAGGATAAACTTTTCAAACAAGGAGTAATCTCAAAGCAGGAATTTCTAAATTCTCAGCAGCAATTATACTCAATGCAGCAAAGCGTGAAAAATGCCAACCAGCAACTTCAGACTGCTCAAAAGAGATTACAAATTGTAAAAACGGGTGCAACTCCTGAATTACAAGGTTTGGCAACAACACAAATTCGTTCTAAAGCAGCGGGAACCGTTCTTGAAGTTCCTGTAAAAGTAGGAAGTCAGGTAATTGAAGCCAACTCTTTTAATGCTGGAACTACAATTTGTTCGATAGCAGATTTGAATTCACTAATTTTCCAAGGAGAAATTGATGAAGCTCAAGCTGGAAAATTGAAGCAGGGAATGGATATGAAAATCGTCATCGGAGCTTTGCAGAATAAGACGTTTCCAGGAAAGCTGACAATGATTGCACCAAAAGGAAAAGATACCAACGGTACGATTAAATTCCCGGTTGAAGGTGATGTAAATAACCCGAATAACGAGTACATCAGAGCCGGATTTTCTGCCAACGGAGAAATCGTGATGAGTTCTCAGAAGAACGCT
Organism: Chryseobacterium sp. BGARF1; assembly: GCF_001677955.1. Lineage (GTDB taxonomy): Bacteria > Bacteroidota > Bacteroidia > Flavobacteriales > Weeksellaceae > Chryseobacterium. Next base: position 33,254 of record NZ_LELA01000058.1, read on the forward strand.
TTACTTTTGGATGAGTCTCTTATTCAGTATGAAAAGAAAAATGGTAAAGATGTTCCTTTTGTTGAGGTAAAACAAAAAGACGGAAAGTTTAAGAAAGTGTATGTAAAACTTGGCGCAAGCGACGGAATTAATGTACAGATTCTTTCAGGTATTGATAAAAACTCAGATGTGAAAGTTTGGAACCCTTCAGATAAGGATAAAGAAGAATTAAAAGAAAAAGCGAAGAAATAATTTCGTTTTGATATAAGTAAAAAGTCCCAGAATATCTGGGACTTTTTTTGCTTTAGTAATTTAGATTATAAGAGCTAAAATTTAGCTTAAAAACTTAATTTCTTTATCTTTAAATTCATTTTTTACTACGATTTTATTCATAGTCGTCAACATTTTTCTGCGAAGTTTAGCCAGTTTTCTGATGTTTTTATCTTCGCTGTAATCAAAAATATTGTCTTTAAAACTAAATGTATCGCCGTCTTTAAACTCTATATTACTTTTCTTTAATTCTCCTTTCAGCATAAGGTCGGTCATGTTTTCAAGGATTAAATGTTCAGATTTACCAAGAGCTTTTAAAGTGTTAAGCAATTGTTTTTTATACTTTTTCTTTCCCATAATTTTCAGACAATTTTTTCTTTTACGATATGCAAATATATCATTTTACATTATAACTCAATTTTGATGTTAACTTTTTATCAATTTTACGTATTCTAAAGATAAAAATTAAAATTTATTTTCCGAAATAAATTTATTATCGTAATATTGCAATATTAAAATAAGAAAATGGGACTTACAAAGACTGAGATTTTTAGTGATAAACAAAACAGATTGGCAACGCTTTTCAAGGTTTTGGGGCATCCTGCAAGAATAGCTATTTTGCAGCATATTATCAATCAAAAAGCGTGTATTTGTAATGATTTGGTAGAAGAATTGGGTTTGGCACAAGCTACAATTTCACAACATTTAAAAGAGTTGAAAAATATCGGAATCATCAAAGGTTCTATCGAAGGAAAATCGGTTTGTTACTGTATTGATGAGAAAGTCTGGAAAACAGTACAAGCTGAATTAGGATTGTTTTTTACTCAGGATATTCAATCAGAATCATGCTGTTAAAGGCATTTTTTTATTTATCAATATCGTTATATAGCAATATTACAATTTAAAATTAATTAAATATAAATCATATGAAACTTTCAAAGATTAAAGAAATTTTGCCATCATTAGAAAATGTAGAATTTCAGTTGGAAAACGGAACATTTGTACCAGAACATTTTCACGTAACAGAGGTAGGGCAAATCGCCAAAAACTTTATCGATTGTGGCGGGGTAATTCGTTCAGAAAAAGTAGTGAATTTTCAGTTATGGGATGCCGATGATTTTGAACATCGTCTGAAACCCGGAAAACTTTTAAACATTATCAAACTTTCCGAAGAAAAATTAGGAATAGAAGATTCAGAAATTGAAGTGGAATATCAAGCTGAAACCATCGGAAAATATGATTTGGAATTCAATGGGAAACATTTTGTATTGGTCAATAAAACGACAGCTTGTTTAGCTCAGGATGCGTGCGGAATTCCTTCAGAAAAACAAAAGAAAAATCTGTCAGAATTAACGTCAAATTCAGGAAATTCTTGCGAACCAGGAAGTGGGTGTTGCTAGTTTTTTCAGCCACAAATGCACGAATAATAAAATGAATATTTGTGTATTCGTGGCATAACAATATAATGTAAATTCGAAATGAAACAACAAATTAAAGAACGTTGCGAAATCACCAGCAAAAATTTTAAAGAAATTAATCCTGAAAGAAAAGGTTTATTGGAAAAATTAGCCAATCATATTCAGGAAAAATTCAATTCAGGAAAAGAAATCAACCTGGTGTATGTTTGCACGCATAATTCCCGCCGAAGTCATTTGGGACAAATTTGGGCAAAAGTGGCTGCCGATTTTTATGGTTTCAACATCAATACTTTTTCTGCAGGAACTGAAGTGACGGCTTTCAATCAAAATGCCATCAATGCATTGAAATCTCAAAGTTTTGATGTGGAGAAATTAGACGAAACGACCAATCCGAAATATGAAGTTGTTTTTGGAGAGAATAAATCGAGTCTCTGTTTTTCAAAAACAATTGATGATGAAACTTTGCCCAAAGAAAATTTTGTGGCGGTAATGACTTGCGGAGATGCAGACGAAAATTGTCCATTTATTCCGGGGTGCGATTTGCGAATCGGAACAACTTATTTTGACCCAAAATCTTACGATAATTCTATTCTTCAGGACGAAAAATATACTGAGAGATGCAATCAAATTGCGATGGAATGTCTGTATGTTTTTTCTTTAGTTAAAAATTAAAAAAATGCAGCCCAAACTCAAGTTTCTCGACCGTTATCTCACCCTTTGGATTTTCCTTGCAATGGCAATCGGAGTAGGTTTAGGTTTTTTATTTCCAAATATTTTATCTGTTACCAACTCGCTTTCGGTTGGAAGTACCAATATTCCGCTGGCAATCGGTTTAATTTTAATGATGTATCCGCCGCTTGCAAAAGTAGATTATTCTCTGTTGCCAATAGCTTTTAAAGATAAAAAAGTATTATCGCTTTCATTGCTTCTCAATTGGGTTGTAGGTCCCGTTTTAATGTTTATTCTGGCAATTATTTTCCTAAAAAATGAACCAGATTATATGATTGGCTTAATCTTGATTGGCTTGGCAAGATGCATTGCAATGGTAATTGTCTGGAATGATTTAGCCAAAGGAAACCGGGAATACGCTGCATTTTTGGTTGCTTTGAACAGTGTGTTTCAAATTTTCTCTTACAGCTTTTTTGTTTGGTTGTTCGTCAACGTTTTACCACAAAAATTAGGATTGGGAAATTTCAATGTTTCTGTACCGATGAAAGATGTAACAGAAAGTGTTTTGATTTATCTTGGGATTCCTTTTTTAGCAGGATTTTTTTCGCGTTATTTTTTAGTAAAATTGAAAGGTGTAGAATGGTACAACCGGAAATTTATACCAAAGATTTCTCCGGTTACTTTGTATGCTCTGTTATTCACCATTGTTTTGATGTTTGCTTTAAAAGGTGATAAAATTGTAGAGCTTCCGATGGATGTTTTGAAAGTGGCAATTCCTCTTGTTATCTATTTTGTATTGATGTTTTTCGTGAGTTTTTTCATTAATAAATGGATGAATGTTTCTTATGATAAAAATGCTTCGATATCATTTACGGCTACAGGAAATAATTTTGAATTAGCGATTGCGGTTGCTATTTCTGTCTTCGGAATTCATTCTGCACAAGCTTTCGTTGGCGTTATAGGCCCTTTGGTAGAAGTTCCGGTTTTGATCTTATTGGTAAAAGCCAGTTTGTGGTTAAAGAGAAAATTCTATTTAAATTAAATTGAAAAAGTAAAGACTTAAGTGTAAAAATCATTATTAGAAATACTTAAATCTATACTAAATTCCGTATTTTTGGGGTTCAAAATCTAAAAATCTAAGAATAAATGGACATTATTTTTGACCTTATCGAAAAAGAAAGAGAAAGACAATCCCACGGATTAGAGCTTATTGCTTCAGAAAACTTTGTTTCTGAAAATGTAATGAAAGCAATGGGAAGTGTATTGACGAATAAATATGCAGAAGGATATCCGGGAAAAAGATATTACGGAGGTTGTGAAGTAGTAGATGAGGTTGAAACATTGGCAATCGACAGAGCAAAGCAGCTTTTCGGTGTTGATTATGTAAACGTTCAGCCGCATTCTGGTTCTCAGGCAAATGCTGCAATTTATTTGGCAGTTTTGAAACCTGGAGATAAAATTATGGGGATGGATCTTTCTATGGGAGGTCACCTTACTCACGGTTCTGCAGTCAACTTTTCAGGAATTCAGTATGACGTAGTTTCTTACGGAGTACAGCAGGAAACAGGTTTGATTGATTACGACCAAATGAGAGAAGTAGCGTTGAGAGAAAGACCAAAAATGTTAATTGCTGGTTTCTCTGCGTATTCAAGAGATTTAGATTATGCAAAATTCAGAGAGGTTGCAGACGAAATCGGAGCAACACTTTGGGCAGATATTGCACATCCTGCAGGTTTGGTAGCAAAAGGATTATTAAATTCTCCATTCGAGCACTGTCATGTTGTAACAACAACAACTCACAAGACTTTAAGAGGTCCAAGAGGAGGAATGATCATGATGGGTAAAGATTTTGAAAATACTTACGGACACAAAACTCCAAAAGGTGATATCAAAATGATGAGCCAGGTTCTTGATGGAGCTGTTTTCCCAGGAATTCAAGGTGGACCGTTGGAGCATGTAATCGCTGGTAAAGCAATTGCTTTCGGTGAAGCTATCGATGATAAGTTCTTGACGTATGCAAAACAAGTTAAATCTAATGCTCAGGCTTTATCAAAAGCGATGGTAGGTTTAGGTTTTGATATTGTAAGTGGCGGAACAGATAATCACTTGATGTTGGTTGACCTTAGAAATAAAGGAGTAAACGGAAAAGAAACTGAAAAAGCTTTAGTAAAAGCGGATATTACTTGTAATAAAAACATGGTTCCGTTTGATGATAAATCTCCGTTCACTACTTCTGGTATCAGATTAGGAACTGCGGCTATCACGACAAGAGGTCTTAAAGAAAATGATATGAACACCATTGCAGAATTAATTTCTGAAGTAGTAGACAATATTAAAAATGAAGAAGTAATTGCAGGTACTAGAAAGAAAGTGAACCAATTAATGGAAGGTAAGGCTTTATTTAATTATTAAGAATTGCTTTTGGCTAATAGCAATTTGCCGTTAGCTTTTCAATATAAAAATAAAAAGAGGTGCAAATATTTTGTGCCTCTTTTTTGCAAATTGTAATTTTGAACCATCAACCATCAACCATCAACTATCAACTATCAACTATCAACTCAAAATGAATTCCGAGAAAAAACTTTTCACCTTTCAAGAAATTAAACTGAAACTTGCCAATTATTGTGTGTATCAGGATCGTTGTCATGCTGAGGTTGAGCAAAAAATGCGTGAGTTTGTTTTAATCCCTGAGGCGAAAGAAGAAATTCTTTTGTTTTTGATGAAAGAAAATTATCTGAACGAAGAAAGATTTACCAGAAGTTATATTCGTGGAAAGTTTTATATAAAAAGTTGGGGTAGAACGAAAATCAAGATGCATTTAAAACAAAAAGGCATTACTGAAAAACTAATCACGAGCTGTTTCGATGAAATTGACGAGGTTGATTATTTGAATATAATCAATAAGATATACGAAAACTACGAGTCGAAATTAAAAGGCTTGATGGAGTATCAAAAAAAGGCAAAAACGATTAAATATCTTCTAAGCAGGGGCTTTGAATACGAATTTATTCTGCAAGTAATAGAAAATTAATATAGACTATAATATATCATTAAATTAGGGGTATTTTATATTGATTTTTTTTATGAAAAAACCAATATATTTGCAAACGAGATAAAACGAATGATGTTATCTTACTTATTACATTTGTTTTAAGACTTGCCAATGGTTTTGTTTAATGTTTTTGAATGATGTATTAATTTGTTAATATTGCTATTTTCTTTATTTGATATAATAATTTTTTTCAGTTTTTTTGATTAATTCTAATTAAATTAATATTATAGCAATTTTTTTATAAAAATAATATCATTATATTTGCCAAATAATCGAAAATATCAAAATGTTGAATGAAAAAGCTTACTGATGCTTTTGCTGCACTGTATAAAGGGGACAATATTGTTAAACTTACAGATCTAAGATATATACCGAGATGGATCGTAATTCTTATAGATATTTCTATTGTATTTTTTTCGATATTTCTTTCGTATAAGTTTTTAGATTGGTTACAGGTACAGGTCAACTTTCCCAATCGAAGTTTAGAAAAAAGGATATTACTTATTGGGGTTAATTTATTGTTTATGTTTGTTTTTAGAACATATGCAGGTATTGTAAGGCATTCTACTTTTTTTGATTTGTTTAAGATTCTTTTGTCTTCAGGAAGTACTTTGATAACATTAATGTCTATCAATTTTTGTATAGAGCTAATACTCGGGAAGTCATTTTATTTATATCCAACTCTATTTCTTTACTTTTTTATTTCAGTTTCACTGATGTTCTTCTTTAGAATGCTCATCAAACAGTTTTTTAATATTTTAATTGATGTTAAAGGAGCTTCGTCAAAAACCAGAGTTGCAGTAGTGGGGGTAAGTGATCCCTCAGTTTCTTTGGCAAGAGCAATACTTCATAATCCCAATTATCCTTATCGCTTAGAGGGATTTGTCACAAAACGATCAGATTCAAACAAGGCGGTTCTGCTGGGAAATAAAATTTATAATAGTGATTATTTTTTTAAAAATAAAAATCTAATTAAACAGTTTGATGCGCTTTTGATTATCAAAGAAATTATGTCAAAGCAAGAGCTCGAAGAATGGATGTCATTGGCATTAGATCACGGATTAAAAGTTCTTAAAGCCCCTACATTAAGTAAAATGCGTGATTCAGACTTGGTAGGGGGAATTCGTCAGCTTCAAATTGAGGATTTACTAAACCGAAGACCTATTAAAATTGAAAATGAGGATGTTACAAAAAGACATCTTAATAAAAATATTTTAGTGACTGGGGGTGCAGGTTCTATTGGGAGTGAAATTGTACGCCAAGTGGCTCAGTTCAGCCCTTCACTCATTGTGGTACTTGATCAGGCAGAGTCTCCTTTATACGAACTGGAACTAGAATTGCTTGAAAAATATCCTGAGCAGAAATTCAAATTTATTCTGGCAGATATTTCTAATTCTTACAGACTCGAAAAAATATTTGAAACCTATCAGTTTTCAATGGTTTATCATGCCGCTGCTTACAAACATGTTCCTTTAATAGAAGAAAACCCACATGAAGCTATTTTTGTAAATGTATTGGGAACTAAAAATGTGGCTTTGCTTTCAAAAAAATATAAAGTAAACCGTTTTGTAATGGTTTCTACAGACAAAGCAGTAAATCCTACCAATGTAATGGGGGCTTCGAAGAGAACAGCCGAACTTTTTGTGCAGTCTTTGCAAAATTTAGAAGGCAATACAACGAAATTTATTACAACTCGTTTTGGAAATGTATTAGGCTCCAACGGTTCAGTGATTCCGCATTTTAGAAAGCAGATTGAAAAAGGAGGACCTATTACCATTACCCATCCCGATATTATCAGGTATTTCATGACAATTCCTGAGGCTTGCGAATTGGTTCTTCAGGCAGGAACAATGGGTGCTGGAGGAGAAATTTATGTTTTTGATATGGGAGAACCTGTTAAAATTTTAGATTTAGCCAAACGAATGATTAAATTATCTGGTTTTAGACCGGAGATAGATATTAAGATCAAATTCATTGGTTTACGACCAAGCGAAAAATTGTATGAAGAGCTACTGAGCGATAATGCGACGACTGTTCCTACTCATCATCAGAAAATTATGATTTCTAAAGATCCTTTGATTGGTTTTGATGAAATAGAATTTTTATGTCAACAAGTAATCAAAGCAGCGGTAAAAAGAGACAAGTTGCACGTGGTGAAGCTTTTAAAAGATATTGTGCCAGAATTTATTAGTAATAACTCAGAATTTGAAGTATTAGATAAAAAGAATCTGGTAGATAATTAATTTAAATAAAAAAAACTGTTGTTAAGGATAATTAACAGCTAATTCTTAATATAACCCTCAACAAGTTTTGTTTGAAAAATAATAATCCTATTTTTGTGAAAAAATTACCGAAAATGAATTTTAAAAAATATTTTGTATATAGTGCTTTAGGTCTGGCTGTATTTTCTTGTACACCGAGACAGGACATTAATTACATGCAAGACATTGAAAATATTACATTAGATAATTCAATTAAAAACAGCCGTACGACATTACAACCGGGAGATCAGTTGATTATTTCCGTAACGGCAAAAGATTTGGATGTGGTGAGACCATTTAACCAAAGCTATTCGTCAAGTTCTGAAGTCGTTCGTTATTCAAATCCTAGCTCTAATAGTCTTCCGCAGCCAACACCAGTTGTAGGTCAAACGTATATTGTAGATACTGATTATAATATCGTATTTCCTCAAATCGGTAAAGTAAACGCTAAAGATGAAAATATAGAGAGTTTTAGATTAAAATTAACGAATCTTGTCGGTGAATACGTAAAGAATCCTGTTATTGATGCTAGATTGATCAACTTCAAAGTGTCGGTAATGGGTGAAGTTGCCAGACCGGGAGTTTATGTCGTTCCTGAAGGAAATACTACGGTGCTCGCTGCTTTAGGATTAGCGGGCGATTTGACTACCTATGGTATCCGTAACAATGTTCTTCTTATTAGAACTGTAGATGGGCAAATGACACACCATAGAATAAACCTTAACAGTGCTCAGTTTATCAATTCACCTTTTTATTATCTTAAACAGAATGATGTAATCTACATACAGCCTAACGCTAACCGAGAAAAAGCAGCTAGGGTAGATCCTAATACAGGATTGTATATATCGGTGGCATCAGTTATTGCTTCTTTGGTTATTGGAGTTTTAGCCCTTACAAAAAATTAATATAAGAAGAATTCTTTATAGTGGATTACAACCAAACACAAGAAGAGTCTCAGGAAGAGTCTTTCAACATCAGAGAAATTTTAAAACCTTATATTCATCGTTGGTATTGGTTTATTATAGGAGTAATTATAGCGGTTATTGCTGCATGGTTTTTTTTAAGATACAGTATTCCCGTATACAGTACAGAATCTACTTTATTAATTAAGGAAGTAAAAAAATCAGCCTCTTCACAGCCTGAAATGTCGATGATTTCTGAATTGGGAGGCATCGGTGGTATGGGAACCAATTCGGTGGATAACGAAATTGAGATTCTAAAATCTAAAAAGCTGATGCTTTCTGTAGTAAAAGAGCTCGCATTGGAAACCAGCGTTTATTCTAAGGGAAGTGTTAAAGAAACAGAGCTTTATCAGGAGTCTTCTCCTTTCTTGGTACGCATTATCAGTGAAAAAAAGAAAGCAAAATATCCCAAAAACGAGGTTACCGCTCAAGTTGTAGGGAATAAAATTATTATTAAATCTGAAGATTTAAAAAAAGAGATACAGGCACAGTTTAATACAGCGGTCACCATGCCTTTTGGAGTGGTCATGTTTCAGAAAAATCCAAAATTCAAAGGAAAATCCGATCAAAAAAGCATGTACATCCTGCAGTTTATGTCGGGAATGAACAGAGCCCGATATTATCTAACTCAACTTAATGTAAGTCTAGCGCAGAAAGAAGCAACGGTACTGAAGATTTCATTCACTGATCCTGTTCCCGAGAAAGCTGAAAATATTTTGAATCGCTTGGCGGTGAATTACAATCGTGAAGCTAATTTGGATAAAAATTCAGAAGCGCAAAAAACGGCTTCTTTTATTGATGAAAGAGTGTCGCTGATCAGCAGAGAGCTTGGAAATGTAGAATCGCAGAAAGAAGAATTTAAAGTTAAAAATAATATTGCCGATATTCAGACAGAAGCAGGGCTTTCACTACAGACAGCGGTGGGAAATCGTCAGCAAGAATTAGAAAACGAAACTCAGCTCGAATTGATCAACAGCTTACTGACATCGGTTAACAGGCAGGGAACTTATCAGGTTTTACCATTAAATGTAGGTCTTTCAGATCAAAGTATTGCTACGTCTATAGCTGCGTTTAATCAATTGGTGATTGAACGAAACAGATTGCTTGAAAATTCTACGAATGCCAATCCTGTGGTGCAGGATATTACGAATCAGATCAACAGTATGCGGAGTTCTGTCGTGCAAAGTCTGCAGAAAAACAAATCAGGACTGCAGATTGTAAGAAACACCATTTTAGGTGAACAAAACAGATTGTCGGGGAAAATTTCTAAAATTCCTGTTCAGGAGAAAATGTTCAGGAGTATTGAAAGACAACAGAACATCAAAGAACAGCTGTATTTATTATTACTGCAAAAACGTGAAGAAGCTGCCATTTCTTTAGCAATTGCAGCACCCAAAGCGAGAATTGTTGACGATGCACTAACTAATTCTATACCCGTTTCTCCTAAAAAAATGATCATTTATGTGGGAGCATTCATTATTGGGTTACTGATTCCTTTTGCGGTTATTTACTTAATAGAATTATTCAACAATAAAGTTAAAACAAAGCTTGATTTGGAAAAATTGATTGATGAAGCGCCAGTCGTTGGTGAACTTCCATCAGTGCAAAAGGGTGATGCTGAAGTGGTGCAATTAAATGATTTGTCTCCTTTGGCTGAAGCATTCAGAATTTTAATTACGAATATTAATTTTATGTTGCCGAAAAACAAAAAAGGAAATGTAGTTCTTGTTACTTCTACAGTTAAAGGAGAGGGGAAAACATTTACTTCAGTTAATTTGGCTTTAACATTGGCAACACCTAGAAAAAAGGTACTGATTATTGGTTCAGATATTAGAAACCCGCAGCTACAGAGATATAACGAAAGTAGAAAAGGATTAATTGGTCTTTCAGAATTTATGTATGATGACCAAATTAATGTGTCAGAAATTATTCATCCTACTTCATTCAATCCGTATTGTGATGTGATCTATTCGGGAGTCATTACCCCAAATCCTACAGAATTATTATCTAACGGTAGATATCACGAACTTGTAGAAAGTTTAAAACCTATGTATGACTATATCATATTAGATAGTGCACCTTTGATGTTGGTAACAGATTCATTCTTAATTGCTGATGTGGCAGATGTTACAGTCTATGTTACCCGTTCTGGTTATACAGAAAAAGAACTAACAGGCTTTATCAATAAGCAGGTAAAAGAAAAGAAAATTAAAAATGTAGGAATAGTGTTGAATGATGTAAGCAAGATGAACAGTGGCTATGGCTATGGTTACAAATATGGCTATGGCTACAATGCTGATTCTAATGAGCCTTGGTGGAAAAAAATATTTAAATCATAATAATGAACAAAATTTTAATTAGTGGAGGAGCTGGATTTATTGGTTCAAATCTTTCAGAATATTTTTTAAATAAAGGCTATAATGTTATTTGTTTAGACAATTTTGCTACAGGACATCGTCATAATATAGAAGTATTTCTTCAAAATCCAAATTATCAACTTATAGAAGGAGATATTCGTGATTTTCCAACTTGCCAAAAGGCTGTAGAAGGGGTAGATTATGTATTGCATCAAGCAGCATTAGGGTCTGTTCCCCGTTCTATTAAAGATCCTACAACCAGCAATGATGTGAATGTCTCTGGTTTTTTAAATATGCTGATTGCGGCACGAGATGCAAACGTTAAAAGATTTGTATATGCAGCATCTTCTTCAACATATGGTGATTCTGAATCTTTACCGAAGGTGGAAGATGTTATTGGGAAACCTTTATCGCCTTATGCAATTACCAAATATGTTAACGAGCTATACGCAGATGTTTTTAGCAAAACCTATGGTATTGAATGCATCGGTTTAAGGTATTTCAATGTATTTGGTCGTCGACAAGATCCCAATGGTGCTTACGCGGCAGTTATTCCTTTGTTTGTAAAACAATTGATGAAGCACGAGTCTCCGAAAATTAATGGAACAGGTGATTACTCACGTGATTTTACCTATATCGACAATGTTATTCAGATGAATGAACGAGCAATGCTGACAGATAATTCGGAAGCAATAAATACCGTTTACAATACAGCTGTTGGTGATCGTACAACATTAAATGATTTAGTTGGGTATCTGAAAGAGTATTTAAGTGAATTTGATAAAAAGATTGCTAATATCGACGTAATATACGGTCCAAACCGTATCGGGGATATTCCACACTCGCTAGCATCTATTGAAAAAGCAAAAACTTTATTAGGATATGAGCCCACTCATACAATAGATAAAGGGCTGAAAGAAGCCGTAAAATGGTATTGGGAAAACCTTAAATAGAAAATAAATATTACAAAATACATTGTTAAAAATAGAAAACCAATATTGAAAACTCTTTTATAAAATATGAATACACAACATCAAATTGCAATTATCGGTTTAGGATATGTAGGTTTGCCATTGGCGAGATTATTTGCTACTAAATACAACACCGTTGGTTTTGATATCAATGAAACACGAATTCATGAATTGAGATCGGGTACTGATAATACTTTAGAGGTTGAAAATGAGGTGCTTCAGGCGGTTTTAGTTGATAGTCCTAACGAAGAGAAAGGTTTGTATGTAACCAATCAGTTAGACGAGATCAAAAATTGTAATTATTTCATAATTACGGTTCCTACACCAGTTGATAAAAATAACCGCCCCGATTTAACTCCTTTATTTAAAGCAAGCGAAACGGTGGGGAAAGTACTCAAAAAAGGAGACATCATTATCTATGAATCTACTGTTTACCCTGGTGCTACCGAAGAAGACTGTATCCCGGTAGTGGAAAAAACTTCCGGTTTGAAATTCAATGTAGATTTCTTTGCAGGGTATTCTCCCGAAAGAATTAATCCAGGCGATAAAGAACATACCGTAGAAAAAATATTGAAAGTAACCTCTGGTTCTACTCCTGAAATAGGAAAAAAAGTAGATGATTTATATAAATCTGTTATCACGGCAGGTACACACTTGGCACCCACTATTAAAGTGGCAGAAGCAGCAAAAGTGATTGAAAACTCTCAAAGAGATATCAATATTGCATTCGTCAATGAATTAGCTAAAATTTTCAATTTATTGAATATTGATACCCATGCTGTTTTAGAAGCAGCTGGTACAAAATGGAACTTTTTGCCATTCAAACCAGGCTTGGTAGGTGGTCATTGTATTGGGGTAGATCCTTATTATTTGGCACAAAAAGCTCAAGAGCATGGATATCATCCGGAAATAATTTTAGCAGGTCGTCGTTTGAATGATTCTATGGGTGAATATGTGGCATCGCAAGTTGTGAAAACAATGATCAAAAAAGATATCAAAGTAAACGGAGCTAAAGTATTGAACTTAGGAATTACGTTCAAAGAAAACTGTCCAGATGTTCGTAATACAAAAGCAGTTGATGTTATTAGTGCACTAGAAGATTATTCGATGAAGGTTACTACTTTCGACCCTTGGGCAAATCCAGAAGAGGTAATGCATGAATATAATTTAGATTGTAGTTCTGAGCTTGTTGAAGGGACTAAATACGATGCTATTATTTTAACTGTTGCGCATAATGAGTTTACAAACTTAGATTTGAATCAATTCTTAATTGAAGGCGGAGTGGTCTATGATGTGAAAGGAATATTAAAAGATTGTGACAATAGATTATAGATTTATATGAATCTAAAGTCAAAATTAATTGTTTTTACAGCTCAAATGACGATTAATTAGCTATGCTTAGATTACACATTGTGAAATAGATAAATTATTAATCTCAAAAACTTCTTACTTTGAAAATAAAAAATTTAGTAATATTTGGAACTCGACCAGAGGCTATTAAAATGGCACCATTGGTAAAAGAATTTCAAAAAAACACTAGTGTGTTTGAAACAAAAGTTTGTGTGACCGCTCAACATAGGGAAATGCTGGACCAAGTTCTCAACTTTTTCAACATTATTCCAGACTATGATTTGGATTTAATGAAGCCTAATCAAAATTTATATAATCTTACTGCTGATATTATAACAGAAATGAAACCTATTCTGGAAGATTTTCAACCAGATTATGTATATGTGCACGGAGATACTACGACGACAATGGCAGCAAGTATTGCAGCATTTTATTCAGGGGCTAAAGTTTGTCATGTAGAAGCAGGATTGAGAACGCACAACAAACTTTCTCCTTTTCCTGAAGAAATGAACCGGCAGGTAGCAGGAAGGATTTGTGATTACCATTTTGCACCTACGAGGACATCTGCTCAAAACCTATTGGATGAAAATATTAAAAAAGAAAATATACTCATTACAGGTAATACGGTTATTGATGCTTTGTTAGACAGCTCTGAAAGAGTAAAAGAGCTTGATAATGAAGAAATCGATCGGATTAAAAACATTTTGGATTCAACTAAAAAATTAATTCTAGTCACGGGGCACCGTCGTGAAAATCATGGTCAAGGATTTATAAACATATGTAAAGCGTTAAAAGAAATTGCAATTCAAAAACCGGATGTGCAAATTATTTATCCTGTTCATTTAAATCCCAATGTTCAAGGTCCGGTTTACGATATCCTTTCAGGAATTGAAAATATTAAACTTATTAATCCTCTTGCTTACCCAGAGTTTGTTTGGCTGATGAATCAATCTTATCTAATCATTACAGATAGTGGGGGGGTACAGGAAGAGGCGCCGAGTTTAGGAAAGCCTGTTTTAGTGATGCGTGACACGACTGAGAGACCCGAAGCAGTAGATGCCGGAACAGTTATTTTAGTGGGAACTGATACAGATAAAATTATTTCAGAATGTTTTAATTTATTAGATAACACAAATATTTATCAAAAAATGAGCGAATTGCATAACCCATACGGTGATGGAAAAGCTTGCGAAAGAATAGTAAATTTTATTAAAAACATATAAACTTATACAAATGAATTCACCCAAAGTAGTGACAATAGGATTAGGTTACATAGGCTTACCAACGTCAGCATTAATCGCAGGAAACGGTATTCCTGTTCATGGTGTAGATATTTCTCAACATGTTGTAGATACCATCAATGCTGGGAAAATTCATATTGTTGAACCAGATCTTGATAAAGCGGTAGCTGAAGCTGTACAAAATGGATTCTTAAAAGCAGATACCAAACCGGTTTCTGCAGAAACATACTTAATTGTTGTGCCAACACCTTTTAAAGGCAATCATGAACCCGATATTTCCTACGTGCAAGCTGCAACTGAGGGTATTATACCGCTGTTGAAGGAAGGTGACCTTTATATTATAGAATCTACTTCTCCAGTGGGAACAACTGAAAAAATGATGCAATTGATTTTTTCAATACGCCCAGAGTTAAAAAATAAAATATATCTTGCATATTGCCCTGAACGAGTTTTGCCAGGAAACGTAATGTACGAATTGGTTTATAATGATCGTGTAATTGGTGGTGTAGATGATGCCTCAACAGAAAAAGCTTTGGAATTTTATGGGCAATTTGTTAAAGGCGAACTGCATCCTACAAATGCTCGTACAGCAGAAATGTGTAAATTGACTGAAAACTCATCTCGTGATGTGCAGATTGCTTTTGCTAATGAACTTTCTTTAATTTGTGATAAAGCGGGAATCAATGTTTGGGAGCTTATTCATTTGGCAAATAAACACCCGCGTGTAAATATCTTACAACCTGGTTGCGGAGTTGGAGGTCATTGTATTGCTGTTGATCCATATTTCATTACATCTGAATATCCATTAGAATCTAGAATTATAGGAACTGCAAGAGAGGTTAATAACCACAAGTCTTTTTGGTGTGCGGAAAAAATTAAGCAGGCTAAAAAAGAATTTAAATTAAAATACAATAGAGAGCCGAAAATCGCTATGATGGGACTAGCATTTAAACCCAATATTGATGATTTAAGAGAATCTCCGGCTAAATATATCGTTCAAAGAGTTTTACAAGAGGCGAATGATGAAGAATACTTTATTGTAGAACCGAACATCCACGAGCATAATATCTTTAAAATAACAGATTATAAAGAAGCGATAGAAAAAGCGGATATTATTGCTTTATTGGTAGCTCATAATGAGTTTAAAACATTAAACTATGGTGCAGGAAAAGTAGTATTGGATTTTTGTGGTATATCCTAATAGTAAATATTGTAGAGAACCTTTTGTTAATTACAACCAATTTAATGAAGAAGAACTTTTAAATTATTGAACGATGCAGGTTTTAAAATTAATTAAAAAATATTCACAAGGGAATGTTTATCAGAGTTTCTTACTTGCTTTTTCACAAAGCATCGTAGCTTTATATTTTATAGGAATCGATTTTATTTTTTCAAAAAATTTAAGTGTAGTAAACTTTGGAAAGTGGAAACATCTCATATTTGTTATTAATTTATTAATACCGCTCATGTCTTTTGGGATTTCTGAAGGTTACAAGTACTATTTAGCTAAAGAAAGGAAAAGAAAATGGATGTTTGCAAACACCTTTTCATTTTATCTAATTATTTCGTTAGTTTTAGTAGTGATAATTTCGATAGCCAATTTAACAAACTATTTAGGATGGGTTGATCTCAAAGAATATTATCTTCTAAGCTTTTTACTCCCACTTGCTTATTTTGTATTTGCAATTAATAAAACGCTCAGATATGCATATATAAACGATGGCAAAGTTCAATTGCATACCAATATTACTTTGATTGGTTTTGTTGTTACGGGGATATTTTTATTGTTGACGTATTTGTATTTTGATAGGATATCTACAAATTATCTCTATGTAGGAATTATACTGTACATATTAGTTTATCTACTTCCAATAGCTCATTTAATTGTAAAAGGAAATTTTATTATTACCACAAAATGGATAAATAAAGACTATTTTGCCAAAGTACTTAAGCAAGGACTTCCACTTTACTTAGCGACCTTTATTGGAACTTTGACTCTAAATACCGCAATGCTGATTGTTAATACATTTGAAAATGCGGAAACATTTGCAATTTTTTCTGTAGGAGCTTTAGAGATACCGATTTTTGCAATGCTTAGTGCTGCATTTTCACAGAGAATTTATCCTGATCTTGTGAGAATGATTACAAATAATGAAAAGGAAAAAGCAAAGAAACTTTGGATGAAAACTACCCTTCAGATCTCATACATCACTTATCCTTTGATTATCCTGCTTATGTTTTTTGCAGAGGAAATCATATACTTCATTTACAGTCCGAAATATGAAGAATCTGTATTTTTATTTAAAACCTATCTGCTGATTGGTTTGTTTAGGAATAATTATTACGGGGCATTGATAACGGCAGCCGGACAAACTAAATACATATCTTTGTATGCGATTATTATGCTGGCTACAAATGCAGTACTTTCCTTGGTGTTGTACTATTTTTTTGGTATTTCAGGAGTGGTGTTTGGAACGTTGAGCGCAACGATAATATTAGCGTTTTTACAACTCTATCATGAAAAATTGATTAAAGATTATGTCTATAAATTTCTTCTCAATTATAAAATATTAATTTTAATGGCATTAATAATTTTAATTTATTTAATAAAATGAAAAACATATTTAAAATATTCTATTTCATACCCCTTATCAAAAAAACTTTTGAACGTAAATACTATGCAACAGGAGTTGGAACTTATCTTGTAAATATTTTTTTTAAATATATTTTAAGAGTGAATAACGGTGATTTTCTTTTTCATTTTACATCTCGAAGTAATAGTCCGCATAAGATACGAATTCAAGGTAGTGAAAAAGCAAGTTCAGTTTACTTGTGTTTCGCAACTTCTGGAGGATGCTATTATCAAGCTATTAATGGAATAGAGATAGGTGAAGGAACCTTGTGGTCATATAACTGTTCCTTTATCAGTGCCAATCATTCGGCTGAAAATTTATCTAAGCATGATTTCTCTGAGCCAATTCGAATTGGTAAAAATGTTTGGTTAGGTGCAAATTGCGTAGTACTTCCGGGAGTAAGCATCGGAGATAATTCTATTATTGGGGCAGGTTCCATAGTTACTAAGGATATTCCTTCTAATGCTGTAGCAGTAGGAAATCCCTGTAAAGTAATAAAATATCTAAATGAAAATAATTAAGGCTTTTGAAAATCTGCTGATTCTATTTATTAAATACCCTAAAATCTACGTTTTACAAATTTGATTTTGGCAGTGTATCATTTTTCTACTATAAATTTAAATTAAAGGAAATGAAATAGATGCTAAAACAAAGAATGGCGAATGAATTATTTATAATAAGAAATGTGGATATAGGAAAATGTAACTTGATAAATAGGTTAACAATGGTGGCAGTGGAATGATGAACAGATGAAAAAAAATAAGGAATTCTTTAAAAAACATAGAAAGTAATTCATGGATTTTGAAATAAAAAAAAACATTTTAATAATTGCATATGCTTATCCTCCAAATAATGTTGCCGGTGCTCAGCGACCGCATGCTTTAGCAAAGTATTTGGATAAGGCTAAATATAACGTAAAAGTTATTACATGTAAAAACCCGGATTTGCCAATGGGGGAAAACCTAGATTTTGACCCACATATTGATGGTGTGGAGTTAATACAAGTTAAGAGCAAAATAGGAAGTTCCGCAAGTAAACTTCGTCAAAATAATCAAATAAAAAGCAATATAAAAATTTTATCAAAGCTGAAATTATTTCTATTTAAAACTGCACAGCGACTGATTTTTCCAGACAAAGGAATGTTTTGGTATCCGGAAGTGAAATCATTTTTAAAGAAGAATAATGAATTGGTTAAAAATACAGATGTGATTTTTTCAACATCTCCTGGTGTTACCAATCATAGAATTGCATCGTTTATAAAAAAGCAAAACAGCAAAGCAAAATGGATAGCCGATTTTCGTGATTTTAATTATGTTGAGCATTGGGAATTTAAAAGTGGTATCAAAGCAATTTTACATAAAAAGCTTGAAGCATCCATTATCCGTAAAGCTGACGAGGTAACTTTTGTTACCCAAACCATGCAAAAAGCATATCAGAAATTTTATCCGAAGCATGACCAAAAAATGCATTGCGTTTACAATGGATTTGACAAATCAGACTTTCCTGAAATGGTTCAACAGCTTAGAGATACTGAAAAATTGAGTTTTTTTTATGCAGGCAGTTTTTACAACGGACTGCGTTCTCCTTTTCCATTGATGCAGCTTGTAGATAAAGCAATTCAAGATAAAATTTTGTCTACTGATGATATACAAATACGCATTGCAGGAAACATTGAAGAGGATATAAAGCAGCAGATGGAAAGATTTGAATCCAATCAATGTGTAAATTTTTTAGGCAGTATTCCCCGTACAGAGGTGATAAAACAAATGTCAGAAGCAACTTTTTTATGGTTGATTGTAGCCAATATCAAAGCCCATTATCAGACAATTCCTATAAAGATTTTTGAGTACATAGCAGCCCGTAAACTTATTGTGAACTTTGCTCCGGCGGCGGCAGAATCATCTCAGATCATCGAGGCTAATAATTTGGGATTTAACTTTGACACATTAGAATTCAATCTGGAAGAAGCTTATATTGACTTCACGCAATTGGTGTCAGATTTTAAAAATGGATATTATAACAAGCCTTTACCGGTAGAAAATTTGGATTCCTTTGTATGGGATAACCAAATCAAATTAATAGAAAATCTTTTTTAACAAACATGTACAAGAAAATAGCAGGGTTAGGTTTTCCATTATTTTTTATATTACCCATAGCGGGTTTTATAACTGCTTTGCTCGATATTCGTTCAAAATCAAGTGCTTTTGTTTATGTAGGTTTCGCAATGCTATTCGGGTATGCAATTTCATTTTCCGATCCTTCTGCAGACTCCTACCGTTATGCACAATCTTTCAGTCGTTTTGATAATACGCTTGATTCTGATGCTATCATTGCCTTGTATCAAAATGGAGAACTCAGAGATTTGTACCGTCTCCTATTGTTCTACATCACATCTATTTTTACGACTAACCCAAAAATCATGTATGCGTTTGCGGGGTTGGTATATGGAATTTTTAGTTATTTATCTTTAAGAATTTTTGTAAACGAAAGAGGTAAATATTGGGATGTCTTTACTTTCATATTAGCCTTGGTGTTTTACACTTATATTTCTTTATCTAACATTAATGGTTTTAGATTTTGGACAGGGGCCCTGATTTTTTTCTATGCGACGTATAACTATATAATTAAAAAAAGAACAGTTGGGATTTTAGGTATTTTGGTTACTCCTTTGTTCCACTATGGTTTTATACTTATCGTGCCCATTATGATTTTGTATCGATTTATACATCCTTTATTTTATAATAAAAAAGGTGTAATGCCGGTACTTTTTTATATATTCATAGCAACCTTTGCTGCTTCTTGGTTTTTAAGTACAAATTCCATCAATATTGGTTTTTTGGCAGACTCCGATTCTTTAGGCGCAGCAGGAAGCAGGATGAATAGTCTTAACACCCAAGACATGGCAAACCTTGTGGAAAATAGGAGAGATAATTCTTTATTTTTAGGCGTTCAAAAGTATTTTGATTATGGGATTAAGATTTTTGTATTTATAAGTATATTATTCCTTCATAAATTATTAAAACGCATGAAAGGCGATAAGACAGAATATACTAGTTTTTTTGCTTTTGTTTTATTCTTTTATTCATTTGCATTCATAGCCACTTCTTTTCCTTCAGGAGCAAGATTTATGAACATCGCCCATTTATTTTTGCTTGTTTTTCTGGTTAAAAATTATGCTATTTACAGGGCAAGAAGAATGAAAAATTTAATAATGTTGGCATTACCCGCATTTTCCTTTAGTATCGCATTTACCAATTTTATGCTTCCTTCACTCATTTTAACCCCCACATTTTGGTATGGAAATTTTTTCTGGACTATACTTGAAGGATGGGGATTTCGTACCTGATTAATTATGAAAAAGATTTATACAACTCTACCTGAATTTTTACAAAATATAATATTAACTATTGTAAATAATTATAAGTATTATCAAAAATATAATGTTATTCCGTTTATAAGACCATTTTCGAAAATTATTGAAAATTTAAACGTTGATGATTTTAATGATAATAATACATTAAATAGAATTAATTTACTGATTAATTATGCAACAAATCATGTTCCCTATTACATCAGGCATAAAAATTATTATAAGAAAATAAATAATTTATCTGATTTAAAACAACTTCCAATATTAAAAAAAGAAACATTGAAAGAATTTAACCAAGAATTTATTTCAAAAGAAAGCAACCGTTTTAATTCTTATAAATATCGAACCAGTGGTTCTACTGGAACTCCTATTTTTGGATCAATCAAAAACTCCGAATTAAAAATGCGATTAACGATGTTCCTAATTTCGTTAAAGTTAGGAAATGTTAATTATTCAAAACCAGTAGCAAGATTTCCAGGTGCTGATTTAGCTAGAAATGGTAAAGTCTATAGACAAGATTTTATTAATAAACATTTGTTGTTTTCGATATATCATCTTTCAAATGATAAGATTTTTGACTATTATAATGCTTTAAGAAAATTTAAAATAGAAATTTTAGAAGGCTACCCGTCCACGATTATTTCATTAGTTAGGTTATTAAAAATGAATAATTTAAAATTGCCTGATGTAAAGCATGTATTGACTACAGCTGAAAAATTATTAGATTATCAAAGACAAGAAATCGAAGATTTTTTTGAATGTGAAATTTTTGATTTTTACGGTTCATCTGAAGGTTCTGTATACATGTTCTCAAACGGTAAGAATGGTTATTTAAATTGTAATAAAATTGGTTACTTTGAATGTGTTGACGAAAATTATAGTCAAGTAAAATTTAATCAATCAGGAAGAATGTTAATTACCAGTTTTAGTAGTTCATTCACTCCCCTCATTCGTTATGATATTGGTGATTATGCTACCATTGATTCAGAAGTCAACTCTGTAATTAGAGTTAAAGAAATACAAGGAAGACAAGAAGAAATATTTATTACTCCACAAGGTAAAGCTTTTGGTAGGTTTTCGTTAATTCTTAAATATCTGCCGAGTCAAATATTAGAATCGCAATTAGTCCTTACCCAACAGCAAAATACCGTGCTTGTCGAATACGTTTGCAAAGATCAATTAGATAAGAGTCTTTTTAATGATTTTGAAGATAAAATGAAATCCCTCCTGGAAACTAATTTTGTTTTTGAATATAAAGCAGTTTCTAATTTTGAGAAATCAAAAAGAGGAAAGCTAAGTGCAGTAAAAATTTTAAAATAAAGTTAAATTTTTCAGGAGAATTATTAGCCTCAAACTATGATTAATATTAAATTTATCCGCATTACAACAGTTCCAATATCTTTAAAAATCCTTTTAAAAGGACAACATCGTTTCATGTCACAACATTTTGAGGTTATAGGTATTTCTTCACAAGGAAAAGAATTGAACGAAGTACACGATGAAGAAGGAATAAAAGTTATTCCAATTGATATGTCTCGTAAAATTACTCCATTACAAGATATAAATTCACTTTGGAAAATGTACAAATTTTTAAAGCAACAGCAACCTCAAATTGTACATACCCATACCCCAAAAGCTGGAATAATAGGAATGTTAGCTGCAAAATTGGCAGGAGTTCCTATTCGACTACATACGGTTGCTGGTCTTCCATTGATGGAGGCTGTTGGAAATAAACGAAAAGTGTTAGATTTTGTTGAGAAATTAACGTATTCATCTGCAACTAAGGTTTATCCCAACTCAAAAGGGTTATATGACTTTATATTGCAAAATAATTATACTTCAATTGATAAATTAAAAGTGATTGGAGAGGGGTCTTCAAATGGGATTGACACTATGTTCTTTTCTTGTCAATACTTTTCGCAAGAAAATCAAGCACAACTAAAAATGAAACTAAACATTCAACAAGATGATTTTATTTTTGTATTTGTTGGACGTTTAGTAGGTGATAAAGGAATTAACGAATTAATAGAAGCTTTTTCACAACTCAAAATTCATAATGCAAAACTATTATTGGTTGGACCTTTAGAAAGCGATTTAGATCCTTTAAGATTTGAAACATTAAAGAAAATTGAATCTAATGATAACATCATCAGTGTTGGTTTCCAGAAAGATGTACGCCCTTATTTTGCAATTGCGAATGCTTTAGTTTTCCCTAGTTACCGTGAGGGCTTTCCAAATGTAGTAATGCAGGCTGGAGCAATGGGTTTGCCGAGTATTGTTTCTAATATTAATGGTTGCAACGAAATAATCATAGAAGGAGAAAACGGAACGATAATTCCTGTTAAAGATTCTGAAGCTATAAGATTAGCAATGTTAAAAATGATAGAGGATAAAGAATTTTATTTTAAACTCAAAGAAAATTCTCGCTCAATGATACAATCTCGATATGAGCAAGCTGTTGTTTGGCAAGCTCTGTTAGAAGAATATACACAATTACTTAAAGAAAAGAAACTTAATGTATAAATTTATATTTAAAAGACTTTTTGATTTTATATTTGCTTTCTTAGGGTTATTGATTTTAAGTCCATTATTTATCGTTGTAATGATTGGGCTTTATTTTGCGAATGATGGGAAGCCGTTCTTCTTTCAGCGTCGCCCGGGTAAAAATGAAAAGATATTCAGCATCATCAAGTTCAAAACAATGAATGATAAAAAAGATGCAAACGGAAATCTTTTATCTGATGCTGAACGTTTAACGCCAATTGGAGCATTTGTGCGCAAAACTTCTTTAGATGAATTGCCGCAATTGATCAATGTTTTAAAAGGAGATATGTCTCTAATAGGACCAAGACCTTTGCTACCACAATATTTACCATTGTATAGCGAAAATCAGAAAAGACGTCATTTAGTACGACCTGGGATTACAGGATGGGCACAGGTAAACGGAAGAAATGCAATTTCGTGGACAAAAAAGTTTGAACTTGATGTTTGGTATGTTGATCATATTTCTTTTACAACAGATTTAAAAGTCTTTTTTACCACCTTTAAAAAAGTTTTTAAAAGTGAGGGAATATCACAAGAAGGTCAGGCGACGGCAGAAGCTTTTAATGGAAATAATTAATTTTTGCATGTAAATTAATGGTACTGTTTTATAACAATTTTTTAATACATTCATCTATCAACCAAAAACTAACAACCAACAACTACTTATGTATTTATACGGAGCCAGTGGACACGGAAAAGTAATTGCAGAAATTGCAGAAGATAAAGATATTCTGATCGAGGGATTTATTGATAAGGACCAATCTAAAACAAAGCTTCTCGATTATCCTGTTATGCATAATGTACCTAATCAGCACATAAAAGCAATTATATCTATTGGGAATAATGAGGTCAGAAAAAAGATTGCGTCAGAATATAACAGTTTTCAATATGTAACACTTGTACACTCTAGAGCTATAATCTCAGGAAGAGCCAGCATAGGAGAAGGAACCGTAATTATGGGCGGGGCAACAGTAAATTCAGAGGTCAACATCGGTAAACACTGCATTATAAATACCAATGCGTCAGTTGATCATGATTGTACCTTGGAAGATTTCGTTCATATCTCTCCAAACGCATCACTGGCTGGAGATGTCTACATCGGTGAAGGCAGCCATATCGGGATAGGGGCTGTAATTATTCAGGGTATACGTATAGGTAGGTGGTGTACCGTGGGCGCAGGAGCTGTTATCATAAGAGATGTTCCCGATGGAGCTACAATCGTGGGAAATCCTGGAAGAATTATTAAAAACTAAAACCTTATTAATTCTTATTTTTATTGTCTAAAAAAACAGTTTTATTAGGTTTTGAGATTTAACATAATTTAATTTTATATTGGTATTGTTGTGTTTTTATTGAATGAATTATTGTTTATATGTGAAAAATAC
Organism: Chryseobacterium sp. BGARF1; assembly: GCF_001677955.1. GTDB lineage: Bacteria > Bacteroidota > Bacteroidia > Flavobacteriales > Weeksellaceae > Chryseobacterium. Next base: position 57,716 of record NZ_LELA01000058.1, read on the forward strand.
ATATATTTGATTGAATTTAAATAAAAACACAATGACGACAAAACAAACCAATCGGCTAGAAATGGCCAAAACCCTGAAACAACTTTTTTCTGTTGAGCAGACAGCATACGCAGAAAATAATCCTCTTACCGCGAGAGTGGCAGAGCTGAATACCCTCATTGAAAACATTGATGGGATAGCTGGAATTCAGAACATCGATACTATAGCAAATACTTCTCTCAAAACAAATGCTAAAGCACGGATGATCAACCTCACTGTAGCTTATGCCAACACCGCAGCAGATTTTTTTGACGGCAAAGACAGTCCTTTGGCTAAACAACTCACTGTAAATAAGTCTAAAATACAACGCCTGAGTGGGGTAGAGGCAAAGATCTATTGCGATAAGTTGTACAAACTGGTGGCAGGTAATGAGGTAAACCTTAACCCTGACTATGTAACCACTGCAGAAATGCAGGAATGGCAGAATGCTATCACAAATTTTGACGCCAAAGCATATGATGCCGGCCTCAGCATAGATACAACACAAAATGCCACAAGGGAACTTGATGAAGAGTTTAAAAAGCTGAAACAATGCATTACAAAAATTGACAGGCTTATGAAAAAATATGATATACTGGATCTTTCATTCTACGGAAAATTCAAAATATCAAGAAAAGTTTCTGATCTTGGCACCCGTCACGAAAATGAACTTCCTCCTGAACAAGTATAAAATAAAATTCAAACATAATCTAATAAATATCGCTTGAGATATACATGACAAAACCCCATTTCAAATGGGGTTTTATATTTTAAATTACAGACTACGGAAAAGATTTGGTTTAGATTGCCAAATGAAGTTTTCGCCCAAAAACTAAACGAAAACTCCAGTGTTGCATTTATGACTTGAATCCACATTTCTCATCTAAGAGAATATTTAAATTTTAGTAAATAATTTTGTTATTGTTTTGCACTTAATTTTTTAAATTAAAATAAACTTGTTTATACTTATTAGTAAGATTTTCAATTATGAATGTCCGTAAATAGTAATAACTTAGTTTTTAACGATTTATTTGTCATTCCGCAGGAATCTCAAATAGTCTGAAAATGAAGTAGTTTAGATTCCTACCGGAATGACAAAATGACTGCTGATTTTAATGTATAATAAAAACGGATATACATTATGTTTTTTTAAGCTAAATAGCCTTAATTTCTTAATGTTAAAAGGAATTTAATTTTTAGAGTCTAAGAGTAAATGGATAGAGTAACTCTAAATTGCTAGTTAAGCAGCTGATTACCAAATTTAATCATCTCTCACTTTTTAAATCATAAAAATAGCTTGCGAGCTGTACGGATAAGTTTGCGAGTGAGACAGATCTGTTTACACAACTGACAGATGGTTTTGCGGTTATGACAGATGTATTTGTACAGCAGACAGACGGTTTTGCGAAGTGTACAGATAAGTTTGCGAGTGAGACAGCTCTATTTACACCATAGACAGATGGCGTTGCGATTATGACAGATGCATTTGTACAGCAGACAGACGGCTTTGCGAAGTGTACAGGTAAGTTTGCGAGTGAGACAGCTCTATTTACACAACTTACAGATGGCTTTGTGAAGTGTACAGATATAATCACGTACTGAACCGATGATTTTGTGATATGCAAAGATAAGCTTGAGAATAAAAGAGATGAACTTACACAACAGTACTATGAATTTTTGAAGCCAATAGCTTACTAATAAACCTAATAATGTGAGAATTTTTTTCAGCACAAAAGCTACAATTTTCACTTTAGCTGCTTCAATAATTTATATGATAATTTTTTGGGGGGCATAGTGATTTATCTTTTTTAGTGAATGTCTGTAATTGGTAATAACTTTATTTTTAACAATTAGTTTGTCATCCTGTAGGAATCTAGACTGCTTTATTTTCAGTGTGTCGAGATTCCTACGGAATGATAAAATGACTACTTATTTTAATGTATTATTAAAAACGGATATACATAATTAAAAAAATATAACGAAAAGATTTATATATTCTTTAAAATAAAGTTTTAGATAAAATACATCAAAGATAGAAAACAGGTAAAACAGTTGCAAATAAAGGATTTGCAACTGTTTTACATTTTTTGGTATTGCAGTTAAAAGCAAGAAAAACGCAAGGAATTACAAAATTTCGGTTACCAAATCGTTACTTTAAAAAAACCTTATAATATTTGTATTTGATTGTTTTTTCAGTTTATTGCATTGTGTTTCATATTGTTTCCCAGCTCGATAAATTTTAATTTAACATTAAGAAATTTGAGTTATGGAAACGACAAAAAGATCAACATTCAAGGTATTGTTCTACCTTAAAAAGAATGCACCCAAGAAAAACGGAATGGTGCCTATTATGTGCAGGATAACCGTTAATGGCAAGCAATCCACATTTAGTGCGAAGCTTGATATTTCTGCTTCTACTTGGGATTTGAAATATGGCAGGGTTTCGGGCAAAAGGAAGGAAGCACAGAACCTCAACACCAAACTTGACAGCATCCGTATGGGTATTGAAAAGTGCCACTCAAAAATTATGGAGAGTGATGGAAATGTAAATAGCGATAAGCTGAAAGATGTTTTCCTTGGTATGCAAACCGGAGAGCTGACATTTTTCAAATTCTATGATAGATTTGTACTGGATTTTGAAAAAAAGGTAGATAGCGGACTTCGGGCTTACGGAACGCTTGGAAAATACAAGAGCCTTTTGATACACCTCAGAAGTTTTGCCCGTTCAAAATATAAAAGTGCCTATATTTCTTTTAATACTATTGATTGTGAATTTATTCAGGAATTTGATTACTATCTTCGTAATGACCAAAGTCTGGGACACAATACCATTTGGGTTTATATGATCGGGCTAACAACTGTGTGCCGATTGGCAATAAGCAGAAAACATCTTTCCAGCAACCCGTTCAGCGAATACAAGAATACCAAGAAGGACAGGGATCGCGGCTATCTGCTACGAACTGAATTGGAACAGCTCGTTAATTTTGAATGTGCAAAAAAGAAAGACGAATTGGTAAAAGACCTTTTTGCTTTCAGCTGTTTTACCGGGCTTTCCTATTCTGATATGAAAGGATTGAAGAAAAGCAATATCCAAGATTTTTTTGATGGACGAGAATGGATTATCATTCGCAGGAGAAAGACAGCCACTTCATCCAATGTGATGTTGTTGGATATTCCAAAAATGATTATCAGCAAATATGAAGGTCTTTCCCAAAATGGGCTGGTATTTCCTGTACCTTCCAATAGTGTCTGTAATGAAAGCCTTAATCGGATATCCCAGTTGATTCAGTGTCTTGAAAACAAAAAGGTAACGTTCCATTTGGCACGGCATACGTTTGCCACTCTTTTTCTAAGCGAAGGCGTTCCGCTTGAAAGCCTAAGCAAAATGATGGGACACAAGAATATTGCAACTACTCAAATCTATGCAAAGATATTAAACGAAAAAGTGGGAAAAGATATGGAGAAGGTAGCAGAAAATTTCAAAGGAATGGAGAGTTCTTTTATTTCTCAATTCTAATAGGTATTGAATTAAATGAAATTCTAAGACATCTAAATTATTCTTATCAAATATTAGAAAGGCTCAACTGATAAGTTGAGCCTTTTTATGAATTAAGTAATATTCCTAAATTATTTGTTGATTAATTTTTCAAGCCTTGCCATCATTTCATCTTTTTCTTTCAATATACGCTCGAATAAAACAATTTTTTCTTCGTGAAGTTTTTTTAACTCTTCAATAGAATTGAAGTTGAATGTAGAATTAGGATTTCCTACACAAGCATTATCTCCAAAAGTATTCGAAATAATATTTATTGCTTGTTCATCATCAAAGTTCTGGATAGCTTCAACTGGAATTTTCAATGCATTTGAAATCTGCCTTAGAATACTATCTTCAATTACATCTTTTTGCTCCAGCATAGAAATTTTCTTCTGATTCCAGTCATCTCCCAGATCAAAAGCCAGTGCTTCCTGCTTGATACCAAGCATTTCCCTGAAGCGTTTTACATTTCTTCCCTGATGTATTTTCTGTTCCATAACGAGTACCAATTTTTTGAAAGCTCAAAGATAAAGCCATTTGGATTAAAAAATCTGAATTTCAAAGGTAAAAAAAATATACTGTAAAATATCCATTTTGACAGATATTATATCCGAATTCAGTATAGATTATCCTTTCCAAAGGATAGAACTTCGATGAATAATATTAAATCTTGTCACTATGAAAAAGAATAAAATATCTTTTGAAACGAATTTTTGGTATGTCTATGAGATAGAAAATCCTTTTGAAGTAATTGATGCTTTTTTTGATTATGCAGATCTTGATTCCTATAAGCAGAGATTGGCAGAAGCCGTTCTTTATATCAATAAGCAGGAAGTTTACAAAAAAGAGTATCCAGGACAGGTATTTGTTTTCTATACCACCCTTCGATCTTTTCTTAAAGCTTGTTTTTGCCTGCAATACAAAGGAAAAAAGTGGAAAGCCAAACAGACATCTGATTGTAAATCGATTCTCCATCAAGGTTCATTGACAAAGGAAGAGTATGCTAATCCGTTTACCGTATTCCAAATTGCATTTGCAGATAAATCACTAGATGAATTTGATTTTTTTCTATGTGAAGTCATACATATATCATTATCCCCAAATGTTGTAGAATTTGATTATGACCTGATCACGCCCTATATCCATTTGCTCAAAATGCTCGATGCAAGCCAGCTGATGCGTGAAAGAGGTCTTGAAAAGATAAAAAAGAATAACCCTCCTTTAGAATAATATATCCAGTAACGGAATAGAATATCTTTCAGCGCATTCCCAACTTTACTAAAGCTAAATTTTTATAATATGGAAAATAATAAAAACTTTAAGAAAGAAATAAGGCTTGTAAAATCGGTCAAACAGGCGAAGACAGTATTGAATATGTTACTGCAAGATTCAGAAAAGCTCAATTTAGAAAAGGGAATTTCAGGACTTCTGGAAAAATTAGAAAATCCCAAGCTCGATTTATTGCTGGACAGGTATCCCGAACTTTTGCAGGAATACGGACTGGAAGAGATACTTTCTGACGAACTTGAAATTCCTGATGCGGAAACAAGCGATGTGAAGACGGCAGGACTTTTCTCTTGTCTTCAGTTACTGATGCATTTTTGTTATGAACTTAAGGAAAATCCAAATCCCAGCGATGATCGTTATGACAGTCTCAGATATATTTTGTGTTCAATAAGTTCCGAAAAGTTTGTACACGACCTGCTGATTATTACCGTTTCAGTTGTCGGAGTGGAATATTACGAAAAATTCCAGCAGAGAATTCAAAACTTGGATTTAAGCTTTGAAAGCGCAAAGGGTCTGGAAAATGATCCTGAGTTGCAGGAACACATTGACCTTATGGCTTGGTTTGCATTAGTCAGGCTATTTTTAGAGTCGGTCTATACCTATTTCAATATTCCAGATCAAAACCTTAATAACCGTACATTATGAAAACTTCAAAAAAACTCACATTTCCAAAACTCGATAACGAGTTTGTAGAAAATATCCTGAGACAATTGGTCAATCAGTACAGTGTTATTCAGATATTTTTTAGCAAAAATCATTCATCCGTATTTTCGCATCTGATTATCCATATTGAAAAAAATAGCGATGCGCAAGAGCTACAGCAAAGCAGATGGGTAAAGAAAGTTAGAAATCGCTATCAGATCGATGTGTATTTCATCGACTCCGTAAAGTTTCATCATAAATTTTCTTTGGGTCACCCTTTTTTTGAATTCTACTGTCAGCCTTCGGCAGTAATCTACCAAAATGAAGAATTAAGAGATTTCCCCATCATTACAAGGGAATGGAAAAAATACAAGGAAAAGCTCAATGCTTTTCAAGAAAGGTTTTATCACGATCACGATCTTCATCATTTACAAGTCCAAAATCTCATATCGGAAGGTGCGTCAAACAGTGTTTTTACATCCTATGCAAGATTGATAGAATATAACCTTGAGTATTTGGAAGAGCTTTACTCAGGAAATAATCTTAATTCGCTGGATATGGATGAAAGAATCAATTATATGATTGAATATATTCCTGAAATCCAAAAATACTTTGTAAAAAATAGCCATGGCAAATATTATCTTACTGAACTCTTTGTAAAAGCAAAAGAAGCAACTGCCGATGATGATGCAATATATAAAAATGAGATGTACGCAGCAGTTGGAATTGCTGAAAAAAAAATTTACGGTCTGATCGAAAGACGTTTTGATGAATTAAAGAAGCTGATAAAAAAAGAAACATTGCAAGTACGAAAAGCTTTGGATCAGATTGATGAAAAACCAAAAAATGTAATTCTTGAAATTGCAATTGAAACCATATTAAATTCTGCTGAAGTCGAGCAGATTTACTTGTATCATCAAATGACTTACGGTGAAAAAACCACCTATTATTTCATGCTGATAGCTACAGGAGCGAGTAATGAAAAATTAAGCCTGATAAGTCAATCTCTTAGGAGTAAAATGAATGGGAAATATGACTTTGTGTTATTAAGCCACAACCGTTGCTGGATACAAAATAACTTGTATCAAAATCAGAGTTTCTTTACTAATATTATTCAAAAGAAATACCTCGTATATTCATCTAGCCCATACCATCCAGAATTTCATTTGGAGGTTCCTCACTATCCTTACCATGCTGACTTGTACTTTCATTATATATCAACCAGGGACAGTGCTTTCCAGTTTTTTGAGATATTCAATAATTCTAAAGAAAACTATCAAGGTTTAGAATATCTTTTCTCATTATTTTTTCTATCATTTTGCAGAACATATATTTTTGTAAAGACATATTACTTACCAAATTATCTGTCCAGTCAATCACTATGGCTATTATGCCTTTATGCAGATTCCGACATTCGAAAGTATCAATACTTGATAGAGCATTTCTGGACAGATTTCTTTCCTTATTTAGACAGAAATATGGCTATTCATCATAAGTTATCAAAACTTGATATAGAAAAGGCCGCCCAAATGAATGTTATCGTTGAGAAACTGATGTATGAATTGCATAATCTGGTTATTGAAGGCAGATTATTGTCTGACTTTGAAAATGAGAAAAATTTATAGAAATACAATTGCTAATATCAAATCAATCGTTTTGCAAACTTTTAAATAACTTAAGCTTAGCAAAATCTTTTGAATCTTTTGTGGTTAAAAAAATATTAAGTACTCAACTAATTGAAATAATTATATCTCTTTTCCAAGCGAAATCCAAAATTCGCCGGAGTCAAATGCCATTAACAACTAATAATTAACAATTAACAATTAACAATTTTAAAGGAGAACTTAACACTTGTTTCCGGAATTAGAATTAAATTTGGGGGCAATAAAACGAAATATCATGCAAAGTAAAATATGGCTTTCTTCTCCACACATGGGAGGTAACGAACAAAAATATGTTAACGAGGCCTTTGATGCCAATTGGGTAGCTCCATTGGGTCCAAATGTAGATGGTTTTGAAAAAGACTTAGAGAGCTTTTTAAATAATGATGTTAAAGTAGCCGTTCTTTCTGCGGGTACAGCGGCGTTACATTTAGCTTTGATTGAATGTGGAGTAAAGTATGATGATGAAGTGATCTGTCAGTCGATGACGTTTTCTGCTTCGGCAAATCCAATTGCGTATTGTGGAGCAACTACGGTTTTCATAGATTCAGAGAAAGATACCTGGAATATGTGTCCTATTGCTTTGGAAGAAGCTATTCAGGATAGAATTTCAAAAGGGAAGAAGCCCAAAGCAATTATTGTCGTTCATTTATACGGAATGCCTGCAAAAATGGATGAAATTACTGCCATTGCTGAAAAATATGAAATTCCTATCATTGAAGATGCTGCAGAAGCATTAGGTTCTACTTATAAAGGAAAAGCTTGCGGAACATTTGGAAGATTTGGGGTACTTTCTTTCAATGGGAACAAGATCATTACGACTTCCGGTGGGGGGGCATTGGTTTGCCATACTCAGGAAGATAAAGATAAAGCCGTGTTTTTATCGACACAGGCTAGAGATAATGCTCCTCATTATCAGCATTCTCATATTGGGTATAATTACCGTATGAGTAATATTGTTGCTGGTATCGGTCGTGGACAAATGGAAGTTTTAAATGACAGGGTGGAAGCACGCAGAAAGATGCATGATTTTTATGTTGATGCTTTTAAAGATATTGATGGCATAGAGGTTTTCTCTGAACCTAATGAAGAGTATTACTCCAACCATTGGTTGTCTGCCATTGTAATTGATGAAAACATAACAGGAAAAAATCGTGAAGATTTGAGATTGGCTTTTCTTGAAGACAATATAGAATCAAGACCACTGTGGAAGCCAATGCATTTACAACCCGTTTTTGCAGATGCTTCCTATTATGGAACTAATGTAGCAGAGAAATTATTTGATGATGGGCTGTGTTTGCCTTCGGGGTCTAATTTAACAGATGAAGACAGAGCTCGCATTGCCATAAAAATAAAAGAAGTATTTTCGAAATAAATATAATTCCCTTTAATTCTAAGTTAAAGGGAATTTTTATCTTTGTTGCTTTTGAGAAATGTAATTGATTTTACAAGCTTTATTAATTGTTTTCAGTTTACTTGATAAAATCTGAAACCAAATAAAAATATTTATGAATGAGGTTTTTCAAAGCTCTATGTTCTTTTCATTTCCAAAGTTTAAACCTATTTTCTATATTTACATATTGTTTTAGAAAATAAAATAATATGCACTACGCAACTTATGAAAGTTAAGATAAATTTCTATTGTTAATGAAAATTCAAAATAAAATACTTTTGATTACTGGCGGAACCGGGTCATTTGGAACTGCTGTGCTTAATCGCTTTTTACAAACAGAACATTTTAAAGAAATCCGGATTTTTTCACGTGATGAAAAAAAGCAGGATGATATGCGTAATTTCTATAAAAATGATAAGATAAAATATTTTATTGGAGATGTGCGAGATTATAACAGTGTAGATTATGCAATGAAAGATGTAGATTATGTTTTTCATGCAGCAGCTTTAAAACAGGTGCCATCATGTGAATTTTTTCCTATGCAGGCTGTAAAAACAAATGTGGAAGGAACACAGAACGTTATTCGTGCTGCATCTTCAAATGGAGTACAGAAAGTGATTTGTCTCTCTACAGATAAAGCGGCTTATCCTATCAATGCAATGGGGATTTCCAAAGCAATGATGGAAAAGGTAGCAGTTGCAGAAGCCCGAAATTTAAAAAACACTGTAGTTTGTTTAACCCGTTACGGAAATGTAATGGCATCAAGAGGATCTGTGATTCCTTTATTTTTAAATCAGATTGAGAAAAATGAAGATATCACGATTACTGATCCTAATATGACTCGTTTTCTGATGTCACTGGATGAAGCAGTAGAATTGGTATTGTTTGCATTTGAACATGGAAATCCCGGAGATTTATTTGTTAATAAAGCGCCAGCTGCAACAATTGGTGATTTGGCTAAAGCTGTTTTAGAATTAAAAAACGCAGATAATAAAATCAAAATTATAGGAACAAGACATGGTGAAAAATTATATGAGACACTATGTACTCGTGAAGAAATGATGAATGCCGAAGATATGGGCGATTTTTATAGAATCCCATCAGATAACCGCGATTTAAATTATGCTAAATACTTTTCAGAAGGTAATCAAATTGAAACCACAATAGAAGATTACAATTCTCATAATACAAAAAGAGAAGATGTGGAAGGAGTAAAAAGACTATTGAAAAAATTAGATTTATTTCAATAATAAACATGGAATTTTTAAAAGGTAATTTTTTTCAAGACAACAGAGGTTGTGTTTCTTTTAATAATACATTAAATCTTGCTCTTACAAAAAGAATGTATGTTATAGAAAATGCAGATATAGATATTTGTCGTGCTTGGCAAGGACATCAAATTGAAAAAAGGTGGTTTGTTGCTGTTAATGGTACATTTGAAATAAGAATAGTTAAGATTGACGATTTTGAAAATCCTTCAGATGATTTGGAGCCTCAAAGTTTTATATTGAAAGGTCAATCGATGGATTCACTCTTTATTGAAGCTGGTTTTGCATCATCAATACAGGCAATTGAATTAAATTCCAAACTCGTTGTTTTTTCAGACCATCATTTAGACGAAATAAAAGACGATTATAAATTTGACTCCCAAAAATGGAAACAGAAATAAAATGAAAAGACTAAAAGTAGTTACGATATTAGGTACAAGACCAGAAATTATAAGATTAACAGAATGTATAAAAAAATGTGATCAGTATTTTGAGCATATAGTAATACATACTGGTCAGAATTATGATTATGAGCTGAATGAAATTTTTTTTGAAGATTTAGAATTGCGCAAACCAGATTACTTTCTAAATGTTGCAGGAGAACATTTGGGCGAGACCATAGGAAACGTAATTTCAAAGTCATATGAAATTTTATTAAAGGAAAAACCTGATGCATTATTAGTTTTAGGAGATACAAACAGTGTATTGAGTACAATTGCCGCAAAAAGACTTAAAATTCCGATTTTCCATATGGAAGCAGGAAACAGATGTTTTGACCAAAATGTTCCGGAAGAGATTAATAGAAAAATTTCTGATCATATAAGTGATATCAATCTTACCTATACAGAAAACAGCAGACGTTACCTTCTGAGTGAAGGTTTTCGTAAAGATCATGTTTTTGTTACAGGTTCACCGTTGAAGGAAGTTTTAGATAAATATCAAAACAAAATACAGCAAAGTGATGTTGTGGAACGTTTATCTTTAAAAGAAAATAATTTTATAGTTGTAAGCGCTCATAGAGAAGAAAATATTGATTTGGATAATCACTTTGAAATATTGGTAGACTCAATCAATGCCGTAGCTGAAAAATACCAAATGCCAATTATATTTTCTACCCATCCCCGTACAAAAAACAGGATAGAAAAAAATAATATTAAGTTTCATCCGCTCATTCAAAATGTAGCTCCTTTAGGCTTTTTTGATTATGTGAAATTACAGAGCAAATCTTTTATTGTTTTGTCTGACAGCGGAACGATAAGTGAAGAATCTGCGATGATGGGATTTCCTGCAGTAAGTATAAGAACAAGTACAGAAAGGCCGGAAGCCATTGATGCAGGAACAATTGTTCTTGGAGGAATTTCTAAAGATCAAATGCTCAATGCTATTGAAATTTCAAAAGGATTATTTGATTCTGATATTAAATTGCCGTTTGAGTATGAGGTAACAAATACTTCTGATCGTGTTATTAAAGCAATTCAAAGTTATTCTGCTATTGTAGATAAAGTAATATGGAATAAGAGATGAAAAAAATACTCATTATAGGGATTAAAGGAATGGCGGGGCATGTCATTTACAATTACCTTAATAAAAATACAGATTATAAAGTATTTGGTATCGCAAGAAATATTGCTGAAAATAATCAGGAAATATCTCTTGATGTTTCAGATACAAGAAAGTTAAAAGAGATTATAGCATATCATAATTTTGATGTTGTAATTAATTGTATCGGAATTTTGAATAAAGATGCAGAAGATAATCCTTCTAAAGCAATTTGGTTTAATAGTTATTTCCCGCATTTTTTAGAAGAAATCACAAAAGAATCGCAAACTCAGATTATACATATCAGTACAGATTGTGTTTTCAACGGCAGAAAAGGAAATTATGCAGAGAGCGATTTTAAAGATGGTGAAGGGTTCTATGCTCAGTCTAAAGCTTTGGGGGAAATTACCAATGATAAAGATCTTACCATACGTACTTCTATTATCGGACCGGAACTTAAAAACGGAATTGGCCTGTTTCATTGGTTTATGAATCAATCGGGTGAAATTAATGGATATACATCGGCATCTTGGAGTGGGGTAACCACATTAGAATTAGCTAAAGCAATACAATGTGTGATAGAAAATCCATTACAGGGATTAGTGCACCTCACTAATGGTATTCCTATTAGTAAATTTGATTTGGTTAATTTATTTAAAGATATTTGGAATAAAAATCAAACAACTATTCTACCTTACGAAGGAAAAAATGTTGATAAGTCTTTACAAAAGTCAGAGCTATTGAAGTACGAAGTTAAAAGCTATAAAGACATGCTTATTGAGCAGAGTGAATGGATGAAAGAATTTTCATATTTATATAATTATTAATTAAACAAATATTATTAAAAAGAATAGTCTTTGCTTGATGAAATTACAAATCGAGTAAGTAATAATTTATTTTAATTAAAATTAATATATTATCACAACAGCTTGCTTTACATGAAGTAAGCTGTTTTTTTTATTATTAATATGCTATATAAAGGTTAAATCCCAAAACTGAGAGTCAAAATCTTTCCTTATATTTACCATTCAGTTTATTGTTTGATGAAAAAATACCCATGGTGGAAAGCTTTAATGGACTACGGATTAAGTTTCGTAGCAATTATTGTTTTGCTGCCTATTTTCTTTATTCTAGTAATTTTAGCATCTTTAGATACAGGGTTTCCAGGTATTTTTAAACAGGAAAGAGTAGGTAGATTTGGTGATGTTTTCGTCATTTATAAGTTCAGGACCTATCACAGTAAAAGGCATACGAAATCTAATTTTGGTCAATGGATGAGGAAAACAAAACTTGATGAATTACCTCAGTTATTTAATATTCTTAAAGGCGATATGTCTCTAGTAGGACCCAGACCGGATATTCCAGGGTATTATGATCAGCTAAAAAATGAAAATCGATTAATCCTTAGCCTAAAACCCGGATTAACGAGTGAAGCAGGAATTAAATATAGAAACGAAGAAGAAATTTTAAATCAACAGAAAAATCCGTTACAATACAACGACGAAGTTCTTTTTCCGGAAAAAGTGAAAATGAATCTCGAGTATTATCATCAGCTTTCTTTTAAAAATGATATGTATATTTTACTTAAAACTTTTTCAGCTTTAAGATAATGGTATAGATAGAATGATTAAGTTTATAAAAGAATCGGTGTTAAAAACCTATTGATAATTGTCATTTTTTTAGATATTAAAATATTGACATCGTTATCGAGATAAAAACAAATGCTTATTTTAGCTTATTAAGAATGTAGCTTAACTACTTAATGAAAAATATTATATTGTTGCTTATAATTCTCTTGATGTATTCAATAATGAGGTAACAAGCGATTTGTAATTTATGACTTCTGAAAGAAAATTAAGGATGGTTACCTAAAAAGTAAAGTAAATTTTATGTCAGTTTTTAATAATTGGAAATTATTATAGAAAAAGAAGACCCCATGATAACAAGTGATAAATGAAAATGTGCAAAATCATATAAAATAAAATAATCACTACCGTGAATTTATAAAATATAGATATATTTGCAACGTTTAAATTTTAAAGAAAATAATCCTAATTCTCAAATATAATCCAACAAAATGGATAACAAAAACAGAAAAGAAATTAATATTAAAGAACTCATTAGTCCGTATTTAAATAATTGGAAATATTTCGTAGGAATGGTTTTTCTTATGGGAATATTGGCATTTTTTTATATAAAATCTAAAGCCCCAATTTATAAAGTTCAAACTTCGGTTTTAATTAAAGATGCTAAAAAAATGTCTGCAGCATCAGGAGATATGGGTATTCTTCAAAGTTTAGGTGGTATCGGCGGAATGGGAACCAACAGTATTGAAAATGAAGTAGGTGTTTTTCAAGCCAAAAGCATTGTGGAAGACGTTTTAAAAGATTTTAATTTTCAAACTCCTTTATACGCAAAACAAACATTTAGTAATCTGGAACTTTATGGTTCTACAAGTCCTTATGTAATTCATGTAATTCAAGAAAAAAAGGATGAAGATTTACCTAAAAAACCAATTTTTATAAAAACCAAAGGTGATGAAGTTATATTATCATCTGAAGAGTGGAAAAAAGATATAAAAACATTTTTTAATAAAACCACAAGTCTTCCTTTTGCGATGATAATGATTAGTAAAAACCCGACTTTTAAAGCTCCTAAAAAAGTAGAAATGTCGGAACTATTTTTTTATTATAGCGATTTTGAAAGTACTGTTGATGATTTTCAAAAAGCTTTAGTGGTAGATTTATTAGATAAAGATGGTACTATTATTAGTCTTTCTGTAGATTTTGAAAATAAAGAAAAAGGAAAAGAATTTCTTAATGGTTTAGTAAGACAATATAATGATTATGCTATTAATGATAAAAATATTGAGTCTAAAAGAACTAAAGATTTTATTGATAGAAGAATTACATTAATCTCGAAAGAATTAGGAGATGTAGAAACTCAAAAAGCTGGATTTAAATCTAGCAATAATATTGTTGATTTACCTTCGGAAGCTAGAATTAATCTTCAGTTGAAAGAACAAAGCAAAGCTCAGGTATTGGAAATAGGAACTCAGTTGGAGCTGTATAAAATTCTTCAGAGTTCTCTTAATAAAAAAGGAAATGGAGATGTTTTACCTCTTAATATTGGCTTAGAAAGTGATGCTGCGGGGAAAGCAATTCAGGAATATAACGCACTTGTTTTACAAAGAAATAAGTATCTGGAAAGTGCCACACCAGACAACCCGTTGGTGAAAGAAGCCAATAAACAGATTACAGAGATGAAGTCTTCATTGTCGGAATCTTTACAAAGAAATGTGACTTCTTTAGAATTGGCAAGAAGAAAAGTAGAAACCCAATTGGGCAGTTCAGAAAATGTGATTGGCAAAATACCTACTCAGGAAAAATTGTTCAGAAGTATCGAAAGACAGCAGCAGATAAAAGAAAGTCTGTATTTACTGCTTTTACAGAAAAGGGAAGAGGCGGCAATAAGTATGGAAATTACCGCAGAAAAAGCGAGAGTAATAGACAGAGCATTTGTATTTAAAAAACCAGTTGCTCCTAGAAAGATGGTTATTTTGGGAGGATTTCTTTTAGCAGGTTTAGTTATTCCTCTTGGATTTATTTATTTAAAAGGTCTTCTGCAAAGTACCATTATTAAAAGAGGAGATATTTTAAACCTTACAAAACTGCCAGTTATTTCTGAAATTCCTAGGCTGAAGAATACTGAAAACGTACTTGTATCTTTTAACGATGTTTCTCCTATGGCGGAAGCATTCAGGATATTCGTTACGAATTTGAAATTTTTGTTGCCAAAGAAAGAAGATGCTCAAACTATCATGATTACTTCTTCGGTAAAAGGAGAAGGAAAAACATTTATTTCTACCAATTTATCAATTATTCTAGCATCTTCGCGAAATAAAGTATTGGTGATAGGTGCAGATGTTAGAAATCCACAGCTACAGCGTTATAATCCTTCAATGAAGTCTGCGAAAGGTTTGGCAGAGTTTTTAAGTGGAGATATTACCGGTCTTAATGAAATAATTAACCCAAGTGGTTATAATGAAAATTGCGACTTTATCTATTCCGGAGCTATACCTCCCAATCCTACAGATTTGTTGCAAAATGGTAAGTTAGATGATTTATTAGCGATGATTAAAGAGCAAAATAAATACAAATATATTGTATTGGATACGGCTCCTCTTTTATTGGTTACAGATTCTTTCCTTATTGCAGATAAGTGTGATGCCATTGTGTATGTTACAAGATCTGAAGTTACCGAAAAAAGCTATATAGAATTTTTAAATCATGCCATACAAGATAATAAACTAAAAAATGTGGGAATTGTTCTCAACGGTGTGAAAGAATCTAATTTCGGGTACGGAAATAAGTTTGGATATGGCTATAATGCTGAAGAGAAAAAATGGTGGCAAAAACTGATATAAGAATCACTATATGAATTTCATAGGATTTGACGGAAGATATTTCCTTGAAAAATTAATTATTCATAAATATTTGTATGGCAAGTATTAAGAAGAATTTTTTGTATAGTAGTATTTTGACTGTTTCAAATTACATATTTCCTCTAGTTGTCTTTCCTCATATATCAAGAGTTTTAGGAGTTACAAATATTGGGATGTGCAACTTTGTTGATGGAATAATCAATTATTTCATATTAGTATCCATGTTGGGGACTTCAATCATAGGCATAAGGGAAATAGCACAGGTAAAATCAGATTCTCAGAAAACCGCTGAAGTTTTTTCAACACTTTTTGTCTTTAATGCGATAACTACTTTTATAGCTTTGTTGGTTTTGGTAATATCAATATATACAGTTCCTCAATTATATGAGAATAAAGAATTGATGTTGATTGGAGTTATAAAAGTATTATCTAACTTTTTACTCATTGAATGGTTTTATACTGGTCTTGAAAAATTTAAATTTATAACAAACAGAACAATAGTAATAAAACTTCTATATGTACTGTGTATTTTTTTATTTGTGAGAGAGAGAGAAGATTCTACAATCTATTATTTTCTTACTACAATTATGATTACCATAAATGCACTCATGAATTGTTGGTTTGCAAAATCTTTTTTTAAAATTAATTTTAAAAAAATTAATTTTAAGTATTTTTTTAAGCCTACATTCGTATTAGGTATTTATGCAGTTCTAACGTCAATGTATGTTTCATTTAATGTAGTCTTTTTGGGATTTAGTTCAGATAATACGGAAGTAGGATATTATACCACAGCAGCAAAAATATATACCATATTATTGGCACTTTATACAGCTTTTACCAATGTTATGATGCCTAGGATGAGCTTTCTTTTAGGTACTGGAAATATGACTGAATTCAAAAAAATGATTGGGAAATCTCAAGATATTTTGTTTGGATTTACAATTCCTATAAGTGTGTTAGCAGTCATATTTGCCCCAGAGATTATTTATCTTATTGCAGGAAAAGGATATGAAGGTGCAATCATCCCCCTGAGAATAATTATGCCTTTAGTAATTATTATTGGGTATGAGCAAATTTTGGTTCTTTTAATACTTACATCATTAAAAAAAGATAAAGCGATTTTTATCAATTCTATTTTTGGGGCAGTGGTAGGTATTTCTCTTAATTTTTTATTGGTACCGGTTTTTAAAAGTATAGGTTCATCTTTAGTGTGGTTTGTAAGCGAATGTGTAGTTTTGGTATCTAGTCAATATTTTGTAAATAAATTCATTGCTGTTAATTTCCCATATAGAAAATTTCTTGTAAATATACTGTGGGCAATTCCAGGAGTAGTACTGCTATTACTCATTAAAAATTATTTTCATTTTCATGCACTTATACTGGTTTTTATTGCTGGAGCAACTACAGTTATCTACTTTCTTATTGTACAGTTATATTTTATTAAAAATGAAATGTTTCTTTTGTATTTTACTAGACTATTAAATTTTTTAAAGTTAAAAAACAATTAGAATTTAAATTATTACTGATGAAGTTTAGTGTTGCGATTCCGGCCTACAAAAAAAAATTTCTATACTCTTGTATAGATAGTATTCTTAACCAGGATTTTACTGATTTTGAATTGATTATTGTAAATGATAATTCTCCGGAAGATTTAGAAGAAATTGTAAAGCAGTTTGATGATAAGCGTATAAAATATTTCAAAAACAAAATAAATTGCGGTTCTGAAAACGTTGTAGATAATTGGAATATATGTCTTTCTTATGCTTCGGGAGATTATTTTATCTTAATGGGAGATGATGATGAGATGATGCCTAATTATTTATCTGTCTTTTATAAGCTTATTGAAAAATTTCCAAATCAAAACGTATATCACTGTAGGTCTTTCATTATAAATGAAAAATCGAATATTCTGAGGCTTACTCCGTCATGGCCAGAATGGGAATCTGTATATGAAAATATATGGCATAGGATGAATAAACTAAGGGATCAATATATTTCAGACTTTGTTTACAAAAGAGAGTTTCTGAAAAAAAACGGCAACTTTTATAAACTTCCATTAGCATGGGCATCTGATGATATCACTTCTTTTCAAGCAGCATTCAATAATGGCATTGTTCATACTCAGCAACCTGTATTTCGCTATAGAGAATCAAGTATTACTATTTCTAATTCAGGATGTGCAGAATTGAAGTTAGAAGCAATTAATGGTGAAGAAATCTGGTATGATGATTTTTTAATGAAATTTTCACCAACGAATACCATAGAAAAGTATTTTTATGAATCTATAAAAAATGATAAACCAAAATATTTTCTTAATAAAAGAATAGAAACAATAGCATATAATGGGATACGAGAAAAATATTTTTTAAAAGATTTTTTGTATTTCGCACAAAAAAGAAAACTGTTTAAGTTGAATTTACAACACGTTATGTATGCCTTAATCTTAGCATTTAAAAAAAAACAGAGCAAAAAAATGTAACTTATGGAGCCTACTTTTAGCTATATTTATTCAATCCCATATATTATTCTTTTTTTTATGTTTTTTATTCTTTTCTTATGGGAGAATAAATTAAGAAATAAAGGAAGTGATATTAAAATCATCAGATATTTAGCGATGATAATTTTTTTTATTTTCTTTGGATTTAGAGGGTATTTAGATACAGATTGGGCTGTATATTTTCCACTCTATGAAATGGCTCCAACCATCGATGATACCAACGGAATTGCAAAATTTTTCTCTGGCATCCATGAAGATATTTTATTGAAAATTGAACCAGGTTTTAAAGTCATTTTAGTCTTGTTAAAAAGTATCAATGAAGATTATTTAACACTCCAGATTTTCTCTTCATTTGTAAACGTTCTTTTTCTTAATTATTTTTTCAAGAAGTACTCTCCTCAGTATGTTTTAAGTTTTATTATGTACTTGATTTTTTCGGGATTAATTATAGAAATCAATTTGTTACGAAACTCCAAGGCTATATTTCTTTTTATCTATTCTCTTCAATTTATCAAAGAAAGAAATGCTGTGAAATTTTTTATATGCAATGGCATCGGGATTTTATTTCATTCATCAGCCATTTTCTTTTTCCCTATGTATTTCTTTTTGCATAAAAAAATTCCAATGCCTTTTGTTTGGGGTGTATTTTTATTGGGGAATTTTCTGTTTTTGGGACAGATTAAATACATAAGCCCCATTGTAATTGCTGTAGGAGATTTTTTTGGTGGTGTATACTCCTTAATGGCAGAAGGCTATTCTAACGATAAGTTATTCAACAGTAGTTATAGTATTTCTGTTGGTTATCTAGAAAAGGTATTCACTTTTATCATTTTATATCAATTCTATAAAAAAATTGGTGAAAAGATAAAGGACGACAATACACTTAATATCTTTTATAATTCATTTTTTCTTTACGCCGTCAGTTATTTCTTTTTGTCAGAATATTCTGTTTTTATAGACAGAATCACAACCTTGTTTGTTTTTTCCTATTGGATATTGTATGCTTATCTATATGCAGTGTTAAAACAGGAGCTTAAGGCTGTGTTTACGGTAGTGTTATTGTTTTTTGGGATTTACAAAATGGTATATTTAAATAATAATATATTAAGGAATTACGAAAATATTTTGTGGGATAAGCCAACTATTACCAAAGCGTATTTCAATTTTAATAAGAATTATGACAAATTTTTTAACCCTAAAAAGAAATAATAAACATGAAAATTGCTTTCTTATCTATCTTTGCTTTAGATGCCAATATGTCTCTTATCCATGCGTTGAGAAAAAAAAATGATGTTTATTTTTTCACAGAAGCTTTGTATGAAATAAATAATTTTCTTGATAAAAAAAAATTAACGAAGACCATCTCCAAAGGAACAGAAGTTGATCAACTGAAACGTTTCCAGGATTTTATCGATCTTGATAAAACGTTTGTAATCAAAGGAACTCGGAACTCCAATGTTATCAAAAAACTCTATATATCTTACCAAATCCATCAATACCTAAAAGAAATCAATCCGGATGTTATCATCATTGATAATAGTATGCTCACTTATTTTGTTTCTACATTAACCTTCAGAAAAAAAATGTTGCTGTTAGTACATGATCCTTTTTTACATTCTGGAGAAGATTTTTTCATAGACAGATATTTGAGGAAAATACATTTTAGCTTGATTCAACAAAAAATGCTTTTAAATGAAAATCAAAAAAATGAATTTATATCGTATTATAACTATAATCCAAAAGACATCCATACGTCTTTTCTGAGTGTGTACGATTTTCTGAATTATTTCAAAACGAATGAATCTGTTGATTCTGGAAATTTTAACATTTTGTTTTTTGGTCGGATATCTCCATATAAAGGAATCAAATTTTTGCTGGATGCTTTTGTAGGTATTCTTTCAACCAAAAAATATACAGATATTACTTTGACAATCGCAGGTAGTGGTGATTTTGATTTTGATATAGAACCGTATAAAAAGTATCCTGAAATTAAAATTATTAATGAATTTATAATTCCAGAAAATCTTGCCAATCTTATTTTCAAATCTTCTGTAGTCGTTTGCCCATATATTGATGCGACACAAAGTGGGGTGGTGATGTCTGCCTATGCTTTCAAAAAACCTGTCATTGCAACCAATGTCGGGGGATTGCCAGAAATGGTTAAAGATCAATTGACTGGGATTATCATTGAACCCAAAAATTCAGAAGCAATCAGGAATGCCATACTGGAATTGTATAATAACAGTGATTTATTAGAAACAATGTCTCAGAATATTGAAAAATTATATTTTTCAGGAGAAAAAAGCTGGGCAAGTTCCGCTAATCGTTTTATAGAGGCATTTGAAAACATAAAATAATTACCTAAAAACATTCTAAATTTATGAAAAACCCTCTAATAACGGTTATTATACCGGTTTATAAAGTCGAACAATATTTAGAAAAATGTTTGGATAGCGTAATCAATCAAGACTATCCGTATTTGGAAATTATTTTAGTAGATGATGGATCTCCGGACTCCAGCGGAAAAATCTGCGATGAGTACGCTAAAAATGACAAAAGAATTATAGTAATACATAAATTAAATGGTGGATTGTCTGATGCCAGAAACGTAGCAATAGATTTGGCATTAGGAGAATATATTACATTTGTTGACAGTGATGATTTTATTGAAGAAGACTATATTAGTACACTTTTAAATTTAGCCCAAAAACACGACGTAGACATTACGGTTTCACCGTTTCTTTATTTCAAACAAAGAAATGAAATAAAAAAAAACAATACAATAACTAAAGAAAATGTTTATACAAGAGAAGAGGCTTTAAAAACGATGTTTTATCAGGCTGATTTTGATACCAATGCAACATCTAAATTATTTAAAAAAGAATTGTTTGAGGATGTTATTTTTCCAAAAAACTTATTTTATGAAGATTTGGCAACAACTTACAAATTAATATCAAAAAGTAAGAAAATAGCATTTATTAATAAAGAAAATTATAATTATCTCTTAAGGGATGATAGTATAGAAGGATCTCCTTTTAGCAAAAAAAAATATGAAAGCCTCTTGAAGATCATTGAAGAATTGGAAATTTATAAACTACAAAATCTTGAATTTTCAAAAGCTATTGATTGCCGTATTTTAAATTTTCTGTTTCATCTCTTATTTGAAACAGAAAAAAATAGTGATTATGAAAATACGATTTTTAATATGATAAAAAAATATAGATTAAAAGTTTTAAAAGATTTTAATGCTCGAAAAAAAACAACAATTTCAATTCTTTTGTCATTTTTTGGGATTTCGGTTTTAAGATTTTTTTATACCTACGGCAAATCAAGATATTAAATCACTTGATTATGAAAAAATAGTCTTTTGATGGATTTCTTCCTGTAAATAATTTAGAATTTTTGGATGAAAATATTTAAAGACTAAATGCCTAATTTAATTAAATTTTAAAAAAATGATTTTAGCACATTTGAATAAAAAACTTTTTTTGTTTATTGTCTTTTTTTTTATGTTTGTTTTTGTCAAAAGTCAAAGAATCAAAGACTCGGTAAAAGTAGAAGTTGATTTTAGCCAAAAAATTGGAAATGTAAACTCTATGTCTGGGTTTTTACATTACGATAATATTAGACTTCTTGAAAAAAACATAAAAGAACTCAGACCAAAATATTGGCGTATTGGTATTGGCTGGTCTCACAAATCTCCAGATGACATACCATATCTAAGAAGTTTTGGGATAACTCCTATCTTGGTAATCTCGGATTTGTATGGCTATCCTGGGAAAAAAAATAATAAATTATGGCCACATCCATTAGAAGGAGATAAATTCAAAGCCATAATAACTACAGAATATCAGAAATTCAAAAATACAGTAATTTATGATATTTGGAATGAGCCTTTTCACCAAGCAGGGTTTGGCGATTTTGACAAAAAAGAATTTTATCAGATATTTAAAAAAGGACATGATATCATAAGATCTCTTCCCGGCGGAGATAAAGCAATGATTACGGGGCCATCTCTTGATAATTACAACGAAAAAGAAATGGAAGATTTTCTTAATTTTTGTAACTCAAATAGCGTAAGGGTAGATGTGTTGAGCTGGCATGAGTTTCGTGATAAGGAATACCTAAAAGATTTCATTAAAGATGTAAAAAAATTAAGAACAACAATTCTTCCAAAATATCCAAAAGTAGGTGTTAAAAAAATTATTTTGACAGAAATACTTAACCAATATGTCATGTTTTCGGCATCAGAAGTTTTACAAAATTTTAAATATTTTGAAAATAATGGTATAGATGGCACTTGCAAAAGTTGTTGGGCAGAAAGCGATGGTGTTTTTAATTGTAATAATTCTATGAATGGATTGCTAGATAAAAACAGGAATCCCAGATCCATATATTGGGCTTATAAAATTTATAATCAAAGTTTAAAAAACAGGGTAAAAGAAACGAATAATTACGATCAATTTGCCGTATTTGCCTCTTATGATCAAAAAGGTGGATATGTAATTGTGGCAAACAATAGCGGTAATAAAGTAATCAATACAAAAGTTAATCTTAAAAATTTACAAGTAGTTTTTGGAAAAATAAAATATCTGGATTTGAATATTTATGAGATTCCAAATATTG
This sequence comes from Chryseobacterium sp. BGARF1, assembly GCF_001677955.1. Lineage (GTDB taxonomy): Bacteria > Bacteroidota > Bacteroidia > Flavobacteriales > Weeksellaceae > Chryseobacterium. Next base: position 80,626 of record NZ_LELA01000058.1, read on the forward strand.
GTGAAGCGCCTTTGGGAAATATGATTTTTAATAAAAAACAAAAAATTGAAATAAGCAATAATTCTTCAGAAATTGTGATGCCATCAATGAACCCCAAATCAGTATATTATCTGTCAATTCCAAAATAATTGAAGAAATTAATTTCTGTGTATTTTTCCAAATTTAGAAGAATAC
>NZ_LELA01000059.1 GCF_001677955.1 Chryseobacterium sp. BGARF1
TCGCTCCTAAGGAGCTTTATATTTACTTAGATTTTCCCTGCTATGAACAGTCAGCTCCGAGTGGAGCTTTAAAAAATTGAGTAAAAATCAGAGAGGTTCAAAAAAAAGCTCTAAATAGGTTATTCTTTACATTGTGGTTAAAATTTGAACTGTAAACTCTGGTATGTTTACTTAGGAACTCTTTCCTAGCCCGGATTGAACGGTATGTTTGAGCTCTTTTTGCTAAAAAGGAAAGGCAAGGCGCAAAAAAGCGAGTAGTGAAAGCCGGAAATAGCTACTGGAAAAAGTATTAGTGTTGGAGGGTTAGAGTGTGGGAGGCATCTTATATTATATATCAAAAAAATACCCCTGAAAAATTCAGAGGTATTATATATATATATGATGCAAATTAAAATTCTGCGTTTTTTGGAGTTCTTGGGAAAGGGATCACGTCACGAATATTGGTCATACCCGTAACGAAAAGAACTAATCTTTCTAAACCAAGTCCGAAACCTGCATGCGGAACTGATCCGAATCTTCTGGTATCAAGATACCACCACAATTCGTGCTCATCAACGTGCATTTCTGCCATTTTAGTTTTCAAAACATCTAATCTTGCTTCTCTTTCTGAACCACCGATGATTTCACCAATTCCTGGGAAAAGTACATCCATTGCAGCAACGGTTTTGTTATCGTCGTTCAGTTTCATGTAGAATGCTTTGATCTCTTTTGGATAATCGAAAAGAACAACCGGACATTCAAAATGTTTCTCAACCAAGAATCTTTCGTGCTCAGACTGAAGATCTGCACCCCACTCTTCTATTGGATAAGCAAATTTTCCTTTTTTATTTTCTTTTGAGTTTAATAAAATCTCAATTGCTTCGGTATAAGAAACTCTTTTGAAACGTTTAGCAATTACATTTTCCAGCTTTTCGATTAAGCCTTCTTTTGCTCTTTCTTTTTCTGGTTTTGATTTTTGCTCTTCTGCAAAACGCTTGTCTAGAAACTCTAAATCATCTTTACAATTGTCTAAAACATACTGAATCACATATTTTAGGAAATCTTCTGCCAAATCGATGTTGTCTTCCAGATTATTGAAAGCAACTTCTGGTTCGATCATCCAGAATTCAGCTAAATGACGGGTTGTATTTGAATTTTCTGCACGGAAGGTGGGTCCGAAAGTATAGATTCTTCCCAATCCCATTGCTGCAGTTTCACCTTCAAGCTGTCCTGAAACCGTTAAGTTGGTTTTTTTACCAAAGAAATCCTGAGCAAAATCGATATCGCCTTGCTCGTCTCTTGGAATATTATTTAAATCGAAGTTGGTTACGCCAAACATTTCACCTGCTCCTTCCGCGTCTGCACCGGTAACAATTGGAGTGTTGATGTAGAAAAATTGGTTTTGGTTAAAAAATGAGTGAATTGCAAAACTCACTGCATGACGTACTCTGAAAACCGCTCCAAATAAATTGGTCCTGAATCTTAAATGCGCCTGCTCTCTTAAAACCTCTAAAGAGTGTTTTTTAGGCTGAAGAATCGTTTTATCTCTTTCTTCGGTAAAGTTATCTCCTAAAATAATGATTTTTTTAGCGATAATTTCTACACTTTGCCCAGCTCCCTGGCTTTCTATCACCTCTCCTACTACTTTCAGAGAAGAAGCTGTGCTGATTTTACTGATTAACTCTTGGTCGAAATTTTCAAAATCAACTACAATTTGCAAATTATTAATCGTAGAACCATCATTTAGTGCAATAAAGCGATTTGAACGGAAGGCTCTTACCCAACCGTAAACTGTAATATCATGATGTAATACTTTCTTGTAGCCCTCAAGGACTTCTTTAATCGTCTGCTTTTTCATTTGTTGATTAATAAATTTTTGTATAAAAATTAATGACTGCAAAGTTACAAAAAAACAACGCAACTTAAAGTTTACGCTGTCTTTTTAAAAATATAATCAATTATTAAATCTAAAAAATGAGTTTTATAATCAATATCAATTAAAAAACACTGACTTCTTTCTCTGCTTTCCTTTTGTTATTTTCCATGCATGAAAAGCGCTTGGTACATCATACTGCCATTTTGGAAGAATTAAAATAATCAGAATTACATCTACATGAGCAATAAATCCCAGAATTACGGTTGTATAAAATGGCCAACCCGCCTGTTGAAAGCCTATTAAGTATGTAAAAGCAATCAATAAACTCAATCCCCACAATTTTGAAAGCCATGCATGAGTACAAGTTTCTTTGCCGAATTTTAACCAACTTATAATGTAACAAAGCGCTTCCATCATGAAAATAACAGCAATTCCTATCCATTCTTTTTTAATTAATTCTGAGTTTAAAAAATAAGCTGCAAAACCAAGCGAAAGCCAAAAAATCAAATCAACCTGACTGTCGAGCCTTCGTAATTTTTCTGAAGAAACTCCGACTTTTCGAGCGATGATTCCATCAAAAATATCGGTAAGCAATCCGATAAACATTAAGGCTAAGATTAAAAATCGAGACTCTTCGCCTTTTACATAAGCTAAAAAGAAAATAATCGGTGCAAAAAGAAAACGAATTGCTATCAATATATAAGGTATATTTTTCATGATTTTTCTTTTTTTTAGATTTAAAACTTAAAAAGTAAGCTTGTTTCAACTGAAAATGAATTAAAACCTTCTGGCGTTATCTCTCTGTTCCAAAATCTGTAAGGGAGATAAGAAGCCTGAACACCAATTCCTATATTATTTTTCCAAAAGCGAATTCCCTGACCTATTTTTAAAGATGAAAAAGTAGCGGTATTAGTATCTATATTCGTAGTATAACTATTTTGAGAATCGTTTTTCTCGGGCTCATCTTTTGGAATATCTCCGTCATTAAAAATCAATGTATGAAGACCTAATTCTGAAACCCATTCTATTTTAATGTTTTCAACATGGTATTCTTTTACCATTCTCACTCCTAAATTCCATACAAATTCTTCTGAGCGAATAGGATAAAGCAAACCTTCTTTTTTATAATTAAATTCATAAAAACTTTTGCTGTAACCCAAATTTGTTCCCAATTCTAAACGGGTTTTAGTTTCATCAACAGGAAATCTATACCAATATCCAGCATAAAACCCTGCATTTTGTTTCGTTTTAAACTTAGAAAAGTTCAAAAATGAGCCAACTTCTATTAAAGATTTTTCAGATTTTACTTTTTCCAGACTTTGTGCAGAAAGATTCAGGCACAAAAACAATCCTATGATAAATGTTCTCATGGCTTAAAAATTTATTAATGGTAGTGTGCGTTTTCCGTTTTTGTTCCAGAAACCAATCTGAAGACCTTTCATTTTGCTTGATTTATTAACTAAACCAAATTGAAGACCTTTCCCGTCAATATTTCTATTAACAAAACCAATCTGAAAACCTCTCAGAATTTCAGTACTATTAACAGCTGAAAAACTTAAGCCTTTTATTTCTTTAGATGAAACACTCAATGGAGCAATGAAAATTCCTTTTCCTTTCTCAATGTCAAAAGAAGATAGTGAACCCATAACTCCATTCATAGTGTGACCATAATTATACAGAGAAACACTTACTCCGTTGTGACTTACCCCTCTTAAATAACCTGCCGAAGAAATATTAAGCCCATTTACTTTAATAAGTTCTTCATCTTGAGCTCTTGGAGGATTATAAAAAAGCAAATACATCAAACCTAAAGGATTAACTTCTAAATTTAATCCGTTTACTTTCTGTATTTCTGTTAGATTATCATCTTTGAAAAGATATTTAGGATCGAAACCTAATCCAACTGCCAATCCATTTACTTTTATGATGTCATAGTTCAAAGGAGTTACAGCGATTACTCTTACTTCTTGTTCATTTGCCTTTAAACTGTCCTGGCAAAACATCAAACTATTGAGTATAATAGCAATGACTAAAAATAATTTCGTTTTCATGATACTTGTTTTAAAATTATACATCAAAGCTAAATTTGAAAACCATTTTTCTGAATGCGAAAAAAAATTAAAATAAATTTCTACATTTGTGAAAATCGCAAAAGCAATGAATCAGGAAATATTACTGAAGCAAATCAGAAAAAAAATTGGTGATAAATCTTTGAATGACGAGATTGCCAACATCCTCAATATCAGTTACGACGCTGCTCACAGACGTACTTCTATGAAAGCAAAATTCAGTTTTGAAGAAGCTTTGGAGTTAGCAAAGTATTATCAAATTTCTCTTGACCAGTTTTTGGGAACAGAAAATCAATTGGTGGTAAAAAGAACACGCCCGGTAAAAACTCAGGAAGATTTACTGCACTTTTTTGAAAGTTCATTGAAGATTCTGGATGTTTTCCAAAGCATCAATCAGTCGAAAGTCTATTATTCAGCGAAAGATATTCCGTTTTTTTATACGATTTCAGATACTATTCTTTCGCGTTTTAAATTTTATGTTTGGATGAATCTGCTGAATGAAGATAAATTCCTCTGTTCTTTTGAAGACTTTGACCTTCCTTATCATTCTCCAAAAAATGAAATGCTGAAAGATTTATATGAAAATCAAAATGTAACCGAAGTATGGAACGACACAACGATTATGAGTATTCTGATGCAGATTTCGTTCTACTCAGAAATGGGACTTTTAAAATATAAAGATATTGTGCTTATTTTAGAAGAAGTGAAAAGCGTCATTCAAAATATTGAGCATAAAATACAGCATAATCCTGATTTTAATTTTTACGTCAACGATTTGGTGATCTTAAGTAACAATATTTTGTTTAAAAATGAATATCAATCGTCTTTTTTTATTCCTTTCAATATGTTTGGATACATGATGACCAATGATGACAACACTTGTAGTGATACTTTGGTTTATTTTGAACACGAAATTAAAAACTCAAAATCGTTGAATACCTCTGGAAACCGAGAACGAAAAATGTTTTTCAATAAAATGTATGATCAGATTGAAAATTTAAAACAGAAATTAAAATGAAAACGCTAAGTAATGGTGAATTTTTCGGACAAACCAACGAGACACTCAGTTTTGATGGACTTATCATTACGGATACAGAATATACCCATTCTTTCGTTGATTGGCATTATCATGAAAATCCTTATTTCACTTTTCTGTTACAAGGAAATATGACAGAAGGCAACAAAAAAGAAACATACGACTGTTCTGCAGGAACATTGCTTTATCATCACAGGGAAGATGCCCATTACAATATAAAACCAGATATTTTCACCCGTGGATTTCACATTGAAGTTAGAGAAAATTGGTTTGAAAAATTTCAACTTTCAAAAAATCAAACTGAAGGAAGTTTTAATATTAAAAATCCTGCTTCAAAATTATTAATTCATCAGATATTTAAAGAAACTAAAATTAATGATGCTTCTTTTGAATTGTCTGTTAATCAACTTTTATTAAAAATTTTCAATCAATTATCCAGTCAAAAAGAGAATTTGGGAAAGAAACCTATTTGGGTAAAACAAATCGATGAAATTTTACATGAAAATTCTACAGAAAAGCTAAGTTTAGAAGAACTTTCTCAAACCTTAGACATTCACCCGATACATTTAAGCCGAGATTTTCATAAATATTTTCATTGTAATTTGGGAGAATACCTTAGAAAATTAAAAGTCGAAAAGTCGCTGAAACTCTTGAATGACTACGAATCTTTATCTGAAGTAGCTTTGGAATGTGGATTTTCCGACCAAAGTCATTTTATTCGCTGTTTTAAAGAAAACATTGGAATAACACCTTTGAAATATAAAAACTTGCTGAAATAGCAGCAATGTTAATTTCATTCTATTTTTTCCGAAAGTCAAAGCCTAATTTTGTTTAAATAAAATTTATTGTGAAAAGAACCTTTTTATTAGTTTTAATTTTCGTTTTCTGTCTTTCATTTAGTCAAAATTCAAACATTGTTGAGCCGGAAAAAATAGAAAATTCTGTTCAAAAAAATCATTTGGGCGAAATTATGTTTTTGGACAAAGTTATTTCATTAGAAACCACAAAAGAAACCGATTTTCTAAAATCTATGATTTTTAAGGAAGACAAAGATTTAGACATTCGAGTGTTTCTTGATAATTCCTTAATTAATTATTTACATCAACTTGATTCTTCTTTAACTGCTGACGAATTGCTTAAAAAAGGAAATTATCAATTTAGTTTCTTCATTGACGGAAAGTTAATTTATACTGAAAATTTAAATTCAGGAGCTGGAACTTCAGAAAGCAAAAAATTGAAAACAAATTTTAGAATTCCTTTAATGAGTTCAAAGAATGAAGATTCTTGGGGGAAATTTCTATGGTCACGGTTTTATTTGACGAATAACGGAATTGATGCTTTGAATGAAGGAAATCATATTTTAAAAATTGAGATCAGACCTTATTTAAAAACTCCAACGGTGAAAACCGGAAATATTATTGCGCAAGGAGAAATTAATTTAACTGTTCCTAAAAAAAATATTTCAGAACAGCAGATTACTGTTCAAAAAATTAAACCAAATAGCGGCTGGAAAATCTCTGATGAGAAGTTTGATCAAGAAAAAATAAGGGCTTTAAACACAAAAATTGCAGAAAACAGATTCAGAGATATTACAAGTATTGTCGTTATTAAAAATGGGAAACTTCTTTTGGAAGAATACTTTAATAAATATAACAGAGACAGTCTCAACGACACGCGATCTGTCGGAAAATCTTTTGCTTCCGCATTAACAGGAATAGCCATAAAAGATGGTTATATTAAAAATGAAGAACAAAAGATCAGTGAATTTTATGATTTGAAAACTTTTAAAAATTTCTCTTCTCAAAAGAATAATGTCACGATAAAAAGTTTGTTGACCATGAGCTCGGGTTTTGAAGGAAATGATCAAGATGAAGAATCACCAGGAAATGAAGAAAACATGTACCCGACTGATAATTGGATCAAATTTATTCTTGATTTACCCATGACAGAAAATAAAATCGGGGAAACTTGGAATTATTTTACAGCTGGCGTCGTTTTATCGGGAGATATTTTAGATCAATCGGTACCAAAAGGATTGAAAAATTACGCAGATAAAAAACTGTTTCAACCTTTAGGGATTACCAATTATAACTGGCAATTCACTCCTCAGCAAAAACCTTCTTTGGCAGGTGGATTAAGAATGAATACTTTAGATTTCGCAAAATTCGGACAGCTGTATAAAAATAATGGTGTTTGGAACGGTAAAACAATCTTAAGTAAAGATTGGGTCAAAAAATCTTTTACCAATTACTTTTCAAATACTCCTGATTTTGAAGGCTACGGATATTTGTTTTGGAGAAAAGTATATACAATAGGAAACAAAAGTTTTGAAACCTATCAATCAAGCGGCAACGGAGGAAATAAAATCATCATGTTTACAGAGTTACCCATTGTTATGGTCATTACTGCCAGAGCTTACAACCAACCCTATTCACATTCACAAGTTGATAAAATGGTACAAGAATATTTATTGCCTGCTGTTTTAAATAAGTAAAAAAAAATAGACTTTTAGTTTGAACTAAAAGTCTATTTTTTTATATCTGCTTTATAATGATTACTCATCTTTTTTTGAAGGCACCAAAAATACATCAATCAAACCTTCAGGAAGCTGCATTTTGATAAATCTTTCATCACGGTCAACCTCAAGAATCCAGTCTTTAATCAAAGGAATCACCACTTCTTTACCATCCAAATTGGTTACAAAATAATTCTGAGCCGTCTGATCATTTACAGACCTGATGACACCACAGCTGTTATCCTGCTCATCAAAAATTTCATAGCCGATAATTTCATGATAATAGAATTGTTTTCCCGTAAGTTGAGGCAAACTCGTCAAAGGAAGGTAAACACTTTTCCCTAAAGACTGGTCAACCAAAGCTTCATTAGAGTTTTTAAAAGCAATATTCAGAGCATCTAGCTTACTCCAAGAAGATCTTTCAATAAAAAAAGGTACCAGCAAACCGTTGATCTCTACAAAAATAGAATCTAATTTTTTGTAAAGTTCGGGTTGATCTGTGTCTAATTTAAGAATTACATTTCCTGCAAGACCATGTCTGCGTGTAATTTTTCCTAAAAAATAGCAATCTTCTTTTTTCATAATGAGGTTAGAATTTTAAAAATCTGTTTTTACTTTTAAAACAAATTTATTTATTTTTTTAAACAACAAAGACACGAAAAAATCGTGCCTTTGCTTTGTATCTTTTTAGAAGAATTAAGCCTGAGCTTCTTCAGTTCCTTCTGCTTCAGCAGTTGGTTCTTCTGTAACTTCTTCAGCAGGAGCATTTGCAGCCTCTTCAGCAGCTTTAGCATCCGCTTCAGCTTGTGCAGCAGCAGCAGTTCTAGCTTCTTTTACTTTAGTTTCAGCATCCAAAGCAGCTTTTTTAGCATCAGATTTAGCAGTTGCCAAACCTTCTACTTTGCCTTGTACTTTAGAATCTTTAGCTTCTACCCAAGCAGCAAATCTTTTTTCAGCTTCAGCTTCGTCAAAAGCACCTTTAGCAACACCACCTTGTAAGTGTTTTTTGTAAAGAACCCCTTTGTAAGAAAGGATAGCTTTAGCTGTATCAGTTGGCTGAGCTCCGTTGTTTAACCACTTTACAGCAGAATCAACATTTAGATCTATTGTAGCAGGGTTTGTAATTGGGTTGTAAGTACCTAATTTTTCGATGAATCTACCATCTCTTCTAGCTCTTGCATCTGCAACTACGATATGGAAAAAAGGTCTTCCTTTTGATCCGTGTCTTTGTAATCTGATTTTTACTGACATAATGTTTGAATTTTAAGGGAACTCGTCCCGATTTAATATTTAAGTCTGCAAAGATAGTAAAAAGTTTCAAGTAAAAAGACCCAAGTAAAAAGTTTTAGAATAATATTTTTTAGGAGCCGGGAACCTGCTTTCCGCTATATCTTTTTCGCAAGCACTTTTTTCAAGCCAATGCAGAAAAAGGATGTCGCTGCAATCAGGGCTAGGGTATTTTTGTGTTCATCAACATTTGTCATTTCCACAAAATAATCATCTTAATTTCAAACCAGTATTTCTTATCATTTCAAAATTTCCACACTACACAGATTGTTACATTGCTACACTAATTACATTGTTATATTGACCTAATCAACATTTCCCATGTAAAACAAACCAAGACACTTCTGGTTTTCTTCGATAGTTAAAGAATCTTTCAAATGGTCAACAATTTTTGGAGAACTCCAGTAGCAACCTACTCCATTTGCATTACAAGTAAGATACATATTCTGTACAGCCATAGAAACCGCTGCAATTTCTTCCCACTCAGGAACCATTCCGCTAAAATTAACAATAATCGAAACCACAGCGTCTGCTTTATTGATTTTAAAACCAATATCCTGATATTTCTTTTCTAAAAAAACTTGTGGATCTTGAGTCGATTTGTAAATTTCCTGCATTTCTACAGCCAAATTTGCTTTTTCTTCCCCTTTAAAAACTTTGAAACGCCAAGGTTTTGTACGCTTATGATTGGGAGCTAATGTTGCCGAATGAAGAATCTCATCAATGATTTCCTGAGAGATTTCTGTTTGGTTATAATCTTTTGGGAAGATGCTTCTTCTCTGTTCTATAATATCTTTTAAGACTTCTGCTTTATTCATTTAACAAAAATAATGAAAAATGCCGGAAGCCTCAAGCGGGATGAATGAAGTTTAACAATGATGATAATTGATAATTGATAATTGATAATTGATAATTGATAATTGATAATTGATAATT
>NZ_LELA01000060.1 GCF_001677955.1 Chryseobacterium sp. BGARF1
TTGTAATCTTCCCCAAAAACCGTATCATTTAAAAATATAGTTTTTAAATTTGGAAGACTATGAAAAACAGTAAATTTTCAGAAGTTCAGATCATCAAGATTTTATCTGAGCAAAATCAAGGAAAGACAGTGAATGAAATCTGTCGGGAGCACGGCATCAGCCAGCCGACATTTTACAAATGGAAGAGCAAATATGGCGGATTGGATGTGCAGCAACTCTCGAAGATGAAAGAACTTGAAAAGGAACTTTCACAATACAAAAAGATCGTAGCGGAACTTACGCTGGAAAATGTGGTGATGAAAGATGTGATCGCAAAAAAGCTTTAACACCTTCCGAGAAACGGGAACTGGTTGTTTATTCCGTGTCACAGCGCGGTATAAGCACTCGGAATGCGTGTAAACTTTTTCTCATAAACAGTTCTGTATTTTATTACAAGAAGAAGAAAAACAATGAAGACGACAAGATTCGGGAAGAACTATTCTTGCTTGCAAACCAGCATCAGACCTGGGGATTTTGGACGATGCATCACCGTTTGAGAAACTTGGGTTTCGGGTGGAATCACAAGCGGGTTTACAGGATTTACAAATCGATGAAACTGAATCTGAGAAGCAAGCGGAAAAAACGACTTCCGGCAAGGGTAAAAGAGCCTTTGCTTCGACCTATTTATCCCAATGTAACGTGGAGTATGGACTTTATGCACGACACTTTGGAATGTGGTAAAAGCGTGAGAAGCCTCAATATTATTGATGATTTCAACAGAGAGATTTTGAATATTACCATCGATACCAGTTTACCGTCATCAAGAGTAGTTTCACAACTGGAGCAACTGATCGACTGGCGTGGGAAACCTGAAAAAATAAGAGTTGACAACGGTCCGGAGTTTATTGCAGAAAAACTAAAAGATTGGTGCAATAAAAATGAGATTGCACTTCATTATATTCAGCCTGGAAAACCTACGCAGAACTCTTTGGTGGAGAGATTCAACAGGACTTTTCGGACAGAATTTTTAGATGTTTATCTTTTTGAGGACATCAGGCAGATGAGAAATTATTCAGAAATCTGGATGTGGATGTATAACAATGAGCGGCCTCACAAATCATTGCAATACCTCACACCAAGGGATTTTTTGTTGAAATATGGAAAACTTGCCCAAGCTACGGCCAACGAGTTTCCCACATTCCAACAAAATTTTAACAACGACAACAATCAATTATTAACAAAAAACTCTACTTTTGAGTGGGCCTAAAGTGGGTGAGATTACAT
>NZ_LELA01000061.1 GCF_001677955.1 Chryseobacterium sp. BGARF1
ATGAACTTCTAATGGAAAGTTCTGAAAACATGGTCAAATTATCTGCCATAAAATTATTACTCAATAAAATTTAAACAGCCTCTAATTATAAATTTAAAAAAAATGAAAAAACAGAATTTACTCAGAATGGATAATGTCGGAATTGTAGTAGAATCTCTAGACGAAACCATTGCTTTTTTTCTCGAACTCGGTTTAAAACTAGAAGGAAAATCGATGATTGAAGGAGAATGGGCAGGCCGTGTAACCGGACTAGGCAATCAATCTGTAGAAATTGCAATGATGGTGACACCCGATGGAAACAGCCGACTGGAACTTTCGAAATTTATAAATCCAAAAATAATAGAAGATCATCGCAACGCTCCCGTCAATGCTTTAGGTTATTTGCGTGTTATGTTTGCTGTTGCAGACTTAGATGATACCCTCGACAGACTTTATAAGCTTGGCGCCCAACTTGTAGAAGAAGTCGTTGATTACCAAAACATTTATAAGCTTTGTTATATTCGTGGACCTGAAGGAATTCTTATCGGACTGGCAGAAAAAATTGAGAATAAATGAATACTAAAACGTATTTAAACAAATTTGAAAATGCCGTAAATGCATTTGGCAAAAAAGTACTTGAAAAAAGTGGATTAGAAATTCAAACCGGGATTTGGTTAAACTCGGTTGTTTTACGATTGCAAAAAAAGCATTGGGCAAATAATCCTGATGAGAAGCCCCATTCTGGTTCTGCCATTTTTATGGGAATTTGGATAGATCAAGAAGCTTTTTCGAAAAAAATACTTAAGTACAATATTCATGCTCTGAAACTAAGACAACTCAATGGATATGCCTTACAAAGCCGTGCCTTTGCAGATTCTTTTAGACAAAAGTTTAAAGAATTTGAGCAAAAGTGGGAAAATATAAACGTTCAGTTTGGTCCACAGACTTTGATGGAAGGCTCGATACCGCTCAATGATGAAATAATTCAAGAAGATATTTTAAATCTTATAAACAGTTTTATAGAAATAGCACCTTTAATTGATGAAACGCTTTTAGAATTTCAGAAGAAAACCAAGAGCTAAACCAAGATTGAAATTGTAAATTCATAACATCAGCCCTTTCATTACCATTCTTTTTTAGGATTTTATTTATATTTGAAAAATATTTTATCTTGTAAAATATAGATGAACACGTTAAATTAAAGTAGTTCAAAAATCAAAGCAAATGAAAGAAGAAAATGTAAATAAGCTGAATGCCCTGTTTTCAAACTTAAAATCGGAAAATCAAAAGCTGAAAGAAAGTCTGGAAAAGAAAAAAAGCGAAGACGATTTATTTATTGAAGGCTTTAAAACGCTATGTAAAAACTTTATCGACCCTAAAATGCAGGAATTCAGAAGAATGCTCAGACAAAACGGATTTGGTTGTAAGATTTCATTTAACGAAGAAATTAAAAATGGTTTAGGAATTAATTCTCAAACCAATATCAAACTTCAGATATCAAGAAATGTAGATTCTAATTTTTATACCAATGATAAGTTTCCACATATTATGTTTGTTGCCGATAAAAATCTAAAAAGAATCGTTGTGCATCAGGATACTATTTTTCAAAACGGAACAGGTACTGCGGCTTCAAAAGAAAAAACTTACACTCTTGAAAACCTTCATGAAGATGATGTAGAAAAAGAAATTCTGGAATCTATAGAAAATATTTTAGTGAATAAATAATGAATAAAACCTGCACTGCTGCAGGTTTTGTTGTTAATCTCCATCACCGCCAATGCTGTTAAACTCTTTTGTAGAATAATGCAGAAACAGTAAGATGAGTAAATCTTCAACTGATTCGTCTGCTTCAATATAAAAAACAGTCTCTTTTGACTTATGCTTTACTTCCTGAATTTTTATGAGTAATTTTCCTTTTTCAAAAAGTTGATTTGTTTTAGTTAGCGTAAAATAATATATCCTGACATCCTCTCCTGATTTAATGATTCTATCTTTTGCGAGATCCGTAAAATAAATTACTCTTTTAGAAAGACTCAATTCTATGTCATTTTTCAGAAAGCCTATATTTTTAATATAATAAGTACGCGATTGATATTCTATATAATGCCGGATTCTGAAAAAATTAGATTCATCTGCAACTTTTCCGATTTCATTGCCGGTTTCTGAAAACAAAACGAAATCATTTTTATCATATTGAGCAGTATAATTTTTAAAAAGGTGAATGTGCTTAATAGGCTTATTATCTTTCATTTTGATCAATAAAAATTATTTCTTCTGAAACCCCACATTAGAAACCAAAACAGAATCATTAAGGGTCGCCAAAAAAGCCAGCAAATCTTCCTTTGCTTTCGGATTAAAAACGATTGATTTTTCTAATTGTTTCGCTAAAGTTGGGCTTTTAACGATTCCATTTTCATAATGTTTCAACACTTCATCTAAGGTTTTAAATCTACCGTCATGCATGTAAGGATAAGTGTAAGCAAGATTTCTCAAACTTGGAATTTTAAACATCATTTTATCTGCAGGCTCAAAAGTTTTGTTCCATTTTCCATAATCTTTTAGTTCGGAATTATAAGAAAGTCCGTTATTGGCAAATTCATACGTCGAAAACAAAGGTTCTGCATGACATGAGCTGCAATTTTGTTTAAATAATTGATACCCATTATTTTCTGCTGATGTAAATTTCGCTTTCCCTTGTTTCATTTTATCATATTTTGAATTAACTGAAACAATCGTTAACTGGAACTGTGAAAGCGCCTTCATTAAACGCTCAGAAGTTGCCAAACTGTCGCCAAAACTTCTGTAGAAAAGCGTTTTATATTCTTTTGATCGATTGAGTTTTCTCACAACAGAATTAATATCCTCACCCATTTCCGCCGGATGATTGATTGGCGCTAAAGCCTGAACATCAATATTCACAACCGAGCCATCCCACATAAATGTTTTTTGCCAAGCCAGATTGAAGATTGCCGGAGAGTTTCGGTCTCCAATTCCGTCTTCAATCCCTTTGCTTAAATGATTTCCGGCATGCGAAAAAGCCTGATTCGACAAATGACAGGAAGAACATGAAATTGTATGATCTCTCGATAAAATAGAATCATAAAAGAGCTTTCTTCCCAAGTCGACAGTAGACTGTTTTAGCGGGTTTTTCTTAAAATCATAAACAGGTTTCGGAAAATAGGAAGGATAAATCAATTGAATATCCTGAAGGCTGTAAAATGCCATCAGGATAAATAATGAAAGAAAACTTAATGATTTAAACCACGAGATTGGGTACAAATTCTTCTTAATTTTCATTTAAAACCATTTATCGAGGAAAATATAAAAGATCATTTTTGAAAAATAAAACAGAAGATACAATTTGGAGGATTTTCATTTAATTAAAATTTAATAGATTTAACTCAGATGAAAATATTTCGGATCAGGATATTGAAACTCAAAATTCAATTCTTTAATTAATTTGTTTGGAGAAATCGTTCTTCCAACTGTCGTTCTAGTTCCCTCGTAAGGCAAATCTTTCTGAGCATTAATTACCTCTTCTTTGTTGGGATGAATGGGTGCAACCACATTATATACTTTAGATTCGGACTGATTATTCAGCATTTTTTCAACTACCGAACAAATATCTGCATAATGAATATGATTCACCAACAGGTCTAAATTTGAAATATTATAATTCTTTAAAAGCCGCTGATCTCCCATCAATCCTGCCAATCTTAAAATATTGGCTTTTGGGAATTGTTGCAGGATAAAATTTTCACTTTCTACCTCTTCTGCAGGTTGATCATTTTCTGTAAAATCTTTGTCAATCTGAGGATAAACTCCCGTTGAACTCATTAAAAACAACTGACCTTTGTAATCTCCCAAAAACTTTAACAAATTCTCCTGTTTTTCTTTCATAGAGACTTGTGCTCCCCTAATTCCTGAAAACGGAACGGTAATGATCACAGCATCTAATTGTGGCAAAACATCCCATTTTCTTATTGTTTCGGATGAATGATCAGGAAAATCAACCAAAGTTGGATGATATCCTTTTGATTTAAATTCTTCTATTTTAGATTCCGATGTAGTGGTTGTAAAAATTTCATATTGACTAGATGATCTTTCTGCAATATGATTTCCGAGCCAGCCGCAGCCAATAATTCCTAGTTTTTTCATGTTTAGTTTTGATTATTATTTTAATGATTCGTAATTATTATCTGGATCTTGGAAGTTTTGAAGAATTTTAATAATCTTTAAAACATTATCCTCAATGGTATAAATAAGCGTATTATGTTTTGTGATCAATACTTTGTGATAATCTGTATTTTCATATTTTTGAAAAATTACGTTTCCGGCAGATATGACCTCTATGATCTCATTAAATTTTGTAAGAAAATCATCAAAGACCTTATCACTCCAATGTTTAAGAAGATATTCTTCAATATTTCTTAAATCTAAAAGAGATTCATCAGAGAATTTTATTTTCATTTCTGTACTTTTCTTGACGTAATCTTGACGCTTCCATGACTTCTTTGTAGTCATGAGTTCTACCGTTTTTAAAATCTTCTTCAGAGCGTTTCAAAGATTCCAGTATTTCTTCTTTCGTTTCGTTGCGCCATTGTTTGGGTTCTATGGTTTTTGAAATGATCAAAAGTTCTTCCGGTGTGAATCTTTTTTCTTTTAGTTTCTTGAAAAAAGTAGGTTTCTTAATTCCTGATTTCTCAATAATATATGACATTTTGAAAGGAGAATTTTTCAGAATCTCATCAATATTATTTTGAATTTCGATGTATTTTTCTATTTCTGCTATCATTATTTTATATTTTTAAGTATCATTTATTGATACAAATATAATCAATTTATGAAACTATTAAAAAGGATTTTAAAACATTCACTCTTTTAATAAAGCCTGGAAGCTTTTGGGATAACACCGAATAATTAATCCGTGTAGTTATTTTACTACATGAACTTCCATTTTCAACTACAAAAAAACTTTTATCGACGTTCTAAATTTGCAGTATACAAAAGAGAACAATTAAACAAAATTAAAATCAAATATTACTGCCATGAAAAAATTAATCGCAATCGCAGCCTTAACTATCGGAGCAACTTTATTAGGAACTAACAATGTTCATGCTCAAAATACAACTGCAACCACAACCGTAAACATTACCCTGAATG
>NZ_LELA01000062.1 GCF_001677955.1 Chryseobacterium sp. BGARF1
CTGAACTTCTGAAAATTTACTGTTTTTCATAGTCTTCCAAATTTAAAAACTATATTTTTAAATGTTCCTGTTTTTGGGGAAGATTACACTACTTATAAAATTAAACCACAGATCTTGTCTGTGGTTTTTTGTTTTAAATAATTAACAAAATATTTAGATTCCTTAAATGTAATGTTTAAAGATGTTTTTCTTACATTTATTTAATGAATTTTGAAAAAACAGGATTGGTTTTATCAGGCGGTGGTACCAAAGGAATCGCTCATGCAGGAGTATTAAAGTTCTTGAACGAACAGAATATTGATGTAGATATTCTGGCTTGTTGCAGCGCTGGTTCTATAGTGGGATGCCTTTATGCAATCGGGAAAAAGCCTGAGGAAATTTTAGATTTCTTTCAATCAATATATTTTTTTAATTGGAAACATTTTACATTTAATCAGCCTGGCTTGGTTTCTTCGGTGATCTTTAATACTTATCTGAAGCCGATTTTCAATGATATGAAGATTGGTGACCTTGACAAAGAAGTAAAAATCGTTGCCACTGAATTGGTTGGCGGAACTGAGAAAATTTTTGATAATGATTTTTTAATAACTGATGCTATTATTGCCTCATGCTCAATTCCGGGCATTACAACACCTTATATTTTAGGCGAAGAAATGTTCTGTGACGGAGGTGTTTTGAATAATTTTCCAGCAGATATTATCCGCGCTGACTGTGATAAACTGATTGGCGTATTTGTTTCGCCGCCTCACGATATTAAAATAGATGATTTAAAGACGATAAAGTCGATTGTCTCGCGGTCGTATGATTTGCTTTCATACCGCATCGAAAAGGTGAAATTTGAGCATTGCGACTGGTTGATCTCGTCTCAGGATCTATCAAGCTACGGAACTTTTGAACGGAGAAAAGATCGTCTAGAGCAAATATTCAATATTGGTTATCGGGCAGCCAAAGAAAGCTTTTCGGAAAGCAATTATTTTCCAAAAATTAAAAATTAAATTCTATATAAGTTTTAAAAATAATTCATTACCTACTAAAACATTTAATTTTACACTATCAACTATCAACTATCAACTATCAACTATCAACTATCAACTATCAACTATCAACTATTTTAAATAAAAACATCTGTAAATTCAAAACTTTTACCATTAAATAATCCTTTGTCACTGAGTTTTAATTCTGGGATTACTAAAAGAGCCATGAAAGACAAGCTCATGTAGGGAGCCCTCAGTTTGCTTCCTAATTCTTTCGCACGTCTGTCTAATTTAATATAAGATTCTGCGACCTGTTCAGCAGGAAGATTGGTCATAATTCCAGCAATGGGCAATTCCAAAACCATTTCTTCAGTTTTTGTTGCCAAAGAAATTCCTCCTTTAGCTTTAATTATAGCATTTACAGCTTTACAAATATCAGTATCATTGGTTCCTACGACCACAATATTATGACAATCGTGAGCAACACATGATGCGATAGCACCGTCTTTTAACCTGAAATTTTTAATAAATGCAACGGCAACCGGAGCATCATTATAACGGTTAACTACAGCAATTTTCAGGATATCTTCATCCGTATTTGATTCAGCATATCCATTGATATTTAATGTGTTTGAATGGATTTCATGAGTGATGAGTTGTCCGTCTAAGGTTTCTATGATGCGAATTTTTTCACCCTCACTTTTGATCTTAAAATCAGAAGGTTGTTTTAAATTACAATGGAAATTATTAATAATATCCGATTTAACGGGTTGGATAAAAGAAGTACCATTTTCGTAAACCAAATCTCCATCGATATATGTCTTCAAAATATTAAAATCTTCGATATTATTAATTTCAATAAAATCTGCGTTATCCCCAATTTGCAATAAACCAATCGGTAGATTGTAATGCTTAATCACATTGTAAGAAGCTGCACGAAGAACGTTGTATAGATCATGACCTTCTTTTAATGCACGTTTTACATGGTCGTTGATATGAGATTCAATCAAGTTATCAGGATGTTTGTCATCACAACAAAACATGATTTGCTCTGGAAAGTCTTTTAACAAGGGAATCAACGTATCAAAATTTTTCGCGGCACTTCCTTCTCTTATCATGATTTTCACCCCATGTTTTAGTTTTTCAAGCGCTTCATCATAACCAAAACACTCATGATCTGTAGATATTCCGGCGTTGAAATAATTTTTCATGGTTTCGCCCATCAATCCTGGAGCGTGTCCATCGATAGGTTTGTTGTGTTTTTTGGCGAATTCTATTTTCTTTAAAACTTCTTCATCTTTGTAAATGACGCCCGGAAAATTCATCATTTCAGCCAAATAAACAATTTCCTTTCTGCTCAATAATTCGTTAATATCATTAGAGTCTATTACCGCTCCCGCCGTTTCAAAATTTGTAGCAGGAACACACGAAGGAGCGCCAAAATAAAAATGAAAAGGAACTTGTCGAGCATTGTCGATCATATAATTTACACCAGCGATTCCCAAAACATTGGCAATCTCATGCGGATCCGAAATTGTTCCTACAGTACCATGTTTTACGGCAATTCGTGCAAATTCTGACGGTATGAGCATACTGCTTTCAATATGTACATGAGCATCGATAAATCCGGGTAAAATATAGGTGCTCAAAGATTCGTTGATTCTTTTTATCGAAGCTATTTTATTGTGTGAAATAATAACTTCTGCCGAATAAATATCTTTAGCGACTATATCGATTAAATTTGCTTTTAAAGTAAATTCCATGTGTTGATTTAAATAAACAATTCCTAATTGTGAAATTAGGAATTATTTTTAGATTGTATTTAAAATTAATTTTTAACTATTTGCGCATCCTGCCTTACCAAAGTTTCGCCGTTTCCATCGATGACAACTAATGTATAAGGAGCTTTTTTGGCTGAAGCGGTAAGGTAGTTTCTCCAAACCTGATACAGTGTTCCGTTATTGTTAAATTCAAAATAATAATTTCCACCCGATCCATCAGGAATTAATTCGCCATTACTGATGATCATACTCGGTTTTGCCGTAATTTTTGTGTTGGCGCCCCAAGATTGATACAGGTAATTGCCATTCGGCTGTTTATCAATTCTTACTTTGAACTTTTTGGTCTTAATAATAATCGTTTTCGGAACATTTTGAAAATAAGCGGTTCCATTATCTTTTTTGGGAGTGGGATTTAAATCATGTGCAGAAATCAGAGAAAACTGAGCAATACATAAAGTTCCTAATAATAATTTCTTAATCATTTTTATTTGTTTTAAATTATGAAATGGGAATCAAATTTAAAGCCAACTGAAATATTAAAAACTATTTCTTTTGATTTGCAATGATAATATTTTCTATTTCTTTTTTCTCTATACTATTTTCAAGTAAAAATCTGCCATCATTTATAATTTCCTTTTCATACACCCATTTTTCCCAATTATAGATATAAAATTTAGTATGAGAGATTAAAACTTCTTTTCTTTCTGTAGAATCGCTATAATTTAAAGTAGCTTTTTTCTCTTTAATAATATAAATGGGAATAGAATTTTTTAGATAGATTGTTGTTTTAGCGAAGTTATTATCATATAAATACCAATAATGTTTTAAAACGATCGGTATTGGTTTTTCTTTATCATTTTGAATTTCATCAGTTAAAATTACTTGTTCCTCATCAGGAGAATGACCTTGTTGAAATGTATGAAAATATTCCTCATCAGCAGAAGTCTTACTATTAATAAAATCGACTTCTTCAATTATTTCTTGCTTAGTTATTTGAGCATTAAAAATATTTTTTGAAGAAAAAAAATATAATAAAATTAAAAAAAAATAAGATTTTAGATCCATTTTATTATTTTAAAAAAAATAATCCTCAGTCTCAATTTCAACCTTAAGACCCTGCGTATAACTCGCAAAAGCTTCTTCCAAACTATTAAATTTCCCTTTAAACTCTTCAATATTACAATCCTGAAGAATGTTTCCTTTGTGAATAAGGATCACGCGTGTGCAAAGCGCTTCAACTTCCTGCATAATATGTGTAGAAAGTAAAACAGTTTTTTCTTTACCGATTTCTTTGATTACATTTCTGATTTCAAGAATCTGATTCGGATCTAAACCGTTCGTTGGCTCATCTAATATCAATAAATCTGGTTGATGAATAATTGCCTGCGCCAAACCAACTCTCTGCTTATATCCTTTAGAAAGCTGACTGATTTTTTTGGACTTTTCAGGGGTAATTCCGACTAATTCTATCACCTCATCAACCCTTGCTTCAGAAATCTTATGAATGTTCGCAACAAATTGCAAATATTCTTTCACATACATTTCCAAGTAAAGCGGATTGTTTTCGGGAAGAAATCCGATGTTTTTTTTGCTTTCAATCTCAAAATCTGAAATATTTATTCCGTTAAAGATAATCTCGCCCTCATCAATTTTCAATGCACCGACAATAGATTTCATTAACGTAGATTTTCCAGCTCCGTTAGGACCCAAAAGGCCAATGATTTCATTTTTATCAATGGTGATGTTGATGTTGTTTAGAGCAGTCTGCTCGCCAAATTTCTTTGTTAGATTAATTACCTGAAGCGACATAGTACAATGAGATATTTTCACAAAAATAGAAATAAAAAACTCATTCGGGAAGAATGAGTTGATATATATTGTGAAAAATGAAATTTATTTTCTTTTTTTCGTAGGTTTTACCGGCGTTTTTGTTGCGGGTGCAGTGTAATTTTGTGTGCTATTAACTGAGTTTTGTACGGTATTATTTACAGGATTTACCGGAGTCTGTTTTACAACTGTTTTATAAAGTGCTGCTTTTGGGGTTCCTATACCAAAAATCTTATCAATCTGTTTTTTGTTTAAAAATTGAGATTTTCCTACATATTTTTTATTCTTATTGATGTATTGAATAATCTGAACAGTAGGTTGCCCGTAGTTTTTCTCATACTGCAGCTCAATAATATCGTTGGGAAGTTCTAAAGAAATGTTCCCAGTTGGCTGATCGATAAAACCATCAGTAATCATTTTATAAAGCTCTTGTACATCACCATTCATATCATGAAATGAAAACGATCTGAAAGTGTTAAGATTACTGGTGTTAATATCCTGATAATTAAAAGTGAATTTATTATCCTTTTTATATAAACCAACAGAATTATCTTTTCCGATTTCTATTAGTGTTTCATTTTTAAGAACCTTTATTTGTGAAAATGCGGATATTCCAGAGAACAGGGTAAGGAGTAAAATTATTTTTTTCATGTTATTGTAAGTTTAATATTTTGGTTGGTAACGCTACTTTACAGATAGAATTATTAAACACTATTTCTTTTATAAGGCAAAAATAATGTTTTTTTTTAATTTGCTTTTAACGAATTATTATGCAAATCGTAATATATCACAAAAGAAAATGATTTTGAAATTTAGTTTTGTTTTTTGGCTATTATAATCTTTTTCATCTTCATTTAGATAATGTATTGTAACTTATAAATTAGTTTTTTTTAGTTTATGATGTAGGTGTTTTATTTTAGCTTTTTATATATTGATTATTTTTAATTTTAGTATTATGAATATATAAACCCTATCATTAAATAGAATTTGTTTATAATTTTAGTTGTAATTTATTTATTTAAAGCGTTTTATGGCTTTTGTTTTAGCTCTTGTATTTTGTTTGAAATTTAATTTTAAATAAAAAATAAACTGACTATTCATAAATATTTAAAAATAATTTCATCATAATTCAAAAAGATATTTTAATTGAAATTAAAAATTGAACAAATAGCAAGAGAATGAATACGTGTTATTAACGTGTTTTTTTTAATCCATTTTACTCTTAGAAATTTCTTGCAGATTATTACAATAAATAAAGAAAAGCAAATAAAATACCAATTTTTATAAATTTTCAATAAAATTAAAATCTGATTTATTCATAAAAATAATCACATTTTTTAACCGATTTAATAAGGCTCTTAGCTTACAAACCAAATTTCAAAACGGCTTCCTTGTTCTAATGATTTATAATTAAGATAACCTTTATGCGCCTCGATAATACTTTTGCTGAGTGTCAATCCAATTCCTGAACCTTCGTTTCTTGTTGTAAAAAACGGAAGAAAAATCTTATCCTGAATTTCCTTCTGAATTCCGATTCCGCTGTCTTCTACGCTCAGAATAATACGTTTGTTAAGGATTTTAATTTCTGTTTTGATGATTCTTTCTTGAGTATTAGAAACCGCAAAAATTGCATTCAGGTAGAGATTAATCAGACACCGTTCAATCATTTTTTGATCTGCAAAAACCATCTGATTCTCTAATGAATTGATGATGGTAATATTGTTTTTTTCAAATTCCGGTTTCAGAAAATTAAGCGCAGATTCTACAATATGAGTCAACGAAATCGTTTTGCAAATTGGTTTCGGAAGCTCTGCAACCTGTCTGTAATCATCCACAAAATTCAGTAATTGTTTAGATTTGTTGTTGATAATCATCAGGCTTTCCTTCATGTCTTGCTGGTCTTCTTTTTCGATAAATTCTTGATTGGCAATGTATTCAAGGTTTTGAATCAAACTGTTAACCGGCGTTAAAGTATTGAGTAATTCATGAGAAATGACTTTCATCAGATTATTCCACGCCAGTTTTTCTTTTTGCTCAATAATTTTCTGAACAGATTCTAAGCTGATGATACAGAAACGGTTTTTTACATTTTGCACTTTCTTGGTTCTGAGAGAAAACGACTGTTTCGTATTTTCATTAATTGAAATATCGAAAAATTCCTGAGAGTTTTCATAGTTTGATTGTTCAATAATTTTATAAAAATTGGGTGTTTTATTTTCATAAAGATTCCAGTGATTGTATTTTGGGATTTCCAGAATTTCCAGAAAAACAGGGTTCACATAAAAAACTTCCCATTCATTATTTTCTTCGGAAAGAATCATCAATCCAATTTCCAGCTGATTCAAAATTTCTTCATACAAAAGTTTGTAAGAAGAATGCGAAAGATGCTCTTCTTTGCTTTGATAATAGAGCTTTACAGCATTTTCTAACAAAGTGTTTTCATCGGTTTCAGGAAACAAAGAGAAATCTTTTTTCTGAATTGCCAAAAGCAACTTTTCTGTTTTTTGGATGTAAGATAAAGCCGAATTTTGAGCCAAAATTATACAACAAATGCCAATTAAAGAAAAAAGGATACAATTAATCCACCTGTTTTGAGAATAAAAATCGAACGCAAAAATTCCGCTGACAATCGCAAGCAGAATAAATAGTAACCAAAAAAACTGTTGTTTTTTCATTATTTTTTCAATGTTCATTGATAGGATTTTATCCTATCCTTTATTAAATCGTTCCTTCGGAACTCTCAGAATAACATTTAGAGTTGTCACACTAAGTGGAGTCGAAGTGTTTAAAATCTATCAACCAATTACTATCAGCTAAGAACCAAATCATAATTCAAATTTCTCCATTCGTCTATACAACGCAGCTCTCGATAATCCCAAATCTTCCGCTGCTGAAGAAATATTTCCACGGTGTTTTTTTAATGCTTTTTTGATGAGAATCTCTTCCATTTCTTCGATGTTCAGATTGATGATTGTATTTTCAGATTCTTCATCTTGAGGCATTAATAATTTGAGATTTTTTTCGTTGGAAAGAATTACACTTCTTTCGATACAATGGTCGAGTTCGCGTATGTTTCCAGGCCAAGAATAATGGGTTAATTCTAAAATTAAAGCATCATTCAAAATCAAATATGGTTTATGATATTTTTGCTTATATTTTTCCAGAAAGTAGTTGGCTAAATGAGGAATATCTTCCAAACGCTCTCTCAGACTTGGAATATTTAATTCAACCGTATTGATTCTGTAATACAAATCTTTCCTAAATCGATTTTCAGAAACTGCTTTTTTAAGATTTTCATTGGTGGCAAAAATAAACCTTACATCTAATAATCTCTCCTTACTTTCCCCAATTCTTGACAATTTTCTGTTTTGAATCAAGCTTAATAATTTGGTTTGAAGATGAAGCGGAAGATTCCCAATCTCGTCAAGAAAAACCGTTCCGTTTTGAGCATTTTCAATCTTTCCGGAATAATCCTGATTAGCATCTGTAAAAGCTCCTTTTTTATAACCAAATAATTCGGCTTCAAATAGATTTTCGGAAAGGCTTCCCAAATCGATATGTACAAAAGGTTGATTTTTTCTTTCAGATAGTTCGTGAATGTGTTCCGCTAAAACATATTTTCCGGTTCCGTTTTCTCCCAAAAGTAAAACATTAGCATCGGTTGCAGAAACTTTTTCAATCTGATTCATCACTTCTTTCATCGGCTGAGAATGAGTTTCCAGTTGATATTGATTGGTCTTGATGCTCACATTTTCCCATTGATTGAGTTTTTTATTTTTTCGGGAAATGTCAACAGCCAAATTTACAGAAGCGTACAGCTTTTCGTTATTCCAAGGTTTCAGAATAAAATCAGAGGCACCGTTTTTTAAGGCTTCAACAGCTAATTCTACTTCGCCATAAGCAGTCATGAGAATGATTGGAAGTTGCGGTTCTAAAGTTTTAATTTCCTGCATCCAATACAAACCGTCTTTTCCGCTTTCAAAACCTTTCCTGAAATTCATATCGAGAAGAACAGCATCCACCTGTTGCTCGGTTAAAAATTTCAAAATACTTTTCGGCTGACTGAGACAGCTCACTTCCGTGAAAAATTTCTTAAGCCAGACCCTTGCCGAAAATAAAATATCTTCGTCGTCATCTACAATTAAAATATGAGCTTCTTTTTTTCGCATTTTTTGAATTTAATAATAAATAAGAATTACAGCAATTTTTTACGTTCGAAACGTTCTTTTGCTTCGATTAAGGCTAAATGTAATTTTCTTTCCAGTTCTTTTTTTTGATGGTAATTCGGTCCAATATTCAGCAACCATAATTCCATCTTTGTGCATTTCCAATAATTCTACCTGTTCCTTACTGCTTTCTGCACAAAGTATTAATCCAATTGGAGTTTCTTCGCCTTCTTGACGCTCATTTTTGTTGAGCCATTTCAAATATAATTCCATTTGGCCTTTATATTTGGCTTGAAATTTTCCTAATTTTAATTCGATTGCCCCCAATCTTTTGAGTGAACGATGATAAAATAAAAGGTCAAGATAAAAATCTTCTCCGTCGATAATCATTCTTTTTTGGCGTTCTACAAAAGCAAATCCTTTCCCTAATTCTAAAATGAATTTTTCCAGCTCGTGAAGAATGGCTGTCTCGATGTCTTTTTCTAAATAATCATTTTGCAAGCCAAGGAAATCTAATAAATAGGGATCTTTGAATGTATTTATTGGAAAGTTTTCGTTCTGTGATGATTGTAGATTGGCAATTTCTGTTCTTTCAAAAGCTTTGCTGGCAATTTGTTTGCGAAGTTCTCTCACGCCAAGTGTATCATTGATTGCTAATTGCGCGTAAAATTGTTTGGCTTCGACTGATTTTAAAGGAATTAAAATCAAAAAATGAGACCACGTCAATTGTCGTGACAGTGTAACGACAATTGGAAAATCGGAAAAATGTTCTGCAAATTGCATCATTCTTCGTACATTTTTTTCAGCAAAATTCCGACCATATAAAGTTTCCAATTGCGCCGACACTGTTGACACAATTTGCTTTCCGTATTCTGCACGTTGATTTTGGAGGATGTCATCATTGATACGTTTTCCAACCTGCCAAAACAAAATGGTCAGCGTACTGTTGGCTTGCATCGCCACTTGATGGCGACTTTGTTCAATTAATTGGGATAAATCAACAAATAGTTTTTCGTTTGAAAATGCTATTTGATTATCGGGAGATTCTGTATTTTTTATTTTTTTAGCCATATTTTATATCCATCATTTGTAAATTTTGTCGAATGAAACTATCATTTATCATTAATAATTCATCATTAATAATTATCGTGTCCGTTTTCGCACAAAAAGTGTTCGATAATGAACAGTCTTAAAATTAATTAAAATATATTTAATCACATTTTCAAGGAGTTATAAAATTATAAATCTCTGGCATTTGAATTGACTAATTATCTGTAAGTAAAATAGTTATCTCAAATATGGATACGAAAATAGTAAAAAAGAATTCTAAACTAAAATTAATATTAATCATCATGGTTTCTGCTTTAGCGGTTTTGGTTTTTGGATGGTATTTTCTCAATCAGAAAAAAACATTTAATGTAAAGTTAGAAGATGTCACGACGGATGAGGTGACGAAAGGAAAATTCGAAGATATGTTGATGGTAACGGCACAAACGCAATCTCTTAATTCTTCTTTGGTGAATGTTTTGGAAGGTGGCGCTGTGAAAGAAATTTTTGCAGAAGATGGACAAATGTTAACAAAAGGACAATCTATTGCGAGAGTTTATAATCCGAATACAGAATTTAATTACTTGAATCAGGAAACCGGAATTATGCAGCAAATCAGCCAAATGAGAAGCTCGCTTTTAGAATTGAAAAACCAGGAATTCAATCAGGATAAAGAACTGTTGCAGTCTCAGAATGATTACAATACGGCTTTGCAGGCTTATAATCTTCAGAAAAGATTGTACGATGCAGAAATCGGAAAGAAAACCGATTATGATATGGCTTCACAAAATCTTAATTATCAAAAACAAAGAAAGCAAATCGTAGAAAAAGGAAGTGCCAATGAAAAAATATCCAGAAACTCTCAGTTTGGAGCCATTAACAATTCCATCAATCAAATGGAAAAAAGTTTGGATATTTTGCGTTCTAATAAAAATAATTTTTTAATTATGGCGCCGGTTTCTGGAAGATTGTCTTCATTTAATATTTCGCTTGGACAGAATTTGACAACGGGTGAAAGCATCGGAAAAATAGATTTGATGGGCGGTTATAAATTGATTGCAAAAGTGGATGAATACTA
This sequence comes from Chryseobacterium sp. BGARF1, assembly GCF_001677955.1. GTDB lineage: Bacteria > Bacteroidota > Bacteroidia > Flavobacteriales > Weeksellaceae > Chryseobacterium. Next base: position 10,874 of record NZ_LELA01000062.1, read on the forward strand.
TATCAACAAACTTCAAGTCGGAATTAAAGGAAGTCTGGAAAGCAATGCTAAACAGTATGAAGTAATTATCTCAAAAATTCTTCCAGAAGTAAAAGACGGACAGTTTTCTGTGGAACTTAATTTTATCGATGTAAAAATTGAAAATTTAAAAATTGGGATGACTTTCGGAGTGAAGCTGAAATTGTCTGCTGATACACAAAGTCTGATGATTCCGAAAGGAAATTTTTATAAAGACACTAATGGAAAATGGATTTTCGTTCTGAAAAATAATAAAGCAGAAAAACGAGATATCAGTTTGGGCAGAGAAAACCCAATGTATTACGAAGTTGTTTCAGGATTGAAAGTTGGGGAAACCGTTATTACTTCAGATTATTCTGAATTGAAGAAATACGAAATATTAGATATAAAAAAATAAAATAAGCATGATTTTGATTAAAAAACTTTGGATGGTAAGTATTCCTTTGGTTTCAATTTTAAACTTTTCGCAGGAAAAATTAACTCCTAAAGTAGATGAAAGAGTGGAAATTGTAAGTACTGTTTTTCGATTGGCAGGAGCGAAAGAATATAGCAGTGATTACAATAAAAAATATGCAGCAGATATCAATACTTATTTTAATGCCTATAAAAACTCAGGAATTATTGAATTTATTAAGGAAAATAGAAATAAAAACGGTTTGGTAAATGATGCTGTGATGTCGATGGCGCTTCATTTATCTTTTAAGAATGGAAAATTTAGCCAGATAAAAGAAAAAGTAAATTCTTTGGATAAAAGATGGGAAAAAGTAGATAAAAAACAATTTATTTCTTTGTTGAATCAGTTTTACAAAAACACAAATTTTCAGGACTTTTTTAACAATCATATTGGAGATTATAAAAAAGCAGAAGACGAATATCAGACAACTATTCTGTCTGATTTTAATCAAGATTGGTATTCTAAATTTTATGGCAAAAAAGCCAGTGAACATTACAAAATTATTTTAGGCTATGGAAATGGTGGTGGAAATTATGGAATTAAAGTTCATCCCGAAAAACAGCAAGAAATTGTAAATGCTGTTGTAGGAATGTCATCTTTTGATAAGGATGGAAACGCAGAGTTTGATAAAAACGAGTTTCAGCCTTTACTAATCCATGAGTTCAACCATTCGTTTATCAATTATATTTTGGAGATTGGCGATAACAAATCCAAATTAGAAAATTCGGCCAAGATTATTTTTGAATTAGTAAAAGAAGAAATGGAATCTCAAGCATACACCAATTGGGAAATCATGATTAATGAAAGTTTGGTAAGAGCTTGCGTTGTTCGTTATATGATGGATAATAAATATTCGCAAAAAGAGATTGATGAAGAAATTTCCATCCAGGAAAAAAACAAATTTTTATGGATAAAAGATTTAGTGGAATTGTTGGGGAGATATGAAAGTAACAGAAAAAAATATCCGACGTTAGAGAGTTTTTATCCGGAAATTATTTCTTGTTATAATCAATTAACTCCAAAATTGATAACCTTTATCAGCGATTATGAGAAGAATCAGCCTAAAGTCGTATCTATTTCTCCTGATATCTGGAATAAAAATGATGTAAATCCTTCGATTAAGGAAATTACAGTCAATTTTGACAAAGAAATGGCAGAAGGATCTTCTATCAAATTGGGAAGCTCAGGAAAAGAGCATTTTCCGTTGGTAAAAAATGAAGGTTTTGTAAATGATCATAAAGGAATAAAGCTCTTGACTGATATGAAACCAAATACAGAATATGAGTTTGTATTGACTGATAATAAATTTAAGTCTAAAGAAGGGTATCCTTTAAAGCAAACCGTAATAAAATTTAAGACAAAATAATTGTCAAATACTGTTTAATAAATATCTAAAAAGAATGTTGAAATTTCTATTACTCATATTCATCTTTATTCTCAGTTTTTTTACATTCACTGTTTTTAAAGGGCAAAGCATTGATTTTAAATGGGAAAAAGACTCAATCAATGGAAAAATGGTTGAAAAAATCGCGATGAGCGTACCTTTTACTATTGAGAACAAAACGTATCGGTTTCAATTTGATCTTGGAGCAAATATGACTTTAATCTATGATAAATGCTTTGAAAATACTGAATTGATCAAGAATAAGAAAACAGACCATCCAATGGAAGCTGCTGGTCATCAAGTTTTCACCATTGACAACCAGAATTTTAGTGTTGGAAAACTAAAAGTAGAAAATTATAAACTTCACGGACTTTTGAACTTCAATCAGGAAGAAGCTTGTGGCGTTGTAGGAGCTGATCTATTTCAAAATAAATATTTAATTATTGACTTTCCTAATAAAAAAGCAACGGTAAGTGAGAAGCTGAAATCCTCTAGAAGGATAGACTTTGTTTACATTAAAATCATTAATAATAAACCAATTATTCCTTTGAAGATTGATGGTAAAGTTTATCATTTTCAATATGATAATGGGGCAAGCATTTTTCCGATTGTTTCTTACAAAAAGAATTTCCAAAATTTAATTGATTCATCTAAGATTATCGAAAACTTTAATATCAGAAATTTTAATAATCCATTAATTGTTAAAGCTATAGAAGCCAATAAAGAAATTATCATAGGAAAATCATCATTCAATACCAAAGAATTCTGGTTTACAGACGAAGATTATTTCTCCTTCGAACAACATGGAATTGACGGAATTATTGGAAATGTCTTCTTTTTAGATAAAACGATTGTGATTGACTTTAAAAATAAAAAATTCGGAATAATTAAAAATAAAACTAATTTAAAATGATAAATATTCAAAACCTTTCTAAAACATATAAAACAGAAGATGTACAAACCAATGCGCTTAATAATGTAAGTTTAAACATTAAAGAAGGAGAATTTGTAGCGATAATGGGGCCTTCAGGTTGTGGAAAATCAACCTTTCTCAATATTCTTGGCCTTTTAGACAGCGCTTCTGCCGGTTCTTATCAGTTTGAATCGACTGAAACAATCGGAACCTCTGAAAAGAAAAAATCAGAGATCAGAAAGAAAAATATTGGTTTTATCTTCCAAAATTTTAATCTGATCGATGAATTAACGGTTTATGAAAATATCGAATTGCCTTTAATTTACAATGGTGTTTCTTCCTCAGAAAGAAAAAAAAGAGTGGAAGAAATAATGGAGAAAATCAATATTGCGCACAGAGCAAAACATTATCCACAGCAACTTTCCGGAGGTCAGCAACAAAGAGCAGCCGTTGCGAGAGCCTTAGTTACAAAACCAAAACTGATTCTTGCCGATGAGCCAACAGGAAATCTCGACAGTTCCAACGGAAATGAAGTGATGAATCTTTTAGCAGAACTTCACAGAGAAGGCTCTACAATTGCGATGGTAACACACTCTTCTTACGACGCTGGTTATGCATCAAGAATCGTGAATATGAAAGACGGTGAGATTTTTTCTGAAGAACATTCTTCTCAACGAAAAGATGTTTTCGAAAAAGCAGATGCTAAAAACTTTGAGTAAAAATCTAATTGATGGTTGTCGGTTGTTAGTTGATGGGAATTCTCAAAACTAACAACAATCAACTAACAACAATCAACCCAAAATCAACAATTATGCTACAAAACTGGCTCAAAATTGCCTTCATCAATTATAAAAAAAATTGGCTTTCCACAATTATCAATTTGTTTGGATTGACGATTGGGCTTACAGGATTTATGCTCATCCTCATGCATTGGAATGATGAAGAATCTTTCGAAAAATGGAATCCTAAGAAGGATGATATTTATTATTTTCAGACGTATTACAAAAAAGATAATATTTATGGGGCTGCTATTTCTATTCCCTTAGCTGAAAATGCTTTGAAGCAAATCTCTGAAGTTCAGGATTATGTTTTAATGAGTGGTTCTGATATCGCTTATAAGATGACCACAAAAAATAAGACAGCTTATCAGGAAGGTGGGCTTGCTGCGTCGGAGAATTTTTTCAACCTGTTTCCATTCAAATTAGTGGCTGGAAGCTATAATGATGTTTTTAAAAATGATAATAATATTGCTATTTCTAATGTGGTGGCAAAAAATCTTTTCGGAAAAACTGAAGTTGCCGGCGAAACGATTAAAATTAATACTACAGATTACATCGTTACGGCAGTTTACGAGTTGCCAAAGGAAAACAGCCAAATGAAACCGGATTTTATTTTCAAACCTGCAGAACAGTTGAAAAACGATAAAGAATCTTGGGGTAATTTCAATTATGGTTGCTTTTTTATGTTGAAAAAAGGAGCAGACCCGAGGAGTTTTGAGAAGAAATTTCTGGATATCATTATGTTGCGTGCCAAAATAAACTCTAAAGGTGCAGGAGTAACACCTCAGCAATTCATTGATACATATGGACCCACTGATTCGTTGCTTACGCCACTTGATAAAATAAAACTGCATTCAGAATCTACTTGGTTCGGGAAACCCGATTTCAAATCACTAATGATTTTGTTTACACTGTCAGTTTTAATTGTGATTTTATCAGCCATCAATTTTATCAATCTAAAAACAGCACAAGCTTCTCAAAGAGCAAAAGAAATCGGAGTAAGAAAAGCGATTGGAAGTACAAAATCTAGTCTTGTGCTTCAATTTTTAATGGAAACTTTTTTAATCTGTTTTGCTTCATATCTTTTGTCTTTGGCTTTAACGGAACTTCTTTTGCCAAGCCTCAATAAGTTTTATAACAAAGAAATTGTGATGAACGATTGGCGCGTTTACTTCTATTCATTCTTGATGGTAGCTTTGGTTACTGTGGTTTCCGGGCTTATTCCGGCTTTATATTTATCGAATTTCAAAGCGATAGAAACCTTAAAAGGAAACTTTGCAAGAAGTAAAAACGGCGTTTGGTTAAGAAACGGAATTTTGACTTTACAATTGATTATTTCATCCTTTTTCATTATCGGCGGATTGATTGTCAATCAGCAGGTAAAACATATGATGAACAAAGATTTAGGTTTCAATGGAAAGCAGATTTTTCAAATCAATTTTAATGAAGATAACAACGGAAAGCCGTGGCTGAAATATGAAAGACTGAGAACGGAAATGGCAAAAATTCCTGGTGTAGAAAGTATTTCTTTTGCAGAAGCGCCTCCCGGAACCAATAGTCAGAGTAGTTCTAATATGGATTATCTGAATACAAGTATTCAGGCTCGTCACGGTTCTATGGATTATAATTATCCTCAGTTTATGGGGGTTAAATTGCTTAAAGGACGTTGGCTTGATCCAAAATTGTCCTCAGATACTATTAATAATGCCTTGGTAAATGAAGCTTTTTTAAGAAAGTTCGGCTGGACAGATGAGCAGGCAATGAAAAGAGAAGTCAGACCGGGATTTGATAATAAACCTTATCATATTGTAGGAATTACAAAAGATTTCAACATTAGAAGCTTGAAGAGCGAAGTAGAGCCTATGATATTTTTCCATTACCGAGAAACTACTTGGAAACGATATAATGTAGGTAATATTCAATTAAAATTAAAAGCAGACGATATCGATGGAACTGTAAACAGATTGAAAACTTATTGGCAAAATAATATAGAACAGGGTTACCCATTCAACTCTTATTTTATTGATAAGCAATTTGCAAAAACCTTTGAAACGTATCAGAAACAGCAAACCCTTTTCACGATTCTTAATGCAATGGTTTTGATGGTAGCATTATTAGGATTATTCGCCTTGTCTTCATTAATGATCGAGCAAAAATTAAAAGATGTAGCGATCAAAAAAACGTTAGGTGCATCAGATGGAACTTTGATCGTAGGGTTAACGAAACAATTTCTCTGGATTACTTTTATAGCGGTTCTTGTAAGCATTCCGATCAGTTATTATCTGATGAATGAGTGGCTGAAAGATTTCGCGTACCGAATTGATATGCCGGTTTTACCATTCATTCTGAGTATGATTTTATTATTGATTTTAACTTTCGCAGTGGTGAGTATTAAGGCGTATCAAGCCACAAAAGTGAATCTTGTAAAATATCTGAAATACGAATAAAATTGGTTGATAGTTGTTGGTTATTAGTTGATAGAAATTTTATCAATAAGACCATCACCTATCAACTAATAACTAAGAACCAATTATGAAAAAACTATTCTTCATATTCATCATCAATCTTTTCCCGGCCCAACAGGGTTGGACGCTTAAAGAATGTCTAGATTACGCTTCGATAAATCATCCGCTGGTAAAACAGGCAACCGTCAATATTCAGAAAAATGACCGACAAATTGCTGCTTCAAAAGGGATGTTGCTTCCATCTGTGAATGCGGGTGTAAATCACAGCTATAGTTTGGGCTCGTCAATCAATCAGTCGAGTAATCAGCGGGAAACGCTTAATACACAATACGATCAGGTGATTGCTCAAGCAAATATTGAATTGTTTAACTGGAGGAATTATTTGAACATTTCATTATCGAAACTCAATAAAAATACAAGCACATATAGGTTTAAACAAGCTCAGAATGAAGTGAAGTTTAATGTAATTCAGAATTTTTTCACCTATCAAAACAGTAAAAGCTGGTTGGAGGTTTTAGAAACGCAGATCGCAGGAATTGAAGAACAGATCAAGCGTACCGAAAAAGAAGTGGAAATAGGAAGCCGTTCAAAAAGTGATGTTTATGATATCAAAGCCAACTTGGGAACTTTGCAGGAACAATGGGTTTCGGCAAAAAATCAGCGTGATCTGGCAAAAATAAATCTTCTGAATGCACTGAATATAACACAAGATTCTATAGATTTTGTGATGGATGACAATGGATCTTTAGTTCAGGAAGATTTTAATACCGCTGATTTTACCAATAAATTAATAGAAAATAATCCTGCTTATAAAACTGTGATTGCAGAAATCAGCGCACAGGAAAAAAATATAGATATTGAAAAATCTGCCTATTTGCCAACACTTAATGGAAACTACAGTTGGTCTACTTTTTACAATAAATCTTTAGGCAGCAATGCTCTTTCCAACACCAGTTTTTCTGATCAGTTTAGCCAGAATAAAAATCAGTCGATTTCTTTTGGACTGAATATTCCAATTTTTAATAAATTTCAGATTAAAAATAACGTAGAAATAGCAAAACTAAATGTTATTAATTCCAATTACAGCAAAGATTTAATCATTAATGATTTAACCAAATCTATCAATTCCATAAAAGCTCAGTTTCTGAATGCACAGGAAAAATACAGCCTTTTGGAACTGAATTTTGAAAACCAAAAATTGTCTTTTCAAAAATCTGAAGAAAAATATAAAGAAGGTTTAATGGATGCTTATACGTTTTTTGTGGTAAGAAATAACTGGCTTCAGGCGAATTATAATTTAATAAGCAGCAAAAATGATGTCAATCAACAAGTAGAATTATTGAAAATTCTGAAGTCTGAATTTTAAAAAATCAGGACAATAATTTGATGTTTTCAGATAAAATTTCAATGCTTTTATCCATTTCATTCAGATTCAAATTTCCAAAACCCAACCGCATTGCTGTAAGATTCTTATTCTGGTAAAGCAGGGTTTTGGGAATGAAAAGATTGTTTTGGGCACAGTTTCTACTGAGCTGCATTAGATTTACGGGGATTTTCCACTTCATCCACACCGCCAAACCTCCTGAAGGTTTTTGAAAATCGATGTATTTTCCTAAGTTTTGTTCTAAAAGAGAAACGAAATAATCTCTTCTTTCCTGATAAATTTTTAATGATTTTTTTAAATAACGGTTGATTTCTCCTTCAGCGATCATTTCTCCCAAAACGTGCTCCATCAGAACGTCGCCTTGCCGGTCTATAATCCCTAAATATTTTCGCATTTCAATCATCAGATTTTCCGGTGCAACAATGAATCCTGTTCGGAAACCGGGAACCAAAGATTTCCCAAAAGATCCGATATAAATAACCATTCCGTTGGTGTCTGCGCTTGCCAAAGGAAGAATAGGACTTTTATCATAATGAAAATCATAATCGTAATCATCCTCAAGAATGATAAAACCATATTCATTCGCAAGATTGAGTAACTCTAACCTTCTTTTTGCGCTCAAAGTGACGGTAGTAGGATAGTGGTGATGCGGCGTAAGGTAAAGCATTCTTATTTTCTGTTTTTTACATGCTTCTCTCACTTCTTCCACATTAATTCCTTCCTCATCAATCGAAATAGGTTGAATTTTTACTCCGGCTTTTTGAAAAATCATATTGACAGAGAAATAGCTTAATTCTCCGACTAAGACGATATCACCTTCAGCTAACAAAATTTCAGAGACAATATAAATACTCATTTCTGTACTGCGTGTGATCAAAAGGTTATTTTTTGAAATAGGTAAGCCTCGTGATAGATTTAAAAACTCTGATAGATTTTTTTTGAAAAATTCACTTCCATCCTGATTGTATTGTCCTATTTTATGAGCTTTTCTTTTCAAAATTGAACTGTAAATTCTGGAATGATGGTCAATTTGCGTTAAACGAATATCAGGAACGCCGTCATTGAAAATATATTCACAATTAGAATATTCAAACGGGTTGTCTAAAATATTTGAAGTTTTAAATGAAAAACCTGTTGATTTGGGATAATGTTCAAGGTTGTTCTTCTCAAAATCTTTAATTTGAAATGGTTTTTCCTGATTTTTTCCAATCACAAAAGTTCCTTTATTAGGAAGGCTTTCTACCCAGCCTTGTGCAAACAATTCGTCATAAGCAGCAACAATTGTATTTCTATGAACATTCAAAATAATGCTTAAAGCTCTCGTGCCAGGAAGTTTTATGCCAAAAGGAAGAACACCTCTTTGTATCGCATTGATTAATTGATTAGAGATTTGCATATAAATAGAAATTTCTGATTTTCTATTAATTAAAATAAAACTCTCATAAGGAAACTCAACCGGACTATTCATGATGTTTAAACTGGCACTATCTAACCATCCGGCAATATACTACTTTTGGCACAAAATAAATAGTAATGGAATTTTATAATCTTATTGATAAAATCGTTAGAGATAATAATTCTCATGCAAAATGGCTCAATACGCTGTCTTTTATGGAAAATGCGGGAGCAAGAAAAATTTCTGCTTGCGAACATCCCACAAAAGTAAGTTTAATACAGTTGAAACATGCTTGTGAAGAGCATCGACACGCGTATTACCTCAAAAAACAGATTGGAAAAATCAATGCAGAATGGTGTAAAACTTATGAAGGTAACGAGCTTTTAGCACCAATCGCAACGCGACAATATCTTCACGCTTTGGATGTGAAAGCTTGCAAATATCTTCATACTCATTTCGATTTGACAAAAGAAGAACTAAAATATGCGGCTTATCTTTTCGTGACGTATGCAATTGAAGTTCGCGCCGATGAACTATATCCTGTATATCAGGAAGTTCTTACCAAAACTAATTCAAAAGTAATGGTGAAATCTATTATATTGGAAGAAGAAGGGCATTTGGAGGAAATGGTCCATCAATTGGATGAGTTTTCTGAGAACTGGAAACCACACGCAGAGAAAATTATAGAAATTGAAAAAGATTTGCATATCGATTGGGTTAATGCGATAACTAAGGAAGTGGTGAAACCGGATTATGCTTAATCATCTTCATTATTTTCAGGAGGCTCTGGATAAAAGAAAAGCAGATCAAACTTTAAGAATATTAAAACCTCAATCTGAAGGTGTGGATTTTTACTCTAACGATTATTTGGGATTGGCAAGAAATAAAGAGTTACAGAATTTATTATTAAAACAAATTAATGATAATTCTCATTTGCTTTCAGGAAGTACCGGTTCGAGATTGATTAGTGGAAACAGTACAGAGGTTGTCGAAACAGAAAGCTTTATTTCTAAAGAACATCAAAACGAATCTGCGCTGCTTTTTTCTTCTGGATACAATGCTAATTTAGCTCTGTTTTCTACGCTTCCGAATCGTCATGATACGATTATTGTTGATGAAAAAATCCACCGTTCCGTACATGATGCCTGTAAAATGTCGCATGCCAGAAAATTAAAATTTAAGCATAATGATGTTGGTGATTTAGAAAGAATTTTAAAAAGACAAAACGGGAATTGTTACGTTGCGATAGAAAGTCTCTACTCGATGGACGGAGATTTTGCCCCGATTGAGGAGATTGCAGAAATTGTTAAAAAATACAATGCTTTTTTGATTATAGATGAGGCTCATTCTTTTGGGGTTTTCGGATATGGTTTGGTTGAAAAATACCAATTGCAAACGAAGGTTTTGGCAACTGTTATTACTTACGGGAAAGCGCTCGGTTCACATGGCGCAGCAATTTTATGTGATGAGGTTATCAAATCTTATCTTGTGAATTTTGCATCACCATTTATTTACACAACTGCAGCTCAGGATGTTCAGTGGAGAAGTATAAGAACAGGATATGAATTTTTAAAAACAAATGAAAATGAATCTTCCAGTTTACAGCAAAACATCAAAGTTTTTCATCAACAAAATATAAAAACACCGTCTTCGGAAAATAGTCCGATTCAGGCAGTTTTAGTTTCGGATAATCATCGGTTAAAAGATTTGCAGGAAACTTTATCACAGGAAGGATTTTTAACCTATGCTGTTTTTAGTCCGACTGTAAAACAAGGAACAGAAAGACTGAGAATCTGCCTTCACAGCTTCAATACAGAAGAAGAAATTATGGGTTTGACTACAATTATTAAGGGGTTTATTTAATGTGAAAAACAACATCACTTTTGTCATTCTGAAGGAATCTAAGCGAAGAATTTATTTCTAATAATTGAGATTCTTACAGAATGACAAACTAGGTGGATAAAAATATGGATACAAAAAAAGAAAAATTAGAAATACAAAATTTAGAACAAAAAAAACTTTTCGTAACAGGTATCGGAACCGAAATAGGAAAAACTGTTTGTTCATCAATTCTCACAAAATATTTTAATGCTGATTACTGGAAACCTATTCAGTCTGGAGATTTACATTTTTCAGACAGTATGAAAATTAAAGAATGGGTCGGTGAAAATGTAATCATTCATCCTGAAAAATATCGATTGCAACTTGCGGCGTCACCTCATCAGTCGGCTTTGGAAGAAGGAGTTTTAATTAACAGTAATGATTTTAAACTTCCTGAAACTCAAAAGAATTTAATTGTAGAAGGAGCGGGAGGATTGATGGTTCCAATTTCTGATGAAGAATTCATTATTGATCTAATTGAAAAACTAAACCTTCCCGTTGCTTTGGTTGTGAGAAATTATTTAGGATGCATCAATCATACTTTATTGTCTTTGATGGTTTTAGAACAAAAAAATATCAAGTTGGAATATCTGATTTTAAATGGAAATTTCCCAGAAGATACAGAAAGAATAATCTGTAAAAATATTCAGGAGGAAACCAAAATTATAAGAATTCCTGACATCGAAAAAATAACAAAAGAAAATATAGAACGTATTACAAAACAATTAGAAAAAATATGATAGATAAAACAAAATTGAGAAATAATTGGACGAAAGAAGAAATCGAAGAAATCTACAATCTTCCACTCCTTGAATTGATTTATAAAGCAGCAACGGTTCACAGAGAATGGCACAATCCGGAAGAGGTACAAATGTCAACTCTATTATCTATAAAAACAGGCGGTTGCGTAGAAGATTGTTCGTATTGCGGACAGGCTGCACGTTATCATACCAATATTAAAGTTCAGGCTTTATTGCCAACTGAAAAAGTGATCGAGCATGCTCAAAAAGCAAAAGATAATGGCTCTTCCCGTTTTTGTATGGCTGCAGCATGGAGAGAGGTACGAAATAACCGTGATTTTGACCGTGTAATTGATATGGTGAAAGGTGTAAATGAACTCGGATTGGAAGTTTGCTGTACTTTAGGAATGTTGACAGAAGAACAGGCTGTTCGTCTTGAGCAAGCTGGTTTGTATGCTTATAATCACAATTTGGACACTTCAGAACAGTATTATGAAGAAATTATTTCTACAAGAACTTTTGATAATAGAATTAATACCATCAACAACGTCAGAAAAGCAGGAATTACAGTTTGTTCGGGCGGAATTATCGGCTTAGGCGAAACGCATGCAGATAGAATTTCAATGTTGTTGACATTATCAACGATGCCAAAACATCCGGAATCAGTTCCGATCAATGCATTGGCAAGAGTTGCAGGAACTCCTCTTGAAAATAATGAAAAAACTGACACTTGGGAAATGGTAAGAATGATTGCTACCGCAAGAATTGTAATGCCTTCATCGATGGTTCGTTTGAGCGCGGGAAGAATTGAAATGACAGAGTTTGAACAAGGATGGTGTTTTATGGCAGGAGCAAACTCGATTTTTACAGGGGAAAGAGAAACTTTATTGGTAACACCAAATCCGGGAGTTTCGGAAGATATGCAAATGCTCCAAACTTTAGGATTAAAACCGATGAAAAGACAAGCTGAAAAAGTGATGAACCAATTTGAAACCTGGAAAGCTAACTTCTAGTTTCTAATCTCTAACTTCTATAATTTATGAATTTACAAGAGCGAGACAGAGCCGTCAATTGGCATCCTTACACGCAAATGAAAACAGCGGATGATGCAATTCCTATCGTTAAAGGAAAAGGAGTTTACCTTTTTGATGATAAAGGAAATAAATATATCGATGCGGTTTCTTCATGGTGGGTTACGCTTCACGGTCACGCGCATCCTTACATCGCACAACGAGTTTCTGAACAGCTAAATACTTTAGAGCAGGTTATTTTTGCGGGTTTTACCCATGAACCGGCGATACAGCTTTCTGAAAATTTACTAAAACTTCTTCCTCAAAATCAGCAGAAAGTTTTCTATTCAGATAATGGCTCGACAGCGGTAGAAGTTGCTTTGAAAATGTGTATTCAGCATGCTTACAATCAGGGAAAAGAAAAAACAAAAATTTTAGCATTTAAAAATGCATATCATGGCGATACTTTCGGAGCAATGTCTGTGAGCGGAAGAAGTGTTTGGACGAAACCTTTCGGAGAAATGCTGTTTGAAGTTATTTTTATTGATACTCCTAATTCTGAAAATATTGAAGATTTGAAAGCTCAAATTTCAACGTATCAGGATGAAGTTGTTTGTTTTATTTACGAACCGCTCATTCAGGGAGCAGCAGGAATGCTGATGTACAATGCTGAAGATTTGGATAACTTAATGAAATTCTGCAGAGCAAATGATATTTTGATGATCCAGGATGAGGTTTTCACAGGTTTCGGAAGAACAGGAAAATTGTTTGCAGCTAATTATCTTTCAGAAAAGCCAGATATTATGTGTTTTTCTAAAGGTTTGACAGGTGGAACGATGCCAATGGGAATTACAACATCTACTAATGAAATTTTCGAAGCATTTTTGTCTGATGATAAATATAAAACGTTGTTTCATGGGCATTCTTTTACAGCAAATCCGTTAGCTTGTACTGCTGCTTTGGCAAGTATGGAGCTTTTGTTGAATGATGAAACTCAACAAAATATCAAGCGAATTTCGGCGCAGCATTTTCGTTTTTCAAATGTTTTAAAAGAGCATTCGAAAGTTGAAAATGTACGACAAACCGGAACTATTTTGGCTTGGGAAATTAAAAATGACCATAAAACTTCTTATTTTAACGAAATAGGAAAAAGGCTTTATGATGAATTTTTATCTCGAGGAATTGTTATGCGTCCGCTAGGAAATGTGATGTATCTGGTTCCGCCTTACTGTATCAGTGCAGAAGAATTAAATTTCATTTATGAAAATATTTTAGAAGTACTAAGCAGTTTTTAAAATATATTTTGGTCACTAGTGTTTATTAAATTAGAAACCGACATCTTACTGAAAGATTTTCAGATGTCGGTTTTTTTTTAGATTATGAAAGAATGTGTTTTTTATCAAAAAATGCATATTGATTTTTAGTATCAATTTTGTGTAACTCATGAAAGTTATCAGATATAAAATGAAGTGGGGTTTTAGTGTCAGTTTTAAACAAAGGTCTAAAGTGTAACTTGGAATATAACTGAAAAATCAAGTGTTAAAATAAGGTTAATCGTTTAAATTAGCTTTAGACAGGGGTGTTGATAGATTGGGTGTAAATGCATATTGTGAACCTTATTATTTCGATTATTAAAAATGTTTCTAAATTAAATAAACAATATTATTAAATTCGTATCATTGATAATTGTTATTTGTAATCAGTATAAATAAAGAATCTTATACACCATTAGGTGAAAATACTGAGTGAGCTTCTAATTTAATTTGATACTTTTGGAGCACCAAACTAAATAACTGTGTATAACTATAAAAAAAACTGCAAACTTTTAAAGTTGCCGGATAAAAATTACGGTACATTATCCTTTCACTTTTCAATGATATAAAAGGTTTCTTACGGATTAAGAAAACAGCTTAGTAATAACTATTTTGGGAAATGAATATCAACAAAAAAATTCTCAATATCGACGATTACTATTACGGTATATTCATGACGATTTCAGAATCTCTCACCAGATTTTCTACGAACGAATTGCAATCTGCCGGTTTAGCTGAGATTTATTACAAACATATCCTTGGTAAGAAAATTAAATAATGAAGAGGCTGATTGATTACAATACTTTGAAGCCTCATCATGAAATAACTGAATTTGAAATCTGAGTTTCAGAAATTTTATTGCACAGTGTGTGGGTAAGATAAATAAACAAAAAATTTCAAAAGTAGATTTGAGAAAATACTGCATATGTTTAAAGCCTAATTCATAAGCATTCTCAAAAGCAATAAAATAATATTTTATCACTGTAGATTGAATGTGTTTTTTCTCAAAGAAGGCTATCTCTAATTATATTTTATAAAAAACGCCAAATTGTTAATATATAATATGTTAAAAAATTTTACAAAGTAATTAGTTGAGTTTTTTAATCATTTATTTGTAATATATTAATGTTTTTTTCTAAACTTTTGTATTCCTTACAAACGTCGCTTGAGCTTAATCTTAATAAGATTTTGAAGAGAAAGAGACCCTTATTTTTATTTGATAAACCTATGTTTTTTTATACAAATAAGAATATGTTTTTTCTTCTGTTGTTTTTAAGTTCATGGGCGTTTCCTGCTCCTATTCATAAGGGTGGAATAGTTGTACAAGGTGATTCGATAATACATGAAGAACTCGCTGAGAAGACAGAGAATAGACCTTTAATTTATGTGTCAAAAGGAGCTGTATTAGTTGATAATAATGGCGTTTTGCATGCCACAATTATTAATGAAAGGGAGTTAGCTAAAGTAAAAAAAACTAAAACAACTATTGTCAGTCAGAAAAATACTAAGTCGTATAAAAAATTAAATTATGTAAAGAAAATCAATGTAGACTTTTTTTATAAAAATTCTAATGAATCTTTTCATATTGGGAAAATTGAAGAAAATGATGTTTTTACGTTAGTAAATTATAGTTTTTCTGGAAAGGCTCTCGTTTTATTCATGTTTCTATTGGGGCTTAGTACCTTATTTTGCACTTTTATTTTAAATCAATATAATTATAATGCTCGTTTTTGCGATTATTTATTTAAATCTTTTCGAATAAGGCCTCCACCACAAGTATGGGCTAAATATTCTTAAACAATGATTCTAATTTGATAAGATAAAAAAGTACAGAAATATTACATAATATATTTCTGTGTTCTACTTAATTATGATTTATAATCGAGATTAAAAAGTATAAATAAAATTTAAAAAATGATCAAACAAATTTCATCTTTAGCTTTTTGCAAATCAATGATACTGACGCTCTTTTTGAGTGTAAGTTCAGTATTTGCTCAGCATAATGAAAATACAAATAATAAAAGAGAAGAAAGTGTTACTCTAAGTTACGGTTTACCATTTTCTTATTCATTAGATACCTATACAGGTTGGGATATAAAAAATGATGCTGGGGATGTTTTGAGCTCCGGTTCGGGGAATATTAATGAAGTATTTAGCAAGCCTGGAAACTATAGTGTATCTATTCACGAAAAGCATAATCACGATTCTAAATCATCTTGTGATCATGATCAATATCCTTCAAAAATTTCGGTTAAAGTAAGCCCGTTAAAGATGGTATTCGATTTTTCTTCCATTCAATTCTCAAAAAAAATTGAAGGAGGGCAGCCAGCGGAAGGTATTATGGTAACGGTAAATGCAGTTTACAGCTCTTACAACAATACATCAGCAGATTATCATCATGGTTTTACAACTGCAGGGGTTGGCACGTCGCTATCAGGAAGACTTAATAAAGATATAGTTTCTCTTAAAAATGGGGTAAATAAATTAGAATTTTCGCTTGAAGGGTCTACAACAAAGGGAAATAATATTATGATAGAATTCAAAGATATTAACGACCAAGTACAACCTTATACTTTAACCGAGAAAAACTAAATAATAATGAATAGTTATATAAAATTTTTTTTTACGCTTATACTCTTATTTACTCTATCATCTACAGCGTATAAAGCTCAGGGGTATTGTGTGTCGGGGTGTAATGAAAATGCATTTATTGACAGTGCAGATCCTAATACTATTGAGTATGATAATTTGATTTCTGCTTTCCATGCGACTATTGTAAAAGAAAAAGGTGGGAATTTCAAAATTTGGGGACAAAATACTGCGAGTAAAGAGGATGTAGACTATGGAAATAGAGATTTATTAATCCCAACGATAATAGGCTCTGGTTCTAGTTTGGCTCATGCTAATTTTAATTATGTGGGAACACCATTAAGAGCTGCTGCAGGAAGTGTTAATACTTCTCATCAATTTGCTTTGTTAACTACTGACGGCCTTTATGCTTGGGGGGTTAATAACGTTTTGATTAGTAATGCAATAACGAACGGTAATTTAGATTTTTCTAAAATTTCTATCAATGGAAAAACAGACGGTTTGCCGGCAGGTGTTGCCCCTGCAGATGTAAAGATGATGTTTGGCTCTTACCGTACATTGGCAATTGTTACTTGCAGTGGTGAAGCATGGGTCTTATCTTTCAATGGTGAAAAAAATGGCGATGGTACACTACAAAGCAGTGTCAATAATGTAATTTGGCACCGTGTTAAAACTGATGTTGCAGGTAATCCCTACCTTGAGAATGTAGTGGCAATGAGAGGAACACCCAATGCCCTATTTGCTTTAACATCTACCGGGAAGCTTTATACCTGGGGTACAAATACTTATAATAATAATGGTGCCGCAACGACCCGTGTGTATGCGACTGAAGTTTCTGTACCAGCAGGAGCAGTTCCTAAAATGATAGGAATGACTCAAAATCAAACAAAGCAGAGCTATTATTTATTGGCTGCCAATGGTAAATTATACAGTATGGGAGATAATAGCAATAAGCAATTGGGAGATGGAACAGGGTTAGAAAAAACAGTATGGGTACAGCCTAGAAATATGGAGGTTCAAGGGAGTGAAGCTGTAGGGGTTTTAGAAAATGTCGTTTGGATTTCTCCTAATGAACATTCAGATCAAGTAAACACTGCTACTATTAATATTATCACCAGCAATAATAAACAATGGGGTTGGGGAAGTAATAAAGGACAGACGCTGGGTGAAAAAAACCTTAATTCTTACTATGATCCAATTTATATGCCTGGTCGATATGATCCGAATGACCTTACTATACCTGATGTACTTTCTGATTTGGAGATAACAGATCAAGTGATTGCAGTAGAAACAGGAGGGCATTCAACAATGAATATCAAAAAATGCTCTCAAAGTTTTGGTTATGTAGGGCATATAAGTAATGGCAGTATGGGAAATGGTGATTCTATTGAAGACAGCCATGAGAGATATACTTATTTGACAGATGGTCTTAACGTATGTGGAACAGATTTGGGACCTAAAATTCAAAATTTAAAAATTTGTACCTATCAACAAGGTGATTTGAATAGCTCTATTCAGGAAGCACTTCCTAGTGAGGTAGAATGGCACGCTACGAACGACCCAAACAGCCCTGTTTTAACCGATATTTCGACAGTCGCACCGGGTATATATTACGCTTTCTTCTCTGTCGCTTCTGGAAAATGTAGAGAGGCAGGGTCTATTGTAACGGTATCTTATTATGTACCTGGCAGTCAGGCGGTAGATCCTTGTATTTGTTTCAATGATGCGGTAACAGGAGGAGCAAATAATGATACGAAATTAGGAATTACCCTTCTTAAACGAGCAGGAAAGACAGATTCTAACTGGCCAATGGCTAGAAAATCAGGCCATATTGCTTTAGAGTCTAACACAAAAGGATTTGTAGTGACCAGATTGACGACCGCCCAATTAGATGCTATTAAAAATGCAGGAAATGCAGTTGAAGGAATGATGTCCTATGATACAACCGTAAACTGTATGAAGATTTACTCCGATGGTGATTGGAAGTGTTTCAATACACCAAGTTGTCCTTAAATTTTTTATCGCTACTCATTATTCAAGATTAAAACAAAAAAATGAAAACAATTATAACCAGTATATTTCTGAGCCTATCTATTTTGGGATACTCACAAATTATTGTAGGTGGGATAAATGGAACTGCGCCCGCCAATAATAAAACTGCTGTTTTATTAGAATTTGAAGCTGGGCAAAACAAAGGAATTATTTTGCCGTATGTAAGAACAATGCCTGCCCCGGCACAGGTAACACCGGGAACAATGCTAGTGGATGCAAGCGCTAATAATGCCACGCAATCTAAAGTAAAATACTATGCTCCAGGTAATATCAATGCAGATGCAAGTGGATGGGTAGATTTGAGTAGTGGTAATAGGGCTGATATCAGTAGCCTAATGACCGCCCAGCCTCAGTCAACTGGTCCTGAGGCCGTGGTTGAAGAAGTAGGAGCAAAAACAATCATAGGAGCTAGTAGCTCAAGTGCAGACGGAGTTTTAGTCTTAGAATCAACAACTAAGGTGATGGTACTTCCACAGGTTGAAAGTACAAATGATGTTAAAGACCCAGCTCCGGGAATGATGGTCTATTTAAATGGGATCAATAAAAGATTGGCAGTCTATAATGGTTCTAAATGGACCTATTGGGTACCATAAAAATAAATCATGAACAGGATCAAATGCGCATGTAAAAGTTGATATTTGAGTCAGTTCATATTTTTAATATTTTTAAGTAAATCCGTCTCTGAAAACTTTCATGAGACGGATTTTTATTTTTTGAACCTTTTAAATCAATATTCAGAAGATAAGTACGTTAAAACAATTAACAATGTGTTTTGGGCAGCTATTTCGCCCTCCGTTCCCAATCTTTTTTGCCCTCATTTTTCCAGCAACAAAAAAGGATTTCCACTCAGGTCGGGCTGCGATTATATCACGTTACAAAATGTATGGTTTAATCATTATTAGTACTTAGAAGGGACGAAAATTAGTATAAAGAGAAATTTCGATTCTTATTTATTTTATAAAATTGTAGTTTTAAAGCAAAGTTAGATGTTAAATTAAACTTATCCCATTTGTAGGAATTGATTCTGTTTTATAGTATATTAGCAATGGTATAATAATCATATAATTAATTGTTTATGAAATTTAAATCATTAATAGCTGTTTTTTTTATTACAACATCAATGGCTACAGCACAGACTCAAAATATTCTTATAGAAAATGTCAGAATATTAGACCATAAAACCTCTAATCTTACTACTTCAATGAATGTCTTGATTTCCGGAAATAAAATTCAGAAAATCAGTTCTGATGTTATTTCTATTAAAGGAAATGAAGTAATAAAAATTAATGGTAATGGAAAAACATTAATGCCAGGGTTAATTGATGTGCATGTACATATGGTTTTTGGAGCTTTAACAATGGCAGAAATGGCTTCTCCGGATATGTCTCAAGAACTAATGATGAAAAATGTGGCTCTTTCTTCCCAAAAAATGCTAATGCGTGGGTTTACAAGCGTGCGCGATGCAGGTGGCCCAATCTTTCCTTTAAAGGCAGCGATTGACAAAGGTCAAATTGAGGGACCTCGTATTTGGCCTTCAGGTGCAACAATAAGTCAAACGGCAGGTCATGGAGATTTCAGAACTCCGGATGAACGTTCTCGTCGTTTTTTTGGAAAACCCTCCCGTGCAGAATTATTGGGAGCTACTTTTATTGCTGATGGGCGTGATGATGTATTAACAGCAACAAGAGAAAATCTGCGTTTTGGGGCGAGTCAGATTAAATTAATGGCAGGTGGCGGAACTTCCTCTGCTTATGACCCAATCGATGTAACCCAATATACTTTTGACGAGATGAAAGCTGCTGTTGAGGCAGCAGAAGACTGGGGAACTTACGTTATGGTTCATGCTTATACGCCAAGAGCCGTACAAAGAGCCGTTGAAGCAGGAGTGAAATCTATAGAACACGGGCAGATGCTTGATGAAGAAACCTTGAAACTGCTTGCAAAGAAAAAAGTATGGCTAAGCCTTCAAAATTTAATGGATAATAATGATAATATGGATGAGCAGCGGAAAGAAAAACGCAAGCCTGTATTAGATGGACAAGAAAAAGTATGGCCGCTAGCCAAAAAATTGGGCGTAAAGCTGGCATGGGGAACAGATTTCCTTTTCGAGCCTGAACTTAATAAAGACCAAAACAAGTATATCTTACGCCTGCAAAAATGGTTTTCGAATGCCGAGATTTTAAAAATGATTACACAGGATAACGGAGAACTTTTGCAGCTTTCGGGCTTACGCAGTCCTTATCCTGGGAAATTAGGAGTTGTTGAAGAGCAGGCTTTTGCCGATTTATTATTGGTTGATGGCGATCCGCTAAAGGATTTATCATTAATTGCCAATCCTGAAAAGAATTTTTTGTTGATTATAAAAAATGGGCAGATTTATAAAAATGCAATTAAAAAATAACTTTCTAAAATATATTTCTATGCTATCTAACGTATTTCAGGCATTAAACAATTGTATTAAAATTTAAAAACCATGAAAACAACACTATTTATTTGTTCTTTTTTATTTAATCTCTCCATAGTAAATGCACAAACAATTGAATCGGGAAGTCGCAGTACCATAGGTTATATCAAAAGTGATGGTACTATAGAGAATAGCAGTCGTTCCACCGTAGGTTATATTAAAAACGACGGTACAATCGAAAACAAACACCGCAGCACGATTGGGTATATTAAAAGTGATGGAACAATAGAAAACAAAAACCGTTCTACTGTGGGTTATGTAAAAAACAATGGTACTGTAGAAAATAGCAGTCGCTCCACCATTGGTTATATCAAAGACGATGGAACGGTAGAAAACAGCAGTCATAGCACAATTGGTTATGCTAAAGACATCAAAAAAGAATGGGCAGCTGTAGTGTATTTCTTTTTTAAATTAGATTAATAATCCATTTTATGGAGAAGGAATTGCCTGATTGAAGGTATAAGTTTAAAAATATAGGCTTGGATTTTATAATCTGAGCTTTTATTATTTTTAGATAAATATCAATTGCTTCAATTAAAGTATTGTTAGCTTAAAAAGAATTCTATAGATAATATTTTAAGGAATTGAATAATTCTTAATAGAAATTACCATAAAGTGCCAAATTTAAAACTTTAAAAGCATTACAAGCAAACAAAAATAGACCTGTATTAATATTAATGAGAATAGGTAATTAGAGCATAATTTAATGATTTTTAACATTCTGATAGATAAAATTTTTATCTAAAGGGCTTATATTTGCAAAATTCTCATTTGTCAATATTCCAATGTTCTAAAGACATGTTAGCTCTAAGGTCATTCATCCTTTTATATTTTGCTATTTTATTTACCCATTTCAATTCGCAATGGGCAGATAATTCTCTGCACAATATTCCGTTGGTGACTTGTCCGGGAGACCAGGGAATTAATTTTATAAGTGAATCTTTTCTTAATGTAAAAGCGGTTGCAGTAGGCGTTAAAAGTATTGGTAAATACGTTGCTGAAGTTTCATGTAATTCTTATTTTAAAAAGAATGAAATTTTGGTATCAGAAATTACCAAAGTTAATACTCAGGTTGTTGCCACAGCCATTTTCTGTGCTGTAAAATCTTACCTCCATCTTCTCCAGTTATTCTAAATCAGACGATTATCCCAGTATTTTTTTTCGTCAAATTTTAGTAATAAAAATTCTACAATGAATATAAAAAGTATCATAGTATGCAACTTTGCATTATTATGCGCAATCTCTTGCGGTAAAAACGCTCAAAATAAAAATAAAGAAAACAAAGAAGTTCCGGTGTTTGTAGTTAAGCAAAAAGACACTTTGGTCAGCAATCAGTTTGTAACAGATATTCAGGCAAAAAGAAATGTCGAAATACGCTCTAGAATTGATGGACTTCTAGATCATATTTATGTAAATGAAGGTCAGTTTGTGAAAAAAGGTCAGCCATTATTCAAAATTAATGATGCTGAATTAAAAATGGAACTTCTTAAAGCCAATGCGAGCATTAAACAAGCTCTAGCTGATGTACGCATTGCAGAAGTTGAATTAAAACAGATTGAAAGTCTTCACGCTAAAAAATTCGTTGCCAATAATGAATTGGAATTGGTGAAAGCCAAATTATCTTCTGCCAAAGCAAAGTATGCCTTCGCTGATGCCGAGAAAAAAACGGTATTGCAAAAAATAAGTTTTACGACTGTTTCTGCGCCTTTTGATGGCGTAATCGACGTTATTCCTCACAAAGGTGGAAGTTTAATCACCAACGGGACTTTTTTAACTACTTTGTCTCAGCTTGATGAGGTGTATGCCTATTTTTCACTTCCTGAAAATGTTTATTTTGAGCTTCTTTCAAATGATAAATTAGGGAAACATCAGAAAATAGAATTAACACTGCCGAACGGAATGGCATATCAATTTAATGGTGCTTTAAAGTCTGCTGAAAGTGAAATCGACAGAGCGACAGGTTCAATCCGTTATAAAGCATTATTTCCAAACCCTAATCGCCTGATCAAACACGGAACATCCGGAAAACTGACTATTTCTGAAGTTCAGAATGATGCGTTGATGATCCCTCAGAAGGCTACATTTTCTATTCAGGATAAAACCTACATTTTCTTAGTTGACAAGAATAATAAAGTAAAAATGACCAATATTGAGGTCGGGACTGCTCTTAAAGATTCTTATCTCGTAGAAAGAGGCCTTAAAAAAGGAGATTTGATCATTTATGAAGGCACTCAGTCGTTGAAAGACGGAGATCAGATTAAGATCAAAAATAGACTTTAATTCTTAGGTAATCAATTATGGTAGAGATGTTTATAAAACGAAAGGTTCTTTCGTTGGTGATTTCCATTGTCTTTGTGTTAGTAGGAATTATGGCGTTGATGAAAATGCCGATCACCCAATTTCCCGATATTGTTCCGCCTTCAGTGACGGTTACTGCAAAATATACGGGGGCAAATGCCGAAGTTTCAGCAGATGCGGTCGCCTTACCTTTGGAGCGTGCAATCAATGGTGTTCCGGGGATGACCTACATGTCAACGGTAACTTCGAATGATGGTTTAACTTTGATCCAGGTGTTTTTTGAAGTAGGGACAGATCCCGATTTAGCAGCTGTAAATGTTCAGAATAGAGTGACAACGATCTTGGATGAATTGCCCGAAGAGGTGATCAGAGCCGGAGTTACCACAGAAAAAGAAGTAAACAGTATGCTGATGTATCTCAACATCACCAGTACAGATCCAAGCCAGGATGAGCAGTTTATTTACAACTTTACAGACATCAATGTTCTTCAGGAGCTGAAACGTTTGGATGGAGTAGGCCGTGCCGAAATTATGGGGCAAAAAGAATATTCGATGCGTATCTGGCTAGATCCTCAGAAGATGGCAGTGTATAATATTTCAGCGGATGAGGTCGTTACATCACTTCAAAAACAGAATGTTTCTGCCGCCCCTGGAAAAGTGGGAGAATCTTCCGGTAAAAAAGCAGGGGAGCTGCAGTATGTAGTAAAGTATAAAGGTAAATTTTTTGAACCTAAACAATATGAAGAAATCCCAATCCGTGCTGATGAGGAAGGAACTATTTTAAAGCTGAAAGATATTGCCAAAGTAGAATTTGGTGCAATGACGTACGGGATGGTTTCTAAAACCGACGGCAGGCCTTCAGCATCGATAATGATGAAGCAAAGACCAGGGTCAAATGCTTCTGAGGTTATCCAAAATGTTAAAGATAAAATGGCTGAACTGAAAGTCAATTCTTTTCCTCCGGGGATGGAATATAATATGGCGTATGATGTATCAAGATTTTTGGATGCATCTATTAGTGCGGTTTTAATAACTTTAGTGGAAGCATTTATCTTGGTGGCGATCGTCGTTTTCCTCTTCCTGCAAGATTGGCGTTCTACATTGATTCCTGTTTTAGCAGTTCCAGTTGCCTTAATCGGAACTTTTGCGTTTATGGATATGCTTGATTTCTCTGTGAATTTGCTGACGCTTTTTGCATTGGTTCTTGCCATCGGTATTGTCGTCGATAACGCGATTGTCGTCGTAGAGGCTGTTCACGTAAAAATGGAAGAAGGGTATGCACCTTATGAAGCCACTGTTATTGCCACTAAAGAAATTGCAGGAGCAGTTATTGCGATTACCTTGGTAATGTCTGCTGTGTTTCTTCCTGTAGCATTTTTGGATGGTCCGGTCGGTGTTTTTTACCGACAGTTTTCATTAACTTTAGCAATAAGCATCGTGATTTCGGGAATTAATGCATTAACGCTGACCCCAGCTTTATGTGCTTTAATTTTAAAACCGCACAATCACGATAAAAAGAAAGGAGTTATTGACCGTTTCTTTAACAAATTCAATATTTTTCTTGAAAAAGTAACCAATGGTTATGTCAATATTTTATCAAAATTTGCAACCCGAACTGTTGTAACGTTTGGATTATTGACTTTATTTATTGTACTCACCTGGGGAACTTCAAAATTTCTCGCATCAGGATTTATTCCTGTGGAAGATCAGGGAATGGCTTATGTGAGTGTAACTACACCTCAAGGAGCAACCGTTGAGCGAACTGAAAAAGTTTTAGATGAAATTACAACGATCGCTAAAAAGATCGATGGAGTAGAAAACGTAACCACATTGGCAGGTTACAGTGTGGTGACAGAAATCGCCGGATCCACTTACGGAATGGCAATGATCAACCTAAAAGATTGGAGCGAGAGAGATAAATCCATAGACGACTTCATTAAAGAATTAACCGAAAAAACAAAAGGTATTTCTGATGCACAGATTGAAGTTTTTGCACCACCTACGGTTCCAGGATTTGGTAATACCAGTGGTTTCGAACTTCGTTTGCTCGACAGAACCGGTGGAAGTATCGAAAACATGGATGAAGTGACCAAAGGTTTTGTTAAAAAACTGAATGAAACACCCGAATTGAAAAACAGTTTTACCAGTTTTGATGCTACTTTCCCGCAATATATCATTCATATGGATTATGATATGGCTGCAAAAAAAGGAGTTTCTGTGGATAATGCAATGTCTACTTTGCAGACGATGTTGGGGTCTTACTATGCAACCAATTTCATTAGATTCAGACAAATGTATAAAGTGATGGTTCAGGCAAGCCCTGAATATCGTGAAACACCTGAAAGTATTTTAAATCTATATTTAAAAAATGACAAGGGAGAAATGGTTCCTTTCTCTACATTCATTACTATTGAAAGAGTTTACGGACCGGAAGTTTTAACCCGTTACAATATGTATATGTCGGCAATGATTAACGGGGAACCTTCTGAAGGTTACAGTTCCGGAGATGCCATCGCAGCGGTTGAAAAAATTGCGAAAGAAAGTCTCCCAAAAGGCTTTGAAATCGAATGGTCGGGAATGACAAGAGAAGAAATTCTTTCTGGAAATCAGACGGTTTATATTTTCATTGTATGTTTGGTTTTTGTGTATCTTTTATTAGCTGCTCAATATGAGAGTTTCCTTTTACCAATGCCGGTTTTACTGAGTTTACCAACCGGGATCTTCGGGTCGTACATCGCTTTGCTGGTTTGTGGATTAGATAATAATATTTACGCACAGGTTGCCTTGGTCATGTTGATTGGATTATTGGCTAAAAATGCCATTCTTATCGTAGAATTTGCCGTCGCAAGCCATAAAGAAGGAAACGATATTATTCTGGCAGCGATCGAAGGCGCAAAACAACGTCTCCGACCGATTTTGATGACCTCATTTGCATTTATTGCCGGATTGATCCCGCTGTGTATTGCTTCTGGAGCAGGTGCTATCGGAAACCGTTCTATTGGAACAGCAGCAGCAGGAGGAATGTTAATTGGAACCGTTTTCGGACTGATCATTATTCCTGGATTATACATTTTTTTCGCAACCCTTGAAAACAGAAAGAAAAATGAAACGAAATAAATTCAAAGTTATCATTTGGAGCGCAGCGGCATTATCATTAGTGTCGTGCGCAATTCCTAATGTAACCGATATAAAACAATTAAAAGAAACCCCTGAACTTAAAACTCCTGAACTCAAAAAAGATTCGACTGATTTTACAGGAATTGATTTAAAAAACTATTTTACAGATGAAAATCTACTGAAGCTATTTGATCAGGTAAAAGAAGCAAATCCTGATTTTAAAATTGCCCAGCAGAGAATTGAAATGGCCAACAGTTTTTTGAAACGTTCAAAATCTGAAATGCTTCCTTCATTAGAAGTAGGTGCCATCGTTTCAGGTGACCGTTACGGAAAATACACGATGGACGGTGTAGGAAATTACGACACTAATTTTTCAAGTAACATCAACGAACAGCAGAAGATCAATACGACGTTTACGCCAAATTATTGGATGGGCGCAAGAAGCAGTTGGGAAATTGATGCCTGGGGAAAACTGAAAAATAAAAAGCTTTCTGCCCAAAACAAATTTTTAGCATCCGAAGAAGGTTTAAAGCTTTTACAGACAGACCTATTTACTGATATTGCCAATTTGTATTATGATCTAATAGCTTTGGATAAGCGGTTGAAAATCTATCAGGACAATTACAATTTGCAGAAAAGAGCTTTTGAAATTATAAAAGCACAACGTGAAGTAGGGAAGGTGACCGAACTTGCCGTGCAGCAGTTCAAAGCTCAGAACAACAATTGGCTAGCTGAGATCGAGCACATCAAAGTTGAAATTGTTACTGTAAAACAGGCTATTTCTACATTGACAGGTGTTTATGGGGGTGAAATTGAAAGAAGCCCAACGCTTTTGCAGACAAATTTTGAGATGCTCAACAAGAATATTGATGTTGATGCTGTCATTCATTCCCGACCGGATGTGGTTTCAAATTATTATTCGCTACAAGCTTCGCACGCAGATGCCAAAGCGGCAAGAGCAGCATTTTATCCTAAAATTGATTTAGGAGCTACATTCGGGTTAAATTCTTTTTCTGCTGAAACATTGTTTAAACCTGCTTCGTTAGCCGGACAGCTTTTGGGTGGCTTGATGGTGCCAGTTTTCAATAAAGGTCAGTTGAAATATGAGTTTAATATTGCTAATGGAGAACAGGAGATCGCTTTTTTAAACTATCAGAAAAGTGTAACAGGAGCTTTCAATGAGCTACAGTCAGTTTTAAAACAGACCAAAATATTTCATCGTGTTTTAGATTTAAAAGAAGAAGAGGTGAGCTTTTTAGATAAAGGAATTGAAGTGTCCAATGATCTGTACATCACGGGATACGCCAATTATTTTGAATTAATTAATGCTCAGAAAAGTAAGCTTGAGGCCGAGTTGGATCTACTTAAATTTCAGCATGAAAATACTAAGAATAATGTGTTGTTATTTAAAGCGTTAGGTGGTAAATTGAACTAATGAAGTCTTAAATAAGTATTTTTACATCAACAGAAGAACGAGATAATTGGCGATAAGTTTACAAGTAAATGGCAATTTAGTTCTTCAAAAAGAAGAGTCCGTTTCACTAATCGTGAAGCGGACTCTTACTTTTTATATTTATTCCACTTTATTTTTAAGCAACATCAGAAGACTATACGCGCCTTTCTGAACAATTTTTTTATCCCTCAAATTTTCTACTTTTAAAATTTCTGTGAATTGGTCGTCAGAAATTCCGGTATTAACGGGAATCATCTTGAATTTTTTATTTCCCAGTTCTTCAAAAATATAGTTTTTATTTTCAAAAGAAACCACTGACTCGTTTGGCAAGCCCATCGTATAACGGCTGTTCACCGTAACTTCAGCATTGATGTACATTCCTTTTATAAAATCCTGATTCGGGCTTGAAAGCTTCGCAACAGCAATCAACGAACCACCATTTTCAATATTCGGAACAATACTTACGATTTTGGCTGTCGATTTTTTCTCGGGACTTTGATTGTTGTACACCAAAATCTCCTGCCCGATTTTCACATCATTTACATCATTTTCAAATACCTTTAATTCAAGCAATAAACCTGTCGGATTAATCAGTTCAAATAAGGTGTCTGAAGGATTGATATACTGCCCGTTATTCACCAATATTTTGCTTACAAAACCATTGAAAGGCGCATAAACATTTATTCGACTTCTGATATTTGATGAACTCAATCCTTTTGCGTTGATCCCGATTATTCTCAATTTTTCTTCTAAACCTTTTAAAGTAGCATTCAATGTAGAATGATCTGCCTGCGCAGTTTGCAAAGTTTTATCACTGCTTGCTTTGCTGGTATTCAAATCTTTTTGACGAATTAAATTTAGTCTTGCAGATTCCAGTTGCGCTTTTGTCACCAGATAATCCTGTTGCAACTGAATAAACTGAGGGTCTTCTACTATAGCCAAGACCTGTCCTTTGCTAAAATGACTTCCGTTGATCACATTGATCGATTTGATATGTCCACCCATAATACTGGAAATGGAACTGATATGAGACGGCGAAATTTCTACCTTACCGTTCAGACGAACCAATTTTTGCATTGTTTTTTCCTGAACCGTTGTCATGGTTAACCCAACCGCTTGCATTTGCTGTGCTGATAATTGAACCGTATTTTGGTCTTTTTCTTTAAATTTTGTGTTTTCATACACTGTTTTTTCCTCTTCTTTTTTTCCTGAACAAGAAGATAAAATGAGTGCTAAACTTAAACTGAATATTGATATATTTTTAAGAGACATTTTGCTGTTATTTTGAAAGTAAAAAATTAAGTTCTAATCCGATTTGGTTGAGTCTTTCCAGATTTTCAATGTACTCCACTTTTATTTTTATCGCCTGATTGGTAAGAATTACCCAATCTAAATAATCGATTTCCCCCACTTCCATTTGCTTTTGAATGGTTTTTAAAATGGTTTCAGATTTTGGTAATTGCTTTTGCTCGTAGCTTTCAACAACTTTCAGTTGATTGGTGTAATTATTTACTTGCTGAACAAATCTGTTTTTCAGTTCAATTTCTTTTCGCTGATATTCGTTTTCAGAAATGGCCACTTTTGCTTTTGTCGCTTTTGCCAATGCTCGCTGACCTTTCGTAAACAAAGGAATTCCAACGCCGACCTGAACTGCATTAAAACGATTGTTATTCAGATTTTTCATGCTTTGATTCATGTATCCAACCATCAATTCGGGTAAAAGCTTAGATTTTTCAAGCTGAGCTTCAGCTTCATTCACTTTTATTTGCTGGTTTAAATACTGCAATTCAGGATGTTGTTTTATCATTTCTTCGGAAACCTGAAGATTAACATTCATCGTTGGTTGATCTGAAACCGGTTGATAAGATTCATCCGACTGAAGCAATAACTGAAGCTGAAGTTTAGTAATATTTAGATCATTTTCAAGCATATTCAACTGTGTTTTTGCCTGTTCATTCTGAATTTCTGCAGTCGATTCCTCCAAAATATTAGCTTCTCCTTTTTTCAGCCTTAAACTCGCTTTATCTGCGAAACTGCTGTACAATTTACTGATGTATTCAATCACTTTTTTCTTTTCCTGAAGCGTGAGAATTCTGTAAAAAACATCAGAAATTTCTTTTGTTAACTGTGCTTTTGTCAGGTTTTGGTTCACTACACTTGCGCTCCATTCTGCATCCAGCATTTTCTTTCTTTTAGTATACACCGTAGGAAAACTGAATCTCTGAGAGATGGAAAAAGTATTATCTGTTTCTACACCTTGAAGCTGTCCGATTTGCGCACCAATCTCAGTTTGCGGAATATCGAGATAAGTTGCTTTTAGTTTTTCCTGATATTCAGAAATTAATCTTGAATTTTTTAAAGTTCCGTTTTGTTGAAAAGCTTTTTCTAAAGCCTGTTCGTAAGTAATATTTTCCTGTGCATTGGCGACTCCGAAGGATATCAGAAATAATAATGCGGTGAGTTTTTTATGATTGTTTGAAAATTTCATTTTGATTAAATTAAAATAGAATTATTGATGCTTTTGGTGCTTTTTCTTTTTATTTGCTCTTTCAAATAAGACATAAAGAATGGGCAAAACGAATAGAGTTAAAAGGGTTGCAAGCATCAAACCTCCGATAACAACAGTTGCTAAAGGCCGTTGAACTTCTGCTCCGGCACCGTTGCTGATTGCCATAGGTAAAAATCCTAGTGAGGCCACAAAAGCGGTCATCAAAACTGGACGAAGACGAATCCTGGTTCCCATTAAAACGATTCTGCTTAAATTATTGACGCCATCTTTTTTAAGTCTGTTAAATTCTGAGATCAGTACAATTCCGTTCAAAACTGCAACTCCGAAAAGGGCTATAAAGCCTACTCCCGCGCTGATGCTGAAAGGCATTCCTCTCAAAGCTAAAAAGTAGATCCCCCCAATTGCTGATAAAGGAATTGCGGTGTAGATCAATAAACTATGTTTTACAGAACCAAATGCGAAGAATAATAATAGGAAAATCATGACCAAAGAAATAGGAACGGCAATTCCCAATCTTGATTTGGCTTCATTTAAATTTTCAAAAGCGCCACCGTAAGAAATGGTGTATCCCGGAGATAATTTCAAATCTTTATTGACCTTTTGCTGAAGCTCTTCTACAATAGTCTGAACATCTCTTCCACGAACGTTGAAGCCAACCACAATTCTACGTTTTGTATCTTCTCGCTGAATCTGATTCGGGCTTTCTTTTAATTCTACTTTTGCCAATTGAGACAACGGAATCTGTTCACCACTTGGAGTAGGAACTAATAGATTTTGAATGCTCGTGATATCTTTTTTATGCTCTTGGTCCATTCGCACAACCACATCAAATTTTCTTTCCCCTTCATATAAAGAGCCTGCAGTTTGACCAGCAAACGCCATATTGATAACTCTGTTGATCTCGGCAACCGAAATTTTATAGCGCGACAATTCAGCTCGATCATAATCGATTACTACTTGCGGAGCACCGACAACAGGTTCTAAATATAAATCCTGAGCACCGCTTACAGTCGTGATAATTCCACCTAACTTTTCGGCGTAAGTAGCCAAACTGTCCAGATCTTCACCATAAATTTTGCAGACCACATCCTGTCTTGCACCCGTCATCAATTCATTAAAACGCATCTGTACAGGAAACTGAAAACCAGTGGTTAAACCAGGAATTACTTTCAGTGCCTCGCTCATTTTCTCAGAAAGTTCTGGAAATGAATGTGCGGAGGTCCATTCTTTTTTAGGTTTTAAAACTATAATCATATCTCCTGCATCCATCGGCATTGGCTCAGTCGGAATTTCGGCGCTTCCTATTTTGGTAACAACCTTTTGCACTTCCGGAAATTGTTTTAGTAAAATCTTAGCAGCCTGTGTGGTGGCTTTTTTAGTTTCTTCAATATTACTTCCCTGAAGAATACGCATCTCAACCGCAAAATCGCCTTCTTCTAAAGATGGAATAAATTCACCGCCCATTCTTGAAAGCACAAAAACAGCTCCTGCAAAGAGAATTACTACGGTAAGTATGATCGTTTTTCTAAATTTTAAAGCTTTTATCAATAATTTCTGATGACCTATTTCGATTTTCGTCATTACTTTATCAGAAATATTGTCTTTTGTTTTTTTCTTTCGGCTTAAAACCAAAGAACTCATCATCGGAATATAAGTTAAGGACAGTATAAATGCTCCGATCAATGCAAAAGCGACGGTTTGCGCCATTGGTTTAAACATTTTTCCTTCAATTCCCTGAAGCGTAAAGATGGGTAAGTAAACGATTAAGATAATGACCTGTCCGAAAACGGCACTGTTCACCATTTTCGTGGCTGAACTGGAAACCTGACCATCCATTTCCGCTTTCGAAAGCATATTGTCTTTTCCAAAATGCTTTTTGTGGGCTAATTGATGCAGAACAGCTTCTACAATAATGACGGCGCCATCGACAATCAATCCAAAATCTAAAGCTCCAAGGCTCATTAAGTTTCCTCCGACTCCGAAAATATTCATCATAATAATGGCAAAAAGCATTGCCAAAGGAATTACTGATGCAACCAATAATCCTGCTCTGAAATTTCCAAGAAATAAAACCAAAATGAAAACAACAATTAGTGCACCTTCCATCAAATTGGTTTTCACAGTACCAATGGTATTATCTACCATTTTAGCTCGGTCAAGAAAAGGTTCTACCACTACACCTTCGGGCAAGGATTCCTGAATTTTATCTAATCTTTGCTTGATGTTTCCAATAACTTCATTGGCGTTTTCACCTTTCAGCATCAAAACAATGGCTCCGGAAACTTCGCCTGTATCGTTGAAGGTCATCGCTCCGTAACGCGTTGCAAAACCAATTTTTACTTTCGCAACATCTTTGATGTGAACAGGAATTCCTTCTTTTGTATTGGAAACCTGAATATTTCCAATATCTTCAGAACTTCCTAAAAGCCCTTCACTTCTGATGAAGAGAACAGTTTCCTTTTTTTCGATATAGGCTCCTCCTGTGTTTTGATTGTTCTTTTCAAGCGCATCAAAAACATCATTGATATTGATATTAAAAGCCTGAAGCTGATTAGGATTAATGGCAATTTCATATTGTTTTAATTTTCCTCCAAAGCTGCTGACATCGGCAACGCCTTTTGTGCCTAGTAATTGTCTTCGGATGACCCAATCCTGAATCGTTCTCAGTTCGGTTTCGTCATAAACGTGTTCGTATCCTTTTTTTGCCCTTACCACGTACTGAAAAATTTCACCTAAACCTGATGAAATAGGACCTAGTTCTGGTTTCCCGATACCTTCAGGAATGTTTTGTTGAACCAATTGCAATCGTTCCTGAACCTGTTGACGAGCCCAGTAAACATCAGTCTCATCATCAAAAACTACTGTGACTAAAGACAATCCGAAACGAGAAAAACTACGGATCTCGGTAATTCCACTAATATTGCTTGTTGCCTGCTCTATAGGGAAAGTCACGAGCCGTTCAATATCTGCTGCACCGTAAGAAGAGGCGACAGTGATTATCTGAACCTGATTATTGGTAATATCCGGTTGTGCATCGATGGGAAGTTTTGTGGTTTCATAGACCCCAAAAAGTACGAGCCCAATGGTAAAAAGAGCGATAATGAGTTTATTCTTTACAGAAAACTCAATAATTTTATTTAACATGAAAAAATTATTAATTGAATTAACAAGAAATCAACAGCTTTAAGAACAATCTTAAAGCATTGATATTTAAATTAAAGATCAATTAACAAAAGCGTGGTGGCTGGAAAATACGGGAAAGATAACTGCTGGAAAAATCCTTTTCCTTATAAACAGTGGGTTTTTGAGAGATGATGATCTCTTTGAATTTTTCTATGTGAAAAGCGGTGTCAGGAAGTTTAGCGTAAACCGTCAAAACAACAGGCGGATTAAAGAAGGGAAGTTCTTGGTCGGTCTCCCAGTCTGCATCCGGTTGATGATTATCATAATGCTCCACCAAAAACTCAGTAACACTTCCTGGGTATTCCATCAAATGTTCTATAAATAAAGGCACTTTCAACACTTCCGCTACATTGGTCGTTGCAAGTACATAGATCATCGAAAACATTATGGATAACCATTTCAACATGGGTGCAAAGATAAATGTTTTTAATTTTAATCAAATGATTCTATTATTAAATTGATTTTAATTTTAATACCTAAATTTCCGAAGGGAATCAACTTATTTTGTTTTAAATGAAAGACACCACTCAATTTTTAACTTAAAAGTTGTTTAAATTTTTTATTTAACCACAAAAAAGGCAAAAGATTTAAATACTTCTATTTAAAGTTAATGAGTACAAAGAGAAAGCACACAAAAATCTTTAAAAATCTTTTATTTTTTATTCTTTTGAGAACTTTTATTATCTAATAATAGCTTTATAATTGTCTTTTGTCCCTTTTGTGGTTAAATTTCAAATTATTTTAAACATCCTTTTATTTAAAATAGTATCTTTAATTTCCTTACTGCATTTTTAATTGATCATCTGTTTGTTAAATTTATTTTTAATAATTTTTATTCTAAATTTCTTCCAAATTCAATATTTAAATTAGCAAAATGAAAATACTGATCATCGAAGACGAAAAAGAGCTCGCTCAAAGTATCGCAGAATATTTATCTGAGGAGAATTATTTGTGCTCTTTTGCAACTAATTTTCGTGAGGCCATTGATAAAATCAAAAATCATGAATATGACTGTATTATTTTAGACATCATGCTTCCTGATGGAAATGGACTTGAGATATTGAAGGAACTGAAGAAGCAAAATAAACAGGATGGAGTCATTATTGTGTCTGCAAAAAATGCAGTAGATGATAGGGTAAATGGTTTGCAGCTGGGTGCCGACGATTATTTAACTAAGCCTTTTCATCTTTCTGAGCTCATGGCGCGAGTATTTTCCATAATCCGAAGAAAGCAGTTTGAAAATTCTAATATCATCCAGCAGAACGAATTGCAAATCGATCTTTTATCAAAGACAATAACAGTCAATCGGGAAGTTGTTGTTTTAACTAAAAAGGAGTTTGACCTATTAATTTATTTTGTCGGAAACAAAAATAAGGTGATCTCTAAAAGTACTTTGGCAGAGCATTTATCGGGAGATTTTGCAGATATGCTTGATAATCATGATTTTGTTTACGCTCATGTGAAAAATTTAAAGAAAAAACTTTATGATGCAGGTTGTGACCACTACTTGAAAACGGTTTACGGTACAGGATATAAATGGATAAATTAAGCGATGAAGCCACTATTAAGTAAAACCACAAAGCCGTTTATTATCTATGTATTGATTGTACTTACGATAAGCATTCCTGTTTATTATTTTGTGGTTGATTTTATTTGGCAGGAAGAATTAGACGAGCACAATACCATTGTTGCTGAGAAAACTTCTTATGAATTTAATAGGTCAGACATTGGTCAAGAAGAAATTCAGCAAAATATTACTTTATGGAACAAAATTCAGCCGGGGACCAATATTGAAAGAATAAATTCAAACCAGATCAAGCCGGATACGATTTTCACGGAAGAAAAATTTAAACCTTTTTCTGCGGATAAAAAAATAGAGCGATACAGATGCCTGAAAAAGGTAATTTATATCAAAAACGTACCCTATCTATTTACGATAGAGACCAATATTGAAGAAACCGAAGATACCGTAATGATCATTGGTCTTGTCACTGGTTTTTTCTTTATTATGATCGTTGTTGGTCTTTTTATTTTAAACAGAAGATTATCTAAGACCATTTGGGAGCCTTTCCGGGATACTTTGGGAAAATTAAAAAAATTCAATCTGAATACCAATAATCAAATCAACTTTAATAATACAGATACTATTGAATTTGAAGAACTTAACGAATCATTGCGTAAATTGATAGACCACAGTGTTTCTGTTTTTAAAGGACAAAAAGAATTTACAGAAAATGCTTCTCATGAGCTGCAGACTCCACTTGCTATTATAAAAAATAAATTAGATATTTTGCTGCAAAGTAAAGATTTAACGCATGAGCATTATGCAATCATTGAAGAAATTAATATTGCGTTAAGCAGAAGTTCAAGAATTAATAAAAATCTACTTTTACTGGCTAAAATTGAAAACAGTCAATTTGATATTGTCGAAATGGATATTTATAAACTCATCGATCATTCTCTCGGAAATCTGGAAGAGCATATTGATCAAAAAAATATTGTTTTTTCTTCTGATATTGATAAAGATGTAAGATCTAAAGGAAATATGTCTCTTACGGAAATATTAATTAATAATCTTTTGATCAATGCAATAAGACATACAGATCAAGGCGGGAATATGAATGTTGAATTAGCAACGGGATGTTTTACAGTGTCTAATTCAGGAACTGAAGGTCTCGTTCCGGAATTAATATTCACAAGATTTAAAAGGTTTTCAAATGATAATAACGGAAGCGGTCTTGGGCTTGCCATTATAAAAGAAATTTGCCGGTTTCAGAATTGGGAAATCAGCTACGATTTTAAAAATAATTTACATTGTTTTTCTGTGAAATTTTAAATTTTTATTTTTTTCTACTTCTAAAATTTCTTTATAAACACAATGTTTTTTGAAGGGATTTAAATTACCAAATATTAAATATTCTTACGAAAAGGATATAGGAATTATTGTGGATTGATCGGAGATTTTTCTTCGGTATTCAACTAAATTTTTAGATTAAAATAAATTCCTATATTTAAAAAAAACGATTCAGCAGGAAAAATTCAAAATTTCTTCAAAATTGAATACTATTATTGTGGATCGTATTTTAATTTAAAATAACTATGAAAATATCGAATTCACTAAAGAAACCTTTTCTAGGGAGGTTTTCAGCGCTTTTCAGTACCTTGGGTTTATATCTTTTACTCTCATTTCTGATAAGAGTAGCCCTTCTAATTTGGTCTTCAAAAGATGTAGATCTTAACCTGTTTTATATCATTAGAGCATTTTTTACGGGATTTTTGTACGATCTGGCGGTAGGTTCTCTATTTCTTTTTTTATATGGAATTTATCTTTTGTTCTTTCCAAAAAGATGGATTGATTCTGTGTTCGACCGATGTTTTACTTACTTTTATTTGACCCTTATTTTCATTATTATTTACTTCAGTTTATTGGCAGAAATTCCTTTTTGGGATGAGTTTGGAGTAAGATTCAATTTCATTGCGGTAGATTATTTAATTTACACGTATGAGGTTGTTGAGAATATCAATCAGTCTTATCCTTTGCCTGTTATTGCTTTGGTTTTAGTTGGATTGATTGTGTCAACTATTTTCATTTTTAAGAAGCAAAATATTTTCAAAAATACTTTTTCAGATAAATGTCCGATCTCAAATCGTATTCAATATATACTTCCTTTTGTGATCATCGCTGTTGCTTTAGGATTGACAATGAAAAATAAACAAGCCGATTTTAGTAATAATCTGGTAGTGAACGAACTGGGGAAAAACGGTGCATTTTCATTTGTATCTGCATTTAAATCTAATGAATTAGATTATCTCACGTTTTACCCGAAACTTTCAGATAAGGAAGCTTATTCTGTGGTGAAGAAAAGTCTTTTGCAGGAAAATCAAAACTATGTTTCTACTCAATTTGATGATATTTCCAGAGCAACAAAAGGAAATCAGGAACAGAATCCGAATATTATTTTGATTGCTATCGAAAGTTTCAGTGCCGACTTTTTAAGCACATTCGGAAATAAAGACAATCTGACTCCGAATTATGAAAAACTAGCCAACGAAAGTATGTTCTTTACCAATTTGTATGCAACGGGAACCAGAACCGTTCGTGGTATGGAAGCGTTAACTTTATCGGTTCCTCCAACTCCTGGAAACAGTATTGTGAGAAGACCTAATAATGATAATTTATTCTCCGTTTCCTCCATTGTACAATCTAAAAATTATCAACCCTATTTTATTTACGGTGGAGATGGTTATTTTGATAATATGAATAATTTCTTTGGCGGACAAGGATTCGATATTGTCGACAGAGACCGAGGAAACCCTTTATCTGACAACATTAAAACTCAAAGATTCAAGATAGAAGATAAAGAAGTGAGTTTTGAAAATGCTTGGGGAATCTGTGATGAAGATTTGTATAAACAATCAATAAAATATGCCGATAAAAGCGCCAAAGTAAACAAGCCTTTTTTTCAGTTTGTAATGACGACCTCCAATCACAAGCCTTACACTTTCCCTGCAGGTAAAATAGACCTTCCGCAAGGTGAAAGAAATGGTGCAGTGAAATATACCGATTATGCTTTAGGAAAATTTATCAACGATGCCAAATCAAAACCTTGGTTTAAAAATACGGTGTTTGTGATTGTAGCAGACCATTGTGCAAGCAGTGCCGGAAAATGGGAAATTAATATCGCGAAACACCACATTCCGGCAATTATTTACAATCTTAATCAAAAATCTGAAAAAATTGAACGCTTGACTTCTCAGATTGATGTGATGCCGACCCTATTCGGGTATTTGGGATGGAACTATAACACCAGCTTGTATGGAAAAGACATTAACCAAACAAAAATTGGTGACGAGCGTGCATTTATAGGAAATTACAGAACATTGGGAATGCTGAAAGGAAATATCTTCACCCAAATTGATGATAGAAAAAGAGTAAAACAATTTGTAGTTTCTGGAGCTGATAAATCTTTATCAGAAGTGAAAACAAAAAATAATGACCAAGTTGCCGAAACGATTTCTTATTATCAAACCGCAAGTGAAAGATTCAAAAATGGAAAAATGAAAATGAAATAAGTTTTTTTATTTAAAAAAATAATTAAAATCCTCCCGCAGGTTTTGCAGATACAGCAGGCTTAAAATTAAAAATAAGTCAGCATTATCAGCAAGATTTGCGGGAGGGTCATTTTTGATAAGCATCATTAAATTATTCTTTATTAAAGCATAAAATTTAAACTTCAAAAACCTCTAAATTCTAAATTTCTTCTAATTCAGATTGCAAATTTGTATCAAAATTATTTAAATGATATTAAAAATGCTAAAGAAGATCGTTTTCCTTTTACTGATCCTTATCTCGGTTAGTTTTATTAAAGCCCAGGTCTCAAATGTTACGGTCTCTGGAATTGTAAAAGATAAACAGGATAAGAATGATCTGGCCTATACCAATATTATCTTGAAAAAAGCAAGTGACGAAACATTTGTTGCCGGAACAATTACCAATGAAGAAGGACGATTTTCACTTGAAGGAATAAAGCCGGATAATTATCATTTAGAAATATCAATTTCGGGATACAATTCTCAAAACCAAGATCTTTTTATAGGAAGTCTTTCAGGGTTTATTGAAGTTCCGATCATCGAGCTGGAAAGTTCTTCTTCAACAAAAGAAACTAAAATTGAGGAAGTTGTTTTAACCTCATCGAAGAAAAATGAGATCATCGATAAGATGGATAAAAAGACCTATTCAGTTGCGGATAATATAAGCCAAAGTGGTGGTTCTATTTTGCAAAGTATGCAAAATTTACCCGGCGTAACGGTTCAGGATGGAAAGGTTCAACTTCGTGGGAACGATAAAGTAACCGTTTTGATCGATGGAAAACAAACGGCGCTTACAGGTTTTGGAAGCCAAAGCGGATTGGATAATATTCCTGCTTCTGCGATTGATAAAATTGAGATCATCAACAATCCTTCTTCAAAATACGATGCCAACGGAAACGCTGGGATCATCAATATTATTATGAAGAAAAATACAAAAAATGGATGGAACGGAAAAGTGGGTTTCACTTATGGCACAGGTTCGCTGTGGGTAAGAAAAGAAAACCTTCCTACAATACGGCCACAATATACTTTTACACCGAAAATAAATCCGTCGGTTTCTCTTAATTATAGAAAAGATAAAGTCAATATTTTCCTTCAGGCAGATAATTTATATTCAGAAACGTTGAATAAAAATGAATTTGTAACCCGAACTTATGACGACGGAACGGTTATTAATTCTCAACTAAAAAGAAACAGAAATACCAATTACCTCACCACAAAAGCCGGAATCGACTGGAATATTGATGCTCAAAATACGTTGACCATTTCGGGATCATATGGAAGTGAGAAAATTATTGACCGTGGTGACCAACCGTTTTTCAATAAAGATCTTTCGCAACGTCTTCGCTTGTGGCAGTTTTTGGAAGATGAGCTCAAAACCACAATCATGGGAAGTGCTTCTTACCAGCATAAATTCAAAGATGCAGGGCATTTGCTGAATGTAGGATTCAATTATACATTCCACAGAGAAGATGAGAAATATTTTTACGACAATTACTTGCCAACTTCCACAGGAACAGATGCTTTTAAATTATTGTCTGATGAACAGGTTTATGATTTCAATATCGATTATGTACAACCTTTAAAATACGGAAGAATTGAAACCGGAATTAAGCTGAGAAACAGAAGTATCCCGACCAATATGAATTTTATTCCGGGTATAAACTCTGTTTTATACGTTAATGCAGGAGGTTGGGCAACTTACAAAGAACTAATTCCTGCTGTGTATGGAAACTATATTTTTGAAAATGAAAAATGGGAAGCCGAATTGGGAATAAGGCTTGAGTATGTGAAAGTTCAGTATGATGTGAATCCTTTTCATCCAACTTATAAAAGTGACAGTTACAATTACACACAGCCTTTTCCAAATTTAAGATTGGCTTATAAACTAAACGATCACAATAAGTTATCTGTATTTTACAATAGGAGAGTAGACCGTCCGAATGAAGTGGATATCAGAATTTTCCCGAAATATGATGATGCAGAAATAATAAAGGTCGGAAACCCACAATTAAGACCTCAGTTTACCAATTCAATCGAGTTGGGACACAAATATAACTGGGATAGTGGCTATCTGTATTCTGCTCTTTATCATCGTTTTGCGAATGGAACTATTACCAGGATTTCGAGCATTGTTCCTAAAAGTACGTTAATTTATGCTGTGTTTCAGAATGCGGGGAAAAGTTATAATTCAGGACTGGAAATGATCTGGAATCAAAAGGTTTCAAAGACATATTCATTTAATATCAATGGAAATATTTACAGAAACCAGATCAATGCGTTTTCTGTGGAAAACCTTTATCCGCAACCAAATATTTTCTCTGCCAATCAGGAAACTGCTATTTCCGGAAATGTAAAACTGAACAATATTTTTAAAATTTCTAAAGGATTTGATGCACAGTTTACAGCTGTTTATCTGGCGCCGGATATTATTCCGCAAGGAAAAATAGGTTCAAGGTTTTCGATGGATTTAGGAATTAAAAAATCGATTCAAAACGGAAAGGGAGAACTGTTTTTAAATGCCACCGACCTGCTGAATACAATGGTTATCAAAAAGAAAATTCAGGGAAATGGATTTGCTTATATCAGCGATGATTATTACGAGACGCAGGTTGTAAGATTGGGTTACAGCTATAAGTTTTAAATAATTAATGATGAATAATGTATTACAGGCTGTAAGAGATTATGCCATATTATTCCTTACAGAAAATCTTTCCGATGCGCTCACATTTCACAATATTGAGCATACTTATGAGGTCTTGGCGGCAGTGCAGGAGATAAGTAAGGAAAATGTATTGAACGAAGAAGATCTTTTTGCATTACAGATTGCTGCATGGTTTCACGATTGCGGATATGTCTATTGCTACAAAGGTCATGAAGAAGAAAGTATAAGAATTGCCAAAAACTTTTTAGAAAACTTCGGTTGCGAAAAAGCCTTTATAACAAAGGTCCTGCAATGTATAGAATCAACAAAATATCCTCAAAATCCAACTTCAGAAATTGAAAAAATACTCTGTGATGCAGATTTGTTTCATTTAACAAAAACCAATTATTCCAAATATGAAAAAGCTCTAAGACTGGAGTTCGAAAATTATCTCGGACTTATTTTTACCGATGAAGAATGGCAGATGAAGAACAATGATTTTTTTAATGATCATCAATATTTTACAGAATATGGGCAAAAAATCCTCACGAAATTTAAAGAGGTAAATATTCAGCTCATGAATTATCCTACTAAATTTTAATACCCAAAAAGAAATGTCAAATTATCGTCAGAAAACTGTAGTTGGTCTTTGCATTTTAACATCAGTCTTTGGAAAAGCTCAAAATAATGATAGTATTCAGGTTCAGGAAGCCCCAAAAGACAGCACAACTGCTATAAATACAGAAAAGAATATGCTGAACTATAAAAACTTCATCATTCCTACGGCATTTGTAGGATACGGAGTGGCAAGTTTAAGTGTAAGCGGTTTTAAACAGTTAAATTTTTCTACCAGAGATGAAATTAATGAGCACAAGCCAGATCACATCAGGCTAGACAATTATGCCCAATTTGCACCCGCAGCGTTGGTTTACGGACTTAATGCTTTCGGAGTGGAAGGAAAACATAATTTTAGAGACCGAACAATTATTTACGGAACATCAATGCTGATCGCATCTGCCATTGTAGTTCCTTTGAAACATGTGGTAAAAGAGGAGAGACCAGACCGATCCAATAATCTTTCTTTTCCATCGGGACATACAGCGATTGCGTTTGCTTCTGCACAATTTATGTTCAGAGAATACAAGGATACCAATTTTCTATTGGGAATTTCGGGATATTCTTTGGCGGTTTTTACAGGAGTGTACAGAATGCTGAATGATAAACATTGGGTAGGAGATGTGGCTGCAGGAGCCGGTTTTGGTATTCTTTCCACAGAATTGGCGTATTGGCTGTATCCAAAAATCAATAATTTACTGGGTGGTAAAAATAAAAATGCAGCGACCATGGTGATGCCTTTTTATCAGGATAAAAGCGTGGGAATAGGATTTGTTAAGAGTTTTTAAGTGAAGTTTTTTAGTACATGGTAAAAACTTAAAATATCTTTTTATCCTTAGAGCAAAAATAATTCGTCTCATTGGTGAGGCGAATTATTTTTGTGACCAAGACAGGCTATATTCAAATATTTGATAGAAAATCTATAAAGAATTTTTCTAATTTAAAATAGATCATCTGTCTTGTGAACTGCCACACCAGTGTTCAAAACATTTAGTAGTAGATATTGATTACTTTAAAAGCTGTTTGTATAACTAAATTTTTATATAGCTCAGTTGTCTAAAAGCACCTTACCACAGAATGACATTATTTTAGGATTGATAGCCCAATAATTTTCTAATCTGATAGAAAAACCTTTCAATCAACCTTAAATCCTGAGTAACGATTTCGGCATTTCCTCTCAACTCTTTATCGAATTTTAAAGTTTTATTGTAAGATGTTTTTAAACCTTTAGGCAATACAACATCTACATAATAATTGCCTTTATCATCGGGAATTAATGAAATATTCTGAACTTTTCCTTCAATAATTCCGTATTCCTGAAAACGGTAATTATCTAATTTTATCAATACTTTTTCGCCAGGAATAATTTTCCCAGAATTGGCTGTAGGAACCGACATTCTTCCAACTATTTGCTCTGTATGATCCGGTAAGATAGATAATATAGGATCACCTGCTTTTACAAACTGATTTTCACCATAAAACTGTTGAAAACTAGCCATTCCATCCGTAGAAGAAATAATAAGATAGCTCTGTTCCCACTGCTTTAAAGATTTACGTAACTGCTCAAATAACTGAAGCGTTTGCGACGAATAAGTAATTTTATCTTTTTCGATGTTGATTGCAGTTCCGCTTTTGGTTTTATTGAAATTAGAAATACTTTCCTGCAATTGAGAAAGAGAAATATTTAAATTTTCTAAGCTTTGCTGAGCCTGAAGGTATTTTATTTTTTCGCTTTCAAGTTCTACTGCAGCAATCACCCCTTGATTAAATAATTCTTGGGATCGTTGATAGCTTTTACGGGAAAGTTCAGTTTTTGCCACTTCAAGATTCTTTTGTTGCTTTAAATTAGCAATCCTACTTCTTGATTCTGAAATACTGAGATTGGTAGCAATATTTTCCGGAGCATAAGGTTGTAATCGGATAAATAAATTTTCATCCTGAAAAGCTTTCGCAAAACTATTGTAATCGCCCTGAAGTTCACCCAATTTGAAGTGAGAAGCTTCTTTAACAGGGAAAGAAAGCAACTGATCTGAAGCGATAGAATCTACGAGTTTTTTTAGTTTTAAAACATCTTGATAATTTGCTGTAGACTGCAAAACCATCATTACATCACCTTTTTTTACTTTTTGATGATTTTTAATAAATATTTTTTCGATTTTTGAACTGCTTCTTGCCT
Source organism: Chryseobacterium sp. BGARF1 (assembly GCF_001677955.1). Taxonomy (GTDB): domain Bacteria; phylum Bacteroidota; class Bacteroidia; order Flavobacteriales; family Weeksellaceae; genus Chryseobacterium. The sequence continues at coordinate 54,801 of NZ_LELA01000062.1, forward strand.
CAATTTTTTCTGGCGGATTTTGTGATGTCACGACGATAGGCGCCGGAACAAATTCCGGGTATTTGATAATGTAACTCATCGCAAGAATAAGCAATAAGATGAGTAATATAATTGTATTTCCCCATCGAAACATCCAATGTGGTGGATTCGTAAGAATATCCTGAACGCTTTCTGAGCGAAGTTCTATATTATCTAAAATGTCTTTCATTTTAATTAGAAATTAGTATTTAGGAATTAGTATTAAAAATGCCTATTATTTTAGTTTTAGAGTTTTTGTAATAGATATTAAAAGTTTTAAAATTTCTGTAGCATCTTTTGAAATGGATGAAAATTCTTCTTCTGAAAGAAAATGAGTTTCGTATAAGAGATCAAGCCAATATAAAGTCTCATTAGCTTCTTTTAATGCAATATATAGTTTGTTTAAAAAATCCTTATCACTTTGTGCAAATTCACTTTCTGCAATTAATGCTCCAATAGCAGTACCACTTCTTAAAAGTTGTTTTGATAGAATAAACTCTTTTTTGTTATCAGCTAAAAACTTATAGCAATGAATAATTCGTATCGCAAATTTTTTAGACTTAATATGAAGGATATTATCTTCTTTCATTTTAATTAGAAATTAGTAGTTAAAAATTAAGACAGAAATAAAATTACTAATTTCTAAATACTAATTTCTAATTTAATTAATTCCCTAATTCCAGTTGATTTTTAACAAGTCTGTAATATTCTCCTTTTAAAGTTACCAATTCCACATGATTTCCTTCTTCTACAACTTTACCTTTATCGAGAACGATAATTTTATCGGCATGCTTTACGGTTGATAATCTGTGAGCGATAACAATAGCTGTCTTTCCTTTGAAGAACTGTTCCAGGTTTTCCATAATTACCTTTTCATTATTGGCATCTAAGGCACTCGTTGCTTCATCGAAAAAGATATATTCAGGAGATTTGTAAACGGCTCTTGCGATGAAAAGCCTTTGTTTTTGTCCGCCACTTACGCCCAATCCTTCATTTCCAATCTTTGTATTATAACTCAACGGTAATCCTTCAATAAACTCTTTAATATTGGCAATCTCAACTGCTTTTCTCAATTTTGATTTATCTACATAATCTTCTCCAACTGCAATATTATTGGCAATGGTATCATTAAAAACATATCCTTCCTGCATCACAACTCCACACTGATCTCTCCAAAATCTTGGCGAGATGTTTTTCATTTGGGTATTTCCAATTTTTATTTCACCTTCATTAGGTTCATAGAATTTCATTAATAATTTCAATAATGTCGTTTTACCGCTTCCGCTGGCTCCAACAATTGCCGTAGTTTTCTGGTAAGGAATATTTAAACTTAAATTTTCAAAAACCGGAACATCAGAACCAATGTATCTGAAAGACATATTGTTGATTTCTATATCTTTTTCTGGAACTTCAGTGGCATATTGTTCATCTTTACTTTCTTCATCTTCTTTATCATGAATTTCACCTAACCTTTCCAGAGAAATTTTAGCATCCTGAGTTTGCTTGATAAAATCAATGAGTTGTAATAATGGACTGTTCAACTGTCCGATAATGTACTGAACAGAAAGCATCATCCCTAATGTAAGGTTCCCTTCCAACACCAATTTAGCAGATAGAAAACTCACCAGGATATCTTTCATTTGGTTGATAAAATTTCCACCAACCGATTGCCATTGTTCTAATGAGAGTGATTTTATTCTAAGTTTGAAAAGTTTTACTTGCAAAAATTCCCAGTCCCAACGTTTTTGCTTTTCAGCGTTGTACATTTTAATTTCCTGCATTCCATTAATCAGCTCAATCACTTTACTTTGCTCCTGTGAAACCTGAGAAAATCTTTTATAATCAAGTTCTTTCCTTTTTCCGAGAAAAAAAGTAATCCATCCGATATATAAAACTGCTCCCACCAGATAAACAACAAACAATCTGTAATCATAAAATAGCAAAACAATACTGAAAATAATTAAATTAACCAATGAAAATAGTGTATTCAGTGATGAGTTGGTCAGAAGCTGCTCGATTCTGTGATGGTCATTGATTCTCTGCATAATATCCCCAGTCATTCTTGTATCAAAGAAACTGATTGGAAGTTTCATTAATTTAATAAAGAAATCTGAGATAATCGAAATGTTGATTCTGGTTGAAAGGTGGAGTAAAATCCAGCTTCGGATCACCTCAATTCCCATTCTGCCTAGAAAAAGCATTACTTGAGCGAGAAGAACCAGATAGATAAAATTCAGATCCTGATTTTGAATTCCCACATCCACAATACTTTGTGTAAGGAAGGGCATAATGAGCGAAAGTAAACTTCCCGCTAATAATCCTACCGCCAATTGAACAATTAGCGATTTATATTTTAGTAAATATTTAGATAAAAAAGAAAAGCTGGCTTTACTTTCGTAATCATCAAATTCGGTCTGAAAAAATGCAGGTGTCGTTTCCAGAATCAAAGCAATTCCTTCTTCTGTATTTTCGTTGGCATTTTCACCAATCCATCTTTTGATAAATTCTTCTCTGGGATAGGTAATCAGTCCGTAGCTGGGATCTGAAATATATACCAAATTATTTTTATCGATTTTATAAACAACCACAAAGTGATTTTTGTTCCAGTGTACAATACACGGGAAAGGAACTTCTTCAGCCAGTGTATTAAAGTCGACCTGAACTCCCAAAGAACGGAAACCCAAATCTTCGGCAGCATCGCTTAAACCAAGCAAGCTGCTTCCTTCACGGGTTGTTTCTGAAAGGTTACGAATCTGTTGCAGGGAAATACTTTTTCCGTAATGTTTGCTGACAATTCTGAGACAAGTAGGGCCGCAATCTTTCGAATCGGGCTGTATGTAATTTGGGAATTTTTTTTTCAATTAATTGTGATTTAATTTTTCTTAACTAATTCTTGCATCCTATAATACTTTATTGCTTTTTGTTTAAGAGGATTAGTGCTCCATTCCTCCCATTCTCCAGTATAAGGACTGTAACCACATTTAAGAGGTTTGGAAGTATCTAAACCAAATTCATTTTCATGAGTTTTTTCAGTATATGCTCTGCAATCAGTACAAATATAACGAAACTCACAATCTTTGCAAACTTCTATTTTATCTTTGGTAAGATTCCAATATTTTTTGAAGTCTTTATGGTTTAGAGCTTTTTCTAATGTTGTATCTTTTATGTTTCCAAAGCTTTGGGGCATTGATGGGCAGTTACGGATATTGCCTTCTGCATCAATGGAAATTTTTTTGTGAAGGCAGGAGTTGCAATGTGTAGATTCATTATAAAATGCACGACTTGAATTCATGTTTTCTAATTTAACAGTGCCACAACTAACAGGAATTTTAAGTTCATCTTTAATTTTTACAATTTCAATGGATCCGTAATTTATCTTTATGTTCTCATCTGCAGTATGCATTATAAACTGTAAATATTTTTCCGAATGAAGTTCTTCATTTTTAATAAAGTTAAATATTTCAGAGGTATAATTTAATACTATTGAAACTTCATTAATATAGGTGTCATTGAACAACTTAAGCAATGAAAATAATTGAAAAATATCTTTATTAACGAAAATTTTTTTTAATCGAATCTGAATAAATTTAATTTTATTATGTGTAATTTGCTGAATAATTTTTCTTTGTAAAATATCTAAATTATCAAGATCAATGATTAAATAGTTTAAAT
>NZ_LELA01000063.1 GCF_001677955.1 Chryseobacterium sp. BGARF1
CACGTCCTTCGTCGCCTCTGAAAGCCTAGGCATCCGCCATACGCCCTTAACGATTTCTTTCCTAATTATTAATTAGTTCAGTATTTTTTGTCTAACATTGCTGCTAAACTATTTTTTGTAAACTCAAACGCTTAATTGCGCTCGGTTTTCTCTTTGTGATATTTTTACCGTTAATGTCAATGATCTTTTTGCTATTTCTGATCTAATTCGCAAAATATTGTTTTTGGCTCTATTTGCTTCTTTAAAATTAAACCGTCAATCTAGTTACTTACGTAACGTAGTGGAGAATAAGGGAGTCGAACCCTTGACCTCCTGCGTGCAAGGCAGGCGCTCTAGCCAGCTGAGCTAATTCCCCCTCTAGTCAGATGTTAGATGTTAGTAATTAGATATTAGTAAAAAACTAACTTCTAAATTCTAATTTCTAACCTCTATTTCAATTAGTAGTCTCGGGCAGGCTCGAACTGCCGACCTCTACATTATCAGTGTAGCGCTCTAACCAGCTGAGCTACGAGACTTTGTTATG
>NZ_LELA01000064.1 GCF_001677955.1 Chryseobacterium sp. BGARF1
TCAATTTTTGCTTATCTAAAAGCTCTTCTGCGCTACTAAAATACTCTCGTTTTCAGTGGGGCAAAAGTAGTACTTTATTAATACACAATCCTAATTTATTTAACTTAAAGTTTATTTTTAATTAATATTAAACGGTAAACATCTGGTTACATGGGAGAATCATTTTGAAGGATTAGGGATTAGGGAAATTGTTTTCTACAAAGGTGAAGCTCCTACGGTGGGTTGGTGGGTTGGTGGGTTTCGCTCCTACCGAGCTCATATTCTATATAACAATTATTTTTCTACAAAGATATCGCTCCTTAGGAGCTGAAAATTTAATTCATAACCCAGTTTATTCAAATCGAGATCAATATATATTATATAAGTAAAGAAAGATTTATCACTTAGAAGACTAAAGAGTGTTTGATAGCAGTTATTCTGTTCTTTGGTAAATCCTTGAGTTAGCAAATATGAAAGTTGAATAACGTTCATGATTTTGATTAAATAATAAAAGAGGGGGGTTGAGAAAATTATTTTAATGATGATTGTTGGAAAATTTGATGAACACATTCTTTATATAATAATATACCTTCATTTTTACAGGTCGCTCCTAAGGAGCTTTATATTTACTTATATTTTCTGCTACGAACAGTCAGCTCCGAGTGGAGCTTTAAAAAATTGAGTAAAAATCAAAGAGGTTCAAAAAAAAAAACTCTAAAATAGGTTCTTCTTTATATGATGGGCTGAACATTACTCTTTTGCCTTTTTACTTTTATCTTTTTTAATTAGCCCCCCTTCCCTAGCCCGGATTGAACGGTATGTTTGAGCTCTTTTTGCAAGCGAAGGAAAAGATGGGCGCAAAAAAGCGAGTAGTGAAAGCCGGATTAAGCTCATAAAAAAGTTGGAGTGTTGGAGAGTTTGTGAGTTTGAGAGTTTGAGAGTGGAGAGTATACTTATATTATATACAAAAAATTACCTCCGAAAATTTCAGAGGTATTATATATGATGACTACATTACTATATATAACAGAAAATAATCCTTATTCTAAGTTTTGGGGAATAGTGATATTATTTTTCTTCATATATTCAATAAGTTCATTGTATTTATCTTCGTAATCATTTGTACCGCATTTGTGGGAGATGCTACAGATATCGGATGGTTTTATATCAAGGATATTTGAAACTTTTGTGAGAATTTCGAGATTGATTTTCACTTTTGAATTTTCGATATCAGAATATGCTTTTTGTGAAATACCCATTTCGAATGCCATATATTCCTGAGTAAGGTCACGGTCGCGTCTTATTTTCCTGATATTTTGTCCACAAATCTTCATCTCACAATTGCTTTAGTAGTTTTCGGTATATTTTAGAAGTTTATCTAATAGCCTTAGACAAAGTTAGTAAATACCTTTGTCAAAACATTACATACACAGCATGATATTTTTTTTCAGAGCACCGAAACCCTTTATTTAAGGGAAATTCTATGAAAAATATTGTTCGCTGCAAGATACAAGATTTATGGAGACGCAAAAATTTCATTATGACAATAATATTGTCAGAGCATTCCTCTATGCTACTGTAGTATTCGGGATTATCGGTTTTATTTTAGGATTAACTGCTGCTTTGATGCTATTTTATCCTGAACTGCCTGAATTTTTATTTGGAACTGACGATACAACCATTCAAAGTTTAAGAAGTGGGAATATTCAGGGATTAGTTAATTCGCAGGGTGCTTTAGGATTTGGAAGAATCAGAATGCTTCATACCAGTGCAGTAATTTTTGCCTTTGTATGTAATTCTTTCTTTTGCGGTGCTTATTATAGCATGCAGAGACTTTTGAAAACCAGAATGTATAGTGATACTTTATCATGGATTCATTTCTGGACGTGGCAAATTATGATTATCGCTGTTGTGATTACTTTTTTAATGGGAATCAATACTTCAAAAGAATATGCTGAACACGAATGGCCAATTGATATTTTAATCACTTTCTCTTGGGTAATTTTCGGAATCAATATGTTTGGAACGATTGCCAAAAGAAGAGTGCGTCATTTATATGTAGCCATTTGGTTTTATATTGCAACTTGGATTGCGGTTGCAATGCTTCATATCTTTAATAATTTAGAAGTTCCATTATCTTTTACAAGCTGGAAATCATATTCTGCTTATGCAGGAGTGAAAGATGCATTGGTTCAATGGTGGTACGGTCATAATGCAGTTGCATTCGTTTTAACGACACCGGTTTTAGGTTTGATGTATTATTTTATGCCTAAAGCAGCTAACAGACCAGTTTTTTCATATAAATTATCTATCATTCACTTCTGGTCACTGATCTTCGTTTATCTTTGGGCAGGGCCTCACCATCTTCAATATACCGCTTTACCAGCATGGGCTCAAGCGGTGGGAACAGGTTTCTCAATCATGTTGATTGCTCCGTCTTGGGGTGGAATGCTGAATGGATTATTAACTTTAAGAGGAGCCTGGGATAAAGTAAGAGAAAATCCAATCCTGAAATTCTTTGTAGTTGCTGTAACATGTTACGGAATGGCAACTTTCGAAGGACCACTTTTAGCTACAAAATCTTTAAATAAAATCGGACATTACACCGACTGGGTAATTGGTCACGTACACTTAGGAGCTTTAGGATGGAATGGTTTCATGGCATTCGGAGTTATTTATTATCTGATTCCGATTATGTGGAAGACCGAACTTTGGTCTAAAAAATTAGCTAACTGGCATTTCTGGCTGGGAACTTTAGGAATTATTTTCTACGCCGTACCTATGTATATCGCAGGATTTACCCAAGGTTTGATGTGGAAACAATTCAATCCAGATGGAACTTTATTGTGGAAAAACTGGCTAGATACCGTTACTGCAATTATTCCATACTTTAAAATGAGATTCTTAGGAGGATTATTTTATCTGAGTGGAGCCATTTTAATGGTTGTAAATGTTTACAAAACAATTAAAGCAGGATCATTCCAAAAAGATGTTCCTGCAGAAGCACCAGCTTTAGCCAATGTTGGTTCAGGCAGAAAAGAAGGCGAAGGCGTACACCTTTGGCTAGAAAGAACCCCTCACCTATTATCAATATTAGCTTTTGTAGCAATTGCAATCGGTGGACTGGTAGAAATTGTCCCTACCCTAACTGTAAAAAGCAACTTACCAACAATATCTGCTGTGAAACCTTATTCACCATTAGAATTGGAAGGTAGAGATCTCTATGTAAGAGAAGGCTGTAACTCGTGTCACTCACAAATGATCAGACCATTCCGTGATGAAGTAACAAGATTTGACGGTAAAAACGGACAGTATTCTAAAGCAGGAGAATTCGTTTACGACCGACCATTCCTTTGGGGATCAAAAAGAACAGGACCGGATCTTCACAGAGAAGGTGCAAGAAACCCAGATTCATGGCACTTTAAACACATGTACAATCCAAGAATTACTTCTGCAGGTTCTATTATGCCCCGTTTCCCTTGGTTGATCACCAATAAACTAGATCGTTCTCAAATGATTGATAAAATGAAACTGATGAAAAATACTTTTGATGTTCCATATACCAAAGCACAGATAGATTCAGCAGATCGATGGGCAAATAATCAGTCACAAGCGATTGTAAAAAGAATTTATTCTGAAGCAACCGATGTAAAAGATCAAATGGATAAAGAGAAAATTGCCAAAGGAAACAATTTTATACCGATGGAACAGAGAGAGATCATCGCCATGATTGCCTATCTGCAAAGATTAGGAACGGATATCAAAACGACCGATATCAAAACAGCAAGCGTAGATTAATTTTAAATATCTATTACAATGAAAACGAGAACACCCATATCTATATATATAGCAATAACCATAGGAATTACTGTATTGGCGTTCGAAATGTTCGCAGGAGATGCCAATTATTTTTCTACCCCATTCTTTTGGGCATTGCTAATCATCATCACCATTTTATTGCTCATCATGAATTCTATCGGAGATTTGGTAGAAAACGAAAGATTCGCCAGATTGACCGATGAAGAAAAACAAGAATATATCACCAACAACACAACTCCATATTTTCAGAAGCTTTGGAATTCTGCTTTCAAAAAACAATCTCAAACTGAAGAAAAAGACCTTCTCATCGATCACGGTTTCGATGGAATTACCGAGCTAGACAATTCTTTACCAAAATGGTGGATCGGTCTTTTCTATTTTGGAATGATTTTCTGCGCCGTTTATATTATTGCTTTTGCATTCACAGATTATGCTCATCCTGAAGCAGAATATGAGAAGGAATCTAAATTACAACTAGCTTCCATTGAAGAATATGAAAAAAATGCGCCGCCTATTAATTTAGAAACCGCAAAATACAGTTCAGATTATATTGCAGAAGGCGAGCAATTATTTAAAACCAATTGTGTAACCTGCCATGCAGATGGCGGAAAAGGAGGCATCGGTCCGAATTTAACCGACACGCACTGGATCAACATCAAAGAGAAAAGTTTATTTAAAAACGTATTCTGGATGCTTGAAAATGGTTCACCAAACAACCCTACCATGCGTCCCTTCATAAAAGAAGGAACCATTACAGGAAGAGACGCAGAAAAAATCGCATCCTATATATATCACATCAATCAAGAAAAATCTCCTATCACTGAAAAGCAAGGAGGTGCCGCTCCACAAGGAGAAATTGCAAAATGGCAAGAATAATTACTCAACTAAATATATAAAACTATGAATTGAATCTCCATCAGATGTATGTCGCAGTTGTAACTCAACTAACATCTGAAAACCTATTCACTTTAAATATTCCATAATATTTAAATATCAACTGAGGCATACATCAATGCAAAAACCTGTTCACTGAGCAGGTTTTTGTAGTTTAAAACAGATACCACATTTGTATTTTTTTAACATAAATACTCCTCGTTGGCAAACATATTGCTTAATATTATTAAAGAAAGCCTTTACCAATGGGCTTTTTCAAAAAAAACAATCATGGTGAAGCTTATTAAATTTCAAATTTTCAGAATATAAGACAAGATTCAAAATTTAAACATCGGTGAAACAATCCGTTCGCCAACCCAAAAACGAATTGTATATTTGTCTAAATCACAAAAATTTGAAACTGAAATTCAACAAAAGAAAAATTCTCAGAGGTATTGTTATTACAATTATCTCTTTTGTCGTTTTAATCATCCTGCTTATCTTGAGTTTAAGACTTCCGGCTGTCCAAAACTTTGTAAAAGATAAACTGATCGTTTACCTTGAGAAAAAAATAAAAACCAAAGTAAGTTTAGACAAAGTCTATATAGCTTTCCCGAACAGTTTGGTGATGGAAAATCTATATTTAAAAGGTCAGAATATCGATACCCTTTTAGCGGTGAAAAAATTCGATGTCGGTTTAGATATGTGGAAATTGATTAATTCTAAAGCTGATATTACCTCCATAGATTTAGAAGGCGTTCGCGCAAATGTGGTTAGAAATCCGCAGGGAAAATTCAATTTCGATTATATTATTGATGCTTTTGCCACTTCCGATAAAGAACAGGAGCAAAAACCCTCAAAGCCTTTTATTATTTCTCTTGATAAAATTAAATTAAAAGATATCGGGATCACTTTCAACGATCAGCAATCCCGAAACGATATTAAAGTATATTTCAAATCTTTTGATACCCGAGTAAAAACTTTCGACCTTCAAAACAACTCTTACGCAGTAAACGATATTAATCTTGACGGATTAAAATTAAAATTGAAGCAAGATTTGGTAAAAGAAGTGGCAGCCAATGTAGAAGAAAAAGTTGATTCTCTGAATCAGAAAAAGGCAATGAAATTAGGTTTAAATAAAATAAACCTGACCAATTTTGATATTGACTATGGCGACGACAATACCAAAACTTTTGCGAAAGTTCTTTTCAAAGAATTAAGCACGAAAGTGAACAGCATTGATCTTGAAAACAACGATTATAATGTTGGAAATGTTTATTTAACCGGCGCCAACATTAATGCTAATTTATTCCTCCCAACGGAAAACGCCAATCCTAAAAACGAAGAAAAGCCTGAAGCTTCAAAAAATTCGGCAAAAGAAAAAGCAATGAAAGTTCTTTTGGGGAGACTTCATTTAGATGATGTAAAAATCGCTTACAACAACACAGCCATCGCTCCTACAAAAAGCGGAATGGATTTTAATCATCTTGATTTTGCTAAATTAAATATCGACGTTCGAAATTTTAAAATGGAAAACAATGGTTTTGCAGGTTCTGTAAAATCAGCAGAAATACAAGAAGCAAGAGGTTTAGATATTCAAAAATTCAACACCGATTTTGTTTATGCAGAAAAAGAAGCATATCTGAAAAATCTTTATCTGCAGACTCCGAAAACCATATTGCGTGACGAAGTTATTTTAAATTATAATTCTATTGACCAACTATCATCCAATCTTGGAGCGGTAAAAATTTCTGCCGATATCCGTGATTCTAAAATTGGTTTTTCTGATATTTTAAATTTAGTTCCGACCTTAAAAAATACTGCGCCATTCAACAAATATCCAAATGCGACTTTAAATGTAAATGCTTTAGTGAATGGAACAGTCAATGATTTGATGATTCAGAATCTGAAAGTTTCAGGTTTAGACCAATTGAGAGTTTTGGCTTCAGGAAAAATCAAAAATGCAATGAATCCTGATCAGTTGTATTACGATCTTAAAATTGCAGAAGTTTCTTCTTCCTCAAAAACGATTTATAATTTAGTTCCGAAAAATACAATTCCGAACAATATTACTTTGCCATCTTCTTTTACAATTCGAGGAACAGCAAAAGGTACAACCCAAGTTGTGGATACCAATTTGCGTCTAACTTCCACTTTAGGGAACGCTGCCGTGATCGCTAAAGCCGATATGCGCAGAAAAAACAGAGAAACTTTTGATGTAAAAGCCAATCTTCAGAGTCTTCAGATCGGAAAACTGATTCAGAATAAAGATATTGGAAGTGTCACCGCAACCATCAATGCAAAAGGACAAAGTTTTGATCCAAAAATTATGACCGCTCAGTTAAGTGGCGATGTACAATCTGCAACTTACAACGGCTACACTTATCAGAATATGAATCTGAAAGGTAAAATAAACCGTGGCGCTTATGATATTGATTTAAACTCAAAAGATCCGAATGCCAATTTACATCTTGCAGCTTCCGGAGTTTATGATGAGAAAAATCCTACGGTAAAAGTCAATGGAAATATCAATAAATTAGATTTAAACAAATTAGGATTTTACAGTTCGCCAATGATTATTGCAGGTGGAATTGATGCCGATTTTAAAAGCTTAGATCCGGATAATCTGAATGGATATCTTAATTTAAAGGATTTTGCCATTTCAGATACCAAAGAAGTCTACCCTATTCAGGAAGTTAGATTGAATGCAGTTTCAAGAGCAGATTCAACTTTAATTCAGTTCAATTCGCAGATTGCAGATGTAGAACTGAACGGTAAATATAAACTGACCCAGATTTTTGGAGCTTTAAGTCAAACTATTAATCAATATTATCAGTTTCAAAAACCTGGCAAAGCTCAGAAAATTGATGCCGGACAATTCTTCACCATTAATGCAGCGATTAAAAATGATGATCTCATCAGAAAATTTGTACCGGATCTGAAAAGTTTTGAAACCATCAATATTACAGGAAATTACAATGCAGATTCTCAAAAAATAGAACTGGATGCAAAAATTCCGCAGGTTTTGTACGGAACAAATACTTTGGAAAATACCAATCTGAAAATTACCAACGAAAATCAGGCTTTACAATATGATTTAAGTGTTGCGGCTCTGAAAAGTGAAAGTTTTGCTTTAAACAAAGTAAATATTAATGGTGATGTTGCCAATAATATCATCAATTACAACATCACAACAAAAGACGATAAAGATCAAACGCAGTTCCTGATCGCAGGAAATGCCAAATCGCTGAATGATGTTACCGAAATATCGTTGAATCCGAATGGCTTAAAATTAAATTATATGGATTGGACGGTTGCTGAAAACAATAAAATTCAGATCTTCAGCCAGGGAATTGTAGCAGATAATTTCCGTCTATCTAATTCAGGAGCCGAGATCTCTTTACAGTCTGAAAGCAATTCACCAACCAGTCCGCTGAATGTTTCGTTGAAAGATTTTAAAATAGAAACAATCACAGAAATCATCAAAAAAGATTCATTATTAGCGAAAGGAACCATCAACGGAACAGCGCAGTTGAGAGATCTAACCAAAAATATGACGTTCACTTCAGACATCAATGTTTCTGATCTGATTGTTTATGGAAGTCCGGTAGGAAATTTAGCGATCAAAGTCAATAACCAATCCGCAAATCTTCTGAATGCAGACATTGCACTTTCGGGAAATAATAATGATGTAAAGATTTTAGGAAATTACAACACTTCTTCGAGTACGTTTGATTTAAATTTAAATATGAATCAGCTTCAGATGAAAACGCTTCAGGGCTTTTCGATGAACGCAATTACAAACACCGAGGGTTATCTTTCGGGAGATTTAAAAATTACAGGAACTACGACAGCTCCGAAAATTTTGGGTGATATTAAGCTAAATAATGTCGGATTAATGATTGCGCAAACCGGAAGTGATTTCAGAAATATTGATGATAAAATAGGATTTACCAACCGCGGAATTGAGTTTGACGACTTTAAAATTAAAGACAAAGACGGAAATGCTATGAACATCGACGGACAGATTTTAACGCAGACCTACAGAGATTTTGCATTTAATCTCGATTTGAATGCAAAAGATTTTAAAGTGGTCAATTCTGAAAAATCAAACGATGCCATGATGTACGGAATTCTTGCCATTGATGCCGCATTAAAAGTACGTGGAAATTTAGATTTACCAAAAGTTGACGGCAGACTTGCTGTTTCAGAAAAAACAGATTTCACATTTGTCCTTCCGCAATCGAGCCCATCGTTACAGGAAAGAGACGGTATTGTAGAATTTATCGATCAGGATCAGGTGGCTCTTAATAAAACCATTAAAGCAGACTCCATCAAAGCAGAAAGTCCGATTAAAGGATTGGATGTGAATGTCAACATTGAAGTAGATAAGGAAGCAAAAATGTCGATTATTATTGATAAAGCTAATGGAGATTTTGTAAAACTTCAGGGTGAAGCTGATTTAACTGGCGGAATTGATCCTTCAGGAAAAACAACTTTAGTCGGCGTTTATCAGGTTGAAAAAGGAAGCTATGAAATGTCTGTAAGTCTTTTGAAAAGAAAATTTGACATTCAAAAAGGAAGCACCATCACCTGGACTGGTGAACCAACAACTGCCAAACTAGATATTACTGCAATCTACAAAACCAATGCAGCACCGATTGATCTTGTGGAACAACAGTTTGGAGGAAATCCTGCAGATCTTAATCAGTTTAAACAAAGAATTCCGTTTAACACATTACTGATTCTTAAAGGAGAACTTTTGAAACCCGATATTTCTTTTGACATTACCACTGACGAAAAAAATAACGCGGTTTCTTCTACTGTTACAGAAACCGTAGACGGAAAACTCGCTCAGTTGCGACAAGATGAAAACGAAATGAATAAGCAGGTTTTTGCTTTGCTTTTACTGAATCGTTTTATCGGTGAAAATCCTTTCGAAAGCAATTCCGGAGTTTCAGCTGAGACATTGGCGAGACAGAGTGTGAGTAAAATTCTTTCGCAACAGCTTAATAATATTGCTTCAAATCTTATAAAAGGAGTTGATCTGAATTTCGACCTTGAATCTACCGAAGATTATTCTACCGGACAACAAAATACAAGAACCGACCTGAATATCGACATCAGTAAAAAGCTGTTGAATGACCGTCTGAAAGTTACGGTAGGAAGTAATTTCGGATTGGAAGGTGAAGCCAGACAAAACGAAAATACGACCAATATCGCAGGAGATGTTACCATAGATTACAGTCTATCGAGAGACGGAAGATATATGCTGAGAGCCTATCGAAAAAATGATTACCAAGTTGCCTTGCAAGGACAAATCATAGAAACCGGAGTAGGATTTATTATCACTTTAGATTACGATAAATTCAAAGATATTTTTCGTAAATCGAGAAATCAGAGAAACAAGGAAAACAGAGAAAATAAAAGAAAACAAGATAACCAAGTCGTAGAATTTAAATAATGAAGAATACCTTGAATACATACTGCAAATATTTTTTGGCATCGGGAATGACGGTGGCAGTTATCTCGTGTAGTAATACAAAATTTCTGAAAGACGGACAGATGCTCTACACCGGAGCAGAGGTAAAAATAGAAAGCGACTCTCTTTCCAAAAAAGAAAAAAGCGCATTGCAGTCTGCACTCGAAGAAAATCTTACGCCAAAACCAAATTCTACTTTTCTTGGTTTAAGACCTAAATTATACGCCTATAACACAACAAAAGAACCTAAAAAAGAAAAAGGTTTAAAATACTGGCTGAAATATAAATTTGGTGAAGAGCCTGTATTGCTTGGAGATGTTGACAGAGAATTTAATAAAGACATTATTATAAATTATTCTGAAAACAAAGGTTATTTTAATGCAAAAGCAAAGTACGACACGGTTTCAAAAAATAAAAAGGCACAAGTAATTTATACCTTAAACCCAGGAGCGAGATACTTAATCAGCAATGTCAATTTTCCGAAAGATTCTACGCTTATAAATTCGGAAATACAGAATTTAAAAGAAAAAACTTTACTTAAAACCGGAAATCCTTTTGATCTTGAGGTCATCAAAAACGAGCGACAAAGAATCGATGACGGTTTAAAAGACAAAGGTTTTTATTACTTCAGTCAAGATAATATTATTGTACAGGCAGACAGTACAGTGACTAAAGACCCAAAAGTTGAGCTTATTGTAAAGCTGAAAGACAACACGCCAAAATTAGCAACCGAACAGTTTACGATTGATAAAGTGGTTGTTTTTCCTAATTACAATCTTCGCGATGCTAAAAAAGGAAAGTACAATATCCCGATGAATCCCGATTCTTTGAAAGGATATGAATACAACAATATTTATGTAGTTGATCCTGATAAAAAATTTAAGCCAAGAATTTTTGACCGAGCTTTATATTTCAACCAAGGTGATATTTACAATCGAAAAGACCATAATTTATCACTTAACCGATTGATCAGTCTGGGTGTTTTTAAATTTGTGAAAAATGAATTCGTCGTTTCAGATTCTTTAAATCATAAGTTTGATGCGTATTATGTGCTGACTCCAAGAGAACTTCAATCTTTACGATTGGAAGCTTTGGGAAGAACCAATTCTGCGAATTATGCAGGAAGCGAACTCAATTTAAACTGGACGCAACGAAATTTTTTCCGTGGTGCCGAACAGTTTAAAGCTTCTGTTTATGGAGCTTTTGACGTGCAAATCGGTGGTCCTGCAGATGCTGAAAATATTTTCAGGGCAGGAACCAATGTACAATTATCTATTCCAAGAATTGTTGCCCCTTTTCGCTTCAACTCTTCGAGTGCTTTTGTTCCGAGAACTAATATAAAACTTGGCTATGAATTCCAAAATAGAACTACTTTATATTCTTTAAATACATTTAATGCCTCATTTGGATATCAATGGAAAGAAAATGTAAGAAAAGAACACGAGCTTAATATCTTTGACGTTTCTTTAATTCGTCCTGCAGATGTTACTCAAAAATTTATAGATAAATCTGACGGCAACCCTTACCTTCAAAGAATCACAGACAAGCAACTTATTTTTGGGCCTACTTATTCTTACACCTACTCCACAACGATGCTTCCTAGAAAAAATACATTCTATTATAAAGGAATGCTAGATTTAGCCGGAAATATTACAGGTCTTGTAACAGGAGCCAATGCAAAAGAAGGAAAAGAAAAATCAATTTTTGGAGTTCCTTTCAGCCAATATGTAAAAATTGAAAATGATTTAAGATTCTATCATAAATTTAGCGAGAAAGCATCTTTCGCCTCAAGATTTATTGCCGGCGCTGCAATTCCTTACGGAAATTCAGAACACATTCCTTTCTCAAGACAGTTTTTTGTAGGGGGAAGTAATAGTATCAGAGCATTCAGAGCAAGAACTTTAGGGCCTGGAAGTTATGATCCCCGAGGAGAAGATAATAGCAGAGCTGTTTTTGATCAGTCTGGTGATGTAAAGCTAGAATTGAATGCAGAATACAGAGCCAATCTTTATAAGTTCTTAAATGTTGCCGCATTTGTGGATGCCGGAAACATCTGGTTGATCAATGATGACATCAATGATGAGGGAGTCAATACAAGACCGGGAGGAAAATTTTCAAAAGAATTTTTAAGTGAAATCGCTGTAGGAGCGGGAGTTGGTCTACGACTAGATTTTTCAATTTTAATTTTAAGGCTTGATTTGGCAATGCCTTTGCGTGTTCCATATTATGAAAAAGGAGATCGATGGACTTTCGACCGAATTAATTTTGGAGATTCAAGCTGGAGAAAAGATAATCTGATCCTGAATATTGCCATTGGATATCCTTTCTAAATAACTGCTAAATTGCATTTAAATAGATTCTATACAAATTTTTAACGCAAAGAATTAAATATCAACGCTTTTATTAAAGGAGCAAAGATGAATCAACAAGTTGATTGAATGAAGCTATGTTTTCAAGCTTTGCGAAGCAAATTCCATTTGCCTTTACATTCTTAAAATCTACGCAACATTTGAAAAAAACTTTGCGTTAAAATAAAATTTCAATACACCAAACATAAAAAACCGTTATGCTAAAAGAATTTAAATTTTTCTGGGAAACCGTTAAAGAAACATTTACAGAATGGAATAATTCATCTGCTTCTAATGACTCCGCAAGTTTGGCTTATTACGCCATTTTCTCAATTCCGGGATTGCTGATCATTATTATCTGGATCGCAGGATATTTTTTTGGTGAAGAAGCGATTCGCGGACAAATCAGTACTCAGATCAGCGGATTAATGGGACAAGATGTTGCCAAAAGCATTCAGGATATGATTGCAGGAGCACTTATTGACAAAGAAAATATTTTTATGAAAATTGTTGGAGTAGGCTCATTAGTTTATGGTTCTACTACCCTATTTTTCCAATTGCAGAAGTCTCTGAATAATCTTTGGGATGTGGAAGCTGCCCCTAAAAAAGCTTTGGTGAAATTTCTTTTAGACCGTGCGAACTCTTTAGGAATGATTCTTATTTTAGGATTTTTACTAATGATCACGATGGTTTTATCCTCATTAATCGGACTCTTTAATAATTTTATCACGACCTATTTTGGCCTTGAAACATATATCATTGTAGAAATTATTAATTTCACCGTAGGATTTTTAGTTATTGTCGTACTTTTTGCGTTAATGTTTAAAGTACTTCCTGATGTAGAAATCAGCTGGAAATCGGTTTGGAAAGGCGCTTTGCTAACTGCAGCTTTGTTTACTTTAGGTAAATTTTTGCTGAGTCTTTACTTCGGACAATTTAAACCAACCTCAGCATTTGGAACTGCTGGAACGGTGATCTTAATTATGATGTGGATCAATTATTCGTGTATGCTGATTTTCTTCGGTGCTGAATTTACAAAAGTCTACACTTATCGAAAGGGATACAAGATTGTTCCTTCAAAACATGCTAAATGGAGCAGTGCAAAATTGTATAGAGAAAGCCAGGTTCAAAACGAAGCTACGGTTTAAAATAAAAATCCTCCCGAAATTTTCAGGAGGATTTATTTTTTTACATTCTGTTTACGGTTCCTATTCCCAGTAAGCTTAATGATTTTTTTATTGTTTGTGCGGTGAGATTTGATAAATTCAAACGGAATTGTTTTAAATCTTCATCCTCAAGCTTTAAAATTATATTGCTTTGATAGAATGAATTGTAAGATTTCACTAGATCATAAAGATAATTTGCAACTAAAGCCGGACTTAATGATTCAGATGCTCTTTCAACAACAGATCTATAATTTGCTAATTGCATAATTACTTCTTTTTCATGCTGATTTAATTCTACCTCAGCAACTTCTTTCTGCTCAAAATTAGCCTTATTGAGTAAAGATTGAATACGAGCATAAGTGTATAAAATAAATGGTCCTGTATTTCCATTAAAATCAATACTTTCTTCAGGATTGAAAAGCATTTTCTTTTTAGGGTCTACTTTCAGCATGAAATATTTCAATGCAGCTTGACCAATAACCTCATAAGAAATCTCTTTTTCCTCGTCAGTAAGACCTTCTAATCTTCCTTGCTCAATTGCTTTTAATTTTGCTTCATTATACATTTCCTGCATTAAATCGTCTGCATCGACAACCGTACCTTCACGAGATTTCATTTTTCCGTTTGGAAGCTCAACCATTCCATAAGATAAATGGTACAATTGGTCTGCCCAAGAATATCCTAATTTTCCTAAAACTTTAAATAAAACCTGAAAGTGATAATCCTGTTCGTTTCCTACCGTATAAATTAGTTTCTGAATATCGTTTTCTTTAAAACGCTGAACTGCCGTTCCCAAATCTTGAGTCATATAGACAGAAGTTCCGTCTGAACGAAGCAAAAGTTTCTCATCTAAACCGTCTACCGTCAAATCGCACCAAACTGAACCGTCTTCTTTCTGATACAGCACCCCTTTATCTAAACCTTCCTGAATAAGATCTTTTCCTAAAATGTAAGTGTTGCTTTCATACTGAACCTGGTCGAAATCTACCCCCAATCTTTTATAAGTCTGATTGAAACCATCGTAAACCCAAGAGTTCATTTCGCTCCAAAGATTTCTTACTTTTTCGTCGCCATTTTCCCAGTCCAAAAGCATTTGTTGAGCTTCTTTCATTAAAGGAGCTTCTTTTTTAGCCTGATCTTCAGTACTTCCATTCGCAATAAGTTCAGCTATTTCTTTTTTATATTCCTGGTCAAATTTTACATAGTAGTTTCCTACAAATTTATCTCCTTTCGTTTCTGCATTCGGTGTTTCTCCTTTTCCAAATTTTTCCCAAGCCAACATCGATTTACAGATATGAATTCCTCTATCGTTAATAATCTGACTTTTTATAACATCATAACCCGCTTCTTTAAGAATCTGAGCGACAGAAAAACCTAATAAGTTATTTCTGATATGACCTAAATGCAGCGGTTTGTTGGTATTTGGTGAAGAATATTCCACCATTACCGTTGCATTTTTCTTTTCTACATTTGAAAACTGTTCAGAAACCGTTCTAAACTGATCTACGAAGAATTGGTTTTTAACTTTTACATTTAAAAATCCTTTTACCACGTTAAAACTTTCGAGCAATTCGGTCTGAGTTGTTAATCCTTCTCCCAATTCCACCCCGATGCTTTCTGGGTTTTTCTTCAATTGTTTTACCAAAGGAAAGGTAACAATGGTAAAATCTCCCTCAAACTCAGTTTTATTTTCCTGGATTTCAAGTTTTATATCTTTCAACTGATAGACATTAAGGATAACCTCTGCCAGTTTTTGTTCTAATATGTCTTTAATATTCATGAGTTTATATTCATTTTTTAGGATACATAGAAGTAATCCTAATTTCATATCACAATTTTCAAGTACAAATTTAGTGAAATAAAAAAGACTTCGTTAACGAAGCCTTTTAAAAATTATTAAGGATTGAGACAATTATAGTCCCACCTTCTGCATTCTCTTAATATGGGATTCCAACTTAAACAGCATGCAGGAGCTTGCCCACCTTGAATTTTTCTAAGATCTTTTTTAGATAGCTTTTTTAAATTTTTCATAAATATTATATTGTTTAATGGTTTTGAATGAATATATAAAACCGCACTAAGGCGGTTTTAATATGAATGTTAAAAAGGGTGATTAATTTATGTCCCAAAAAACTTTTGTCGTTAATTTATCTCCTCCAATTGCTGAAGCTGCCGAATTCCAGTTCGCTCCATTTACAGTTTGTTCATTAATAGGGTAAGTTAATCTGGTAGGAACTTTACCAGCCGCTGCAGATACGGCATTAGGTGCTGTTAATACAGGATAATCTAATCTTCTATAGAAATTCCAAGATTCAAAACCTCTGTTATACATCGCAATCCAAGCTTGCTGACCAATTTTAAGTTTCCAATTTGTAGTAGAAAATACAACATCTGGATTTGCCAAATAGGCAGTAATATCTGCTGCAGAAACTCCCCATTGTTGCATTGATCTTTCAATTGCTGTTTGATAATATTGAGCTGCAGTGTTTCCTCCAACTGAATAACCTCTTGCAGCAGCCTCTGCCAAATAGAAATTAACTTCTGCTGCATCAAATAATACACCTGTTTTATTTGGAGTTAATAAATTGGTGGCTATATGAGAATTTTCACTATATGTATTGGTTAAACCAACAGTTCCACCAACGTATCCCCCCCCAGAAACTTCTGTAAAATAAAATGATCTTCTAGGGTCATTCAGGTCATTCATTGCGTCAACAATTCCTTCTTCAGCAACAAAATCATTTCTATTACTTGCAACGACTTCAGCATATAAACGATTGAAGTTTGGTGAAGTTCCGTCATATTTAAATAAAGAATTTTTAGGATTTGTAAGCATTACTCCTCCACTATATGCGGCTTCGACGGTTTGTTTGGCTAGGGTAGGATTTACATCTGCAAGATTAATCCCTATTTTAAGCTTTAAACTATTTGCAAAAATAATCCAATCTCCCACATTACCATTATAAATATTATCTCCAGACTCAAAACTTGAATATCCTGAATCTAAAGTAGATAATGCTGAATTTATTCTTGTAATTAAATTCTCATAAATTGTTTTAGCATCATCATATTTTGGCAAAACAATAGTTTCTGGTTGTGCAGCTTCCGAATAAGGAACATTCCCAAAACTATCTACTAAAACCTGATAAGTATAAACTTCCATTAAATTGATGATTGCCAATTTATTTGCCTGCTGTTTTTCCCAAGTTACCTGTGACATTAAAGGCGGTTTTACTTCCGTCGCTAAAACTTTTTTTGCTTGATCAAGGTTTCCAAGAACATCTGTATATAATGCAAGCCACATATTATCCGGAACTTTTCTGGTTCCTGCGAAATTAAATCTTGCATCATTTCTATATATTGTTGTAGCTAGATAATGCTGAAAAAATCTGAAAACATTGAGGTTAACACTTGGTGTTTCCATCTGATCCATTAGCTCTTTTTGAGCATTGGTAAATAGTGGTTCAGCTGGAACCACGTATGGCTGACTTTGATTATTATTAAAATCTTCATCTCCGTTTACACATCCCGTGAGAACTGTTAACGAAGCTATAGTAAGTATTGAAAATATCTTTTTCATTTTTAATTCGATTTAGAAGTCTAATTTAACATTGAATGAATAAATACGCGTAGTTGGCATCACACCAGACTGAAACCCTTGAACGTTTCCAGAAGAAGTTCCCGCTTCAGGATCTGCATCCGGAAGATTTTTATGAATAATCCATAAATTCTGTCCCATCAGACTTAAAGTCATTCCTTTAATAAACGTATTTCTTAATAAATCAGAAGGTAAGCTGTAAGAAACCTTTGCTTCTCTTAGCTTTACATATGAAGCATCATAAACAAAAGCTTCTTGAGGTAAACCTGCATCTGTTCCAAATGCACCACCGGCAGTAGATGCGTCAATTCTAACATTATTTTGAGTACCATCTTGTTTTACACCAGGAAGCACTATACCTCCGCCATTATCAAGTGTATTTCTAATAGGGTTTCCTAAATCATTTAATCCTCCTGTATATTCATAGATACCAGTATACCCACCATAAGATTGATCTAATGAGTAAACGCTACCACCTTTTCTAACGTCAATTAAAAACCCAAGAGACAGGTTTTTATATCTAAAGGTATTGTAAACACCACCAATCCAATCTGGCTGTATATTTCCTATAACTTTATCTGTGGCTACTAAGTAATATCCATCATCATCCACCACTTTATTACCGTTTGCATCATAAACAAATCCTGTTCCTCTAAATGTCCCGTATGCTTCACCAACAGTAGCATTTAATGATGTTTCCTGAAAACTAGCCAACTGTAGATTATCTCTTCCTTGATTAAGCGCTTTAACAATATTTCTATTACGAGACCAATTTACATTAATATCCCATTGAAAATTTTCACTTTTTAAAGGCACTAATCCTAAAGCAACCTCAATACCTTTATTTTCAGTTTCTCCAGCATTAATAAGTGAAAAACTGTATTTAGTTGAAGGAGATTGTGGCACACTGAACAATAAATCTTCTGTATTTGTTTTATATAATGAAACATCTAAAGTTACTCTTCTTTTAAACATTGATGTTTCAAGACCAACTTCCCAGCTTTTTTGTCTTTCCGGCTTTAAATTATTAAAATCTACATAAGTTGTACTAATATCCGCCATCGGATTACCACTTACTGTTCCTCTATTAGCAAAGAAGCCTGGTCTTCCAAACGCCATATCATTACCTACTTCTGCATAGCTTAATCTTACTTTTCCAAAGCTTAACCAACTAGGTTTAACTAATTCACTAAACACAAAACTTGAACCTAAGGAAAAATAAGTATAATTGTTATTTGCTTTTGGAAGTGCACTAGAAGTATCGTTACGAATTGTACCTTCTAAATATAATAATTTATCATAATCAAAAGACGCCTGTGCATAGACTCCCGCTTTCTGTCCTCTAACATTTGTTTCGATAGGGGGAAAGTAAGCTCTAGAATTTCCTATAGTAAAAAGATCAGGAATAATTAGTCCTCCTGTGGTAGAATTCTCAATGCTTCTTTGATGCTGATCTATAAACTGTCCACCAGCAACGAAAAGTGCATTCATTTTATCTGAAATATTCAAATTATATCGCCCAATTACATCATAAGTTTGTCTCATGATTGTATCATCAAATACCCAATATCCCGAAGTTTCATCAGCCTGAGACAAACCAAACTCTTCAGCATGACTTCCTATTGCTTTTCTGATTTCCTGCTTACTATTAGTATAATCTACAGTAGCTCTACCTAAAATATTGAATTTATCTGTGACATCATAAGATAATTCACCTCCAGCAATTAATCTGGTTTTATCATCAGAAGAATAATTTTTGTATCTGTCCCAATAAGGGTTATTCCAAAATGCAGCAGAAAGATCTCCATCTAGCGGAGAATTCATATTCCATGTATAATTTTGGTTTGTTCTGAAAAACTCATCTCTTAATTCTAAAACATCTACATTTATAGGCCACCATTGCCTGAAACCGGTCATGATATTATCTCCATAACCTACAGAGTTTCTACCTATTGTAGTTTGGTCATTAAATGTCAGAAAAGTACGAGCTGTGAGTTTATCAGAAAATTTACGACTATAATTACCACTTAACATATTTTTGTTTAATCTACTGTTTGGTAAAATACCAGTTTCGTAGTTATTAGTAAAAGTTAAGTTGTAAGTATTTAATTCATCTCCTCCATTTAAATTAAAACTGTTTACAAATGACAGTGATTTTTGAAAAAATTTAGAAGGATCGTTTCTAGCAGCAGTCCAAGGTGTTGCCTTTCCAAAATTAGGATTTCCAGGAACAAAAGAGTTCCATTGATAAACCATTAAATTAGGATCAAATGCAGCTCCATAAGAAGCATCATCGCCGGTTGGTGCAAGGACATCTATAATTCCATCACCATTTACATCTACATTAAAAAAGCTATCTGCTCCTGAGTATCCTGCTCCGTATGATTTCTGATACTTAGGAAACGTTGATCGATCTATTTCACCAACAGAAACTGTTGAATTTACGGTAAGACCTAATGATTTACTTTTTTTACCTTTTTTAGTAGTAATAATTACCGCCCCATTCGCAGCCAAACTTCCATAAAGAGCCGTTGCAGCAGCACCTTTTAATACGTTGATTGATTCAATATTGTTGGGGTCAATATCAGAGGTTGCATTACCAAAGTCAAAACCGTCACGACCTTTTGATGCATCACTAGCATTCAAATTTCCACTAATGATAGGCACCCCATCTAAAACAATCAGTGCCTGATTATCTCCGGTTAAACTCTTAGTCCCTCTTAACACAATATTACTAGAGCCGCCAAAATTCCCATTGTTTTTAATCTCCATACCGGCAACTTTACCAGATAGATTGTTAATAAAGTTATTGGTTGGTACAGAGTTGACTTGTTCTGCATTAAGAGTTTGAGAAGAATATCCTAGAGCTTTTTTTTCTCTCTTAATTCCGAGTGCAGTAACAACTACACCTTCAATTTCTTGTGTTTTTAGGGTATCTCCCGGCTTTGTCTGCGCGTGGGCAACCACAAAAGACGAGGAAAGTACTAAAATTAGTACCCCTGCGGTTAATTTCTTCATATTAATATTAATTTTGTGTTAACAAAGTTGTAAAAAGTTATCTTATAAAAGTGTTAAAATTTCAAAAAATTATTATTTTCAACATAACACATGACTATTTACTGCATTATTACAACTCTTAAATGTTAAAAATTATGAATTTACTAAAGAAATGGTCAGATAATTATATCGAAGCTGGTTGCGACGAAGTAGGAAGAGGTTGTCTGTGTGGCCCAGTAGTTGCGGCTGCGGTAATTTTAGATGAAAATTTTGAGCAAAAGCTCATCAATGATTCAAAGAAATTGAGCTTTAAGACCCGAATGGATTTGGATAGTTACATTAAAGATAATGTGAAAAGTTTTGCTATTGCTGAACTTCCACCCTCTTTTATAGACGAACATAATATACTGAACGCCAGCATTCATGCCATGCACAATGCTTTAGACAAACTTACTATAAGACCTGAATTTATTTTGGTAGACGGAAATAAATTTCACCCTTATAATTTCATTCCACATCAATGTGTGATTAAAGGAGATTCTAAATTTTTATCAATTGCGGCAGCTTCTATTTTAGCCAAAAATTACAGAGATAAATTAATGATTGAGCTTCATGAAGAACATCCCGAATACGGATGGAATACTAACTTTGGCTACGCCACAAAAAAGCACCAGGAAGCCCTGATAAAGCACGGCATCACAAAATACCATCGTCAGTCTTTTCGTTTAAAATATGATTAAAATAAATCACCAATTCATTGTGATTAAAGAAATAAGTCACTTTTTAATTTAAATTATTTCTAAATAAAAAAGAGAAGCAATAAATTGCTTCTCTTTCTGTTCTATTATGTTAAATATTATTTAGCTCAAATTAATTCTGATTCCAGAATGGAGTGTATTGATTCTTAACAAACACTTGTGCAGATGAAATATTTGGTACGTTCGCAGAGTTTGCAGCATACTCAGAGTTTGGATATACTAATCTGTAAGGTTTATTTGGGAACTGAGCTGTTGTAGCCATTGGTGTAAATGGATATCCTGTTCTGTTATATTCAATAAACATTTCAGTTGGATTGATATTGGTCAATGCAATCCATTTTTGAGTCATAATAGCCTCAATTTTTTGTGCATCTGTTCCTGTCCAACCAAGACCTACTCTAGTATTGGCTGAAGTAATATAAGTCGAAATCTGTGCAGCACTTGCTCCCAACCAAACACCATTTGTTCTTATAGCTTCGTTAAATTTATCTGATGCTGAAATACTACCAAAAATAGCAGGCCATCTAAGGGCAGCTTCAGCTTGTAACAAATTACTTTCAGCTGCAGAAAAGAGAACACCTCCTCTTAGATTATTTTCTTTAATTACATCCTTCCAATCACCTACAGCTGCACTGCCTGAAAAATTACCAATTCCTAATTTCGAAGTATTCACATTATTTACAGGTACTCCTGGCTGACCTGGAACATTACCTTGTCTGACACCTTTTAATCCCGTAAATGAGTTTCCGTTTGAATCAACTGAAGCTACATTAGTAAACAATCTTGTTCTTCTTGGATCTTTAAGCCCCGTAAATTTGGAATAACTCGTATTATTTAAGATTACATTACCTTCCAAAGCATTTGCCATATGTTCAGAAACAACAACAACAGCATAATTTGATACTTGTTGTCCTGAAGCGTTTCTTGCCCAATTTAAAATATATGGATTCATTTGATCATTACTTCCTGAAGTATATACTGGATTAACCACCACTTCATTTTTAATAAACTTATTAATTGGATCAGCATTTATTCTTGCTGCTAAAGCCGTAAGTTTTTGATTTCTATAAGTTTCCATTTCACCTGTGACTTTAGACATTCTAATCAATAATCTAAGCATTAAAGTATTTGAAAACTCTTTCCATTTACCCATATGTTCTTCAGGTGTATCTCCAGAAAAAACAATATCAGAAACAGGCTCTTCAGCATGCTCATCTGCAGCATCGATCAAAGCATTAGCTTCCTCTAATTTAGAAATCAGAATTTTGTAAATATCTGCATCATTATCATATTTAGGGGTAGTATTTTGCTGCCCCATAAAAGCTTCACTGTATGGAACATCACCATACAAGTCTACAATATACTGCATGTAATAAGCTTTCATGATTTTTGCAATAGCAATATAATAATCTTGCTTGTGATTATTATTCTCAAACTTTTCCATTTGATCAAAATTAGCAACTCTCGGATACAAACCTTCCCAAATCCCTCTATAAAAAGTATTATCTACGCTTGACAAACTAAACTCTCTTGAAAATGGGCCTGCAATTGTATAAGTATTTCCTGCCCAACTATTCATCATCAAATTCCCAAACTGCATCATCGTCCCAGCCTGAGTTCTGTAAGCCTGGCTAATAGCACCAGGAAGTATCAAATCTGGGGTAATCTGTTCTGCCTGTATTGCATTTGGATTATCATTAACATCTAAGTAATCATTGCTACAAGATGTTGTGGTAAAACTTAAAGCAGTAGCTAAAATTGTTATTAAAAATTTATTGTTTTTCATTTTGTTTAATTAAAAAGTTGCATTAAGGTTAAAACCAAAAGTTCTCATACTAGGATACTGTCCTGTTACCGCAATTCCTCCGGCATTACCACTTGTATTGGCTGTTTCAGGATCATTAAAGTTTCTGTTATCTTTTGCATAGATAAAGAAAGGGTTTCTTGCGTATACACCAATTGATAATGAGTTAACAAAAGTTCTTTTCAGAATTGACTTGGGCAAATCATAACTTAAAGCAATCTCTCTTACTTTTAGAGCCGTTCCATCTACAACATATTCCTCCCCTACTGATGAATAATCAGAAGTTGTAAAGTAATTCATTACTCCAAAATAACTATCATCATTACCTACCGGTGTATTATTAGCAACATATTGACCATTAACCAACTGAACAGAATTAGGAACTACATAACCTTTAGATCTATCAAATTCAGCTGTTTTTTCAGATGATCCGTTAGCTCCCAAACTCACTTTTGCAATAGAAACAAAACTATTTCCGGTTCTATAATCTGCAGTAGCACTCAAGGTAATTCCCTTGAACTTAAAAGATGTATTAAATCCTAAAATATAATCTGGATTTACTTGTCCAAGTATTTCAAAATTTGAGGTTGATAAAGGATTACCGTTTGCATTTACAATAATATTCCCATTTGGATCTCTTTGATATTTTGTTCCTTTAATAACAGGGAACTTTTCGCCTTTAACAGCAAATATACCTACGTTGCCAGCAGTATTTAAAGGTACTTCATCAGCACCATTTTCTAGTGATACAATTTCTGTTTCATAAGTTGAATAAGATCCTCTTATTTTCCATTCAAAATCTTTGGTCTTGATTGGGGTAAAACCTAAATCTAATTCATAGCCTATATTACGGCTATTTCCAATATTATCTTGGAAATTGGTTATACCTGAAGCTGAGGAAGTAGCAATAGTAGTAATAAAGTTTTTAGTATCATTTCTAAATATTGATCCATCAAAAGTAATTCTGTCTTTGAAGAAACCCAACTGCAAAGAGGCTTCTTTAGATAAATAGAACTCAGGCTCAATATCTTGAGCATAGATTGTTGTTGTAGGTAAATAAGAAGAAAGTGATCCAAAAGGATATCCTGTTGGGAAAGTACCAACCCTGTCTAATCCATACAAATCAATAGTACCACTATTTCCTACTCTACTATAGTTTAAACTTACTTTTGCATAATTTAACACATTTCCTTTAATACTTTCAAATGCTTTCGTAGGAATAAATGAAGCTCCAAAAGAATAATAAGGATAACCTTTGTTACTAAAAGGCAGTTGCACTCCTTGTGGAGTTACAGGATTAACACTTGTAAGAGAGCTTTTCTCATATCTAAAAGTAGAATTAAAATATAAGAAATCTTTATAACCTAAATCTAAATTGGCAAACCATGCAAAAGACCTCTGTCTTGTGTTAGAATTATCAAGTCTAGGAAACAAATCTGCTTGTAATACGTTATTAATATGATACCATCCTGGAATTTTAAGATTTTGACCACCAACTTGGGTAGTGGAGCTAGATGCATCTTGGATATTATGACCGATGTTAAACCTAAAGTTTAGATCATCAGTCAGATTATAATCAAAATTTGCCATCAAATCACCGTAATATCTAAAACTAGATGAAACTGTTTTATAATAGTTTGACACAATTGGATCAGGGCCATAATCTACAGGTGTTGTACCGTCAATAGGAGTACCTGTTCCGTCATATACTCTATCAAATGCAAATGCATTCAAGTGACTTTCTTGAATTGAAGAACCAGAAACAGCAGTTCCTGCATAAGTAAATGAAATATGATCATTTAATTTATACTCCATATTAATCAAGCCCGTGAATGTCCTTTGTTTGGTATCTGCTCTATCGTTGTCTATCGTCCAATAAGGATTAACTGTATAAATACTGTAGCTAGCATCTGGAAGAGCGTTTCTAAATTGTCTTACATCTACATTGGTAGAAGTTTGAAGCAACTGGCCATAAAGATTAGAATCAGTAGTTGATGTTCTTCTGTCTAGATAATTTACATTTCCATCAATTCTAAATTTACCTAATTGTTTTCCTGCTTTTAGGATAAAATTATTTCTTTTTAAATAATCCTTCTCCACTACAAAGTCATTTTCAGCTCTATTTACAGATAAAAAAACATAAGAATCAGACCCTCCTGCTGTTACAGATACTCCATTTTGAATTAAAACCCCTGTTTTAAAAAAGTTAGACATTCCATCTTTTTTATAGCTAAAAGTTTCTCTTAACCAAGAATTATCAGCACTCGGCATTCCCACAAGCAAAGATTGACCACCTAGAGCAGAAGAATAAGCCGGTCCCCAGTTTGTATTTTCATACGGAGTCCAATTCGCTCCATCATAATCAGTAGTATCAAAAGTATCACCCGGATAGCCTTGCCCATAAATTTTTTGCCTAATCGGCATCTTGAAAACAGTAGAGAAATCTATAGAGCTTGTAAGATTAAACTGTAATTTTTCATTTTTTGTCCCTCTTTTTGTTGTTACTACAATAACACCATTACTTCCTCTTTCACCATATAAAGCAGCACCTTGCATACCCTTGATAATATTCATATTATCAATAATCTCCGGTGGTAAATTTTGTAAAATATCTAAAGTAGAGATAACACCATCAATGACAACTAACGCCTGATTATTTCCCGAAATTGATCTTGGTCCTCTTAAAACAACTCTTGTTGTAGAATTAACTGAATTATTGGTAGTGTTGATCTGTAAACCAGAGACCTTACCCGTTAATGCCTGAACTGCATTAGGATTGTTTGCTTGTGTAATTTCAGCATTATTTACAACTTGGTTGGTAGAGGTAACCGCATCTTGTCTTTTTTTAAGACCTAATGCTCCTGTTACCACCACTTCACGGATATCTTGTGTTCTCAAAGAATCTCCTTGTGTCTCCTGAGCACTTACCATGGCAAAACACGAGGTAAGAACCACAGTAAGAATACTTGTAGTTAATTTATTCATTTATAGTATTAATTTTGTGGCCGTAAAGTTGTGAAACTTTTCGTTAATAAACTCTTAAAAATTGAAAAAAAATTAATATTTTTTTAACAATTTCATTATTCGTAATTTATTATCGAATTTTATGCTTTTTTTTATTAATTCATTAAATAATCAATAAAAAAGCACATAAATCAAAAAACACTTCAAAAAAAAACCAATCCTAACTAACTAACTAACTAACTAACTAACTAACTAACTAACTAACTAACTAACTAACTAACTAACTAACTAACTAACTAACTAACTAA
>NZ_LELA01000065.1 GCF_001677955.1 Chryseobacterium sp. BGARF1
ATCAGCCGTAAAACTAAATATATCCATCTAACTTATTATATAACAAACAAATATACGAAATTATGGATGATTACGGATATACATAAAAAATAACTAAGTATTTCAAATTTGATGAAATTCGGGTAGAATTATCAAGAGATTTGAAGAAAAATGCGAAGGAAAGAGCAGAATTAACAACCAATATCAATGCTTCCAAAATTGAGAATGAGAAAATAAGGGCTACTATAAAAAAAGATTTTCCTCATGTAAAAAATCCAAGTAAAAATGATATCGTAAGATACAAGTTGTATCAGGAATTGTCTTATAATGCTTTCAAAAATTTATATACAGATGAAAAAATTGATTACGAAAAGCTTTATAGCAAAACTTACGATATAGACCACATTATTCCTCAGTCTAAAGTTTTTGATGATAGTTTTTCTAATAAAGTTTTGGTTCCGAGACAATCAAATTTAGATAAAGGAAATAAAACGGCTTATGATTTTATGTCTAATAAATCAGCTGAAAATCTTGAAAAATATTTATCAATTGTAGAAACATTATTTAAAGAAAAGAAAATAACTAAAGCCAAATATCAAAAATTATTAAAACAAGAATCTGAAATTGGTGATGGTTTTATCGATAGAGATTTACGCGACAGCCAATATATTGCCAAAAAAGCAAGAAATCTTTTGTATGAAATCTGTAGAGTAGTGACGCCAACTACGGGAAGTGTTACAGCCAGATTACGGGAAGATTGGGATTTGGTCAATATTATGCAGGAACTTAATTTTGACAAATTCAAAGCTTTAGGATTGACGGAAATGGTGGAGAAAAAAGATGGAAGTTTCAAAGAGAGAATTGTAGACTGGAGCAAAAGAAACGACCATCGTCACCACGCAATGGATGCTTTAACGGTGGCTTTTACCAAACATAATCATATTCAATATCTTAATTTTCTGAATGCCCGAAAAAATGAAACCCATAAAGAGCATAACGTTATTATAGGCATCGAAGACAAAGAAACGACCTGGAAAAAAGATGATGATGGAAATAAAAAAAGAGTTTTCAAATTACCTATTCCAAACTTCCGACAAGTTGCAAAAGAACATTTGGAAAATATTTTGGTTTCCCATAAAGCGAAAAATAAAGTCGTAACAAAAAATAAAAATAAGACCAAATCTAAAAACGGCGAAAGAACTAAAGTTGAATTGACGCCACGAGGACAATTGCACAAAGAAACCGTTTACGGAAAGTACCAATATTACATCAATAAAGATGAAAAAATAAGTGCGAAATTCAATGAAGAAATTATAAGTAAAGTAGCTCATCCTATTTATAAAAATCTTTTGCTTCAAAGGTTATCAGAAAATGAGAACGACCCGAAAAAAGCATTTGCTGGGAAAAACGTTCTGACTAAAAATCCTATTCACCTGAATGACGAAAAAACAGAAACACTTCCTGAAATTGTAAAATTAACTTGGCTGGAAGAAGATTATTCTATTCGAAAAGATATAACACCAGATAATTTTAAAGATGTAAAAACCATTGAAAAAATATTAGATGAAGGTGTTAAGAGAATTTTACTCCGCAGACTAAATGAATTTGATAACGACCCGAAAAAAGCATTTTCAGATTTAGAGAAAAATCCAATTTGGCTCAATGAAGAAAAAAGAATTTCCATCAAAAGAGTAACAATTTCCGGAGTGAAAAATGCTGAATTTTTACATTATAAAAAAGACCATTTTGGAAATGAAATTTTAGATGATAATGGTCAGAAAATTTCAGTCGATTTTGTGAGCACTGGAAACAATCATCACGTTGCTATTTACCGAGACGAAAAAGGAAATCTTCAGGAAAGAGTAGTATCCTTGTTTGATGCGGTACAGCTTGTTAATTCAGGAGAACCAGTGATTGACAAAACGTATAATCAAGGTTTGGGCTGGCAATTTTTATTTACGATGAAACAAAATGAATATTTTGTTTTCTCTAATGAAAAAACAGGATTTAATCCTAAAGAAATTGATTTATTAGATGCGGAAAATAAGAAAAAGATTAGCCCAAATTTGTTTAGAGTGCAGAAAATTTCAAGTAAAGATTATATGTTTAACAATCATTTAGAGACTGTTGCTATTTCTGGAGAAAT
Source organism: Chryseobacterium sp. BGARF1 (assembly GCF_001677955.1). Taxonomy (GTDB): domain Bacteria; phylum Bacteroidota; class Bacteroidia; order Flavobacteriales; family Weeksellaceae; genus Chryseobacterium. The sequence continues at coordinate 2,126 of NZ_LELA01000065.1, forward strand.
TTTAAAAACAAAAAAAGAATTGTCGGGAGTAATGTATCATTATATTCAAACACCTGCGAGATTAAAAGACATTATAAAAGTCCGTCTCAATCATCTTGGAGATATTGTAAAAATCGGAGAATATTAAAACATAACCTTATGATTACCCGCTCCATCTACATCGGCAATCCCGCGTACCTCAAGCTCAAAGACGAGCAAATGCATATTCTTTGTCCGGAAACGAAAGAAATGAAAGGCAAAGTTCCGGTGGAAGACCTGGGTTTTCTGATGTTAGACCATTTTCAGATCACCATTTCCCATCAGCTGATACAAAAGATGATGGGAAACAATGTAGTCGTTGTAAGTTGTGACGCGCACCATTTGCCACACGGGATTATGCTTCCGATTTATGGCCATACCGAACATTCCGACAGGGTGAAAGACCAACTAGAAGCCAGCGAACCCTTGAAAAAACAACTTTGGAAACAAACCATCGAATGTAAAATTGAAAACCAGAAACAAGTTTTGATGAGGTTGGGAAATTATTACGAACCCATGATTGACTATCAAAACAACGTAAAAAGTGGTGATATTACCAATATGGAAGGCATTGCGGCGAAACATTATTGGAAATACCTCATCAGTCTCGATTTCCTCAGGCAACGTTTCGGGGAGTCGCCCAATCCGTTTTTCAATTTCGGATACGCCGTGCTTCGAAGCATTGTCGCGAGAGCGATTGTAGAGACCGGACTTCTTCCTGTTCTCGGTATTTTCCATAAAAATAAATACAATCCATACTGCCTTGCCGACGATTTAATGGAGCCATATCGTCCCTTTGTAGACTTGCTCGTGATGCAGTGGTTGCAAAAAAATCCCGAAAACGAAGAACTTACCAAAGAATTCAAAGCCCATATTCTGCAGATTGCCACCAAAGACGTAAAAATAGATGACAAAACACGCCCATTGCTCATCGCCGTAAAAACTACTGCTTCCTCGTTGTACAAATGTTACACCGGCGAAAAACGATTGATTTCCTATCCCGAATTAATATAATAAAACAATTAATTTGGGCAGCTTTTCCGCCCTCCGTTCCCGCTTTTTATACTTTTTCTGAGGAAAAAGTATAAAAGAGCTCCACTCAGGTCGGGCTGCAACTCACAGATAAAAACAAAAGAAAGCCAAGAAACAACCATTTCAAAAAAACGAATGAATGCCGAAAGATTTAACGCTTACCGAATTATGTGGGTTTTAGTACTATACGATTTGCCAACCGAGACCAAAACCAATATGCGGGATGCCAACAAATTTCGCAAAGGCCTCATTGATGATGGTTTTACATTGTTCCAATTTTCAATGTATGTCCGCCATTGCCCGAGTCGAGAAAACGCCGAAGTACACATCAAAAGAGTAAAATTTATGCTTCCCAAAGCAGGGAAAGTAGCCATCATGTGCATCACTGATAAACAATTCGGAGACATAGAAATCTTTTTTGCCAGAAATCGAGAAGAACCACCACCAACCTTCCAACAGCTTGAATTATTTTAAATTTAGAATCCTAAAAACAAACAAAACCCATTGGAAAACAATGGGTTAAATTTTGAGGTTGTGTTATATCTCAAAGATACTCAAAAATGAAAGCAATTCACAACGTAAGTTTTGAACGAAAATAAAAACTCCGGGTTGTGTTATATCTCAAATATAAACGGCAAATTAAAAGGTCAAAAAAATTAAATTAAAAGGTCAAAAAAAACACGATTAATCAAATAATTAAAGCATCCGTTTTGGATGCTTTAATGCTTTTTTAAATGCCTTTTAAATGCTATTTATAAAGTTTATCAATCTTTCTTTGATTACTTTCTTATCTCTAACCCATTCAAATTCTATCTGACCTTTATTGTAAGGCGGATAAGGCACCTGAGGCGTTTTAAATTGAAACTTCTTACACAATGGGAATATATACCTATATGTATCAACTTTAAACGTTTTAAAGTCACCTAAAAGAAATGCAATATTATCACGAATGTATCTCGATTTAGATGTTGAATTAGTTAAGTTTTGTTGATGTGTGATTTCTCCAGTGAGTTTGTTTTCCAAAAAGATTGTTTGGTGCTTTCCAAAATATTTAAAATTAGACGCTTTATAAATAGTTCCACAGCCTAAACGACCATCAGCAAATGATTGTACCGCCACTATGTCTGGATTTTCTTTTTTGAGGGCTTTTAAAGAGTGTGCTATCAGAATGCTTTCAGCATTTTTTCCCAACTTATCAGATATCCACATTCTATTTAATTCTATCATCATTGCATCAGGATTGGGATGATAGAATATTTTTGCCTTTGCATTCTTCATATACCCATAACTTGCCACTCCAAGACAATCATTTTCATCTTCTGAACCTACGTGAAAGATGCCAAAATTGTACATCCCAAAACTCGCATTATTCCATTTTTTCGAGTAATGATTATTTATAATTAACTCTTTTGCTTTTTGTTTACTGATTAGTTTTATAACTAATTCGCCTAAATTTTTACTTATTATTTTAATCTCCATAAATATTGTTTAAATTTGCACCTCCTACAGTACTGAACAACAAAGCCAGCCAAAGAAGACATTTCGTCCTCCATGGCTGGCTTTGTTGCTATTAAAATACTGTAGGAAGTTTTTAATTTGGAGGACGTTTTTTAATTCCTTTCCTCCATTGGAATTTTAATTTCTAAATAAATGTACTTGAGCCTATATCTGTCATAGTCCACCCTGTAAAAGTTAGAATGAATTCAGTAGTTCGACCACTTTGTATAGTTGTCACCAAATTACCATCACGATATACTTTAACCACGGCTGAAAGATTGTTGTTAGTATAAACAGTAATTTTTTTTCCTTGAATATGATTAGCACTTGTCAAGTATAGCTCCATGTCACCTCTTGCATACACATCTAAATGCGTATCATCTGTTGATGGAGTAAATGCAGCTCCTGCCTGAACTTCGATGTATTTAACCAAAGTTCCGGCAAAATCATTAATATCCCTGATTCCACCATCTGCCATAAATGCAAGATTATTATCATTGGGATAATCTGGATGGATGATTCCTTTTGCTGAAATATTACCATTGTCGTCTAACTTCACGTAACCAGCCTGAGCATGGTTGCCCCATAAATAAGCATCATACCATTCGTCTGAACGACCAAAATCTCTTGTAACTAAATTACTATCGTGTTGTATTCTGAAAATTCTTTCAAAAGTAGTACCACCATCATTTGATAAATCAAAACCAAAGCCTTCCGATAATGGACCACTATTTCTTATACAACCAGCTTTCCATATAGCTGAATAATGTCTGTAGTACCAACCCGCAACTATATTACCGCCTAATTGATTACCTGTTTTTAGTGATTGTATTAAGTTTTGATCGTCACCTTTTAAAAGAAGTTCAGCTCCAGCCTCAAAAGTTTTATAATCCGTAATACTTTGAGCAGTATTAGTTGTTACAAAGTTTGCACTAACATAACCTAAGTTGACAGCGTGAGGCAATAATGTCGGATTTGGAACAACTGGACTTTGTAAAAAGGTTTTAGTATTCGTGAAAGTTTGCACACCTGCCAAAGTAGCATAGCCAGCCAATTGCGTATTTAAATCAGACTGGTTTACTTTACCCGTAATTTGCCCAAAATTAACGGCTTGGTCAGCTACAGTAGCATTAGGTACTCTGGGTGATGCATTAAATGTATTAATCCCATAAAATTGATTGTTCTCCCCTCTATGTGGAAATTGTGGCGCAAAACTATGAGATACGTGACGAAACCCTATATTTGACAGATATATCAATCCACTTTCCGGGGAGGCGTTTGAAAGCTTAAATCTAACCGCTTTTATAGAAGCAGTACCTGGCGAACTTTCGGGGAATAAAAACAACCCACTCTGAGGAATCAGAGACATATTCTGAACAGTATAAGCGGATGGTGCGTACCACACATTATTTATATCCATTACCTCTACAGCACAATTTCTAAACTGGCTGCCAGCACTTAATCTGGTCTGTATGAATGGTTGCCAAAGCCCTCTACTGTAATTATCTAAAATTGATGCAAAAGTAATAGTAACAACAAGCTCTGTAGTTATGTCAGCTCCATTTATTCTAGCAAAATCAGGCTTTTGATTAAAAAGAATGCTATTGAAGAAACCTAAACCTCCGTTAAATGACCCTGAGCCGCTTAAAATTGAAGTTACCGTATGTTCTTTATCCGCAAGAGCCAACATGTTTCTATCATATAACCCTGTAAAAGATGTATCTGCAATCTCGCCACCTATAGCAAGTACTTTGTTTGTAAGTCTTTGTGGTATTTGAGCATTAGGTATTTGGACTGTGGCATCTAATGTAGCCACACCATTAGCAACAGCTCTCTGAGATAGAGGTATATAATTTGCTAACTGAGGAATTGTATCTATACTATTTAAAATAGTTCTCCAAGTACTCCAATTTGTACCATTGTATCTTCTTATGAAAGTTGTTAGATTATTATCTGTATATTCTTGAATTATTCTAAGTGTTGTAATAGAAATTTGATATACCTTTAAACTTCCAATTACTGTAGTTGGGTAACTGTTAGCAATAGTAGCATTACTAGTGTTGGCTTGTATATAAAAACCAGGGGTTATAATCGTATCTAAATTTTGTGCTAATAAAAGTATTGGATTTTTTGGTATTGAACCAATTGTATTATTATCAACCCAACTTCTAGTTGCTATTATTTCAGGCACTATGTTCACCAAAGATTTATACGTATCAGGAACTGTCGGATTTGAAGTTTCTAATGTTTGTGACCACCCCTTTGACCAATCTATTGCGGTGTTTGATAAAGACGCTTGAACTCTTATCACTTCAAAAGTGGTATAGCTCCCCCAAACTGTGTTGATCTCTCCAAGATTAATACACACATTTCCAGAGATATCAATGCCTACATTAATGACTGTTGATGGTAGATTATCTGTGCATTCCCACAATGCCACTCTTCCTGTAGTACTTATTGTCGTGCCTGTAGATTTGTAGAACGCGACTCTAAGTTTTCCCAATATTCGATTACTATAATCACAGAAATTGATATCAACAGTAAACATAGTCGCCGCAGTGCTTGCCTGAGGGAATTTAAAAGATAAAATTCCATTTTGGCCAACATTTGGATTTGATTTTTGAAAAACGTTATTAAAAATACGCATTCCATTTTCAAATTTTGAGATAGAGCCTGATGTAAAATTTAAGTTTTTATCAGCCAGTGTTAAATCAGAAGTAGCACCAGTATATGTAACACTTTTATTTAGTTGATTAAGATTAACTGCGTGATTGCCTAACATTCCATCAGGGATAACAGGGCTTTGTGTGAAGGTTTTTTGAGCGATTATATTCTGAGCCGTATTTGTCGTCACATAGCTGTTATTATCAACAGAACCATCGCCTTTTAAAAACTGAACTGCTGTTCCTTCAGTGATTTTGAATCCTTTGGAGGATATGTAATAAGAATATTTTACATCCATTTTTTATACTTCTAAATTTCTAACAAAAACTGAGATTGGATTTGGTGGTGTTGAGTCAAATTCGATAGCGCAACTTAAATTATCGATAGGTTTTATTCTTCCATAAACCTTGTACAACGTTACCGTATCACGCATTAGAATTTCCACGTTTAGCGTGTTTAAATTATGCGTAATTGTTGCAGTTCCGGAAATTGATGTCGTATAGCTCTTTGTAGTATTCGTTCCTGCTGTAACACGTCCTTTAGCATCTACTGTAACTTCATCATAAGTTCCTGCTGTTACTCCTGTTGCTGCTAAGGTCAATGCTGAAGTTACATTTGCCGATCCGTCAAAAGTTGTTGACCAAGTAGCATCACCTGTTGCAGCGATTGTTCTTGGTGTTGTTAATTTTGCAGCCGACCCAGTTGTATTTATACCAGCTGTTCCTGTTAATAATGTAGCCGGAACAGCGGTGATAGGTATTGTCACGTTTCCGGTACCGTCAATCGTTTGCGTGGTGGCTACAACACCTGATAGGGTAATCGTTCTCGGTGTAGTCCATTTAGTTGCCGAAAGAACGCTTTTTGCTGCATCTGCCGTATTATCAACATTACCTAAACCAACATCTGATTTACTAAGGACTACAACTCCTTGTTGTCCGTTTACAGAATCTACCGCTCCTGAAGTAATGTAAACAAATGTACTTCCAGACCATCTGTACGTTTTGTTCGTATCAAGCGCAACGTAGATTTTTCCGGTTTCTTTTTTTGAAGCTGGTAAAGCGTTCAAAGCAGCTAAAGTTGCAGCCTCGATAACATCATCTACATAAGATGGCAATTGATCAGCTGGAATCTGTCCGTTTGCTCCCAAAGTAGCAACGCCATTGGCAACACCTTTTTGTGAGATAGGAATATAGTTGGCTAAATCTGCTGTTGTAGGCATAGAACCAAGATAAACAGTAATACCATTAGCAGTCTGAGTAACTCCTGTAACAACGTTTCCTGTTCCGGAAGTTGTAACAGGCAATGAAAATGAAGTACCCGTCAATGTCAAACCATTACCTGCTGTATAGGTCGTATCTGTTGACGCTAAAGTGATTGTTCCGGCTGTCTGCGTAATTGCCATGTTTGCCCCGGCTGCCAAAGTAATATCACCAGAAGTAAAAGCTCCGGCAGCACCGCCTTTTATTCTTGTTACCGTGTCAGGAGTTGTGAATGCTCTGTTTGCTGACAAATCATAACTTGTACCGTTTATAGTTATCGTTCTTGTTGTCGGAACGTAGTTTGCAGGCGTGAAGTTCCCATCGTGCCAAAATGAAGCTAAACTTTTTGTCCCACCATCAGCGGTGATTATGTCATCATCTGTTTTGCCAGCAATTTTATAACCTACAGAAGTTCGGTAATATGCATATTTAATATCGCTCATGATTTTTCGTTTTTATATTTTTTTGATTGTAACGTTAATATTGTTTGTAGGCTTGCTGTCAAAGGCTATATAGATATTGTTAGCATCTACTATTTTGATTTTTAATGGGAGTTTGTACAGTGTTACAGTGTCATACGCCTCGCAAACAAAATCATAGCTGTTTAGGTTATGCGTAAAAAATGAATCGTCCGTGATGATAATCGTTTCCCGTGTTCCAGCTCCTGATTCAATTGCTTGAATTTTATCGTAGACTACATCATTAAATTGATTTTGAAGATTCAAAGCTCCCCAGCGAGCATAATTGGCTACGAGCTCGACCTTATCATCTTTCGTGTTTCCAACTGAAATTTGCTTTAACAACTCTATGTCTTCACGGTTTTTCTTAATGAAATTAACTATCTCCTGAAGCTCGTCGAGGTCTAAATCGTTAGATACAAGCATTTCTTTGATTTCTTCAATAGTTTGATAGCTTCCATTTACTTGCTCACGGAACACTTCAAGCATGCCTATTACCTGTTTTTTCGTATATACATTGCCAATGATTACTGTTTCGTCATCATCTTCGGAATCGACAACTGCAATATTCGCAAGTCCTAAAGCTTTTTTCCAGCTGATAACATCTGCAGGTAATAAATTACTACCGTCCTTCTTTGCAAGATTTATTATTTTTGAATTTACATCGTCTTTAAATCCGTTGAAAATGTTATTGGTAACAGTATTTTCAAAGATAGCTGCAAGTCCTTCAACCTCGTTTAATGGGATTTTGTTTTCTTTGTGCCTGAATGAGGCAAATGTTGTTCTAAATTGGTCTTGAGTTGGAATATCTCCGGTCTCAAACCATCCGAAAATCTCTATTAATGATGCCATGCTATTGAAAGTTTGGTTCTATAAAAATTACAATTTCGTAAGGTGGAAGAATTTTAAAGGCTTCATCGTTTCCTACTTGTTCAGATTCGATGTTCTTCCAGTTCCATTGGTTTCCGCCTCCGTCAAAACCTCCTAATCCTTGATTACCACCATACGGCTGCAAAATCGATGTTCTGACTTTAAATTTCGGCAGGTTGTTTTTTGATAAGGTGACCGTTTTGGAACCAAATGAAAGTCCAAAACTTGAAAAATCAGGATCAAACTGATTATAACCGAAAACTGTTTTCCCACTTAAATCAGTACATTCTTTCCAACCCAAAGGAATTTCAGAAGCGGGCTTCCGAAAGATAAAAGCAACACCGCCATTTTCAATGGGAGCGGTTTTAAATTCCACTTTTTTCACTCTTTTTTCAAGTGCTTCAAGCGTAATTTTGTCTGCTTTTCCTGCTAAACTTGCCTGAAGGCTTTTGATTGTTTGAAGCTTTACAAATTCAGTCCACGGAAAAAGATTGGGAGCAACTGCATTTCCGAATTTTACGGTTTTTATTTTCACCAAAACCTTGCTTGTTTGATCTTGAAATGTTTTATAAACCTGACTTTCATGGATAAATACATTAGTATCTATTAAGCCACCTTCAAAAACTAATATCTCGCCATTAATTGCAACCACACCTGAATTAACCGTTGTTGTTGAACCTGAAACAAAATCACACCCTGAGATAATTGTCATGTGTCCTGCCAAATCTCCAATTGCATCATAAAGCTTTATTGAGTCAACAATCTGAGCCATTAGATTATTTGTCAACGGTACACCGCCAGTTTGAAGGAATTCAATGTTAAGTTTCATATTAAACTATTTGTATTTTGTATTGTTTGCTTTGCAGCATATAATATTCGATTTCTGCCTTCAACTGAAGTTCGTTTATTCCGGAGTTTGGGATTTTAACAAGAAAATCAAAGTCAGAATAGAGTTCAGCTTCAGTGTATAAGTATATTGGGTTTTCATCCCCAAACAGCCACTTTGTTTTTGTTTTAAACTGATCGTCTTCAGCCTCAGTGTAGAGATATTTTTCATCAAACAACACCGCCTTCACAATTTCAATCCTTCGTTCCAACGGGTCAAAAATATCATTAAGCCTTTTTTGCATTGAAAACTTTTGACAGGTGGTTTTTAAGCGAATTAAATTCTGTTTACGAGCTTTTAAAAACTCATTAAAGAGTAATTCAACAGGCGCAATCATGACTAAAACAATTGCCGTAAAAACTGACATTCTGTTAAATGTCGGAAGCCACTCAATCGCAAGTTTTCTAAAATCGATATTAAATACTTCATCTTTCATGATACATATTGTAAGGCTGTAAAATCTTCTATTTTAAATCTTCCGGACGCTGGAATTACTGCCATCGAAACAGGTTGGTACAAGCCATACCCATTTAAAGCGGGATCAATCCATTTGGACTCAATTTGTAGAGTTTGCAAATCAATAACCCCATCGACTGCCAGTATTGAAGCTTCAAGCTTTTGTATGCTTAGTTCTCCATCAAATGGGAGATTCTTCAGGAAGTTCTCAATTGCAACTTGTACGGGATAAGATGCCGTCAAAATTGCCATTCCGGATGCATTTAATACCAAAGGATCAACTTTGATTTTAAAAGCAAATTTTAGCATATCAGGATTATAGTTTAAAACCGTTACATGGTCGCCAGCGGGCGAAATTTCTTCTATATATTTAGAAAATGCAATCATCACATCGTTAGGAAAAATTGCATTCAAATCTTCAGGTGCAATTTTTAAAACAATTTTAGCACGTCCGTTGTCAATTACACGGCTACAAGCGGCATATTTGACAATTTTTGATTCTTCAATTTTTTCATCATTTGCCACAACTTCTACATCGTTTTCGATATAGGTGTTTTTAAATTGGTCGCTGTCCTCCACGAGATCAAAGCCGTATTGAAATCGTAAAGCTTCGAAGCGATATCTTCGCAAATTGAAAACTTTTTGATTAGCAATTAATTCTCTGATCTCCTGAAGGTGTAGCATCGCTGCTAATGAGAAATTATAAAGCACCCAAGCGAACACCTGAAACAATTGGCTCCACATTGAAGTTTTAGAAGTACTATCTAAACTTACAAGAGCTGTTTTCTTTGCTTTTTCGGCTAATAATTCGGCTAAAATTTGCTCAAATGTTTTATTCATATCTATGATTTACCGTTAAGCTGTTTATATTTTCCTAATTCTCTTGTAAGGTTTTCAACCTTTCTTTCAAGCTCGTGAATCTGATCAGTTGCTTCTGAGAATTTTTTGATTACTTCCTGTTTTTCAATTTCTGAAAGATGAAGAGCGGAAATAGCTCTCTCAAGACGTACACCAAGATCATCAACTAATTTTTGATAATAGAGTAGTCCCTTATCGAAATTGTCAATTTGCACGCTGTCTACATCAACATTAGCTTTCTTTCTTCCGAAAAACCAACCACCAACCCCGCTTGCTACACCGGCTATCAAAAGACCGAAGTTTTCTAAAAATATTTTTTCCATTATCCAACTTTAAAACTGTTTGAAATTTTCATTATGCCTATTCCTTTAGGCTGTGGTATTAGTTCTTTTTGTGCCGGTGTTAAACCAGTTGCAGGAATACTGTTACGACCATAAAGACTTTTTAAAACCAAGACGTCTTTTTCGTTATCGTTGTAAATAATTTCCTGACCTGCTTTTAATGCTTCTGAAGGTGAAGAATTATTTAATATTGCTAATTCAAAAGAGAAGATTACAGAACCATAGAGAGCAATTGATACATCCAACCAACTTTGATTCTCATAAACTTTATATGTATTGACCACTGACATCGATTCCGTTTTCTGTTATTTTCAAATTTTCCAACTGGAAGCCGTCCGCTGCTAATTGCACTCTGATTTCCCTGTCTAATAATCTTCCGATTACTCCGTTTTTGGCGGATAAAATATTGCAACCCGCTTCGGGATTTAATTTAAACTCGCCTTGCTTACTCATCAACATTAATTCTACAGATTGCTCCTGACTGTCGCCAATTACAAAATCTCCGTTTTTAATATCGAGATCATAGTCCTGTGTTAATAATAAATCATTCATTATGTAATTTTTCCCTGTGTTAAGATTCCGCCATTTGGAGGACAAATTCCGGTCACAGTTGCATCTTGTAATAGAGATTTTACAACTTCATAAATTGCCTCTACAAGAAAATCCAAAGATTCATCCGCTGAAGTAATATTATTACGAGCCTGTTGTAGTTTAGCTTTTATGTTTGCTTTTACTTGATTTTCTGTTAAAGGCATTTTAAAACTATTTTAAAAAGTTATTAAATCGTGTTTCAAGCTGTTTAAAATCCATATCCGTCAATAATTTGATGGTGATTCCGGAATTGGTTTGAAATACCATATTCCGGCAAGCGGTTATAAAATCGCCCATTAATTTTTTAAGCGTTTCATTTTCTTTTTTTAATAGAAAACCATCTTTATCAATCTGCATTTCAACACCTGATATTTTCAGTCTGAATTTCAAAAGCTCGGAAGGATTAACGACGACAGCTATTGTTTTGGTTACAAAAACCACACATACCAATGATCCTGTTTTTGGTTCTAAATACAAACTTCCGTTTTCATCATCGGTCACCAGATAGGCATCAAATATTTCTGAACTACCATCTAACGGTTTTAAATCAGCTGTTTTGTTTTCCTCATCAACTGACATGACCTCGCATATTTTTGCGTAAATCTCGTCTCCATTACTCGCTAATTTTTGGATAATTTCTTTCATTATTTTAAGCTCAGTGGTTGCCCCAACTCAATTTTTTGTCTGTAACCTGACATTCCAAAAGAGGTTTCGTTTTTCTTCACTAAGTAAACACCACTATTGCCGTCACTGGCTGTAATATCGACCATATCACATTTGTAAATTTCTGGTTGTCCGAAGGTTTCAAAACTCCCTTTAAAACCGCTTTGCTTATACCTGTCTAAAGCCTGTTGAGCATATTTTTTTAATTCTGTTTCTGTGATTCCGTCAATTCTTATTTTTAAAACATCCCCGTCTTTATCACCGATTTCAATCTCTGTTTTTTTATGTTTAGCGTTGAAGGTTTGCGCTTCAACTTTTGCACGGATATCTGCTTTGTCACGGTATTCAAAATCTTCTGTAATGAGATTTTTACCGTACATAATTTTTACTTTTTTTCTATTGTCAGCCGGATAAGCTAAACCAACGTATAAAACACTTTGGTTATTAATCCTTCTGAAGTAAGAAGAAAGCATTTGCTTTTCTTTTAATTCCTGTAATTCTTCGGCGACCGTTGCTTTCGTTATTCGCCAATTGCCAACCATAATAGATTTATCGATTAGCGTATATTTTATTCCTGTGGCATCCAAAAGATGTTTAAGAATATCGTTTAGCGATGCGTTTTTAAACGCTTTCGGTTTTGCCTTTTGTGTTTTAAGTAGAAACATTCCATCTTCACACTTTATCGTGATTGGCACTTTAGCATCTACACTACGTACATACCCCGTAAAACGCACTTGCAAATCATTGTCATAACCTAATTTAACAGTGATTTTATCACCTCTTTTTACTGGAGGTTTTCCGTTTATCGTAACCGCCTGTTCCCATTTAATTTTTTTAGGAAGTTTAAGTTCACAGGTATCTGTAAGATTTGAAATATCTTCTACTAAAAGACATTCTGAAACCTCATTGAAACGCCATATTTTATCGCCTTCAATTGTAATTTCACTGCGTAACTTTAACATTGTCTTCCGGTTTTAATTTAATTTCGTAAGGTTTATCGCTCAATAAAATCATTTGTATTGACTGCCTGTTACTGTGAGTTTCTTGAGTGAGATAAAAACTTTTAACTACTACGGAATCAATATTAAAAATCTTTAAAAAGTCTGATTGTACCTCAAGCGTTTCCGGAAGATTCAATATTTTCTGTAGTTCAATAACCTTATCAATAGGATATTCCAAACTTGCACCTGTATCATCGCCTTCAGTATAATTGTTTATCCCAGCATCAACTGTAATTGAATAATCACCGTCTGAAATGTATTCTTTAATTGTTCCATTTCTTCCCTGTAAAGCCGTACTAACAATATTTTTTTCTTGAGTAACCGTGATAATACATTCTATAAATTCAAATTCAGTTATAATTTTGTTTACCTCATCTATATAACGTAAAGCCAAAGAAGTCAACCAGCTTTGCCCTTCAAGTTCTTTCAGGCTTTGAAACACTGGATTCCCTTCATTTCCTATGGTTTCAGAGACTTTAAAAGGTTTTGCGGTTTGCATTCCATAGCGGAAAGCTAAATTCACTGCTGTACCTCTTACCAACTGTTCAGCATTGGGAAAACTATATCTTACTATTTCCATTATTCAGCAAGTGTAAAATCGGCAGAAGCTGTTAATAATGCTTCTTGTACCATTTGTTTGATTGATTCTTTACTCATGGTAGTACCGTTTTGATTATAGATATTAAGATTCTCTACAAGCTTGGTAATATTTAGATTTCTAACTTTATTGCCGGAATCACCATCACCATCCTTTTTCTTTTTTGCTTTTTTAGCGGCATCATCACCAAAAGTTGTTTGCTTCATTGGACTTCCTTTCGCCACGTCAAATATTGATTTATGACTATCGTCTTTTGGAACATCTGTTTTTTCGTCTTTTTTGTTTTTTTCTGCCTGATCTTTATCAAAACTTGCAGCACCTTTTAAAGCACCTTCAGTATAAGCAACTGAAACATTTTTCATCCCGTCACCGGAAAAGAGTTTATTCCATAAATCTTTGATAGGCTTTAGAACTCCTTGAAGTTTATTCATAATTTTATCCAATAACTCAACAATCCATTTCCAAACTCCACTAAACGCATCACGTATAGGATTGATGATTGTTTCCGCAATCCAAACACCGAAAGCTCCAAGTAGATTTTTTATCCAGTTCCAGACTTTTCCGATAACCCCAACAACCCAGTTAAATACGGTTTTTACGGTGTTCCAAATAAGCATGAATGAATTAACAAAAGCTGTATAAATAAACTCTGCAACAGGCTTTATAATTGAATTCCAAACCCACGAAATTGCGTCACCAATGCCACTTACAACAACTTTTAAAACTTCCCATATAGAAAGAAATATCGATTTGTAGATATTGAAAATAAACATGGCTATCGGTTTTAAAATCAAATTCCAAAGCCGGGTCACAAAAACCCCGATATTGTAGAATACCGCTTTTCCAGCTTCCCAAACTCCAAAGAGAATTTCACGAAACTTTCTTGAGTGATCCCATAATAATTTTATTGCTGCAATAAGAACCACAATACCTGCAATGATCCATCCGATAACAGGAATGTTCATTATTGACAGAGAAAATGCATTCACGGCTAAAGTTGCTCTTAAATAACCATTTCCGATAGCTGTAATTGTAGATGCGTAAATACGATTTACAATAGCTCCTATACCCCTACTTGTAGTATTTCGAGTTTGTGCGGCTGTATTGGCTTCTGTAGCTGTTGTACTGGCAAAAAGTCTTGGGAAAAACGCTTCCAAAACGGATTTTATGGCTGTTATAGAATTAGCAAATTCAGCGGCTGCATTAATAGCCATAACTGTATGTTGGATGTATGGTAAGTAAGCTTCAGTAGCGTTAAATATGGCAATTTTATAATCATCAATGATTGCTTTTGCACGATTCATTTTCTCCTGATAGGTTCCCATAATAACAGTCGCCTGATCGGCTGCTGAATTTGTATTTACCATTTTTTTAGCCATTTCGTCAGTAGCATCAGCTCCCTGAATCATTGCTATACCCGCTGCCATGTTTTCTTTACCGAAAACCTTTGTCATTAATGCGGTATCACCTTGAATTTTTCTAAGCGTTCTTAATCTGTCAGTTAAAGGAATGGAAGCATTTGCAAGATATTCCGTAGAAATTCCGGCAGCAGCTAATCCGGCAGTGGCATCTTTAGAAGCGAAACGACCTTCTGATAATGTTGTTAGAACGTTTCTCAGTGCGATACCGCCCTCACTTCCTTTTTTACCCGCTTTATCCAATAGCTGAATTTGCGCATTCGTTTCTACGAAGGAAAGACCGGTTGTTTTGGCAACCATTCCGACCTGCTCTAATGCAGACTGTATTTGTGGAAGTTCCGCAGAACCTTCCTGCGCACCAGCTGACATAACATTCATCATATCCGCCATGATCTTAGCTGCTGCAATCGGGTCTTTTGTACTAACTCCGAATTGGTTCATCGATGTTGTAAGTACATTGGTCGCAGCAACGGTATCACCACCCATTTGTTTCGAAAGGATGTTTGAATTTTCACCCATCATTTTCATTGCTTCAGCGCTTTGAGCGATTTCAGGGCTTAATTGTGACAGAATGAGTTTATAAGATTCTACGTTTTGAGAAACGTCTGTACCAAAGGTTTTTGCTGTGCTTCTTGCAGCCATTTCGATATCTTTCAACCCTTGACCAGTAACTCCAGTAATGGCGGAAAGCTCAGCCATGTTGGTATTTAATTTTACACCTGGTGCAATCAGATCATCCATCTGACGCTTCAAAGAGTTGATACCTTCAGCTGCAAGATTTACAGACAATAATGCTTTGTAGCAATCACCAAAAGCCCTTGTAGTTCTACCGACTGCATCATTAACACCATCCAAACCAAGATTGATTTGAGGAAAAATTTGTCCACCATTGGTGGAGAAATTAATGTTATATGTTGCAGTATTCGTTGACATTCTGTAACTTCGTTTTAAAGCTTTTGGAAATGATAATTTTTGGTTATAAGATCACCCGTTTAGGATGGCTGTTTTTAATCAGCATATTGATTTCGTTAATCAATCCTATCTTTTTTGGAATTTGTTTAGCAGTATGGATGTTTATTGCTATAATGAATTTTGCTAATAGAATCAGAAAAGGTAATTAGCCGAAAGCTGATTCAATCAAAGACGAAAGTAATTCCGCCTGATTTTCAAGTCTCCATTTTTCCAGCCATTGAGCCTGAGCATTTAACTTACTCCATTCACTTAATGGTAATTTTTCAGGATCAACATGGAAATTCGAGCGTATCAACGCATCTGCTTTCCAGCGTTCGTGTTCGGAATGCTCGTCATTTAACGAGCTTACAAGTTTTTTACTGACGTAGAAAAGCTATTCATGTGATTTGCCACACATTCTACAGACTTTAATTTTAGAAAATCCCTGTTTTCAATTTCGTGATCTGCTTTGACAATACAGTTGTCATATAAAGCCTTTGTACCTTTGATTTCATTGTTTTTGGCAATTGATCCTGTAGCTTCTAATGTTTTAAAATCAGGCTCTTTAAAAATTGCATTATACTGGGATTCTCCCTGTGAAATAGTTCCAACAATTAGAAAACCATGTTTTTCTTTTAATTCTTCAAGCTCAGTTTCACTAAGCCCGCAAATATTTTTTTTATCCATTTTTGTAGTATTAAATTGATTTGTCTACGATATGAGAAATGATAAGTTCCAATTCGATCTCCTTACTCATATCTCCTTCTTTCCAGTCGAATGTTGATTTTTTAAATTCAGCATTTTTTAGGATGTGTGTCACAATTGGTCCGGCTTCCGGTTGGTAGCTTATCGTAATTGAAAATGGCGCAATTCTGAATAATTGACCCTTAGGTGCTTTGGCTCTCAAAGCCACTATAGTACCGAAAAGAAGGGTAATTGAGGCAGTGGATTTTACTCTACCATATCCACGGCTTACAGGATTTCTACCCGCACCATAAATATTTTCTTTTTCCATTTCTTCATCGTACTTTACAGCTCGGATTCCTGTAACTGGCACACCTCCGATGGTTACGACAATGTCTGCCCATCCGTATTCCCGCCCATTAATTAGCGGTTCTAATTCTAAACCCATTATTGATTAATTTGTAAGGTTAAACCGATTTTTACTGTAATTTCCCTTAGTGTACCTACAGGAACTATTTTTGAAACCACTTCAAGTTTTGAATTTCTTAAAATCTGCTGAGCAGGATTTATGTAGTTCTTATAACCGCTGATTTCACCGTCTCTGAGCATTTGATCTAAAACATCATCGCATAAAGCTTCTAAGGAGCTGACTGTTGAAACATCTAAATACCCAGTATCAGAATCAACATAAGCAGGAGCGGAAATTCTCGGCAATAGAGCTTTATAGATTCCACGAATACTTTTATCGATGGTTCTGTTGTTTTCGAGATAAGCATAATCACTTTCCAGTGTTGTTGCTGTGAAACTGTCGTTAAAATATGTTCCTACATTTCCGGTATATTTTACACCGAAAACATATCCTTTTTCTGAAATCGCCTGTAATTGTTGTGGTGTATAATCGGTGATTAATGAACCATCACATAAGCCAACAACATCCATTTCACGAGCCAATTCTGCGCCTCCAGTAAAGCTTTTTGGATATGCTGTAGAAATAAGATTTTGCTTTTCTACCCACGCTATAGATTCATGCACCATTGCTTTAGAAACAGCACCTAATGCAGCACCGATACAAGATAATGACGGATTTGTTTCCGCTAAAAACTTTCCACGTCCTCCAGCATCCTGTCCGATAATTACCGTTACACGATCCGCATTTTGAGTGTGCATATTTGGAAGAGATGCAATGTCTAATGTGCCAACTTTTACAGAATATAAAAAGCTTACTGGGATATTCAGATTTCCTAAATCCAAAGCAATTTGATTAAGTGTTGCCATTCTTGCAGCAAGTGAAGCAACAGGCGTTGTGAAGTCGCACACGGCAACTTGTCTCAACTCACCGCCTGCAAAATTTTGAAGTGTTTTTACTTCAATAAATACTCCGTCTGATTCTTCAACCGACTGAACGTATAATTTTGCACCCGGATTGATTCTGAAAAATTCAGAAACATGATAATGTAAAACAGGGTTTGAAACCGCTGTAATATCATTGTCTAAATCCTCTATTGAAAGGACTAATGCTGGTGCAACATCAGATTCACCGTAAACAATCATTCCGGAAATGTGATCGCTGCCGGATAATGTACGGGATAAACCGCCATTACCTCTGACAAATTTTACTCCGTTCATTATTGGTCGGTGTTAGGTTTTGCAACTAATTTTTCTCCTTTTTCAATAGCTTCTGAAAGTTCAGCTTTTGTAAATTCTTCAGCCGGAACTTCTCCGAATTTCTTTTCGTAATCAGCTTGCAACTGCTGTTTCGGTGTTAACTTTGGTTCATCGTTTAGAGCCTTTGCTACTTCAGCACCTTTTTCACCTTCAGAATTTTTCACAGAACCTCTAACAATTGTTTCAAGGTTTTTTTGCTCTAAAGTTTTGGCATGGTTCTGAGCTGCATTCTTAGAGAAAAAAGGGGTATCGTCAGATGTTTTATAGTAGATATCAACCTTCGGGTTGTCTTTAAAAATTTGATCCATTGTTTTGATTTTTAGAATTATTTTATGAATTTTTTAATGATGTTGATACCAATTAAGCACAACCATAAAACCCCTGTCCACATAAGCAATTTTTGAAACCATTTTAAAGGCTTTTCGACGTAAACAGTTGCAGTCTCTTTGGAGTTTTCATTAATATATTTTTCCCGCCATTGCTTGAATAGCTCCTGCGCTTTTGCTTCGCAATTAACTGTGAGTAAACCGTTTTGTAGGTTGACTTTGGGAACTTCTAAATACTTTCCGGATTTTGGTTTTAAGAGTGTTTTTGTGCCGAGACTGGGCATTTCATTTGTGATTAAAACAGGTATTCCGTTTACACAATCGACATACGCATTATAAAAAGAGCTGTCGGCTTCAATTTTATAGATCGTATCTTTTACGACTTCCGTAATTGTTTTGGTGTTTTCAATAACCACCGGCTGTGATGGCTTCCTGCTAATACAGGAAACCAAAGCCAATGCAATTAATAAAAAACAAGTTATGACAGAAATATTTTTCATTGTTAATAGTTTAAATAGCCTTTAATTGTACTTCTAAGGCGTTTTTTTCTTAATACTTTTATTCCTTCACGGCTACCGGCGTCATTGGTGTTTCCTTCTATCGTGTATATGTATTGGGTGTCGAAATTCTCAACGAGACCGGTGTGACCGTTACCTTTGCCAAAGTCCATGATAAACACGGCTCCAATGGTTGGGGTGGAAGATTTTATTTTTTTGTCTGCTTTATTCCAAGCGGCAAGAACACCTCCTGTTTTTATGGCAGTATTGGGTACTTTTAAACTTTTTGAAGCTTCCAAAAAACACCAGTAAACAAATGCCATACACCATGCAGCAGGGAAACCGATTCCTACACTTAACAGGTAAGTTTTTACAGGTTCACCCCAATTTGATCCGGGCGGATTTTCTTGTTTACCATTTTGGGTAAGTGCCACTTGAAGGGCTTTTTCTGATAGTTTCATAATGATTTAATTAAATGATTGCTGCACAATCTCTGTTTTGGAATTTTGTCGCTACGAAATAATGACGATAATTCAATCGGTTTGTTTGGTTTTCTGGATCTCCTGCTGCCTGAGCGAAATATTGTTTCGTAGACCCTGTTTTCTTAGCAATATTTGTTTTCACGAACATGATAGAAGCTTGTCTATCACCAGCAACAGGAACAGAACCGTAAGGTTTTCTGACTTTTGTAGCTACAGTATAATATGGATTTGCACCATATTTGTGCAGTTCAAAACCTGCAATATTAGGATTGGGTTTCCCTTTTACATAGTCAATCAGTTGATTCCCGAAATTTTTTCGGTCTAATAAAAGATCATTCCAATGATTTTCACAAAGAACTAAACGTCTGTCGTCTTCAGCTACACCTGCAGTATCAGCAGCAGATTTTAGCGCAACTAAATCCTCATAAGTCAGTCTCAATCTACCTGAAGGATCAGCCAGTGCGTCAACGCCACCTGTCGCCAAAATGATCGGCATATTTGAATTAGCGTTGTCAGCAGGAGCAATTGAGTGAATTGCCTTTTTGTATTTTGCTTTTGAAATTGAATTGGTATGAGCTTTTGTCACAGCATCAATTTTAGGGTAAGAAGAACCTTTTACAGCATCATCGGATACAGTAACAACTTTCGTCTGAAGCTTATCTAAAGTGATTTCAATCGTTCCGTCAGTGTAAACCTGAGCGGCTATTGGATAGGTTGTATTGTTAATCAATACATCAACATCAAATTCTGTAACCGCAACGTAAATTTTATTCATTTCCGTTGCATCACCTTCATTGATCATGGTCACGTCAGCGTCAAGCTCAGGAATACCATCTAAAAAGGTTGCTGTTGTATTTTTATCGATGTTATTAATAACACGTTTTGCCCATATTTCAGGAAAATTTAATGGCATATTTTTTTAATTTTAGGATTATGAAAATAATTTTTTGTACTCTTCAGCATTCGCTGCTTTCCATGCTAATTGAGCGTTCAGATCTAGTGTTTGCCACTTTTCTTCCGTCATTGCTTCTTTGCCTCCGGGAACTTGAATTCCGGCAGTCAAATCAATTTTTTTCTCAAAACTGTCTAATGTTGCTTTTGCTAATGCAAAGTTTTGAGCAGCTAAATCAACAAATGTTTGTTTTTTATCAGCCGTAATTCTTCCTTCCTGAATGGCAAGATTTACCATTGTTTCAGTCTCTTGAGTAAGTTTTAATTTTTCAGCATCCTTGTAAGCCTGAAGCTCTTCCGTTGCTTTTTTAAGTTCTAAAGTTTTAGAATCGAAATCTGCTTTTAGATTTAGAACAGCTTCCTGTAATTCTGCCTCATCTACTTCTTTTGTATTTTTGGCAAATCCCAAAGCCACAAAAGCCAAAAGGGACAATTGAATTTTTTTCATATTGAAATCGTTATTGTTAGTTGAATCTATTATTGGATTAGCATTTCCTAATGAGAGACAAAGTGTTTTTACTTCATTTTCTGACATCTTATTTCCACTCTTATCGTAGAGAGTAACTGAACTTGCATTTGACGGAACAGCGACCAATGAAACTTCAAAAAGTTCACATTTAGTTAGAATCAGATCACCATTTTCTAATTTGATAAAATCCGCTTCATCAAAAGAAATTCCCATCGAACAACCTTTAATGAATCCAGCTTTCGCCTTTCTGATTGTTTCTTTATTCTCAAGACTTTCCGTTGCTTCATCAAATACGGGCTCACCCGAAAGAACACCTTCTTCGGAAGATATATCAACCCAATTACCTATTACAGCTTCCGTCCAATTCAAATGGTTATTTAGACATACTGGATTCAAATTAAATCTTGTGAGATTTATCCCGGCAGTCTGAATATAGAAACCGTAGGAATTCTTTTTCTTTTCGTCGTTAAAAGCAAATCTTTTCTTTGACATTTATTGCTAATTATTTTGACAAAATTGGGGGAGTTTGTTACTAAAAAAAATAAGTTGTCAGATCTTCGGACGGTTCTGTCAGAGCATTTTACAAATGTGTACGATGATTTTACACTTGTTTTTTTTTATGCGTTTTGAATTGGAATTTTGTTCGTAAAATTTCAATAAAGCGATGGCAAGAAACACCCGAGAAGAAGATAAAAGGTTGAAAAACCTTGCAGAAACTATATACCTTTCAGATGATGTACTTTCACAAAAAGATGTTGCTGAAAAAGTCGGTATTACTGAAAAAACACTCGGTAAGTGGATAGCTCAATATGGCTGGTCTGAAAAAAGAAAATCTCTTTTAGTAACCAAAAAGAGTCAATTGGTTAATTTATATAATCAATTGGAAAAATTGAATGATGAAATAAAAACTCGGCCATTAGTGAGAGATATTCCGTTATCTCTTAAAAAACCGATAAAAATAAAAGATGGCAAAGTAGAATCAATTCATTATCCTACATATAATGAGTTAGATTATCCCATAAAGTTTAGCAATTTCCCTACATCATCTGAAGCTGATATAATTTCTAAAATAACAGCTGCAATTAAAAAACTTGAAACCGAAACTAATGTTGGTGAGATTATCGAAACTGGCATTGCCTTTTTAAATTTTATTAAACCTCATAATCTTGAATTTGCAAAGCAATTTTCAGGATATTTCGATACATTCATTCAAACCAAAATCAAATAGATGGACAAAAAAACTGGACATTTATTAGAAGTTTGGAAACAAAATACTGATAATCTTTTTCGTGAGGATGCTATCCACTTGGACGAAACACCCTTGGAAAAGAAAAATAGAATCGCACGTCTGGAAGCGAATCCGGAAGAGTGGAAAAAAGAGTATTTCTCAAAATTTTGTACGGCTGAAGCAGCACCTTTTCATTTAGCGCATGATAAAAGAGTGTTAAATAATCCTGAATGGTACGAAGTAATTTCATGGTCTCGCGAATTAGCAAAATCTACAAGAACAATGATGAATATCATTTATCTTGTAATGACTCGTAAAAAGAAAAACGTTTTACTCGTGTCATATTCATCCGATAATGCTGAAATGCTATTGAAACCCTATCGTAATGTTTTTGAACAAAATGAAAGACTTAAAAGCGATTACGGCGACCAATTTAATTATGGAAATTGGAAAGATGAAAAATTTGTTTTGGCAAATGGTGCTTCTTTTAGGGCTATAGGAAAAGGACAATCTCCAAGGGGAGCCAAAAATGATGAAGCAAGACCTGATACAATACTCATTGATGATATTGATACCGATGAAGAGTGCAGGAACCCTGATAGAATTAAAGAATCTGTAAATTGGATAGAACAGGCTTTAATACCAACACGTTCAATTTCAGTTCCATTATTACTTATTGCTTGTGGGAACATAATTGCTACTTATTGCTGTATCACTGAAATGGCAAAAAAGGCTGATAAACATGATATAGTAAATATTCGAGATAAAAATAATAAATCCACTTGGCCTCAAAAAAACAGTGAAGCACAAATAGATAGGGTATTAAGTACAGTATCATGGGCATCTTATCAGAAGGAATACTTCAATAATCCTGTTATAGAAGGAAGTACATTCAAAGAAATGACATGGGGCGTAACTCCTAAAATCACTGATTGTGATGAAGTATTAGTTTACTCAGATCCGGCAACATCCAATAAAGACCGTACAGCTAATAAAAACCAGCCATCATCAAAATTTGTTGGGGTGATTGGTAGGAAAGGATTAAAATATTATGTCTACACCTGTTGGTTAGATGTTATGAATAATTCAAAATTCATTGATTGTGTTTTTGAAGCTGATTCATACTTTTTCAAAAGTGGTGGTGATAGTTACAGGAATTATATCGAAAACAATTCACTTCAAGATCCCTTTTACGAACAGGTACTTTCTCCTTTGATAAAACAGAAAGCTACTGACACAGGTATAGGAATACCAATAACGGAAGATACGAGGAGTAAACCTGAAAAATACACACGTATTGAAGGCACATTAGAACCACTTAACCGATTGGGAAATCTGATTTTAAATAAAAAAGAAGAAAATAATCCACACATGAAAAGATTGGAAGCTCAGTTTTTGGGAGTTTCGCCAAATGCGAAGGTAATGGATGGTCCTGACGGTGTAGAAGGGGGTGTATGGCTTTTAAAAAGCAGGACTTACAGTTTTAGTAATGATTATCGCTCAGGACAAAGAGCAAGTAGAAAATATTAAGAATTATGGCATTTTTAGAAGAAAAAGACATGGGTACTACGATATATGAATATCAGATAGAACAAATCGCAGATGGAAACGATGAGGCCATGCCCGATGCGATTTCCGCCGCTATTGAAGAGGCTAGATCATATCTTACTCAAAACGACAGAAAAGAATATAGCGACGGCCGACCTCATTATGATGTGCAAAAAATTTTTGCAAAAACAGGGATTTTTAGAAATCCTGTGTTGCTTCAAAAAACTAAAACAATTGCAAAATTTCATTTTATAGATTTATGTAATGCAGACATTATGTATGAGAGAGCTCAAAAAAATTACGACAGAGCTGTAGCTTATCTAAAAGACTTAGCAAAAGGTGTTATTACTTTATCTGATCTTGAATTAGTTATTGAAGACACCACCACAACAACAGATGAACCATTGCCATACAGAAGCGGTTCACGAACAAAATTTAATCACGAGTAATTATGAAATTTCCTAATTGGTTTGGGCTGAAAGATAAGCCGGTTGCTATTAAAGCTACAAAAAACGTTTTTGAGATTGCTCCGAAATCTATTTCAAGAGCAAGAAAAGACATAGTTGATTGGAACAAAGTTTTACAAATGGCCATGTTAGATGAAAATCCCACCTTTTGGGGTTTGTATAACCTATTGGATGAAGTGGCGCAAGATCCATTATTAAAATCTCAGACCGAAAATAGACGTAACAAATCTTTATCTCAAACGTTTTCAATTACCGGAAAAGATGGAAAAGTGAATCCGGAAATTACAGATTTACTACAAAATCAGATTTTTGTGAATGAAGTCAATTCAGAGATTTTAAATACTAAATTTTTAAAACATTCTGTTGGACAATGGGTTTTTGAAGATGAGCGCTTAAAATTTAAATTGATTCCTCGACAAAATGTAAATCCTTATTCAGGATTAGTCTATCAGGATTACACAGAAGATAAATTCATAAAATATCGTGAAGTAAAAGAGTATGGTATTTGGGTTTTAGAGTTCGGAGATTCTAATTTATCTGCTGATTTCGGATTGATAAACGCTGTTGTTCCACAGGTTTTATTCAAGCGTTTTGCACAATCATGTTGGTCAGAACTATGTGAGATTTATGGAATTCCGCCCAGGGTAATGAAAACCAATACTCAAGATAAAAGAATGCTTAATCGTGCTGAAACAATGATGAAGGACATGGGTGCTGCAGCTTGGTTTATTATAGATGAATCAGAAAAGTTTGAATGGGCGCAAGGCGTGGCTACCAATGGAGACGTTTATAAGAATCTGATACAACTTTGCAACAATGAGATATCTATGCCTATATCGGGTGCAATTATCGGTCAGGATACAGTAAACGGCTCTAATTCAAAAGAGAAAACCTCTCAGAATATGCTTGAGGATTTAGTACAATCAGATCTTTCATTGATTGAACAGGAGTGGAATAGTAAAATATTAAAATCATTGCAATTGATTGGTTTTATTCCTCAAGGGGAGTGGTTCTACAAATACGACAAAGCTGATGATTTAGATAAACTTTTTTCCTACACAAAAGATCTTCTAAATGCAGGAAAAGAGGTTGACAATAATTGGATTACCGACAAATTTGGCGTTCCCATAACTGGTGAACGAGAAAATCAATCACAACAAAAACTTTCTGCAAGTTTTTTCGACTAAGGGCTAAAAAACAGATTGCAGAAACATATTTTTTAGCCCTGCATGAAAATTTAGAACGGCAGTATAAGCCCTGCGATTGTGAATCTTGCAGAACTTTAAATTTAAATAGTAAATCTACACCTAAAAAGGGTTTTAAACGGGTTTTAACCACTGCTGAAAAAGCGTTTAAAAAGTTATTTGAAAGAAAAAAATACAATCCTAAAGATTTAGAAAAGGTTCAGGAATATAAAGATTTAGTTCAGGCAACAGGTGAAGTCTTTAGCGATGCAATTGTACACGAGGTTCCTGAAAAGATGAAAGAATATTTAAAAAAGGATGCTTTTGTTTTTTCAGGATTAAAAGCTCATGCGCAATTAACAGAAGCCCGCAGTTTGTTAAACGATGAAAATGGTAATATAAAACCGTACTACAAATTTGAACAGGATATTTTAAAACTCAATGAAAAATACAATGTAACTTATCTTGAGACGGAATATGAATTTGCTGTCGCTTCGTCTCAAAGCGCTGCTAATTGGGGCAATCTACAAGACAATACAGATAGATATTTTTTACAGTATAGAACAGCAGGAGATGAAAAAGTACGGGCGAGTCATGCACAGCTTAATAGTACAACTTTACCCAAAGATGACCCATTTTGGTTTTCTTTTTATCCTCCCAATGGCTGGAGGTGCAGATGCGTTGCTGTTGAAGTTTTAGCTGTTGATTATAAAGTTTCAGATAGCAAAAAAGCAATTGAAATAGGTGAAAAAGCAACGACAAGTATTAATAAAGACAACAAAAATACTTTAGAAATGTTCAGGTTTAATCCGGGAATGGAAAATAAAATCTTCCCTCCCAATAATGCTTACAGTAAAGTAATAGGAGCGGAAACCGCAATTAAAAATTTAAGTTATGCAGCCTAAAGAATTCATAAAACAGGTAATGATTGATACTAAGATTAAACTTAGTGACGAGTTCGATCAAAATTTTCAAAGAAAAGCTTTCTTTGATAAGAAATGGGCAACATCGAAATTACACAATAAAAGAGGCTCATTAATGATGCGGTCGGGGATGCTAAGAAGATCCATCCAAAGTCCAAAAACAGTTTCTAACGGCATCACTTGGAGCAGTTCACAGCCACAAGCTAAATTATTAAATGAAGGCGGAGTAATTGTCGTAACAGATAAAATGAGAAAGTTCTTTTGGGCGATGTACTACAAAACCTCAGGAGCCATGAGAAATGATGTAAAGAAAACTTCTACCAACAAAGCAAGAAACCAAAAGCTTTCGGATGAAGCTGCACAATGGAAAGCTTTGGCGCTTCAAAAAAAGGGTGCAAGAATGAATATTACTCAAAGACAGTTTTTGGGGCATCATCAGCAAGTAGATAAGATTATTAAAGAGATTATCAACCGAAACTTTCAAGAATTAAATAATGATTTTCGAAACAACTTTTTATTATACAGATAATGGAGACAATTTTAACAAATATCCAAAATAAAATAGCGGAAATTTCATCTTTAAAATATGTAGATGAAGATACTGGGCAACTTGATTATTATTCACCCAATTTTCCTGTGCAGTTCCCGTGCTGTCTTATTGATTTGAATGATGGTAGCTTCAGCGATATCGGACGAGATTTATCAAAAAAACCAGTAAACAGGCAAAATGGAGCTTTATCGGTTAGGCTTACACTTGCCAATATGAAGCTTACCAATACGAGTTTTAAAGCACCAAAATCGCAGAAAGATGCGGCATGGAATATATTTGGATTAATGAAAGAAATACATGAGAAACTACACGGATTTTCACCTGATGTAAATTGTACTAAGATGCTAAGAAAAACGTTTTCGAGAAGTAAAAGAGATGATGGTATACAGGAATATACAATTTATTACAGCTTTGAAGCTAATAATGTTTAATCAAATAAAGATGGTAAAGTAACTTTTACTAATTCTTCCTCAACAGGAGTGTTGAGAATACGGTATAAAGTATCACGGGAAATGTGAAATTTAGGGTAAATAAATTCTCTATGAATAACAGTAATAGGAGTATATCGGCAATCATGCTTGTTAAACTCTTCCATTACCTGCTGATAACGAAGAAGTCTATTGCGTTTTGCCCCGATGCTTTGTTTTGTAACTGCCATATAACCACAAAAATAAAACAAAAAAAATCACCAAACAAGGTGATTTTCTTTTGTTGCATCAGAAAGTTTAAAATTGTATAATCCAGTAATTTTCTGAGTTACCATCTTTAATCATTCTCGTGAAACGATCTTTTGGAGTATATGCATTTCCTTCTTTAATAATTTTATCTCTGTCGGCTTGAGGATCAATAAATTTGAGCCAGAATGGATAGACGGCCAAAAACGGTCCAGCAACCGATCTTAAACCCCAAGTTTCCTTTCCTTTGATTTCAAGAGCGGGATTACCTCCTACAAAAGCTTTGTATCCTGTTACTGTGAAAGTATCTTCTTTATTGTCTGCATTAGAGAATTGAAAATATTTTCTCTTTTTATATTCTCCTGAATCATAAAGTTTATAATTTCTTCCGGTCAGAATAACTACTTCAGCAATACGATCTGTAAATTGCAAGGAATCAAGATTTTCAAAGTGACTCACATTTTGCCCAAAGAAAAAGCCGGATATCAAGGTCAAAAGGAATAAGAGTTTTTTCATAGTTTGATGGATGTTAATTTTAATATAATTTTATCATCTAAAATTGCGACAACTAAATATTCATTGTCACCAATTATTAAAGTTTCATTTTCTTTGAATATTACACCATCAACAATTAAACGTCTTTGTCTGAGGTGTTTTTCCGGTGAATAATTTTCAGTTATGTTAAAAGTGTTTTTTGTCGATTTCTTTAATTCTTCTAAGGTTATTGTAATGTCAGATTCAAAAACGTTCACACCTGTGCGACCTTCAACAGGTTTAAAATCTAACTCTCTGCCACCCATAAATATTTTTATGTTATCCCAATTATATTTGTCATTGTTCATAAATCAAAAATAATATATTTTTATTAATCTAAGGAGGAAACGCTCAATCTTATTGCGTTAATAACCCTTTTCATTTTAACATTTTGATTTCTTTCATCAACATTTAAATAATCAGTACCTATCATCACACCCAGTGTGAAAAATTCAGCTGCTTTTAATTCTGTATTAGGGTCTTTGGTCTTCAGAACCATTGTTGATGCATTATCTCCTTTCTCTATTGTGATATCGCATAGAGCTTTAATTCCCATACCCATGATGCTATCTTCAAAACATTCGAGAAGTGCATCTATTTTTTCATTTTCTGTAAGTATTCTATATTCTGCCATGTTGTAAAATTATAAAGTTGTTATTAGAAAAAAATACGGCTTTCCGTAGCCTATTTAATTTGTTTTAAAATTTGTTGTATTTCTTTGTCAAACACCTTTATAAAGATGTTTTCTTCGCTTTGGTTTTCGCCAGTTTTACAGGCTGTAAACGTCCAGCTTTCATGTGATGCAATTCCGTTTGGAAAGGTTTCATCTGTAAACTCCCACAACCAGCTTTTAATCTCATATCCTTTCTTCTGTAAAAACTCAAAGATTTCTGATTGAGTGAAATTAATTTCAATTTTCATCTTTATTACGTTTTCGAGTTCTTCGCTTATTCTTATCATTTAATCGTATTTGGTTTTCCGCCTGTAGTATTTTTAAAACTTCCGGGTGCGAGTATTGGGATGTATTATCAATCATAGTTTGCAATCTTTCATCATCCATTTTTTTTGCAGCTTCAGGAAGAGCTAAGAGATAAGAATCATAATCAAACAAAGGATTATCTTTTCTTATTACTCCTGTATTTCTGCTGATTGTGGTTGTTTTTAAAAGTTTGGAAAGTTCTTCGAGTTTTTCTTTAGATTTTTCAGAATACTGATGATTTTTTACAGCATCATTTTCCGTTCTGATTCTTTGGTTTTCTTCATTGATTCTGTTTTCATGAAAAGCATCCGTTTTTTTATCTAAATACTTATTGACCCATGAAAGTATCACAATTGAGTCAAGTCTATATAAATCGCCAAATTCACCGCTTCTTGCCATCTTAAAAAATAACATTATATCCTCTAAACTCTCACCTGCGAATCTTTCAAATAAATCAGACGATAAAGCAATCATTTGGTCTTCGTTGAGTTTTTTACTAACATTGACAAGATCATTGAATCTTTTTACGATTAGAAAAATCGATTTGATTAATTCGGTCTCATTAGCTTTTTGATTGATAAGTAAAGGAGCTAAAACGCATTTTTCAATAGTTAAGCTCCTTTCAACGTTTATAAGATCAAACTTATCTTCGCTTACCAAACATTGCATCAATCTTGTCGAACGCTCCGGAACTATTATTTCCGGTGTTGACTCTATTAATTGCGGCAAAGTGTTCTGCATACATTTTAGGATTTTCTTTAACATTAAGAACCTGATTTATATACTTATCAAAGTTCTTTTCTCTGAAAATTGTCACAGGGTTTAAATTGGCACACATTTCAACATTTTTCTTCCATTGAATCGTTTTTAGCTGAATTACTTCCTGAATTTCGGTTATTGTGTAACCTTCTTTTAAAACCCGCTTAATACCTGCTAAATTCGATTTACCACCTCGGTGTTTATGTCCTGTTATTTGATTAAATAGATTGAGGATTTCTATTTCGGGACTTGCAATTTCTTCCATTGTTAATTTTTTTATTGGGTATATTCTAATGGCTTCACGCTCTCCAAAAAGTACATGAAGCGGTGTCCTTCTTTTTTTTAGCACTAACTTTCTTTTTCAAAATAAACTTTGTAAAAATTACCTTTTTCATCTGTTCCTTTTTCTAAAAGCTTTTTATCTCCATGAATGTACAGATGAAAATTCTTGTCTAACTTGATAATGCTTTTAAAATGCTTTTGAGACTTTTTAACCGCTGTTGTGTTGATTGGAAATTCTTCAGACACATTTATCTGCATATCCTGTTCATAATCGGTTTTAAACTCATTAAAACTGTTGATAATTTCTTTTTGTTCTAAAACTTCATTTCCAAATTCTTCGAGGTTAAATTCTTCTTTTTCATGGAAATATTTAACTGCTTTATTAAGTAAATCCGCCTGATCTGCTTTAGAAACTTCAAACTCAACTGGAAGCTGTTTTTTGAAATAATCTTTGATGATTGCCATTGATTCTTGTGTTTGATAGTAATCATCTTCACGCTGTTTTACTTTTAAGAAATCCTCAAACCAGTAATACATATCTCCGTTTTTGTTGTTGTCAACCACTGAAAGAACATATCCGCTTTGTCCGTCTTTATTGTAGATTAAAGCTGCTTTGTCAATTTTGGCTAAACTAATACCCTGATCTACTTCTACAGGATCGTGTTGATTTGGGAATATTTTTAAAAAGGATTCTTTTTTTTCCATTTTAAAAATTCCAATTTTATCAACATCATTTTCGTTATCAGCAGAGAAATAAACTACAAACAAATCACCTCCCTGAATACGTGGGTTTTCGGCTGCATCATAGAGTAATCTTGCTAAATCTTTTGATTTTTGAATAAAGGCTTCTGAATCTTCAAAAACATTACTGATAGTTTTGTAAACAAGATTATTCACCAAATAAGAATCAGAGTAAAACTGGTAGGTTTCTTCACTCTTAAAAGAGCCTAAAAAGTAATTTAGTAGAAGGTCAGTTTTTGTTTCATCCAACTGAAGTAAACCGTCTGCCATACCAGCACCTTCACCGTTTATTTTATTTCCTACTTTGTGCGCAATAATTTTCATAGTATTTTAATTATAATGTTGTTGTTCTGAAATATGTCCTTCAACCAATCTACCTGCGAAATGCAAATCTCTCTGAGCATTTAAAAATGCACTATAAAGAGAATCTAATCGAGTAGAAGGAATGTCGTTAAATCGCTGATATTTTGAAGCTCTACACGCAATTGTTTTCACATATTCGGTAGTAACCGTTTTATTCATTTTTTTGAACATTCCAAAAATCGCTGCAATAACTCGTTTGCGTTTTTTATTCAATAATTCGTTAGAATTTCTTTCGTAGAAATCACAAAGAGTATCAATTTCGTCAGGACTGAGGTTTTTTGCAGAATCAGTCCGACCATTTGTAAAAGAGCTGATTATTTCAGCTCTTTGGTTTGTCACTCCTTCTTTTGACATTAAAGTCATTAATTTTTTAAGTGTTGCCATGACTTTACTCTTCTAATGCATTTTTAAATTCACTTTCTAAATCATCATCAAGCGCAGCGAGTTGCGCTTCTAAATCACTAATAACATCTCCTAATACTGTTTTGAAATCTTCATTTGATAAGTGATTGATTTTACTTTGGATAAATTCACTAATTTCAGTTGCTAATTCATCAGTTCCATAGCTATTTAATAGTATTCCCATAATATTGTTTTGTTTGTTAGTCTATTGAGAATTGAAAGTTCACACGTTTAATAATACCATCGCCAAAATCCACCATTTTGTAACCTCTTGCATATCGGCTTGTCCTGATATCAATCATTGCATCGTTAATGATATCCATTCCTTCACTGAATAATGGTGAATTTGCTTTTTCTCGCATTGTGTTAAGCTGTCGTACTTTTTTCGGCTCGTAATTTCCTTGAGCATCCGTTTTCAAGAAAATCTGAATCATTTCCATTAATACTTTTTCATTTTCTGATTCTCCAGCCAAAGAGGTCATATATTCACGGATTTTTACGATTCCTTCAGCTTCAGTTCCATTAAAAGAAGGTTTCATATTCCAACCAACTTTAATACTTGCAGAACCATCGTCAAGCGTAAAAGTGTGGCTGTCCTGTTCTCTTTTTTTATTTCCGAACACTTCAGCACGAAGCTCAATAACAGGCTCAATATTGGAGAAAAGTGTTACTATTCGATTTTCGATATCTTCACGTTTGTCTATGAAATAATCTATCTGTCCGATTACAATGTCGTTTTCTAAACCTTTGAGCAATTTTTTATCTTTTGCCAGTTTAGCTTTTTTATTTTTTTCCTCCTGTGCAACCTGGTCCGCAATTGTTTGTTTCTGTTCCGGTGTTAATTGTGCGATGTCAATTGTTGTCATAATATGTTATTGTTTATTATTAATTGTTGTAATTGTTTTTTACTTTCTTTGATTTCTTGAATAAGATTATCTGCTATTGTATCGTCGCTTACATTTTTAAGCTGCTCTATGAGATTTTGAATGTTTTTTTCAAGTTTAATCTCAGGTGTTTCAGCAAAAAGTATTTCGTATCTGTAGTTGCTTAAATAATTAATGATGTATTGAGAATTACTAATTGAAACTTGACAGATGGCTTCCTTGTGAGCGAGGTAAATAAGTTCAACTATTTTTTCATCGCTTACATTCAATTTCCTAAGCTCGAATTTCTCTTTTGATATTAGTGTTTGAATTTCAATTTGATAATTGAATGCTTGTAATGCCTTGGGAAGTAGTGGGAGAAAATTCTTAAATATTGAAAAATCTATTTTTTTGCTCATTTCATATTTCGGGAGATTCCCAGTTTTTTGATTTTATAAAAATTAATTTTGTATTTATTTTCTCTTCAACATCGGCAGGTAGTAAATAAACTTGCGAGTTAATTAGTGAGCTGCGTTCCTTGTGAATGAAAATTCTATCAAATGCAGTGAGGTACTTTTCACCATAGCTGTCGTATTGCAGTGCCGTGGTTAGTTTTTCAAATCTTTCGCTTTCTGTGTAGGTCATTGGTTATTTAATTTTTGCGTGATATTTTGCGGCTCTTTCTGGATCAATAATAAATTCTTCACCGCCTCCGAAACGGCTTTCGGGAAACGCTTTAAAACCTTCAACCTTAATCTTTACATCAGCATCGTATTTTATAGCTTCAGCTAAAGAACCTTTTGGTTCACCTGATTTATCGGCTTGTGAAATGAAAATCCATAGTTTGTGGGGGAAATCTTCTTTTAATTTTTTGAAAGACTTAATATTCAGATTAGCATATTGTAGAGAGTCGATGAAAATAACTTCAGGGCTTCGCTGCTTGTTTAGTCTATCGCAAATTTTTTCCATCGATACTCGATTCCCAAACAATACTTTATCTTTTACTGCATTGATTCCGGAGCGTGCAATATTCATTTTGAAGGACTTTACCTTACCTTCTTCTAAAGAGTTTATAAGAACTTTATTTTTTACAAAGTCTGTAAATTGCTTCGCTAACTGCATCATTAGTGATGATTTCCCATTAAATGATTTCCCGTAAATAATCCAAACACCGGACATTGCAGGTTTTCCGAATGACTTCTCCCATTTACCCGTAAAATCAAATTCTTTAAACTTTGTGCTTTCAATTTCATCTACCGAAAAGAAGTCGTTTGCCATATTATTTTTCTTGTTTTTTTCTGAGGTTAAAAATTGCGTTTCGGGATGTTCCGTATTCTTTTGCAATTGCTGAATCTCCAATTCCCTCAGCAATTTTTTGTAATACCTCTTTTTTCTGTTGAGGGTTTAATTTTGGTGAATTTTTAGCGTTTCCGCCATTTGTTCCCCATTGTAAATTTTTGTAATGATAATTGGTGTAATCACCATCAATATGTTTTGCGGTTAGTCTGCATTCGGGTGGCATTCCGCTCCAACATTCTAAAACTAATCTTGCTAAACCTATTTGATGTTGTTTAAAAAGCAAGAATTTAAAAGGATGCTTTCCGGTTTTTCTCACTTTTAATTCTACAGGCAATTCATTAAGTAGTATTTTTGAGCCGTCCTGATTTACTTTTAAACCATTAATTTCCGGATGGTATCTGTATTCTTCTGTCATGATGCTGTTATTAATTTTTTATTATAATCTTCTATTACCTCCTCAATAAGGTCTCTTGCAATCCTGAAATCTCCTCTTGATTCTTTTGCGATAATTTGAATTGTATCTGAATCTGTTAATCCTTGAGTTTCACACATAATTTTAACATCGGCAGCAGTCGTTTGTTCAAATTCGTAGTATCTGCCGAATCGTGATTTTATTTCGTTGTAGCCATTTTTTTGTTTTCTTACACCATCATTTATCATTTTTACTAAGTGATTTGTTGCAAGTATTACAATAGAGCATTTTTTAAAAAGACGATTGTAAAATGTAATGAGATAGGGTAATACTTTGTCATTAAGCTTATCAACTTCATCAACTATGATTTGAGGGTCTTCTAACTTTAAAATTTTCTGAAATATTTCCTCAAGCATATAAGCAGGGTTGTTGCTTTCTGATGTAATATTCATCTGTTGCTGAATTTGAGCTAAGAAAAATTTAGCATCCCAATATTTCCCACATTCAACCCTGAAAACATTTGGATTTTCTTCTGCGAATTTTTTAGTAGTTTCAGATTTGCCGCTTCCAGCAGGTGCGATAATTGTCAGTAATTTTGCGGAAGTTTTAGCAAAATAAAGGTCATTTAATAGTTTTTCAGAATTACTCGTTTTCGCAAATTTCCAAGTGAAAACATTATGACCAACCTGAGCACCTATTTTTCTAAACATTTCATCTGTGTAGGGCTGCCAATTACCACTCAATAGGTGAGAAACAACAGCAGAAGATACCTTTAGTGCAGTAGCTGCTTTGTTTTGGCTTCCTTTTTTATCGGCAAATTTTCTGAGTAGTTCAACTATTTTTATTTTTTCCTGTTGTTCCATATTACATTATTTTTATTTTTTCTAAAATTGATTTATTGGTCTTAATTTGTTCATCTTTAGTAGTGTAAGCAGACAATTTAGCTTCCAGTTCCCAGTTATTTTCAATCATTGAATTTTGTTCATCAATTAGATTTTCACGGGTAATCCCTGTACGTTCTGCTATTTTTTGATATTCATTCCAATCTCGCATCATTTCAATATCTCGAATATTCATATCAGCTCTCATTTTTTCGTCCTGTTGAGCCTTACGAATGATAGGTGATTGGCTGTGTTCTCTCTTTTTCTGAGCATAGGCAACAAAAACCTTTTGCCCTTTTTCGTTTAACTCGTAGAGTTTGATATATTCGTTCAAATACTCAGGGTCGTAGGAAATAATTAACTTTGTATTTACTCTTTTTCTTCGGAAATCGATATCAACATTGCCATCAGTGTCGTAAACCTCAAATTCATAATCTATTCCCAAGTTTGTAAACTTCATCCCTTCTCTTCTATAAATTTTCGGAGTAGTTTCATTCAGCCAAAACATAGATATCTGTTCAAATGCATCTAATTCCCTCTCATGTTCCGATTTCATATTAAAAACTTCATTTCTTGATTTGTCATAACGTGGATGCTTCATTGCGTTCCATTCGTCAACCATAATTATGAAGTGTTTGTAAAGTTCTTCTTTGGTAGGTAGCGCTCCTTTAAATTCTTTAATGAAATCCACATTTACCTGTGAGCGACTTCTTTTCGATTTAATGCTCTGCTTATCTGAAAACCACCTTTTGTTGATGACCTGCATTTGAAACCTATCAAATATCTGTTCTATAGGATTTGATTTTCTTCCAACTTTATGATGATAATGCGTACCTCCTCCTGAAACTACACGGCTATATAACTCCTGCATTTTTTTTGTTTTGTGACCTGATTGCGCATCATAAGTAAATAGATATGGTTTTGCACATGCAGTATTTACTGCCATCTTTAGAGCCTTGAAGTGATCAACATGTGTTTCTGATTCTGAAAATGACCATCCTAATATTTTTTCACTGTAAACATCAATTACACAATCGATATTCATGTCAGCTCCCATTTTGTTTTTACTGTCTTTTACGTGAATGGTGTCTAATTTAGTTCCGTCAATCGCCCAGTGAGCATTCGGGAATAAAGTTTCCTTATCCTTTTTGATGGTGTGACCAAATCTATTTAACCAAGCTTCTTTCCCATCACGAGCCATTAACCAAATCCTTTCATTTTCAGGCTTCATCAAGAAATTTAAAACTCCGCTTTCCGATAATTTTGGAAAACCGGTGATTGGTCTTTTCTTTTCGTAAGCAATTAATAATTCCGGAATACTGCATTTAATAGGAAGTGAGTAGTATGCTATAAGCCATTCGCCGACTTCATCCGTAATTTTCAGTGAGTTTGTGTGGCAATAGTTACTGTGAATCAAACCTTCCATTCCCGGACGTGGATAACGCTTTGAGGTTTTATCTAATAAACAAGCTTCATATTTCGCTCTTAATGCCTGCGAATTTTCCGGAAGGTCAAAAGGATAGCGAATTCTTAAATCATCGCTAATTGAGTGAACAGAATCCGTAATTCTTTGCCACAATTCGGCTTTATTAATCTTTGGATTAGCTGATATTACTTTTCCGATAACTTTTTCAATTGCATTAAATACAACCACATTTGCTGTGTATTCTTCAACAATGTCTGAATTGGCTTCTGATAAATATCTCCCATCTTCAAGCTCGTAATTAGAAAAATATGCTAATGCAATCTCAGACGATTCTAAGTAATCTGAAAAATTGATTGTGCTTTTTTGCTCATAAGGATTGATTTTTAAATCGTGTTCAATGATATTTTTGAACCGCTCTGGAAGGCTTGCATATATGTAAAGAGCACAGTTACCAAGACCTTTACCCATTCTCGCACGTTTTATTTGCCCTCTGTGTGCAAGAATTTTAAGACTGTTAGCAGTAACTATACCTACATCAGCAAGCCAGTTTCCTTTTACGCATAAAGTGTTATTATAGTATTCAAACATTATTTAAACGGTATTTAAATAGTTTTTAATTAGTTCCCGCTATGGTGTCGAAACCACACAAAGCCGTGGCGGGAAATTCACTATATTTGAGTGCTAACAAAAAATATAGTTATGAGTAATTTAGATGCTATTACAGAGCAATTCAGTCGTTATTTAACTGGTTGGGCTATGTCAAAGGCGATTTTGGATGATTATTGTGAGGTTGTTTCAAAACTTGAAAATGTATCAACTGATGAAGTCAAAGAAAGAATCTTAAAAAAAACGAAAGAAAATTTCGATGTCGCAAAAAAATCTATTCCAAAACAGGAGTAGTATTACTTATAATTACTGTTATTTCATTAATTATATAATCTGATGATTTTGATGTATCTACCGGAGCATAAGTGATTTTAAAGGGAAAGCCTAATATCATTCTATACTGTGCAATTTCTTTGCGTCCGGTATTTGCATCAGTTACTTCAATGTTTTTGTAACAAAAAATGTTTTGCAATAATTTTTTCATAGTTTTTATTTTAATTGATTTGCTTGTATTTCAATAGCATCTTTAGCTATTTTTTCTAAAGAATTATATTCCTTTTTCAATTCATCCGGCATCAATCCTGTACGATCACCACGCAAGCATTTTCTGATGTAATCAATCGAGAACCCGTATTTATTAGCAAGAACACTGAGGATAACCGTATTGTAGCTTGTCTTTTTTTGTGTAGTTTTGTTCATTGTCTTGTTTGTCTTTTGTATAGGACAAATATATACACAAAATGTTTATTAAAACAAGTAAAAATACACAATTAGTTTATGTTTATGGATAACACTTTGATTCTTAATGAAATAAAATCTTACTATAATTTAAAATCTGATTCTGATTTTGCTAAATTTTTAGATATTAAGCCTCAAACACTCTCTA
This sequence comes from Chryseobacterium sp. BGARF1, assembly GCF_001677955.1. Taxonomy (GTDB): domain Bacteria; phylum Bacteroidota; class Bacteroidia; order Flavobacteriales; family Weeksellaceae; genus Chryseobacterium. Next base: position 39,768 of record NZ_LELA01000065.1, read on the forward strand.
ATTGGAAATCAAGAAATAGTATTGATTATTCAGTGATATCAACGAAGTGTGTAGAGATTGATGCTAATTGGTTGCTTACTGGGAAAGGAAATATGTTGAAGAATGCGAATCTATATGCAATTGAAGAAAGATTCCACCATTCTAAAAGTATGGAATCGGATATCAGCTATGGCAATACAGTGCCTTTGTATGATTTGGAAGCAACAGCAGGTGTTTTTGAAGTTTTCACTAAGAATCCGCAGAGCGTGCCAATAGATCACATAACAATACCAAATCTCCCTAAATGTGATGGAGCGTTGTATATTAGAGGAGATTCTATGTATCCGCTTTTAAAAAGCGGCGATATTGTTGCGTATAAGACAATTCAAGATAAATATAATATTATATGGGGTGAAATGTATCTAATTTACTTGGAACACAATGGGGATGAGTATTTCTTCTGTAAATTTCTAAAGAAATCATCTCGTGAAGGATATATCGAACTAATTTCTCACAATCAACATCATCAAAGTACCGAATTTCCTGTTGAAAGCATTAAAGCTTTAGCTCTTGTTAAAGCAAGTGTTAGATTTAATACTCTTTATTAAAATTAATAAATATAACTCACTGACTTGCAGGTAATTGATTGATTGTTTTAATTATTTTAACTCATCATACCCCCATCAACTGAACATTGTTTTATATAAATACACAATTTGTTTATGTGATTTTACTATTTACTGAATGATTTTTTTGCACAATTCTGTAACCCTTAATGTAACCCTTAATGTAACTTTAAGTTGTTTTATTAACTAAACTATTTAATATTTTGTAAAGTTGATGAAATATTGTTTTAAGGTCTGTTAAAAGGTTTATTAAACACTAAAAAAACGCCCGTAAACTATTTATAATGCAGTTTTCGGGCGTTTTGCTGTAATAATGGTATTTGCGTTTAAATTATGGTATTTAAAGCTTTGTAGGATGGTAGTAAAATAGTAGATAATGGTATTTAATTTTACTTTTTACCATTTTTGTAATTGTCTCTTTTTTTCTTGTAAACACCTATGAATAAAAGACTTTGCAGTTTTTTTTCGTTTTTTATTTTTGACCTTTTATTTTCATGCCCCTACAAAGATACTCAAAAATGAAAGCAATTCACAACACAGTATCATTCAAAGCAATGGTATTGAAAGTTGTGTTATATCTCAAAGATACTCAAAAATGAAAGCAATTCACAACTATTTTTTGCGATGTATTCAACGAAATTCTGTTGTGTTATATCTCAAAGATACTCAAAAATGAAAGCAATTCACAACACCAGTGATAAACATTTTGTTGGCCGATTGGTTGTGTTATATCTCAAAGATACTCAAAAATGAAAGCAATTCACAACTCAAATCGATTTTGACATTGCTTCTACACTGTTGTGTTATATCTCAAAGATACTCAAAAATGAAAGCAATTCACAACGTAAAACTTGTACTGATGTAGTTGGAAATAGTTGTGTTATATCTCAAAGATACTCAAAAATGAAAGCAATTCACAACTCAACTATATCTAAATCGTAATTCAGCCAGGTTGTGTTATATCTCAAAGATACTCAAAAATGAAAGCAATTAGAATATTAAAGCTTCAACGCTTAATATTTAAAATATTAATTCAAAAATTCAGAGGTGTTGATTCTTACGCAGTACTCACTTCCAAGATAGAGTGGGTTGCCGTGTTTCTCAGACCAGAAGCCATCTAGTACATTTTTATTAATGCAATGGTAAACAGCAACTCCTTTATAAATCATTTCATCATCACTTTTGTAATTGAAATTGATGACTAAAATTTCATTTTTATAAAAACCTGTTCCATTTTGGATGTGGTCATCAATCATCCATTCAGCAATGATTCTGTTGTTTTCATCCAGAGATAGGGTAAGAATTCCTTGGTAAGTAACCTCATCACTTTCTACCTGATTGCTTCCCTGAATAGAATAACTTCCTATCAAATCGTGTATTGTCATAATTTTTTTGAGAATTACAAAAATAGAAAAACCTTTCCAATCTTTAGGAAATGGAATTTCTTGTGCGAATTCACGTATCTTTAACAAACATTATAAACCAATGATTTTTTATTTACTGACTGTCATCAATCTCTTAACTTTTTTTGTGTTTTTTGCAGATAAACGAAAAGCAATAAAGCATCAAAGAAGAATTTCTGAAAATACGCTTCTTATGCTAAGTTTTTTCGGAGGTAGTTTGGGTGCGGTAATGGGTATGATGATATTCAGGCATAAGATTTCTAAAAAAATATTTCTTGCAAAGTTTTTTGGAATACTTGTTCTTCAAATCATATTGGTAGTTTTTTATAAAAAGTTTAAACAATTTTACTTTTAAAATAAAAAAAGTTCCTTAAAATAATTTAAAGAACTGTAAGTTAAAATTTTTGATACTTAAAATAATTAAGGCAAAAGCTTTTCGTAATAAACAGGAGTGTATTTTTCAGCATCAAATCCCAAAATTAGAAAACGGAATTTTTTTGCAGTATCATTATTATAAAAATCAACCTTTGCAGGAGTGTCTGAATCTATTTCCATATTGGGATTCCAGTAGAGTACAGGTCTGTAGTCACTGCTTATCTTAGACAATTCAGAATTTCCGTAATCAGAATCAGGGTATTCTTCAGATTGATTATAACCTTCCATAACAAAAAAGTTAAGGTTCACCATTTCTGAAAGTGAGTTTGTTTTGGTTACAGGTTTGGTATCTCCTCTTTTAGTATAGATAAGTACACCGCCACTACCACCGCCACTCATACCAATTGCACCGTCTTTAATAATTTTTACCATAGCAATATTATCTGAAGATAAGCCAGTAAGGGTGCTAGCATCAGTTAGCATTTCATCCAGATAAACATTCGCTTTTGCTTGACGGATGTATGGAGTTGGAATTCCATTTTCGTAACTAATTGTTAATCCGGCAGCGCGACCTTGTAGCCATTGTAATATATTTTGTGAACTCGCGGACTGATTTTCATTGATAAAATCAAAAACGGTCTCACTCATGCTTCTATAAAGCGGGCTACTCAGTTTGTTGTTTAGTTCAGCCGTAAGATTTTTCTTTTTAGCTTTTAATTTTACTTCTTCAATGGTAATTATTTTTTCATCATATTCTTTTTTTGCTTTTTGAGCTGCTATTATTTTATTAATCTCTGCGGGTTGTGATGAATCTGATGCTCTGTCTACCAATTGATATCCTTCAATAGCTGGTAGCTCTTTTTTTAATGGAATAAAAGTATTGGTAGGATTTACGTAAACATTGGTTCGGCTTTTTAAAGCTGCATTTGCGCCGTTTAATTGATAAGTGATTTTAATAGGTTTTTCGAAAAGCATATTGTCGAAGAAAAATTCTCCGTTACTGTCTGTTTCAACCTGAAAAAATTCGCTCCCTGATTTACCTCCGTCTATAAGCATGAGCAGATTTTGCTGAGATGCGGGTTTTGCATTAAGTGTTACTCTTCCTTTATATGAAATGTATTTAGAAGGATTATTGATGATAGAAGGGTAATTTCCTGCTATGATTTCTTTCCAGTCGAAAGATTTCCATTGTTCAGAAATCAATAAAGCATCAAGTGCTTCTGTATTTCTTTTTTCGGTAAAATATTGTGCAGGTTTGTCGATTTTAGACTTGATAACACCTGTAAGCCATAATGAGCTTAAAAGATTTTCATCCTGCAAAGATTTTTTAAACTCAGAATCAAATACGGTTACAGAATAATTGATGATATCCTTAAGAGGCTTAATTTCTAAAGAATTTAAAGCTCTCTTTTCTGCACTGACTATTTCAGGCTTTATTTCAGGAGCGGCAATATTTAGATGCTGAGGCATTACAAAACACATTCTGCTTACCAATACATTTTCTTTATCATCAAATACCGTAAGTTGTAAAACTCCGTTGATAAGCTGATTGGTGGGTATCGCCTGAAATGCATCTTTTAACTGATTCACTTTTGCTTTATAAACCAACTGATCACCGATATTGGCGATAACAGTGTAATAGGGAATACTTTCGCCAGTGTTTTTTATTTTATATTTAATATTTTCTTTTTCACTGATAACCTGTAGGCTTACTCCCTTTTCTAAAACTTTCGGAAGTGCGACAGATTTTTGTAAACCGTTATTATCTGTAATTATTGCTTCGTAAATTTTATCTTTTTCAGGGCTTAATGAGAAAACGCCAACATTTCCGTCTAAACCTTTAAAAGTGCTGATTTTCTTTTCAGGATGGTCTTTTTCAATTACATACCCGTCCCATTGAGAGGGTGGAGTTCCGGTATTATGAAGACGCACAGCTATTTTAGTCTGGTTTCCGGCAATAAAAGAATTTCCTTCCGGATGCACTGTTGCAGACCACGAAGAAGATTTATCTGTAACTAATTTTTTAGGCGAAGAAGGATTGTATATAGGTATTTGCTTTATATACTGAAAATCTTCCTTTAGATTACTCATCATCGGAGTGTAAGCTCTCACGAAATAAACATCTTCACTCAAACTTTCAGGAATCTGAAAACTTCCCTGAACAACTCCGTTAAAAATAGGAAATCTTTTTTTCAGAATTTGCTTTTTACTTTTGTCATAAAGCTCAATGAAAAAGTTGGTTGAAAGATCGGATATGCTAAAGTTTCTGAAAACCATAGCATTAAACCACAATGTTTCCCCCGAAAGATAAAGATCTTTATCTGTAAGGATATAAATATTTTCCTGTGAAAGATTTTCGTTAATATATTGAAGAGCCTTATCGGCAGATTGTTGTGAGTGGATGTGGCTGAAAGATGCCAAAACAAAACAGAATGTAATTATTCTTTTCATGTTCTACTACATTAATATTATGCAAATTAAGTGAAAACTGTTTGCCTGATAAAATATTTAGTATACTTTATGATTTAATAATTTATCAGAGAGGTTTTCAAGTTTTTTTATAATTGACAAAATTATTTATACTGAATATTTTAAAGGATTATATGTGATTTAATTTCTCTTTTTAGACAATTTTAAAAATATATAATCTCTTACTAAGCTGTAAAGTAGGCTGTTGTCAACTGGTGAGTTTGAGAGTAGAATGATGTTTAAAATGGAATTCATTCATTATGAATTTGTTAATAAATAAATATTGATAGTGGTTAATTCATTAAAAATCGCTAATTTCGCACCCGTAAAAATCATTCATGCAAAACATTAGAAATATTGCGATTATCGCACACGTTGACCACGGTAAAACTACTTTGGTTGATAAGATTATTCATGCTACAAACATTTTCAGAGAAAATCAGGAAAGTGGAGAATTAATAATGGATAACAACGATCTTGAAAGAGAAAGAGGAATTACCATTTTATCAAAAAATATTTCTGTTACTTATAAAGATACAAAAATTAACGTTATCGATACTCCTGGTCACGCCGATTTTGGTGGTGAGGTAGAAAGAGTATTGAAAATGGCAGATGGTGTTATCTTGTTGGTAGATGCATTCGAAGGACCAATGCCTCAAACAAGATTCGTATTGCAAAAAGCTTTAGAATTAGGTCTTAGACCTTTGGTTGTAATCAACAAAGTTGATAAGCCAAACTGTCGTCCTGAAGAAGTTCACGATCAGGTATTTGATTTGTTCTTCAACCTTGAAGCTACTGAAGAGCAGTTGGATTTCCCAACATTCTACGGTTCATCTAAACAAGGATGGTTCAACACTTCATTAGAGCAAACTGACAATATTTTCCCATTACTAGACGGTATTTTGCAATATGTTCCTGAGCCTAAAGTAGAGGAGGGTAACTTGCAGATGCAGATTGTTTCTCTTGATTTCTCTTCTTTCTTAGGAAGAATTGCAATCGGAAAAGTAATCAGAGGAGAAATTAAAGAATCTCAATGGATTGGTCTTGCTCAGGCAGACGGAAAAGTTGTAAAAGGAAAAGTAAAAGAATTATACGTTTTCGAAGGTTTAGGAAAGAAAAAAGTAACTGAAGTAAAAGCTGGAGATATCTGTGCTGTAGTAGGTTTCGATGCTTTCCAGATTGGAGATTCTTTCGTAGATCTTGAAAATCCTGAGCCATTGCCAAGAACTGCAATTGATGAGCCTACATTGAACATGACTTTCTCAATCAACAATTCACCTTTCTTTGGTAAAGATGGTAAATACGTAACTTCTAATCACTTAAAAGAAAGATTAACTAAAGAATTAGAGAAAAACTTGGCATTAAGAGTTCAGCAAACTGATGATGCAAACACTTTCTTGGTATTCGGTAGAGGTATTCTTCACTTATCAGTTTTAATTGAAACAATGAGAAGAGAAGGGTACGAAATGACGATTGGTCAGCCACAGGTTATCTTGAAAGAAGGTGAAAATGGTGAGAAGTTGGAGCCTTACGAATCTTTGGTAGTAGATGTTCCTGAAGAATTTGCTTCAAGAGTGATCGACTTAGCTACTCAGAGAAAAGGTGACCTTCACATTATGGAAACTAAAGGTGAAATGCAGCACATGGAATTCGAAATTCCTTCAAGAGGTTTGATCGGATTGCGTTCTCAGATGTTGACAGCTACTGCGGGTGAAGCTATTATGGCACACCGTTTCACTGAATATAAGCCTTTCAAAGGAGCTATTCCAGGAAGAAGCAACGGGGTATTGATTTCTAAGACTCAAGGTCCAGCTACAGAATATTCTATTGCTAAACTTCAGGATAGAGGTAAATTCTATGTTGATCCGGGTGAGGAGATTTATGCAGGTATGGTTATCGGTGAGCAAAACAAGCCAGGAGACTTAGTAGTAAACATCGTTGAAGCAAAACAGTTGAACAACATGAGAGCTTCAGGTAAAGATAAAGATACAGGTGTTGCACCAAAAATCTTATTCTCTCTTGAAGAATGTATGGAATATATCCAAGCTGATGAAGCAATCGAGGTAACTCCAAACTTCATCCGTATGAGAAAGAAAGTACTTTCTGAAGAAGAAAGAAAAAGAATTGAAAGAGGAGCAAAAGCTTAATCTAAATTCTTAAATATATCTAAAGCCCCGATTTTCGGGGCTTTTTTTGTGCTTAAATTTATGATTTTTGTCAGTTTTTCTAATTGTTTTAATTTAAATTTCGAAAACTTTGCTAAGTTAATATAGTTTTATTTTCTGTTTTCATTTTTGTTGATTATTCTTGTAAATGGTAGTTTTTCAGTATCTTTTAGTTGTTTTAATTGTGAATTGTTTAAAGATAAATTTGCTTTTGTTGATTAGTTAATAAATAGGTTGTGGTGTGTTTTACTAACGAACAGTTGTTAGTTTTAAAAATTATTGTATGTTTGGAACCGAAGCAATGGAAAATTAAACTCAACTTAAAATTAGTAATGGATAGAAAGATTATGCAATTATTTGCCGGTTTGAGCCTGTTGTCTGGAACCTACGTTGCAGCTCAGCAAAATTCAGGACAGAAATTAACATCAGATTCACTCACAACAATTCAGACGAAAACAGCAGAAATACCTAAAGAAACTGCAGTAAAAGTAAGTTTCTACGGATTTATAAGGCATGATGCTTTTTACGACACCAGACAGAATATCGGTGCCGGAGAAAATATTGTTCCACTGTATCCAAGAGACAGAGCTTTAGACATCAATGGAGTAGATATTAATGATGCTCCAAAATTTCATATGCTATCTGTGTTGTCACGTGCAGGGATTAACGTAAAAGGTCCGGATGTTTTAGGCGCAAAAACTAACGGAATTTTAGAAGCGGAATTTTTCGGGTCGACAGAAGCCGGAATCAATGAATTAAGACTTCGTCACGCTTATGTTACTTTAGATTGGGAAAAAACACAATTGGGAATTGGTCAATATTGGCATCCTATGGTAATCTTAGACTGTCTTCCTAATGTGGTAAATTACAGTACCGGTTCGCCAATTTTTGCCTTAAACAGAAATCCACAAATTAGATTGACTCAGAAATTAAGTGACAACTTTAAGGTTATTGCAGCCATCAATTCACAGAGAGATTTTACGCCAAATACAACGCCTTACAGAGATAGCGGAGTTCCTTCTTCACATTTACAATTTCAATATAAATCGGCAAAATTTGTTGCAGGAATTGCAGGTCAATATGAAGTGTTAAGACCTCAGCTATCTTCTGGAAATCCTCCAATCGTAAATAACGAAACAGTAAAAAGTTTTACTGCTTTGGCCTATGCAAAAGTTATTACAAAACCTTTAACAATCAGTGCTTCGGCAATGATGGCTCAAAATGCTGCTTCTTTGGTAATGTTGGGTGGTTTTGTAGGATATTCTGTACCGGGAACTTATGACCTGTTCAGAACAATGAATACAAGAAGTGCCTGGATTGATTTTCAACAAACTACCGAAAAGAAAGTTGCCTTCGGATTGTATGCCGGAATTGTACAGAATAAAGGTGCTAATAATCCGGTTGAAGGAAGAGTGGCGACAACTTATGGCGTCACGTCTTCTTGGGGAGCCGTTTCTGCAACACCAGGCGGAAGAAGTGTAGACCAGCTTTGGAGAGTTGTTCCTAGAGTAGATTGGTCTTTAAGCAAAACAATTAAACTGAGATTTGAAGTTGAAAATACCGTAGCAAGATGGGGTGATGCTCAAAATAACGGACGAGGAATTGGCAATGAGTACAATGCAAAAAACAATCGTTTCCATTTGGCTACATTCTTTATGTTCTAAAAAAATATTTCTACAATTTAAATGAAAAATTAATTATATGGATAATACAATACAGCCTAAAAACAATATCCTTACGGTAATCATTGCTTCATCTGCAGGAACGCTGATTGAGTGGTACGATATGTTTCTGGCAATTATTTTAGCTGGTTCGCTTGCCGTGAATCTTTTCCCGGCAGATGGATCTTCTCACTTTTTGGAAACTTTGGCGGTAGTCGCTTCATCATTTATGTTCCGACCAATTGGTTCGCTTATTTTCGGAAATATCGGGGATAAAGTAGGACGAAAATATTCTTTCTTACTATCATTAATTTTAATGGGTGCCTCTACGTTTTTAATTGGATGTATCCCTGATTTTTCAAGCATTGGTTGGGCAGCCCCGATTTTGCTTTTGGTTTGCCGATTGATGCAGGGTTTAGCAATTAGTGGTGAATATGCGGGAGCTGTAATTTATGTTGCAGAACATGCGCCGGCAAATAAAAGAGGTTTTTATACAGGATTTATTCAGGCAACAGTTCCAATTGGATTATTGGTTTGTTTGAGTGTAATTTTTGTGACAAGTTCTGTAATGACTGAGGAGAATTTTAATAGCTATGGATGGAGAATTCCTTTTCTATTAAGTTCTGTTTTGGTTTTGTTAAGTTATTTTGCCAGGAAAAAATTACACGAAAGCCCTGTTTTTGAAGAACTTAAAAAAGCGGGTAAAACAAGTAAGTCGCCTGTTAAAGAGGCTTTTACCACAAAAGGGAATGTGAAATTAATGCTGAAAGCTATCCTTGGAGGAAATGCTGCCCAAAGTTCTGTGATGCAGACCAGTTTATTTGTGACCTTATTTTTCATGCAGAGAGCGGTAAAATTAGAATACACAACCGTGCTTTTAATTACTGGAGTTGTAACACTGTTTAGCGCATTTTTCTACCAGTATTTTGGGGCTTTAAGTGATAAAATCGGACGTAAAAAAGTATTGATTGGTGGTTTAATTTCAAGTTTAATATTGATTCCAACCTCATTCTACTTATTTATGGAAATCGGAAATCCTGAAGGTTTAACGGAAGTTCATGCAATCAGTACGGCTGCAACATTGAAAATTATGGGGATTAGCTTCTTGCTTTCCGTAGCAGGAGCTGCAACTTATGGGCCTCTGGGCGCATTTATGCTGGAAATCTTCCCAACGAAAATACGATATACAAGTATGGGATTTGCTCAGAATATGGGGAACGGTTTCATCGGTGGAGCGACAACTTTCGTCACGGAATTTATTAAAACTTCATTCGTGGTAAGTGCTGCTTTAACCCCTTTTATCGGATTGGCTTATCCTATTTTATTAGTTATTATTGCTATTATCGTTAACGTTTTATTTATTCCTGAAACCTATAAAACAGATTTGACGGATGAAGACAATATGGAAACAGCAAATTCATCCATTTCGCAAAAGTAGCTTTCAAAAGGATAGGATATTTTTCTCAATATTTAATTAAAAGTGTAGAATTTTTTTTCTGCACTTTTTTTATATTAATTTTTTTAACTTTAATCAAAATTCAAAACGATGAAAAAATATTTAATTTTTGGCTGTGTAATTGGTCTTTGCAGTATTTTTAATGGGCAAATTCAATTACAAAGAGACGTTTCCTTCGGAAATAATGGTGTATTTACTTATAATCAAGGAGGCGATGGTAGTGTAATGATGTTTATTCAAGAGGATAATTCTCTATTAGTAACAAATGATCCAATGAATGATCTTGTTCTCAATAGATATCTGATTAAACTAAAACCAGACGGAACTTTAGATAGCAATTTTTCACAAAATGGCTACCTTCAATTAGATAATAGTTCTAATATTATAAATAGGCTTTTACAAGGTGCAGGGGGAAAATTCTATATTAATTATGCAGACCCCTTTACATCTCCAACAAATAATCATATTGTAGGCTATAATCCGAACGGAACTATTAATACTGCTTTCTCCAATAATGGAGTATTTTCATATAATTTCGGCATCAGTGATGGTTATTTTACCTCAACTGAAGATGGAGGTCTATTATTGGCTAAACATGACGGATTCATAAAATATTTACAATCAGGAAATGTGGATTCAGCAATTGGCAATAATGGGGTTATTGCATTCAATAATAGTAACTATTATTCTCTAGAGCCTATTGCAACTAAAGGTAATAAATTATACTATGATAATTTTGCAGGTACAAAGAGAATGGATATTTATAGTGCAAATATTCTTGAAAAAGAAGAAGCTTCAATCTATAGCAACAGTACTTCGTTCAATGAAGTTTATAGAGCTAAGGCGAAAAATAATTATGGTCTTTATTACTTTAGATTTACTCCTGCACCCAATAATCCCTCTATGAATACAAGTGTGCGATTAATGAAAACAGATGAAAATCTTGTTACTGAGTCTTTTGGGAATATTGCATATATAGAATTGCCTATAAGTCCAAATTTTAACTACGGTAGTACAGATTTTACTTATACTCCCAATGGAAATTACCTCATATTAGGACGGAAATTCATAGATCCATCTTCTACTTCTACCACTCCTGCTTTTTTAGCATATGATGAAAACGGAAATCAAGTCAATGTAAATTCTCAGCAATTTTTTACGGACTCAGGAATCCCTCCCTATTTATCTTATGTGAAACTTTACAGCAAAGGCAATGCAATTTATGTGGTTGGGGTAACTGGTAATAATATTTCAGTTATAAAATATAATATTACAGAAACTCAGTCTACTTTAAGCACCATTGAAAATAATGCAGATGATACAATTATAGTTAATAATCCATTTGGTAATTCAATAACCGTTAAAGATGAAGAAAAATCAATACTAAAAATGGATTTATACAGCTATTCTGGTACATTAATATTATCAACAAATAAAAAAGAAATGGCTACTTTAAATATTCCAAAAGGAAGTTATATTTTAAAGATAATAACGAAAAAGGGTGTGATAAATAAAAAACTTATCAAAATACATTAATTGAAAATTTTATTCTAATTAAACTTTTATACTTTCAAGTGCAGGATCTTTCTGCACTTTTTTGTTTTAACTAAATTTTACAGTTTGATATTTCCAAAATTATCTTTATATCATTAGTTTTGTCTTTTAACAATTCGGAAATCCTTTTTTTTGGAATCAAATATGAAAATCACTAAAGTAAAATTAGTCTGTATATTAGGTTTGTTTGCATCTTTCAGTACTTCATGTGCTGTGAGAGAAAACTCACCCAAATCAAGTACTGTAAAAACAGTAAAAACTTCAAAAAATAATACGCTTAGAAATCCAGATCCTAAAACAGTTCCACCTATCGCAGCGATTCCTGTTGTAGAAGATTTTAAAGTTAATCTTCCAGCCATTAAAAGAGAATTCCGTGGGGTATGGATTGCGAGTGTTGCGAATATCAACTGGCCTTCAAGAAATAATCTTTCTGTAGATCAGCAAAAAGCAGAAGCAATCAATATGTTGAATATGCTTCAGGACAATAATTTTAATGCAGTAATCTTTCAGGCACGTCCGTCTGCAGATGCTTTATATACAAGCGAATTGGAGCCTTGGTCTTATTTCTTGACCGGAAAAACAGGAGAACCACCATATCCAAATTATGATCCGTTGCAGTTTTGGATTGAAGAAGCCCATAAAAGAGGAATGGAGCTGCATGTTTGGCTGAATCCTTACAGGGCGCATCATTCTAATGGGGGACCGGTTTCAAAACAGTCGATGGTGAATAAACTATCAGATATTACCATTAAACTGAAAAATGGGATGTATTGGTTAGATCCCGCAGATCCAAGAACACAAGGGCATGTTTCGAATGTTGTAAAAGATTTGGTGAAAAGATATGACTTGGATGCAATACATTTTGATGATTATTTTTATCCGTACGCAACATACAATAGAGGAGCTGATTTTCCAGATCATGCAAGCTGGAGCGAGTATCAAAAATCTGGCGGAACACTTTCAAGACCAGATTGGAGAAGAGATCAGGTAAATCAATTTGTAGAAAGAATTTATAAGGAAATTCACGCCGAGAAAAATTACGTAAAATTCGGAATCAGTCCATTCGGGATCTGGAAACCAGGTTATCCGGAAGGAATTGTAGGATCTTCGCAGTATGACGAACTGTTTGCTGATGCTAAATTATGGCTGAATAAAGGCTGGGTAGATTATTTTTCGCCACAGCTTTATTGGCCGATCGATTCGAAAGGGCAAGCTTTTGCTTCTCTTTTAAATTGGTGGAAATCTGAAAATACAATGAATCGTCATCTTTGGCCAGGCTTAAATACGGTTGAAGTGAAAGTTTCTGACAGACCGGGCGAAATTAAAAATCAGGTGGAATTATCAAGACAGATTTTAAAAGATGATGCTGGAGAAGTGCATTGGAGTATTGCGGGTTTAACGAAAAGTTCAAACATGCTTCCGACTTTAAAGAACGGACCTTACAAAGAAAAAGCTTTAACTCCGAAAAGTCCTTGGATAAAAGCAGTTCCTTTAGAAAAACCAACATTATTCATCAATGATAACGGAAGCTCTATACAAACGAGCTGGAGTACAAAAAATATAGGAAATGTTTTTCACTGGGTTCTTTTTACTCAGTACAACGGAGTTTGGGAAACCGAAATACTTACTTTGGATAACCTTTCAAAAGAAGTTCCTAAGTTTAAAGACGGCAAAAAATTGAATGCCATTGCGATAAAAGCGATTGACCGTTTAGGAAATGAAAGCGATTATATGGCGAAGAAAATTAATTAAAGAAATACCAAGAACAAAAAAAAGACGCAAAATTTGCGTCTTTTTTTTTTATATCTAAATGTAGAAATTTATCCAATCTCAATACCGTTCTCAACATTGCTGTCGTCCGGTGTTACGAAAGATAATTTTCCGTCAGGTTTTGTCGTCAATAGCAACATTCCCTGAGATTCAATTCCTCTGATTTTTCTTGGAGCAAGATTTAATAAAATCATGACTTGTTTTCCAATCACTTCTTCTGCGGTGAAACTTTCTGCAATCCCTGAAACTACAGTTCTTACATCAACACCTGTGTCAACAGTTAGTTTTAATAATTTATCTGCTTTTTCTACTTTTTCAGCTTCAATAATCGTTGCTGTTCTCAAGTCGATTTTTGTAAAATCATCAAACTGTATTTCCTCTTTCATTGGGTTGGCGTTAGGATTTGTTTTTTTATTGCTTTGTTTTGTATTTTCTAATTTCTGAATCTGAGCTTCGATAACATCATCTTCGATTTTCGAGAAAAGAAGAGAAGATTCGTTGATTTGATGACCGGTTTCAATTAAAACAGTTTTTGTTTCAACAGTATTCCAATCTGATTTTTGAACATTAAACATGTTCAATAATTTCTCAGAACTGAAAGGCATAAACGGCTCACACAATTGCGCTAAAGCAACAGCAATCTGAGCTCCGACAAATAAAGATTGCGCTGCTTTTTCAGGATTATCTTTAATCGTTTTCCAAGGTTCTTCAGCCTGAAGATACTGGTTTCCGAAACGTGCTAAATTCATTAAAGCCGTCAGAGAATTTCTGAATTCATAATTTTCTAAGAATCCTGAAATTTCTTTTGCTGATTTGTTGATTTCCGCTAATTCCGGAGCATTTACATCACCTTGAGGAACAATTCCATCATAATATTTATGAATTAAAACCGCAACTCTGTTGATGAAGTTTCCGAAAATTCCAACCAATTCAGAATTATTTTTAGTCTGGAAATCCTTCCAAGTAAAGTTATTATCCTTTGTTTCAGGAGCTGAAGAAAGCAATGCATAACGCAAAACATCTTGCTGTCCAGGGAATTCTTCAACATATTCATGTGCCCAAACTGCCCAGTTTCTGGAAGTTGAAATTTTATCGTTTTCAAGGTTCAAAAATTCAAACGCAGGAACGTTTTTCGGCATTTTGTAATCTCCGTGAGCCTTCATCATCGCAGGAAAAATAATACAGTGGAATACAATATTATCTTTTCCGATAAAGTGAACCAAATCACTTTCTTCACTTTGCCAATAATCTTTCCAGTCTTTCCCGTTTTTCGCTGCCCATTCTTTGGTGAAAGAAATATATCCGATCGGTGCATCAAACCAAACATACAATACTTTTCCGTCTGCTCCGGGAAGTGGAACAGGAACGCCCCAGTTCAAATCTCTGGTCATCGCACGAGGTTTTAAACCATCATTCAACCAAGATTTTACCTGTCCGTAAACGTTCGGTTTCCAGTCGTCTTTATGACCTTCAATGATCCATTCGTTCAGAAAGTCTTCGTATTCATTTAATGGTAAATACCAGTTTTTTGTTTCTTTTAAAATAGGAACGTTTCCGCTCAACATCGATTTTGGATTGATCAATTCTGATGGAGAAAGGGTAGAACCACACTTCTCACACTGATCTCCGTAAGCGTTTTCGTTACCACAGTTCGGGCAAGTTCCAACGATATATCGGTCAGCCAAAAATTCATTAGCCTGTTCATCGAAATATTGCTCAGACATTTCTTCCGAAAATTTCCCTTTTTCATAAAGAACTTTAAAGAAATCCTGGCTTGTTTCACGGTGATTAGCCGATGTTGTTCTAGAATATTCATCAAAAGAAATCCCTAAATCTGAAAAAGATTTTTTGATGATTTCGTGATATTTATCAACGATATCTTGTGGGGTAACACCTTCTTTTTTAGCTCTTATGGTAATAGGAATTCCGTGTTCATCGCTTCCGCAGATAAAAGCAACATCTTTTCCCGATCTTCTCTGAAATCTCGCATAAACATCTGCAGGAATGTAAACTCCAGCCAAATGCCCAATATGAACCGGTCCGTTTGCATATGGCAAAGCCGCCGTAATCATCTTTCTGTTTGACATTTATAGTATAGTTTTAAGTCTGCAAAGATAAAGATAATCTGCCAAAATTCCCCGATTTAGACGCTATAATATCGTGTGCAATTTTTATAACTAAAGAATCTTTATCTGAATTAATGCCAATTGTTGGTTCTAATTTTTTATTTTTAAAGTTTATAAATATTCAATAAAATGAAAATTACAGTTGCTGCGGTTTTATTATCGATGATGTTTGCAGGTGCGAATGCACAATCTCTGAAATCTCCGGACGGAAAATTTGAAATGAATTTCCAGCTCAAAAACGGAGTTCCTTTTTACAATTTAAAATACAACGGATCTACGGTTGTTGAAGATTCTAAATTAGGTTTAAGGCTTTTTAAAGATACTTCGGTAACATTTGCCTCAGAAATTACTAAAACTGAAGATGCAAAATTTGATTTGAATAATGACTTCGTAAAAACTTCTGAAAAAAGAGATTCAAAAAACGAAACCTGGCAACCTGTTTTAGGTGAAAAGAAAAATTACATCAATCATTATAATGAATTGGCGGTTACGCTGAATCAAAATTCTACAGACAGAAGTATTGTCGTAAAGTTTAGACTGTTTAATGACGGTTTAGGTTTTAGATATGAATTTCCGCAACAGAAAAATCTGAATTATTTTATCATTAAAGAAGAAGATTCAGAGTTTGATTTTCCAACCGACATGAAAGCTTGGTGGATGGTTGCCGATTACGATTCTCAGGAATACAGATATCAGGAAACCAATATCTCTGAAATTCCTGCAAGATGGGACAAAGCTTTTGACTCTAATGCTTCCCAGAAATTAATTAAAAATGCAGTTCAGTCGCCGTTGATGTTAAAAAAGAACGGAAAAGAACCTTTGTATATCAATATTGCAGAAGCGGCAGTTCTCAATTATGCAGCTTCACATCTTGAGGTTGATGCTCAAAATTTTAAATTTAAAACGCATCTTACAGCAGATCGACAAGGTGCAAAAGGTTACATTCAGACTCCTTATATAACGCCTTGGAGAACGATTATTGTTTCGCCAAAAGCGGAAGAGTTGATGGACTCAAAAATGTTATTTAATCTAAATGAGCCTACAAAATATACCGATACTTCTTATATAAAACCTACAAAATATATGGGAGTTTGGTGGGAAATGATTATCGGAAAAGCGCAGTGGGCGTATTCTACAGCAGATAATGTGCATCTTGGAGTCACTGATTTTTCTAAATTAACACCCAACGGAAAACACGCAACTAATACTACAAGAGTTAAAGAATATATTGATTTTGCCGCTGCAAACGGTTTCGACGGTTTGTTGATCGAAGGTTGGAATATTGGGTGGGAAGACTGGTTCGGTCACTCCAAAGAATATGTTTTTGATTTTTTGACTCCTTATCCGGATTTTGATATTAAAATACTGAATGAATATGCACATTCAAAAGGAATTAAACTGATTATGCATCACGAAACTTCCGGTTCGGCAACGAATTACGAAAGATGGGCAGATCAGGCTTTTCAGTTGATGAATAAATACGGGTACACTTCTGTGAAAACGGGCTATGTAGGCGATATAATCCCGAGAGGAGAACATCATTATTCACAATGGACGATCAATCATTATTACAGAATTGTAGAAAAAGCGAATGACTATAAAATTATGGTGAATTCTCACGAATCAGTTCGCCCGGGAGGAGAAAGTCGTACCTATCCGAATTATATTTCAGCAGAAGCCGCTCGTGGAACAGAATACGAAGCGTTTGCCGGAAATAACCCTGATCATCAGACAATTCTTCCATTTACAAGATGGATGGGCGGTTCGATGGATTATACGCCGGGAATTTTCCAAACTAAATTAGATTATTATTTTCCCGGAGATAAACGTTTTGTGAAAACCACTTTGGCAAAACAATTGGGACTGTATGTAACGATGTATATGCCTTTACAAATGGCTGCAGATTTACCGGAAAATTACGCGAAACACATGGATGCTTTCCAGTTTATCAAAGATGTTGCGGCAGATTGGGATGATACAAAAATTCTTTCGGCAGAACCGGGAGATTATGTAATCACAGCGAGAAAAGCAAAAGGCACAGAAAACTGGTTTGTTGGTGGAATTACCGATGAAAACAAACGAGAATATACCGTAGATTTTTCATTTTTAGATAAAGGAAAAAAATACGAAGCAATCATTTATGAAGATGGAAAAGACGCTGATTATATCGATAATCCTCAAAGTTATAACATCTACAAAAAGCAAATCACGAGTAAATCTAAAATAAATTTTAAAATGGTTCGAAGCGGTGGTTTTGCTGTTTCCATAAAGCCTGTAAAATAAATAATTTGTAATTTTAGAGTCCTTAAAGCCAAAAACTTTAAGGACTTTTATTTTTGTACATGATATTTTTTAACCACAAAAGTGACAAAAGATTTTACGAGTAAATAAGTTATTCAAAAGCTAGCAAAACAAACTATAAATGCGAATTTTAGATTTTGAGTACTTTTGAACTTCTTTTTTTTCAATCATTTCTTTTGATTCTTTTGCGGTTAAGTTTTTTGTTATGTACTCAAACTTTTATTTTAAATGATATTGAATGAAGCTGATTACTAAAATTTTCACCAAGCAAAATACTTTTCTTTTTTTATTGGTTGCTATGGTTTTAATGGCGAAACTAATTCCCTTTAAAGGATCTTACAACCAGTATTTTGATCTTTCAGGATTTATCGATTGGGGAATTGCTGGGATTTTTCTTTTATATGGTTTAAAATTAAATCTGAAAGAAGTCGTAAAAGATGTTTCCAATTGGAAATTACACTTGCTGATCCAGTCAGGCACTTTTATTATTTTTCCTTTACTGGTCTTAATTTTATATCCATTCGTAAAAGATTCTCAATATTACAACATTTGGCTTTCCTTATTTTTTCTCGCAAGTTTGCCATCAACCGTTTCTTCATCGGTTGTGATGGTTTCTATTGCAAAAGGAAATGTCACTTCAGCGATTTTTAATGCATCCATTTCAGGAATTATCGGGATTGTGATGACTCCGCTTTTGATGAGTTTTTTCCTGACTTCAAATGGAGAAGGTGGAGATCAAATTGAAATTATCGAACAGTTATTATTAAAAGTTTTACTTCCGATTATTTTAGGGATTTTGCTGAATCCTGTTTTCAAAAAGTGGGTGACAAAATATTCAAGTATCATTGCAGAATTTGACCGACTGATTATTTTATTGATCGTGTATGAAAGTTTTTCGAGTGCATTTATTGAAAATATTTTTGCTTCAGTTCCTTCACTGGTGTTTGTAATTTTAGCGTTGAGTGTGGTTTTTCTGTTTTTTTCAGTATATTATATTCTTAAAATTCTAGCTGAGAAAATGAATTTTAAACCTAAAGAAATTATCACTGCTACTTTTTGCGGATCAAAAAAATCTTTGGTTCACGGAAGTTTGTTTCTTCTTGTTTTAGGAATTCCGGATGAGCAAAAAGTTTTATTTTTGCTTCCTGTAATGGTTTATCACAGTTTTCAATTGTTCTACGTAAGTTGGTTGGCGAATAAAATTGCAAAACGAATGGAAATTACAGCATCTTAAATTTAATGATATTTAAAAATGATAAAATTAATCTCCAAAACGGTTGTATTATCAGCTTTTGCTTCTTTTACAATGTTGAAATCTCAATCAGTAAAGGAAATTTTAAAACAAAATGGCTCTTTCAGAAAAGACACGGTATTTTCTGTTAAAAGTGATTTAAAAGAAACTTATTTACCGGTTACGATTATTAAAGGAAAAGAAAAAGGTCCGATTTTCACGATTGTCGCAGGAATTCATGGCTACGAATATCCACCAATTATTGCTGTTCAGGAATTATTAAACGAAATAAAACCCGAAAATATAAATGGAAGTTTAATTATTATTCCAATCGCAAATGTTGAATCTTTTCAAAAAAGAACTCCTTTTGTAAATCCATTGGATGGCAAAAATTTAAATACAGCTTTTCCGGGTTTAAAAAGCGGAAGTCCAACCGAGCAGATTGCACACTTGATCACGAAAGAAATTATTCCTAATTCAACAATTTTTTTAGATATTCATGGTGGTGATGCTAATGAAGATTTATTGCCTTTTATTTGCTATTACGACAGAAAAGATATGCCTGAAAACACCAAAAAAGCTCATGAATTATCGGTGAGATCAGGAATTCAATATATTGTTTCTTATCCTTACACTTTAACTGCGAATGAACCTGCGAAATATGCTTTCAAAGAAGCTACACAGCAGGGAATTACAGCTTTGAGTATTGAAGCCGGAAAACTGGGAACAGTACAGAAAGACAATGTTGATTTGATCAAAACTGCGGTTTACAACATGCTTGAAAATTCTGGAAATTATGCGACGAGAAAATCAAAAAAGGTCAATCAAAAATCAATCGTTCTTTTAAACCAACAAGATTATATAAGAGTTCCTGAAAACGGAATCTTTTATAGTGAACTGAAAAGTGGAGATAAAGTAAAAAAGAATCAGATTTTAGGCTATATTACCGACGAATTTGGAACCAAAAAACATGATATCGTTTCGCAAACCACCGGAATTATTTTGTACAAAGTAGGAACTCCGCCAGTAAATAAAGGCGAAACTCTTTTTTGTATCGGATATAATGAATAAAATATAAATCTATTATAATGAAAAAAACAAAACTTTTCTTTGCTCTAGCAATCTTCCTATTTGCTTTTTCAGGCTTTTCGGCCCAATCTAAAGATGCGAAATTTGAAAAAGAAAGAACTGAAATCTCAAAAATGCTTGATGATTTCAATGTTGCTGCAGCCAATGCAGAATTTGAAAAATACTTCAGTTTTTTTGCTGATGAATCTACATTTATCGGAACCGACGCAACAGAAATCTGGAATAAGCAAGAATTTAAAACTTGGGCAAAACCGCATTTCGACAAGAAAAAAACATGGAATTTCACTTCCGTTAAAAGAAATATCTATTTCAGCAAAGACGGAAAATTGGCTTGGTTTGACGAATTGCTGGATACTCAAATGAAAATCTGCCGAGGTTCCGGAGTTGTAGAAAAAATAAACGGAGCCTGGAAAGTTAAACAATATGTACTTTCTATGACCATTCCAAATGATCTTGTCGATAAAGTGGTTGCTGAAAAATCTGCAATGGAAGACGATATTTTAACGGAACTGAAAAACAATAAAAAATAAATTATTTGACGATATAAACTCAATAATTTCATCAATAGGAGCGGACTTTAGTCCGCTTTTTTAATAGGTATGTAAAAATGGCTTTAGCCAAAACTTATGATTAAAATTCACTTCGAAGAAAATTGACAATTCACAATTCAAAAATCATCATTCACAACATAAAATCCTTTCTTATCCTACGTCAACAATTCCGGAATCTGCAAGCTGTACATTTGTATCATAATTAAAAGCAATTATAATAATTAGATAACAAATAAATAATAAAGATATGAAAACAGTTTATCACAAAGCAGATTCCAGAGGTCACGCCAATCATGGTTGGTTAAATTCTTATCACACATTCAGTTTTGCAGGATATCAAAATCCTGAAAGAACCCATTTTGGAGTTTTAAGAGTTTTGAATGATGATACCGTTTCTCAGGGAATGGGTTTCGGAACACATCCTCACAAAGACATGGAAATTATTTCTATTCCTTTGGAAGGTGATTTAGAACACAAAGATTCTATGGGAACCACTGCAGTGATCAAAAAAGGAGAAATCCAGGTAATGAGCGCAGGAACGGGAGTTCAACACAGCGAATACAACAAAAATAAAGATGAAGCTGTAAAATTCTTACAGATCTGGGTCTTCCCAAGAGAAGTTGGAGTAGAGCCAAGATATGACCAAATAAGCATTACAAACGGAGCAAAAGATAATGGGTTTCAACAGATTTTATCTCCTAATAAAAACGATGCTGGAGTTTGGATTCATCAGGATGCATGGTTTAATTTGGCTAAATTTACCAAAGGAAATGGTAAAAACTATATGGTCAATAAAAAAGGAAATGGTGTTTACGCTTTTGTTTTAAAAGGAAGTGCAAAAGTAGGCGATAGAGTTTTAGGTGAAAGAGACGGCTTAGGAATCTGGGATACCCAAAGTTTCAACATCGAAGCAACAGAAGATACAGAAATCCTTTTAATGGAAGTTCCAATGGAATTACCGTCTTATTTAAAATAATTAAAATATTTTTGCCGAATAAAAATTCCCCTCCTTTGGAGGGGTGGCGAAAATTCGAAAGAATTTTTGACGGGGTGGTTTAAGTACTACTTCAACAATAATACATTAAAACTTAGACAAATTTAAATATACAATGAAAATCTTAGCAGTAGCAGGAAGTAATTCCGAAACATCAATTAATAAATTATTAGTTTCTTACGCAGCTTCACTAATCGAAAGTGCAGAAGTAGAAATCGTTGATATGAACGACTTCGAAATGCCAATCTACAAACATCAGCGTGAAGTGGAAAGTGGAGTTCCGCAGGAAGCAAAAAACTTTGCCGAAAAAATAGATGCTGCAGATATGCTTTTGGTTTCTTTATCAGAGCACAATGGAACGTATTCTACAGCATTTAAAAATGTTTTTGACTGGACTTCAAGAATCAAGCAAAGAGCTGTTTGGAATGAGAAACCAATGTTATTAATGGCTACAGCTCCTGGTGGAAGAGGTGGCTTGGGAGTTTTGGAAGCTGCAGAAAAGCGTTTTCCATTACATGGAGGAAATATTATTGATACTTTTACGCTTCCATTTTTTAATGATAACTTTGATAAAGAAGCAAATGTGATTTCTAATGCAGAGAAAAACAGTGAGTTAAAAGAAAAAATAGCAAAGATTTCTGCTGTTGAAATAATCTTAGAAAAATAGCATTTGAATATTAACATAAAATTAATATCTTTGCAAAAAGAAAAAGTAATGAAAATTCAGACCACTTTTAAAGAATGTTCTTCCAAAAAAGGGAAAACTGTGGACTCTGAAATTCTGACATAAAATAACGGCCGATAATCTACCAAGATTGTCGGCTTTTTTATTTTCTAAATTTGAATAAAAAGTATATTAAAAAGACATAAAGATATAAGATGTGAGATGCAAGATTTATTAAGTCTGAAATCTGATATCTGATATCTAAAAAATCTAAATAAAAACATGAGCAACACGTACAAATCTGCAGGAGTAGACAAAGAAGAAGGTTACAAAACCGTTGACAAGATCAAAAAAGCGGTGGGTGAAACTCACAATTCCAATGTTTTGAACCATTTGGGAAGTTTTGGAGCTTTCTACGAAATCGGAGGATACAAAAATCCTGTTTTGGTTTCAGGAACTGATGGAGTAGGAACGAAGCTGAAAGTAGCTTTAGATTCAAAAAAGTATGATTCTATCGGGGTTGATTGTTTCGCAATGTGTGCAAACGACATCCTTTGTCACGGTGCAAAACCATTGTTTTTCCTTGATTATTTAGCTTGCGGAAAATTAGATTCCGAGATTGCTGCAGAAATCGTTTTAGGAATGGTAGAAGCTTGTAAAGACAACAACTGTGCGCTTATCGGTGGTGAAACTGCTGAAATGCCGGGGATGTACAAGCCTGGAGATTATGACGTTGCAGGATTCTGCGTAGGAATTGTTGAAAAAGACCAAATCATTGACGGTTCAAAGATTAAAACGGGTGATAAAATCATTGCTTTGCCAAGTTCAGGTTTCCATTCAAACGGATTTTCTTTGGTAAGAAAAGTGTTCCCGGATTTTAACGAAGAATTCGAAGGAAAACCTTTGTATGAGACACTTTTGGTTCCTACAAGATTGTATTATAAAGATATTCACAAGGTAATCGAAGAAGTAAAAGTTGCAGGTATCGCTCACATTACAGGCGGTGGTTTGTACGAAAATATCCCAAGAATTATTGGTGATGGTTTGTGTGCTTCAATTGATGCTTCAAAGATCCAAATTCCAAGTATTATGGTTGAGTTGGAAAAAAGAGGTGGAGTAGCTCATGAAGAAATGTTCGGAACCTTTAATATGGGGGTTGGAATGATTATCGTTGTCGATGCAGAACATGCTGAGAAAGTTTTACACCTTCTTGATGATGCTTACGAAATCGGAGAGATTACAGAAGGATCTGAAAAAATAGATTTAAAATTTTAGGAGCTTGATCCCGCTTTCCGCTATATCTTTTTCGCCAACGCTTTTTTTTAAAGCCATTGAGAAAAAGGATGTCGCTGCAATCGGGGCTAGTTAATAATATAGAAAGCCTTGTCAAGGTTTCAAACCTTGACAAGGCTCACAAAATAAAAATGAAAAATATAGTCATTTTAGTTTCAGGTTCAGGAAGCAATCTTCAGAGAATTATTGATACCATTGATAATGGAGAGATCCAGAATGCAAAAGTATCTTTGGTAGTTGCCGACAGAGAATGTTTTGGACTGGAAAGAGCAAAAAATCATAACATAGAAAACGTTCTGATTCCGAGAGGAAAAAACTTCAGCAGTGAATTGAGTAAAATCATTCCCGAAAATACAGATTTAATCGTATTGGCAGGATTTTTATCAATTCTAAAACCAGAGTTTTGTGAAAATTGGGTTGGGAAAATAATCAATATTCATCCTGCTTTGCTTCCAAAATTTGGTGGAAAAGGAATGTGGGGACATCATGTTCACAATGCGGTGATTGAAGCTAAAGAAAAAGAAAGCGGAGCAACCGTACATTTTGTAACTCCAGGAATCGACGAAGGAGAAGCTATTCTTCAAAAATCATTTGAAGTTACAGAAAACGATACTCCTGAAACTGTTGCAGAAAAAGTTCATTTGATTGAATATGAAATTTTTCCAATAGCGATAAATAAAGTATTGAATAATGTATCAATCTAATAATCTAACAATTTACTAATTAAAAGAATTGTTACATTGCTAAACTGATACATTGTTATATTAAATAAAAGACACCCTTAGATTGATTAAAAAATATTTCGAAAAGTGAAAGATCTAAGTAAAAGTAAGATCGGAGGTGAAAGAACCGGTCTACAGTTTGAAATAACTGTAAAAAGTAAAAAGTGAAAAGTCCCGAAAGGGCAAAGTAAAAATGAGTAAAAATCGCAGCAATTGCGATTTTTACTTACAAAAAATTAAAAATCTATGAGCAAGAGAGTTTTGATCAGTGTTTCTGACAAAAGCGGATTAACAGAATTCGCACAGTTTTTGGAATCCCAAAATTATGAATTGATTTCTACAGGCGGGACCTTCAAACATTTGAAAGAGGCTGGTTTAAATCCAATTCAGATTGATGAAGTAACCGATTTTCCTGAAATGTTGGATGGAAGAGTGAAAACTTTACACCCAAAAGTTCACGGTGGTTTATTGGCAGTTCGTGCTAATGAAGAGCACATGAAAACCGTTCAGGAGCACAATATCGGTTTAATTGATATGGTGATCGTAAATCTTTACCCTTTCTTTGAAAATGTGAACAAAGATATTCCTCTTCACGAAAAGGTAGAATTTATTGATATTGGAGGGCCTTCAATGCTTCGTTCAGCTGCTAAAAATTTCGATTCTGTAACGGTACTTACTGACGTTGAAGATTATGCGAAAGTGAAAGTCGAAATGGAGGAGAATGGTGATACACTTGTCGAAACTCGTAAAAGATTAGCAGGAAAAGTATTCAATTTGACTTCAGCTTATGATGCAGCAATTTCAAGAATGCTTTTAGATGAAGAATATCCAACTTATTTAAGCGCTTCTTACAAAAAAGTAGCTGACCTTAGATATGGTGAAAACCCTCATCAAACTGCAGCATATTATGCTTCTACTTTCGAAAATGGAGCAATGAAAGATTTCGAGCAATTAGGAGGTAAAGAATTGTCTTTCAATAATCTTCGTGATATGGATCTTTGCTGGAAAGTTGTTACAGAATTTAAAGAAGAAATGGCTTGTTGTGCCGTGAAGCATTCTACACCTTGCGGAGTTGCCATCGGAACTTCGGCTTTAGAAACTTATGCAAAAACTTTCGAGTGTGATCCTGTTTCTATCTTTGGCGGAATTGTTGCAATGAACTACAAAATCGACGCTGCAACAGCTGAAGAATTAAACAAAACATTCCTTGAGATTGTAATGGCTCCGGATTTTGATGATGAAGCTTTGGAAGTTTTAAGAAAAAAGAAAAATTTAAGAATTATAAAGATTGTAAACCCTGTTTCAGACAAACAAACTTGGGTAAAGGTTGACGGTGGAATTTTGGTTCAGGACAACGACAGTATTTTCTCTGATGATATTAAAGTGGTTACTGAAACACAGCCTACCGAAGAACAGAAAAAAGCATTATTGTTCTCTCAGAGAGTCGTAAAATATGTGAAATCTAATGCAATTGTAGTTTCTAACGGAATCCAGGCTTTCGGAATCGGAGGCGGACAAGTTAACAGAATTTGGGCAACTCAACAAGCAATTGAAAGAGCAAAAGAGAAATTCACAGGAGATTTAGTTTTAGCTTCTGATGCGTTTTTCCCTTTCCGTGACGTGGTAGATTTCTGCGCTCAGGAAGGTATTACGGCAATTATTCAGCCGGGTGGAAGTGTAAAAGACCAAGACAGCATCGAAGCAGCCAATGAGCATAAAATTCCGATGATGTTTACTGGAATTAGACATTTTTTCCATTAATTAAAATAGAATTAAAAAATAATTTGAGATTGTATTTATAGCATTCAAAATTATATATTTGTAAAATAGACTAGATAATAAATAAAGTATGAGAATATTAATCATAGGTGAAGGTGGAAGAGAATCTGCTTTGGCAGCAAAACTTCAGAAAGATTCTAGAGTGAGTCATATGTTTTTCGCCAACGGAAATGCAACTACCGATGCGATAGGAAAAAATGTTCATTTATCAGAGATTAAGGAACTTAGAGATTTTGCAATTAAAGAGCAGATAGATCTTACTATTGTAGGTCCTGAAGCTCCTCTGGTAGCTGGTTTGAAGGATGAATTTAAGAAACATAATCTTAAAGTTTTTGGTCCTAATCAAAAAGTGGCAAGTCTTGAAGGAAGTAAGGCTTTCTCTAAGAAGTTTATGCAGACCTATGATATCAAAACGGCTAAAGCAGTAGTGTTTGATTCTTATCCTGAAGCTAAAGAATATGTTCAGAATCAGGAATATCCTTTAGTAATCAAAGCTAGCGGACTTGCTGGTGGAAAAGGAGTTGTGATCTGCGAAACTTTGGAAGAAGCAGAAGCTACGATTCACGATTTCATGATCAGAAGAATCTATGGCGATGCAGGAATCCGTTTGGTTATCGAAGAATATTTAGTAGGTTTTGAAGCGTCAATTATTGCATTCTCAAATGGTGAAAAAATATACCCATGTATTGCTGCTAAAGATTACAAAAAAGTAGGAAACGGCGATACAGGTCCTAATACAGGAGGAATGGGATCAGTGGCTCCAAGCCCGGAATTTACTGAAGTACATTACGTAGATTTCGAAAATAATATTTTGAATCCTACCGTAAAAGGTCTTAAAGCTGAAGGTTTCACTTTCAAAGGAATGATTTTCTTCGGATTGATGATTACCAAGAACGGAACTTACTTATTAGAATACAACATGAGATTTGGTGATCCTGAAACTCAGGTTTTGATGGCGTTGATGGAGAATAATCTTCTTGATGTAATCAACGACTGTATGGACGGTAAAGAGATCAAACTTAAATTTAAAGACGAAAAAGCAGTTTGTCTGGTAATGTGTTCTGGTGGTTATCCTAGAAATATGGAAATAGGTTTTGAAATCACTGGTGAAGAAAAAGTGAGACACAGTCAGCTTTTATACGCAGGTGCCATCAAAAAAGGAGATAAAGTAGTTTCTAACGGCGGTAGAGTTTTAAATATCGTTGCAACTGGAGCAACTTACGAAGATGCTCGTAAAAAAGTGTACGAAGATGCAAGTCACGTACATTTCGACTACGGCTTCTACAGAGAAGACATCGGAAAGTTTTAAAATAAATCACGAAAAAAGATTTGGAACTATTCCAAGTCTTTTTTTGTAAAGCAGTTAGAATTTAGATGTCAGATACAAGATTGGAGAGTGCAGACTAAAAAGTCTGTTGTCTGATATCTTAGATCTGATATCATTTAAAAACAAATCAATTATAAAAATGAACAACGGTATTATCATATTAGATTTCGGATCTCAGTACAACCAGCTTATCGGAAGAAGAATCCGTGAGATGGGTGTTTACTCTGAAATTCTGCCTTTCAATACACCATTAGAAACAATTTTAGAAAAGCAACCGGCAGGAATTATCCTTTCTGGTGGGCCAAGTTCTGTAAATGCAGAAAACGCTCATTTGGTTGAAAAAGAATTGTACGAGCAAGGAATTCCTGTTTTGGGAATTTGCTACGGAATGCAGCTTACAGCACATCTTTTAGGTGGAAAAGTACACAAAGGAGAAAAAGGAGAATATGGAAAAGCACATTTAGAGATCGTAAAAGAATCTTCTCTATTAAAAGGGGTAACCAACAATTCTATTGTTTGGATGAGCCACTTTGACGAAGTGGGAGAATTGCCTGCAGGTTTTGAATTAAATGCAAAATCGGGGGTGATCGCTTCAATTTCAAATGAAGAGAAAAAAATCTATTGCGTACAGTTCCACCCGGAAGTTTCTCACACAGAAGAAGGTGGGAAAATGTTAGAAAATTTCGTTTTTCCAATCTGTAATGCTGAGAAAAACTGGAAATTGACCAACTATATCGAAAAAACAGTTGCAGAAATTAAAGAAAGAGTAGGTGATCAGAAAGTGATTCTTGGTCTTTCTGGTGGAGTAGATTCTTCTGTTGCTGCAGTGTTAATTCACAAAGCAATCGGTGATCAATTGACTTGTATCTTCGTTGATACAGGATTATTGAGAAAAGATGAAGATGTAAAAGTAATGCAGAATTACGGTGAGCATTTTCATATGAATATCAAACTTGTTGATGCTAAAGAAAGATTCTTATCTAAATTAGCCGGAGTTGATGATCCTGAAGCTAAAAGAAAAATCATCGGGAACGAGTTTATTCATGTTTTCGACGAAGAATCTCATAAAATTGAAGGTGCTAAATTTTTAGCTCAGGGAACAATTTATCCTGATGTTATCGAAAGTCAGTCTGTAAACGGTCCTTCTGCAGTAATCAAATCTCACCACAACGTTGGCGGACTTCCAGAAGATATGGAGTTTGAATTATTGGAGCCTTTAAGAGAATTGTTCAAAGACGAAGTAAGAAAAGTAGGTGAAGAATTGGGTATTCCTCATCATTTGGTACACAGACATCCTTTCCCTGGTCCTGGTTTAGGAATCAGAATTTTGGGTGCTGTAGATGCTGAAAAAGTGAAAATCCTTCAGGAAGCAGATGATATTTTCATCGAAGAATTGTACAAAAACGATTTGTATGAGAAAGTTTCTCAGGCTTTCGTGGTACTTCTTCCTGTAAAATCTGTTGGAGTAATGGGTGACGAAAGAACTTATGAATACACTGCGGTTGTTCGTTCAGCCAACACAATCGACTTTATGACGGCAACGTGGAGCAGACTTCCTTACGAGTTCTTAGATACTGTTTCAAGCAGAATCATCAACGAAGTAAGAGGGATCAACAGAGTAGCTTACGATATTTCAAGCAAACCGCCTGCAACAATCGAGTGGGAATAATCTTGACTTGAGTTTTAAATATAAATCCTGCCTTATTTTAGGTAGGATTTTTTGTTTTATTTTAAATAATTTTGAATTATTTCTTTTTCTTCCTTGAAATAATAGATTGTAATATCACAGATAGTATCACAAAAGCCAATCCGAAATAAAATGAAGTATTTACTTCTCGTCCTTCATCAAAAAATATAAAAGCGATAATAATTGCATAAATAGGTTCTAAATTAAAACTTAAATTCACTGTAAAAGCTGAAAGTTTTTTAAGCGATTCAGCAAAAAGTACATACAAGCCAGCTGTACAAAATAAAGCCAATAATATTAGATAAAAAGTGTCTTTCAAATTGGGGATAAATTGCTCATTTGGAAAGAAGTAATAATAAAAAGGCAATAATGCAGTTAATCCTAAAGTTCCGCTCAACATCTGATAATAATTGATGACCTGACTGTCATATTTCTGAACCAATCTTTCATTATAAATAGTGTACAATGCTGCAAATGCTGAAGATATTACACCCAGAATAATTCCTATTTGATACGATGCATCAAAATGAAAAATCAGACTAATTCCAAATAAAGTAAGCGCACTAAGGAAAAGCTGAACAAATTTATACTTTGTTTTATTGATTAAGGGTTCAAATATCGCAGTGAAAAAACTGGTCAGACAATAACATACAACGCCGATTGAAATGTTGGAATATTTTATACTCGCATAAAAAAATATCCAGTGAATGGTAATGAGAAGCCCAATCTTTCCAATGTTAAAAGCTTCTTTCGAAGACTTTAGTTTTTCAATTTTGAAAATTTTTAAACTTAAAAATAAAAATATAGCCGAAAATAAAACCCGGTACCAAACCAACGGAATTTCGCTAAGGGTGATGAGTTTACCGAATACACCTGTGAATCCAGCCAAAAGAACTGCAATGTGCAGTATTAGATATGATTTTTTCATGAAAAAGGTCTTTGCCTGTTAATAAATAAATTGAATGTGATGAAAGCACAAAAAAATAGTACCAAAGAAATTTGGTAACGAATGTGCTTCAAAATAAGTATTTATTAAGGCGTAGGAGGAGGAAGACAGCTTTTTCTGTTCATGAATTTTAAATAATGAGCAAATATAACAATAAAATTTGTGAGAGTTAAAATGACTTGCTCAATATTTTTTACATTTGTCTTATGAAAATAGCATACCTCGGTCCACAAGCCAGTTTCACGCAATTGGCGGCGTCTCAGATTTTCCCGAGTGAAGAATTAGTTCCTCAGTCGAGTATTTTAGATTGCTTTAATGCGGTGAAAAATAATGAAGTAGATAAAGCCGTTGTTCCATTAGAAAACTCTATTGAAGGAACAGTTTCGATGACCCTCGATTATCTCTATGATTTTGAAGTTTTTATCGAAACCGAATTGGTGATGCCGATTGCGCATCATTTGATGATTCATCCCGATAACGAAACTTTTGAGAAAGTCATTTCTCATCCTCAAGCTTTGGCGCAGACTTTTCATTTCAGATACGAAAATTTTAAAGATATTCCGTCGCAGGATTTCAGTTCTACAGCGGCTTCAGCAAAGCTGGTTTCCGAAAATCCTCATGAAAAATGGGCAGCAATTGCCAACCGATATTCTGCAAAATTGTATGGTTTAAAAATTATTCATGAAAATATTCAGGATTTTGAACAGAATCATACCAAGTTTATTGTGATTTCAAAAACGAAATCTGCTTTGAATATTCCTTTACCCAGAACTTCAGAAAAAACTTCTCTAATCATTACACTTCCCGAAGACCATGCAGGAGGTCTTCATCAGGTACTTTCTGTTTTTGCCTGGAGAAAAATGAATCTTTCTAAAATCGAAAGCAGAACACTAAAAACCGGTTTGGGAAATTATTTTTTCTTCATCAATGTAGCAAGTGAATGGCACAATGTTCTGTCCCAGAATGCAATCGACGAAATTATTTCATTAGGCTCTAATGTGAAATTTTTAGGACATTATAATGAATATGTTTTTGAAGAATAGATTTTTTAAATCCTTAATTTGGATGCTATTTAAGCTTACAACTTAATATTTTGGTGAAATAAATTTGTCTGTCAAATTGGAATAATTAAGTGTAATTTGAAACTATTTTGCTTAAAATTGATATATTTTGAATCTGAATAAATGAAAATAATGGCTTACTGAAATTTAGATAAACAATAATTGCTAAAATTTCTGTAATTTACATTTCCAAAATTTTCACAGATGATAGATAAATTAAAATCTAAAAACAGTATTAATGATGAATTTAAATATGTTGCCAAACTTATAAGCCGTGCGACATTGAGCTTCCTCAAAATCAATCTTATCGGGCAAATTTCTATTGCTATTTTATGCATCATTACAATCATTTTAATTATTGCTCAAACTTTTAATAATGGAGGAGGACCGGTTCATACTAATGGGCAAGCTACCATTTTAGTATTGTTTGCAGCAAGACCAATTTCTTTTGGATTAACTATTCTAACTGCTTTTGGAGCTCCATTTTTGCTTTTCACATTAGGAAATAAATATGTGATAGCTCGCACGATCAACAGATTGATTGCTGATAAAGGCGAACAAATACTTTTCCCGATGATTGACAGGGTTTTAAATAAAGTAAAAGCCAATCAGCCTCAATTATTTCAAAAGGGAACAGATAAAGCCAAGCTTCAGCTAAAAATTTTACAGGAAATAAGAGATTCTAAAGAAAATAAATGGTTCAAAAAAATCATTATTTATGGTTTCAAAAAAGTTGAACTTGACGAAATAGATTTTAAAGATGAAAATGTAAGCTTTACCGAAATCTTAAAAAATAAAATTATCGATAAGCTTAAAGATATTTCAGAACCAAGTCGACTATTTTTCTATCTTATTTTAGTATGGCAGACTTTAATTTTGTTATTGACGGTTTTTAAGGTGATTTAAATAAATATGAAGAAAAATAATGCTATAAAGAATGATAAGTATTTAGTTTTTAAAATAGTAGTGTTAGTCTTAGTTTTTTTATTCTTTCTAAAAGAATTGGTGATTTATAAACCAATTTTGAATCTATTTAAGACAGAAAAAGTAATTGCAAAAATTATTGATGAAAAAAATGGAATGAGGAGATCACATTTAACCGGAGACTTTGTATACTCTTATAGTTTTGAATATCAAGGAAAAGAATACAAGAACGAAAGTGATAATGAAAATTTTCTCATAGGGGAAGAACTTACAGTCGAATTCAATCCTACATTCCCATTTATAAATAGAATTTATAAATCTAGATTTACAGAATAATTTTTATTAGTATTTTTTATAAGGAACATTTTTTGAATACCTTAGGAGAATATTTTTTTTCACTACAATATGTTTGACAAGCAGCAACGAAAACTCAAAAGATCAGCAAAACTTATTTCCGTTTTAAGCAAATACGGATTCAAAGATATGATCGCAAGAATGGGCAAAAAACCAGAAGAGAATTTTGCACAATCTGATGAAGTCATTTCTAAAGGAACGGTTTACGAAAGAATTCGTCTTGCTTTGGAAGAGCTGGGTCCGACTTTTGTGAAACTTGGGCAAACTTTTAGCAATCGTGAAGATCTGCTTCCACCAGAACTGATCCAGGAGCTTCAAAAGCTTCAGGACAGGGTAGAAGTAGTGGAAATGAAGGTAGAGGAAATTCTTGAAAATGAATTTAATATTATTCCCAAAGAATATTTCGCGGAAATTATTGCAAAGCCTTTGGCAACCGCTTCGATTGCTCAGGTTTACAAAGCGACTTTAACTTCTGGTGAAGAAGTAATCTTAAAAATTAAAAAACCGGACGTTTTATCGGTTATTGAAGATGATTTATTATTGATAAAAGATTTGGTAAAACTGATTTCCACGTATTCTGAAATCGGTTCTAAACTCAATCTGAAACAGGCGATTTCCACTTTTGAAAAATCTTTATTGGAAGAAGTCTCTTTGGTGAATGAAAGAAATAATATCCAACAGTTCGCTCTGAATTTTAAAGGTAATAAAGAAACTTACGTTCCTAAAGTCTACGATGAATTTTCCAACAACAATGTTTTGTGCATGGAATTTATCGACGGAATTAAAGTCACTGATAAGGACGAATTATTGAGACATAATATTGATCCTGTTGTTGTTTCTGAGGTTGGTTTAAGGCTTTTTGTTTCACAAATTTTAGATTACGGATTTTTCCACGCAGATCCACACGCAGGAAATATTTTAGTAAAGAAAGATGGAAAAGTTGTTTTCATTGACTTCGGTGCCGTTGGAAAAATTCAGCCGAATGATAAAGAGATTTTGGAAAGTTTAATTGTAGCTTTTGTTGCTAAAAATTCTCATAAAATTGTTCGTCACCTGAAAAAAATGGCGGTGAGTTATGAAATTCCTGATGAAAGAAGATTTGAAAATGATGTTGAAGAAGTATTGAATTTCGTTCATAGTACTTCTTTGAAAGATATTGATCCGCATATTATCATCAACAAAATGAAAGATGTTTTGAAAGATAACAGGTTGTATATGCCTGATTATTTTTATCTTTTATTTAAAGGGATTGGTTTGATAGAAGGAGTTGGAAGAACCATCAATCCTGATCTGGATATTGTAAAAAGTCTGCATCCCTACACAAAAAAAATATTTACAAAGAAGATAAGTCCCAAAAAACTTCTGAAAACGGGAATAGAAAAGGTGATGACCTTCACTGATAATGTAGATGAAATTCCTAAAGAGCTACGATCTGTATTGCAGAAATTAGATGATAACAGTTTTACGATTTCAAGTGAAATAAAAAATATTGAAAAAACGAATCAGTTAATAAAATCGAGTATTGTCAATCTGATGCTCACGATGATTTTGGGAGCTAATATTATTGCAACAGCTATTGTCTTTGTTTCAGAATCAGGACCTCGAATTGGTGAAATGTCATGGGTTGCAATTTTAGGATTTTGTTTTTCAGTTTTACTTGCTATTATTCTTTTATTGAGAATTTCAAGAAAATAAGATTCCCACAGGTGGCACAGATTTTCATAAATGTTTGAAAATAAAAATTGCCACGAATACACGAATTATTTGCTAAGATTTTAAAAATAAATATTAGTGCATTCGTGGAGAAAATTAATTGAAGAAATAAATGTTCCCAAAACTTACCTTTTACCATGGATTTATAAGATGATTATCTGTGTAAATCCGTGAAATCTGTGGGATAAAAATTTCTGATTCTAACATCTATCTTTTAGCCTAAAAAGACAAAAATTAATTACCTATCTTTGCAAAATGGAAAAACTCACTTTTGCAGACTTTGACCTTCCGGTTAAAGTTCTTGATGTTTTAGCAGATTTAAATTTATTTGAGCCCACTCCAATTCAGGAAAAAAGTATCGGTCCGATTCTTTCGGGAAGAGATGTGATGGGAATTGCACAAACGGGAACAGGAAAAACGTTAGCTTATTTATTACCGGTTTTAAAAACTTGGAAATATAATAAAAATGGAAATCCTACTGTGGTTGTTTTGGTTCCTACAAGAGAATTGGTGGTTCAGGTAACAGAAATCGTAGAAAAACTGACAGAAAATCTTACTGCAAGAGTAATTGGAATTTATGGTGGGAAAAATATCAATACGCAGAAACTATTGTTCAACGATGGTTGCGATATTTTGGTAGGAACTCCGGGTAGAATCATGGATTTGTCTATTGATAATGCAATTTCATTAAAAGAGGTTCAGAAATTGATCATTGATGAGTTTGATGAAATGCTGAATTTAGGTTTCAGACCACAGTTAACGCATATCTTCGAGATGATGCGTGAGAAAAGACAGAATATTCTTTTCTCAGCAACGATGACTGAAGCTGTTGATGATATGTTGGATGAATATTTTGCTGGACCTATCGAAATTTCATTGGCAAGATCTGGAACTCCGCTTGAAAAAATCGAGCAAACTGCTTATAAAGTTGAAAACTTCAACACAAAGATCAATTTATTGGAGCATTTGCTGAAAAGCAATGAAGATATGTCTAAAGTATTGATTTTTGCGAACAATAAAAAGCATGCAGATTTACTTTTCACCCAAATTAATGAGCTTTTCCCAGAAGACTTTGATGTAATTCACTCCAATAAATCTCAAAACTACAGACTAAAAGCGATGAAACGCTTTGAAAATGAAGAAATCAGAGGATTGATCACTACTGACGTTATGGCGAGAGGTCTTGACATTTCAGACATTACCCATGTTGTAAATTTTGAAACTCCTGAAGTTCCGGAACAGTATATTCACAGAATCGGTAGAACGGGTAGAGCAGATAAAGACGGTAAAGCGGTCACTTTCGTAACGAAAAAAGAAGATGATTGGGCTTTAGATATTGAGTTGCTAATGGATAAAGAATTGGCCTACATCGACTTCCCTGAAGAGGTGAAAATCAATCCTAAGAAAATTGCATCTGAAGAAGATCAGATTGTCATGAAAAATCCAGCTCATGCAAAACTTTTTGACGGTGGAGGAGCTTTCCATGAGAAAAAAGATAAGAATAAAAAAGAAAACTGGGGTGGACCTTCCAAAAGAAAAACGCCCAAGAAATTCGGAGCGAATAGATCACAACAGAAAGCAATTTCTAAGTCTAAAAGAAAGAAATAAAAAAAATGCGTCTCAAGCGAGGCGCATTTTTTATTTAATGTTGATATTGCTTTCTGTAGAATTTGATTTTGAAACCAACTACATTTTTTATTGTTGCTTTCTAAATACAATCACTGAGGTATCATTTACACCATCATTATTGTAATCTTCAATATGATCAACTGTCATTATTTCAGTACTATTGAGCGAATAGACTACAACAGATTTTACCACAGAATCTGAGTAGGTAAAGGTCAGCATTTTTGAATTTTCACTATATTGATACGTTCCAGTATCGAATCCATCAGCAATACATTCAATATTATTTTTAGTATAATATTTTATGCTGAAACTTTGATTTTGCCCGAATTCAAAACTGTTTAAAGCTTCGCAACTCGTAACGGGATTTGATTGTAGAATGGCATTGTTAGAACCTGAAATCATCATTGTTCTACTCATTTTCCAATTTCCTACGATAGGTTTTATAGCATTTTGATTATTGTCGTTGTCATCGTTCCCACAAGAAGAAAATAGAAGCATTGTGGCAAATGCAAGTAAAAATTTTTTTTTCATCGGTGTTTTGTTTGTGTTGTATTTTTACAAATCTATGCTTTTTTAAAACACTGACAATGAAATAATTAAAAAAAGCGATTTCAAATGAAATCGCTCTTGTTTTTCGAATAATCGAATGTATTTAATAAATAATCTTATTTCATATAAGGATTCATCACGTTGGTCCAAAGCCTGTAGCCTTCGGGTGTAATGTGAAGCATATCTTCAAGAAAAAGGTCTTTTCTTATATTTCCGTTAGCATCATTCATAACTTTGGTAATGTCTATAAAATCAGCATTTTTTTCTTTTTTCATAAACTTTGCAATTTTTTTGTTGGCTTCTTTCATTTGAGGCCATAGGTTTTCGCGGCTCGGAGAGTATTTTGTTGAAATATAATCAACCTGAATATTCGGGAATTTCTCACGTATTTTCTTGTAGAACGTTTTGTATCGGTCAACTACAACATCAGCTTTTAAGGTGGCATCATCAGCAAAGTCATTTTCTCCACAATAAATAATGATTTGCTTAGGTTGATAAGGCGACAATAAATCTTCAGAAAAATAGTTTAAATCTGTTAATCTTGATCCTCCGAAGCCTCTGTTGATAATTGTTTTACCAGGAAAATAGTCTGCAACATCCTGCCATTTTGTGAATGATGAGCTGCCTACTAAAAGAATAGAATTTTTTGGCGGAGGATTTTCCTGATCAAGTTTTTTAAAATTCTGAATATCTTGCCAGTACATTGGCTGTTTTTCCTGAGCGAAAATCAGGGCGAAAGTCAGTAGCAGTACTACTGAAAAAATCTTCTTCATTGTTTCTAAATTTTTTATGAAAGTAAATATAAAAAAAACTCCCGTAAAAAACGGGAGCCTATATCTTATATTATTGCCTTATCTTTTATAAGTCGTATAAGTGTAATCTATAACCATATCACCATTGTAATCAACATTACCAAACATCTGCATCAGCTTAAGCTCGGTATTGCTTAAAATAATAACTTTGTATGGATTTTCGCTGTCATTATTATATTTAGTAACCAATAGTTTATCCTCATTGGAGTAGGTATAGGTTCCTTCTGTTTTTTGACTGGTACAGTCTGCACCAACTCCTGAAAAACTAGTATAAGAAGTATAATAATCAGTTCTGAATTCTGTAGTACTTTTGATATCACAACCTGTAGGAGTGGCTGCTTTCAATACAGTGGTGTTATCTTTTCCTGATATTATTTCAGTTGTTACAGTTTTCCATTCGCCTTTCAGCATGTCCATTTCATAACCCTGAACGTTATCATCTTCACAAGATGTCAATGCTAATGCAGAAAAGGCAAATAAGAGTAAGTGTTTTTTCATTTTCACAAATTTAAGAATATGCTAAAATATAAATAAATTTGTAATATCTATAATGAAATTAAGGTTTTTTAAACAAATGTTTGTAGAAAATATAATCTAGGTAGCAGGTTTTAGGATTTAGGTTTTAGAAAGTCTCTGAAGTATCATAATTTCTCATTTTCTGAAAAATATATCATGCTATTTCCTTACCTAAATCCTAAGACCTATTTCCTGATTCTAATAGCTCATCTCAACGATTTTGAAAGCATCCTGAGGCGTTAAATTTTTATTTTCACCCAGCCCCAGCCAATTTCTTTCAGTAAATGCTTTTTCCACTCTTTCTGCGGTTCCTGCAAAATCCTGGGTATAATCTGATAGTTTAGTCTGAATTTGAAGACTGTGGAAAAACTCTTCCAATTTTACAATTGCTTTTTCAGCTTTTTCTTCGATGCTTCCTTCTGTAATTCCCCAAACTCGCTCTGCGTATTGTGCCAGTTTTCCTTTTTTTGCTTCAAAATTATAACGATAGTGCGAAGGTGCAACTACAGCTAAAGTTCTTGCATGATCAATTCCATAATAAGCGGTTAATTCATGTCCCATTGCATGCACAGCCCAATCGGTGATCACTCCTTTTTGGATTAAACCATTTAAAGCCATCGTACAACACCACATAAAGTTTCCTGCAGCATCATAATCAAATTCCTCAGACATCACTTTTGGAGCGGCATTCTGAAGACTTATCAAAATACTTTCTGCAATTCTTTCCTGAAGATTAGCAGAAGACGGAGCTGTCATATATTGTTCTAAAACATGAGTATAAGCATCAGCAATTCCGTTTGCGATCTGATTTTTAGGAATCGATCTGATGACTTCCGGATCTAAAACTGAAAATTGTGGAAACAATCCAGGTCCTCCTGAAGACAATTTTTCGTTGGTTTCTCTTCTTGAGATCACATATCCGGAATTCATTTCAGATCCTGTAGCCGGTAACGTTAAAATCGTTCCGAAAGGCATTCCTTCTCCTTCAAAAGTACGAACTGGTTTTTTAAGAATTTCCCAAGGTTCACCATCGTAATTGGCAGCTGCAGAAAGAAATTTAACGCCATCAATCACTGATCCTCCACCAACAGCAAGAAGATAATTGATCTTGTTGTCTTTAATGAAATTTAAAGCACTAACTAAAACTTCATATTCCGGATTGGCAGGTACTCCACCAAATTCCTCTAAATCATGATCTTTTAAAGCTTCTTTTACCTGATCGTAAACACCATTTTTCTTAATGCTTCCGCCACCGTAAATCATTAAGATTTTAGCATCTTTAGGAATTTCATTTGAAATTTTTGCAATTTCACCTTTTCCGAAAAGTATTTTTGTAGGATTTTTAAACTCGAAATTAAGCATTGTTCTAATTATTTTACATCAAATGTAAGCATAGAAATATGAAATCTGAGTTAAGAAAGTTTTAAAATTTGTATAACTGTATTTTATTAAAACGATTGCAATTTTTCTTTTATTTCATCTAAACTGTAAGTCACTGAAATAATTTATTTTCCGCTTAAAAAGATAACCCCAAATTTATTGTTGATTGGTCCTAACAAAGCAAAAGCATTCTTTAATTCATCAAATTTTCCGATATGATGAAATTATAAATATTTAGATCTTCTGGATTTTATTTCGGAATTTATTTGACTGATACTAATCAAACTCGGTACGAATGTTAATGAACCTCCAATGGCAACTGCAATCAATGCAAAGTTTTTAGAGCTTATAGCAAAATAAAAAAGAGCACAACAGGCAAGAATCATCACAATTCCTAATCCAATGGTAGCACTTAAAATCGTTTTTTTCTTCGATTCTAATTCTTCTATACTCAGTTCAGATAATTTATTTGCTTTCATCGCTTTAGTCTAATACAATTCTATAATATCCGTTTTCTTTTGTTGCTGAAATATCTTCAAAATCAATTTTATCAATTTGATAACCATCACAATCTGTTGTCACGTTTGATGATGTAATGGAAAAAAAGAAAATATTTGATCCTGCAGTAAATCTGTATTCCTGAATTCCGTTAAATGCCCCAACATTTTTCAAAATAACTTTGTGGTCGTCTGTTGGTGCGAGTTCTACACTTGTATAACTATCTTGTCCGGTTTTTCTCATAATGCTGTATGTGGTAAGACTTCCATTCTGAATTAAATTTTCTCCGGCAGAATTTACAAACTCAAAAACAACTTTTTCGGGATTTGTATAACAGTCTTTTTTACAAGAAATTAGAATTAACGAAAAGCAGAGTAATAGCAGAAATTTTTTGAACACATTTATTGTTTTAATATTTGAATCTCACGAATCTACAAAAAAATAAGGGAATTATTAATTAAAATTCCCTTTAAGTTGAAAAAAAACATGCTTTAAAGTACTAATTTTTAGTTCAATTTAATCTTTATTTCATTATTTGTGTCTTATCTTTTGTGAAAATTTTTACTCATTATAAATCTGTAATAATCATTAATTCAATACAATTTTATAATATCCTTTTTCATCTTTTACATCAATACCAACCCCAGTAAACGTTAATTTATTGATTTGAAACCCATCGCAACCTCCTTTAAATTCTGATGACAATATTGAAAAATCGAAAACATTTACATTAGAATAAAACTTGTAGTTTTTGGTTCCATTATAAGCGCCCACATTTTCTAAAATGACTTTATTATCATCGGTCTTAGTAAGTTGAAGATTTGCGTTATTTTCATCTTGAATTGAATAATTAGTAAGTGTCCCGTTCGTAATCAAGTTTTCATTATCTGAATTGATGAATTCAAAAACAATCGGCTGTGGAGCATTGTAGCATTCTTCGCCACAAGCTGTGAAAAGAAAGCCAATAATAAGAAACATGAATATTTTTTTCATGAGAGATAGATTAATTAATGGAAAAGTAAAATTAATCATTTAAACTTTTGTATTTAAAATTCTTATAAATTTTGTCAGGAAAGAATTTTATACTGAGATAAAAATTAAACGGATATGAGATAAAAATCAAAAAAAATAATTCTTGATAAATTGAAAGAAATGTAGTAAAGTTTTATTTTTTTATCTCCTTTGCTTTATCAATATCTGCACTGATCAGGTCTCGGGCGTAAGAAGTAGCCTTTTGATATTTCGTAAAAAAAGCTTCTTTAAATGCATCATCAATTTTTTCAGTCTTCATGAATTCATAAACAATTTCGGCTCTAATAGCTCTAAGCTCAAAGAGAACAAGCTTATAAGTATTTTTCTTATTGTCAACCTGAAATAAGGTGTCAAATGCTGTGATTGCAGTAGTTAAAGCACCTAATATTAAAATAGTTGAAGTCTTTATAGAGTTGTCAATTTCAGACATTCCTGCTAGAACTGTAATTATTCCGGCAAAAATAATTTGAGTAATTCTGATAAAATAAAACAATCGAATATAATTATCAGCTTTGTTTTCAATTCTGTTGATCTCCTTTTGAATTTGTAGATAAAAAGGGTCATTTATTGCGTCGTCTTTCATGGTAAATAGTTTTAATTAAAATTATATAATTAATTCAAAAAAAGTATATTAAATATTTTAAATTTAAATTATTTTTAAATCAAACACCATTTGAATTCAAGTTTAAATCGATTACATTTGTTATATGATACACGACCAACGCGCAGAAAAATTTAGGCAGATCGTTGAAAATAAGTTTCAGATCTACAATTCATTATTTATGAGCTTGCCTTATGATAAAATGACGAATATTGGGATGTTGCTTCCGTTTCTTTGTGAAGAAAGCAAAGTGGGCTATGAAGCCGGAAAAACACCTGAAGAAATCGTTGAAGAGTTTTTTAAAAATCACACTGATCTACAAACTGAAGAGCAGAAGACTGAATTGCTTTTTAAAATCATACAATACATTGAAAGACAGGTTGTTTTGTTTGACAGTATTGAAGATGCTGCTTTTCCGAACATCCACTCCGAAAGTGACAACGGAACGGTAACCAATATGTATGAACGCTCATTGCAAGATCATAAACTGGAAAAAATTCGTGAAAAACTGAAGGATTTTGCCGTGAAAATTGTGTTTACGGCTCACCCTACGCAGTTTTATCCGAATTCTGTGCAGAGAATTCTTCATGATCTTAGAAATGCAATTACGACAGATTCTATTACCAATATTGATATGTTGCTGCAGCAGTTGGGAAAAACTCCTTTTGTCAATAAAGAAAAACCAACTCCCATTGATGAAGCGTTAAGCATCATTTATTACCTGAGATATGTGTATTATGACACGATTGGAGAACTTTTCACAAAAATAAAATCGACATTTGGAAGCGAGCATTTTCATTTACATGAAGACCTTATTCAGCTAGGCTTCTGGCCGGGAGGTGACCGTGATGGAAATCCTTTTGTGACCGCAGATGTAACGAAAAGAGTGGCAGAAGAACTGCATTCAGCGATTTTAAAAGCGTATTATAATAATCTTAAATCTGTACGAAGAAGGTTAAGCTTCCGTGGAGTTTCTGATGTGCTGACAAAACTGAGCAACGAATTGTATTCTGCTATTTTTAGAAATGAAAAAATCACTGCAGAAGATATTATTAAAAGATTAGAAGAAGCTGAAAAGATCTTGGTTGAGCAACATAATTCTTTATTCCTTGACGTTTTAGTGAATTTCAAAGACCGTGTAAAAATCTTCGGAACTCATTTTGCGACGTTGGATGTGAGACAAGACAGCAGAATTCATCAGCAGGTTATTAATGAGGTTTTTGCTAAGGTTTTTGGAAATATTGAAGCGAGCAATGATGAAAAATTCAATAAATTAATTGAAATCTCAGATAAAGTGAATGCCGATGAATTTGAGGATATTGTAAAAGATACTTTGTTAACGGTTTCTCAAATTTCAGAAATTCAGGAACTGAACGGCTCCAGAGGGATGAATCGATACATTATTTCAAATTCTGATGCAGTGAAAGATGTGATGAATGTATATGCATTTTTCAAAATTTCCGGCTACAAGGATGATGATATCAATATGGATATTGTTCCGCTTTTCGAAACGATGGAAGGTCTTGCCAACGCTGAAAATGTAATGAGAGAGCTATATCAGAATCCTGTCTATCAGAAACATTTGGAAAGAAGAGGAAACCAACAAACCATTATGCTTGGTTTTTCAGACGGAACAAAAGATGGTGGTTATCTGAAGGCAAACTGGGAAATCTATAAAGCCAAAGAAGTTTTGACCAAACTTTCTGAAGAGAATGGAATTAAAGTAATCTTCTTCGACGGTAGAGGCGGACCTCCTGCAAGAGGTGGTGGAAAAACCCATGATTTCTACGCATCACAAGGCAAAACAATTGCCAATAATAAAATTGAATTAACGATTCAGGGACAGACAATTACAAGTATTTTTGGTAATAAAGAACAGGCAAAATATAATTTTGAACAGCTTTTAACGGCTGGTGTTGAGAATGATGTTTTCAAAAATTCTAAAAAAGATTTAACGGAAAAAGAAAGAGCGTTAATTATAGAACTAGCAGACATCAGTTATCAAAAATATTCAGACCTAAAGGCACATCCGATGTTTGTTCCGTATTTGCAGGAAATGAGTACTTTAGAATATTATGGGAAAACCAATATCGGAAGTCGTCCTTCAAAACGTGGTGGTGGCAGTGAATTGAAATTTGAAGATTTAAGAGCAATTCCTTTTGTGGGATCTTGGTCTCAGTTGAAGCAGAATGTTCCCGGGTTTTTCGGTTTTGGTTTCGCGATGCAACAAATGAAAGAGCAGGGTAGGTTTGAAGAAGTAATCGAGTTGTACAGAGGTTCAGACTTCTTTAAAACTTTAGTTTTAAACTCGATGATGAGTATGAACAAATCTTATTTTCCTTTGACTTATTACATTAAAAACAACCCGAAATTTGGAGAATTCTGGAATGTTCTATTTTCTGAATACAATCTTTCAAAAAATATTATGCTCGAATTGACAGGGTTTAAACAGCTGCAGCAAGAAGATCCATTATCAAGAAAATCGGTGAAAATCAGAG
Source organism: Chryseobacterium sp. BGARF1 (assembly GCF_001677955.1). Taxonomy (GTDB): domain Bacteria; phylum Bacteroidota; class Bacteroidia; order Flavobacteriales; family Weeksellaceae; genus Chryseobacterium. The sequence continues at coordinate 83,503 of NZ_LELA01000065.1, forward strand.
AAAGAATTGTACTTCCATTATTGAGCATTCAGCAATATGCTTTAATGAAACTTCAAAAAGGGGAAGGCAATAAAGATGCCTATGAAAAATTGGTAACACGTTCTCTGTTTGGAAATATTAATGCGAGTAGAAATTCGGCTTAAAGAATTTTTAAATTTAAATATATCTATAAACTAAAAAGAGACTGTCATAAAAGCAGTCTCTTTTTTTTGTTAACCTAATTTGTCAGAAGAATTCGTTTGTTCATTTACCTGATTAACTAAGCTTATACTGGTTGGTGTTACTAAAGGAATATTATCTGAATCCAGACGCTTTTTTATTTTTTCTAACGCTTCACTTTTTATATGCACCATATTGGATCCTGATACAATCCAGAATTTTGCCTGAAGATTAAAAATACCCTGTTTTAAGCTGGTGAAATTGACCTCAGCAGTTTCGAGTCGATCTATATTCCCTAAATTTTTTATAACATCCAAAATACCTTGCTGTGCTTTGCTTACATCTTCATCGGCAGGAATTTCAAAATCTAAAATAATTCTTCTCTGTGGTGATGCTGTGATATTATAAAATGGAGCATTAAAAATTACCTGATTCGGAATATATGCCTTTTTTCCGTCGTCTGTAATCATTTTTGTGGTTAGAAAACCAATGTCCTGTACGGTTCCTGAGTGATTTCCTATCGTGATATAATCTCCTACTTTGAAGGCTTTATCAATCCCAATCAGCATTCCTGAGAATATACTTGAAACCAAATCTTTTAAAGCAACCCCGGCAATTACCCCGGCAACTCCTAAACTACCGATGAATTTCCATAAAAAGCCACTGAATCCCATGATTTCAAGAGCAATAAAGGACCCCATCATCATGATAATAAATCTAAAAATACCGATGATCGTAATTACAGATCCTTCATTTTTACTTTGAGGAAAAACCTTGTGCATGATTTTTACGGCAAGCTTACTTAGATATTTACTGCTAAAAAGAAAAAATAAAAATACTAAGATTCCCACAACGAGTTTTGGGGTGAGTTGCGCAAATGCGATATACCAATTTTCTAAAACGTTATACACAGTATCTACGTAGCTTAAGCCATATTCCATAATAATCTTTTAAATTTTAAAATATTTTTTAAGCAAAAATTTTGCCAGTTACAAAAAGTCTATTAAATTTGTAGACTAATAAAACGAAATATTATGTCGATCAAACTAGGAGATACAGCACCCAACTTTCAGGCAGACTCATCATTAGGGAATATTGATTTTTATGAATACCTAGGAAATTCTTGGGGAATTTTGTTTTCGCATCCTGCAGATTTTACTCCGGTTTGTACGACAGAATTAGGTTTTACTTCAAAACTGCAGACCGATTTTGAGAAAAAAAATACAAAAGTGATTGCCTTAAGTATAGATGGAGTAGAAGATCACAAAAAATGGATTGATGATATTAATGAAACTCAAAATACCGAAGTAAGGTTTCCGATTATCGCAGACAAAGACAGAAAAGTTTCTGAGCAATATGATTTTATTCATCCGAATGCTTCAGTAACGGCAACAGTTCGTTCTCTTTTGATTATTGACCCAGAAAAAAAAGTGAGATTGATTATTACATACCCAGCTTCTACAGGAAGAAATTTTAATGAGATCAACAGAGTTTTAGATTCGCTTCAATTGGTAGATTCTCATAAAATTGCAACGCCTGTTAACTGGAATGACGGCGATGATGTGATCATTCCACCATCAATTTCTACGGAAGATGCAAAAAATATTTTCCCTAAAGGGGTAACCGAAATAAAACCATATTTACGATACACCCCTCAACCAAATAAATAGGCTTAGATTTTTTATTTATTATATATAGTTTAGTTTTAATTTGAAGAAAGCGGCTTGGAAATTTCCAAGCCGCTTTCGTTTGTTATGATAAAACTGTGTTTTTTATTATTTTACATCGTTTACTATAGATTTAGCTTTTGAAGTCGGTAAGTAAATACTGAAACCAACATTAAATGTAATGTTAGAAGTTAGTCCTTCATTACCAAATCCAGTTATACCATTGTACTTAACCAATCCCTCAACACCTATGTTTGGCGTAATAAAGTAAGAATAACCAGGACCAACACCGAAATCTAAACCTGTGGTATTAGTCCCACCTTTCGTATTTTGTCCTCCCACACCAACATTACCTTCAAAAAACCATCTTCCGTGATTTAATAAATTGTCAACACCTTGTTCTCCTGGAGAAAGGTAATAACGCCCTAAACCACCTACTGCGTATGTGAATTTTGTCCCAGAATCTTTGGTTAATTTAGAAGTTCCTAAAGTAACATAACCACCAACCGCAACATTATCTTTTACAAAGTACGCCGCTCTAGGTTGTATTGAAATATTGTATCCTGCATTTGTATTTAATCCGAAGTTACTTGAAAGTAAACTACTTCCTACCATCCAATTACCTTTTTGGATTTGTGCGTTTGCAGTTGTAGCTAAACCTGCGATAGCTAAAATTCCTGTAAAAATTAACTTTTTCATATTTTTATTATTTAATGTTTATTACTTTGATAAAACGTAAAATTCAATTAATGTGCCAATAAGTTAATAGTAGAGACTTTTTTTTTATTTTTTAATTTTTTTTTAACAATAAAATTGAGGTAAAATTGGCAGTAATTTGGAATTTTTAATTAAGAATAGAATAATACAAAGTACTTGATTTGTTATTAAAAATTGTTGCAGGAGATTTAATAAAATAAAGGAAATGCTTTGTAAGAGGAGTTTTCAGCAATTTTATTTAAAATAAAAAAGTGGAAGCTACAAAACTGTAACTTCCACTTTATATAGTAAATGATTATATTATTAAAGCTTGTATGTAAGCGTAAAATAAAAATTTCTTGGGGTAATAGGGTTTACAGAATAATTTTCGTGGACATTGTAACTTTTAGTATCAAAAATATTATTAAGTTTTCCTTGTATTGAGAATTTTTTCCAATCATAACCTACGCTAAATGATGCCGTAGTAAAAGGATCTACTTCAAACATTCTTGTTACATTATTTCTTGATGCTAATGTAGCTTTTGTATCGTTCCAGCCAGCAAATCTACTTCCTACATAGTAAACACCTGCGCCTACTTTTAGACCTTGAAGTTTTTCACTAAATTTATAAAAAACAGATAAATTTGCTGTAGTAGCAGGAGTTCTTACCAATCTCTGATCTTCCACGTATGAAGAGGGCAAATCTGGAGTGTCTTTATAAACCGAATGATTATAAGAGAAACCTCCAATAATTGATAAATATTTTGTAGGATTTCCTGTAATATCTACTTCAAAACCTCTACTGCTCATTTTACCGATATATTCTTTAATAGTGGTATCGTTATTGGCAACTCCATTTCTATCGAACTGCGCAGTTCCATAATATTTATTATATAATATTTGGTATAATGAAACATTGAAAGATAATGCATTTCCAAAGAGGTTTTTCTTCATGCCAACTTCATATTGGTCTATTGTAGTTGGATTTAGGGCATTTTCGTTAATATCTCTTCCAGTATTTGTAGAGAATGAATTGGTATATGTTGCAAAAACAGATAAATTATCATTTGGCATATACACTAAACCAAGTTTTGGAGATAAAGCTTGATCTGATGATGATGAATTAGGGGTTAAGGTTTTGATGCCCGTATTGAAATCGGTCTTGATTGTTGCCATATTTTCAATATAAGACCAACGTAAACCAGCAATTACTTTAAATTCTTTTGTTAAACTAATAAAATCTTGTGCATAAACTCCAACTCTTCTTGTTCTTGTTCTATTATTAATATTAAGTTTAGAATCTGGCATTGCAAGATCTGTGCTGTCCCAAGTTGAAGGGTCATCTAAATAAACAACTTTAGACGGAGAATTGGTTAAAGTATAAGTATAAGCATCTGTTTGTCCGTAATCTGCATCAGCACCAATTAATACTTTGTGACCAATACTTCCTGTATTAAATTCACCATTTAAGTTTACTTGTGCAGAACCGTAATTTTGTTCACCATTTGTTTTGATGTAAGGAACCGTCCAAGAAAGTCTTGTAGGACTTGTTTTTGCATACGTCCACGCTACTCTTTCTGTTGAGAAGTAATCTTTAGTGTAGTTTTGATATGATGTAGTAGCATTTAGCGACCATTTATCATTTATTTGATGATTAAAAGTAACGTTTGTAGAAACCTGTTCTATATTTTGATATTGCCATTTAGTACCAAAAAAAGTACTTCTATCAGTGTTAGTATTTAAAGAATAACTACCGTCGTTAGCCGTGATACCTCCAATTCCAAAATCCGGAGTGAAATCATTTTTAAGATAATCAGCCTCAACGATTAATTGAGATTTTGGGCTTAAATTAAATAAGAATGAAGGGTTGAAATAGTATTTCTCCGACTGTACCACATCTCTAAAACTTTCAGCATATTCATAAGCTCCGTTTACTCTGAATGCAATATTTTTTGTTAGCGGACCATAAATATCAACAGTAGGTTTGTAAGAATTCCAGCTTCCTGCGTTTAAACCAACGCTTCCACCAAAATCAAACCTGGGTTTTTTAGTAATCATGTTGATAACGCCTCCTGCAGCAGTATTTCCATAAAGCATTGCATTGGCTCCTTTTAAAACCTCAACTCTCTCCAATCCGCTTACTTCCGGGAAAACACCACTGTTAACTCTGCTTCCGTTCTTAAAAATGTTGTCATTACCTAATGCGAAACCACGGCCTCCAAAACTATCCTGAGAATTTCCTCTCGATGATGTAATATACATTCCGTTCACGTTCTGTAACACATCACTAAGCTGTTTTGCTTGTTGTTGCTCAATAATAGCATGAGTAATAATAGCAATAGGTTGCGGAGTTTCCATTACGGTAAGGTTCGATTTTGTAGACATTGGAGTTGCCTTATTAGGGTTTCCTGTCTTACGGATATTCACATCTTCGATGGTTCCGATCCTGATCGTATCTGCTTCTGTATTTTTTAGTTGCGCACTAACTGTAATAGAAATAACCAGTAAGCTTAAAGAGATAATTTGTTTTTTCATTTAGATTATTTAGAGAGGTTTTAAATAATGCGCAAATGTAGGATTCTTGTTTAGAATAATTAAAAATTATTTTCTGATTTTTATCATATTATTTTTTTGTGAATTATTTTCCCAAATCTGATGTTTTTAATTTTAAATATCTTTGTTAAAAATAAATCTATGCAATTGGTAAAAGTAGGTCTTTGCGCCTTCGGAATGAGTGGTAAAGTTTTTCACGCTCCGTTTTTAAAAGAACATCACGGTTTTTTTATGTCTGCTATAGTTGAAAGGTCAAAAGAAGATTCTAAAGAAAAATATCCCAATGCAGAAATTTACCGTTCGGTAGAGGAGATGCTGAAAAATGCAGATATCGAGGTGGTTGTGGTGAATACTCCGGTTCAGACTCATTTTGAATATGTAAAAATGGCTTTGGAAGCCGGAAAAAATGTTATCGTAGAAAAACCATTTACCGTTACGGTTTCAGAAGCTGAAGAATTGGTGAATTTAGCTGAAAACAGAAATCTTTTTTTAAGTGTTTATCAAAATAGAAGATTCGACCGAGATTACCTTCAGGTGCAAAAAGTTTTAGCGGAAGGAAAATTGGGAAATGTAAGAGAAGTTGAGATTCGTTTTGACAGATTCAGAACAGAGCCGAGCGGAAAAGAACATAAAGAGAACCCTGAACAAAACGGTTCCGGATCTGTGCACGACCTAGGTTCGCATTTAGTAGATCAGGCAACTCAATTTTTTGGTTTTCCAGAAAGAGTTTTTGCGGATATTTTTTCCATGAAAGGAGAAGCATATGCTAATGATTATTTTGAAATTCTTTTGTATTACAAAAATGATTTGCGTGTGAGATTAAAATCTTCTGTTTTTACCAAAGAAGACCATTATGCCTATAAAATTCATGGGGATAAAGGAAGTTTCTTACAAGAACGTACCGATAATCAGGAAAATGAATTGGTTGCGGGAGCGATTCCAACGTATGGAAAAGAGTGGATGCAGCCTTTGAAAGAATCTGATGGAATTCTTACTTATTTAAATGAAAATTCAGAAACTGAAAGAATTTTAACTTCAAGTGAATTCGGAAATTACATGAATTATTATCAGCAAATCTACGAACATATTGTTTTTGGATATGCTTTGCCGTCTTTAGGAAATGAAGTCGTTCAAAATATGAAAATTATTAAAGCCGCTCTTGAAAGTTCTAAAAAAGGAAAAGTGGTTGAATTATAATAGATCTTTGTAACAAATTTAGCCAGTAACACACCTATTTATAAAGTAAATTATGCAAAAAAGAAGTTCAAGTTTTACCGTTATCGGTTTGTTGTTTGTAGGGATTGCAATGACTTTAGTCCAAGATAATATATATCTAAAATATGGGTTTCTTATTGTGGGAACCGCATTTCTTTTTTACAGTATTTTTACACTGATTAAAAAAAAGTAATTTGTTAAATCATAAAAAAAATAGCTGTTCAATCACTGAACAGCTATTTTTTTTAGTTTTATTTAGTCCTGAAGCTCAAGCCATCTCATCTCGTGGTTTTCCAACTTTTCGGCAAGACTTTCCAGTTCTGCAGAAAGTTTTGATATTTTTTCGTAATCAGTTTCATTATTCAGTTGTTCCAAAATTGTGGCTCTTTTACCTTCAAATTCCGGAATTTCTTTTTCAATGGTTTCCAGCTCACGCTGTTCTTTGAAAGAAAGCTTCTTTTTTGGAGCTTGAGCTTTCGGAACATCTGTAACAACTGGTTTTTCAACCACCTTTTCAGCTACAGTTTTTGCTTTTTTATCTTCGTTCTTCTGGCTTCCGTCCTCAAGTTTTTTATTTTCTCTGTACTCAGAAAAGTTTCCGATGAAATCTTTGATTTTTCCTTCCCCTTCAAACGCTAAAATATGATCAACAATACGATCCATAAAATATCTGTCGTGAGAAACGATGATTAAACTGCCTTGGAAATTTAAAAGGAAGTTTTCCAAAACCGTCAAAGTAGGAAGGTCAAGATCATTCGTAGGCTCATCAAAGATCAAAAAGTTAGGATTTTGATATAGAATATACATCAAATGCAATCTTCTTTTTTCACCTCCCGAAAGTTTAGAAATCGGTGAATACTGCGTTTGATCATCAAATAAGAATAATCTCAAAAACTGCGACGCTGTAATCGTTCTTCCATTAGCTAAAGGGAAGTTTTCAGAAATCTCTTTGATGAAATCAATTACTCTTTCTTCTTCTTTATATTGAAGTCCTTTTTGAGAAAAATAGCCGAACTTAATGGTTTCTCCCGTTTCAATTTCTCCCGAGTCTTTTGGTTCAAAACCTTGAATAATATTCAATAAAGTAGATTTTCCGGCTCCGTTTTTTCCTACAATTCCTACTTTTTCTCCTCTTTGGAAAGAATAACTGAAATCTTTCAGTAATAATTTATCGCCATAACTTTTAGAAATATCTTTAAGTTCTAGGATTTTATTACCCAATCTTTTCATTTCAAAATCAAGTTCCAAAGATTCTTTTCGAGTATCAGTTTTAGCTACTTTTTCGGTTTCGTAAAAGTCATCTTGCCTTGATTTTGATTTTGTAGTTCTTGCTTTTGGCTGTCTTCGCATCCATTCCAATTCCTTTCTATAAAGGTTTTGTGCTTTATCGATGGTTGCGTTCATATTATCCTCACGAATCATTTTATTTTCAAGATAAGTCGCATACGAACCATTATGGAAGTACATATTCTGATCTTCCATTTCCCAGATAATCCCACAAACCGCATCAAGGAAATAACGGTCGTGCGTAACAAGAATTAAAGTGATTTTTGCTTTGTTCAAATAATTTTCAAGCCATTCTACCATTTCTACATCAAGGTGGTTGGTGGGCTCATCCATAATCAAAAGAGTGTGACGGTGCTCTGCTCTGGTTTCTGTTAAAAGTTTTGCCAAAGCAACACGCTTGATTTGTCCACCCGAAAGCATTCCCATTTTGGCTGTTAAATCTGTAATTTTCAACTGAGAAAGAATTTGGCTCATTTCATTTTCCAAATCCCATGCTTTGTGAATTTCCATTTCAGCAAGTGCTGTTTCCATTTCATCAGGATTACCCGAAAGCAAAGCATGATGGTATTTTTTTAAAGCTAAAATAGGCGCAGAATCTAAAGTCATCATAAACTCTTCAATGGTAAGATCAGACTCAAAATCGATTTCCTGATCAAACAAAACCACCTGAATATCTTTATTAATGACTACAGAACCGCTGTCTGCAATCTCTTTTCCCATCAAAATTTTAAGAAGGGTAGATTTTCCGCTGCCGTTTTTGGCAACTATGGCAATTTTGTCACCTTCATTAACGTGAAATGAGACATTTTTAAACAAAGTTTTGATGCCATATGATTTGGTAAGATTTTCGACTGAAACGTAATTCATTATAGAGTGAAAGTTTTATTTGAAATTTCGATTGAGCCGCAAAAATACGAAAATTAAACCTTAAAAATATGATTGCCAAATTACGTTTGATTCCTAAAAAAAGATATTGGGATTATTTTATTTTAACAGCAAGATTTTTACTGGCTTTTACTTTTATAAATTATGGCTATAGTAAACTTGTAGATGGTCAGTTTGGCGTTTCTTCCAATGATTTGCTCGTTCCATTGAAAGATTTGCCTTTGTTTAAAGTCATGTGGTTTTTATTTGACCACGAACCTTTAAAAACAACGGTCGGAATACTCCAAATTATTACTGGGATTTTATTATTATTTGAATCTACTGCGATCTTGGGGGTTGTATTTTTCATTCCCATTGCCGCAAATATTGTTTTAATGGATGTAAGTTTTATGAATGAAGGAATGGGACAGGCTTTTGCAAGGCGTTTTGCATATTACTTTATTTTATGTTTTTTAATTTTATGGAATGATAAAGACAGAATAAAAATCATTTGGAATGCAATAATTAAAAAGTTTTCGATGAAAAGAAAATTTCCTGTATTTCTTTATTTACTGCTTCCTTTATTTGCGATAATTTTAGAGATTTTACCGGGTATTCCTTATGCTCTTTATTATTATATAGCGAATCCTGAAAGAATTTCTGAAAGTTTTAAGCTTATCCAACGTCTTTTTCCATAGACTGGATATTTTTGATCCTAAGCTTTTTGTAATCATTTTTAATGTAGATTTGAGAAACTAAACTATATCTAAAAACTATGATACAAATTAACTTTCTGGCAATACTTCTTGCCGCACGATTCCTTTGGTGATGGGATTTATTTGGTATAACCCTAAACTTTTCGGGAAAGCATGGATGAGAGAATGTGGATTGACTGAAGAGAAAATGAAAGGCGCCAACATGGGCGTCGTCTTTATCTTGTCGATTATCTTATCTTTTTTAATCGGAATGTTTCTTCAGTTTGTAACGATTCATCAATTTGGAGCTTTGGGAATGATTGGTGGTGACGAAACTTTAGCAAAACCTTCTTACACTGCTTTTATGCATGATTACGGTAAAGCGTACCGCTCATTTGGTCACGGCGCTTTGCATTCTTTTATGACAGGAATTTTCTTTGTTTTTCCTTTAATTGCCATCAATGCAATGTTTGAAAGAAAATCTTGGAAATATGTTTTTATCAACACCGGATTCTGGACGATTACCATTACTTTAATGGGCGGAATTATCTGTGGATGGTACGCAACAGACGGATTCAATTGGGTGACTCAAAAATAATTAATATAAATTTCAAGGCTACATTTGTGGCCTTTTTTATGTCTTATACTTTTAAAATTTTTAATTCAACTATTGAGCTTCCAATTAATTGGGATATCGTCATCGGGCAGCAAAATATCATGTTGTCTGAAGAATATTTTCGTGTTTTGGAAGAATCTAAACCACTCAACATGAAATATTGTTTTGTCGGTTTTTTTTCTGATGAAAATTTGATTGGTGGCGCATTATTTCAATACTTAAGTTTTATTGAGCATAAAAGTTTTCAGAAAGGGGAGGTTTTGTGCAGCATAAGAAATTTTCTGACCAGACAGTTGAGTAAAGATGTGATGATCTTGGGAAATAATATGTTGACCGGTCAAAACGGTTTTTATTTCGATACTTCAAAAATTCCAACTGAAAAAGCGATTACTTTGTTGAATGAAGCTTCACAAAATATTCAAGCAATATTAGGAAAAACATCATTGATTATTTATAAAGATTATCAGAAATTGTTTTTAAAAAACTTTAAAACAGAAAAATTTAAATCATTTTACAGATTTTCAGTTCAGCCCAATATGATCTTAAATATAAAACCGGATTGGATTTGTTTTGAAGATTACAGCAATGATCTATCTAAAAAATATCGAACAAGATTGAGATCTGCAAAGAAAAAAAATGATGGAATTCAAAAATTAGAATTAGATATTCAGTCGATCAAAAAGTATCAGAATGAAATGAATATTCTGTATCAAAATGTTGCAGAAAACGCGGCTTTTAATACCTTTTTTCTCACAGAAAATCATTTTGAAAGTATGAAACATAATCTGAAAGAGAATTTCAAGGTCTTCGGATATTTTATGAATGATAAGCTGATTGGCTTTTATACTTTAATTCTTAATAACAACGATATTGATACGTATTTTTTAGGCTATGATAAAGCGATTCAGAAAGAAAAACAAATCTACCTGAATATGCTTTTTGATATGACCGAATTTGGAATTTCAAATCAGTTTAAACGAATTGTTTTTGGCAGAACAGCGCTCGAAATAAAATCAACAATTGGCGCCGAACCTGTAGAGATTTTTGGTTTAATTAAACATAACAACAAAGCGATTAATTCTTTTATGAAAAAGATTTTCACATCATTAAATCCAAAAGTAGAGTGGATTCAGAGAAAACCTTTTAAATAAATTAAGAATTCTGTTCACTTTAATGTGATTATTTATATTATTTTTAACTAAACAAAGCTCAAATTTAATAAGATCTTGTGAGTGATTGATAGGCGAATTTGAGATTTTTGCTTCAAAATTATTATCATGAAAAAGCTCAACTTTACGTTATTTCTTTTTACCGCAGGTTTTTATTATTCACAAACCATCTCGGGAACTGTAATTTCTAAAAATGAAAATCAACCGGTTTCTTATGCTAAAATTGGTGTAGATAAAGAAAATATTGGGGTCATTACTGATGAAAACGGGAATTTTACGATTGACCTTTCTAAAGCAAACACGTCCAATAAAATTAAAGTCGAAGTTGCGGGATATGAACCATTTACTGAAACTGTTGCCAATTTTGTGAAGCAAGATCAACAGAAGATCTATATGAAAGAAAAAGTGAAAAATATTCAGGAGGTTGTTTTAAAAACTAAAAAATTAGTCGATAAAAATTGGGGAGTGAATACGAAGACTAAAAGTGTGATGTATTCGGTAAATCCGGCATTCCGAAAAGAAGATTTTTTAGGAGAAACAGCATTGGAGTTTAAGACGAATAAAAAATCTAAAATCAAGAATATCAATCTTAATATTGCGAGTATCACTGCTGACCGACCTGTAATTATGCGGTATACAATCTATAATGAAAAGAATGGCTTACCCAATGAAAGCATATTAGATGAAGAGATTACGGTGGAATTAACGAAAGATAAAATCGTTGATGGAACTTTTACTTTAGATGTAAATGATAAAAATATTTGGGTTCAAGGTAAATTTTTCGTTGGAATTCAGTTTTTAAAAGAGTTTGAAGGTAGGGTAAATATCAGTGCTGCGCTTTTCAGAACAGGATATATAAGAAAATTTTATGACGAATGGAAGAAAATGACCATTGCCGCTCCGGCTATAAATATTGATGTAAAAGTGGATAAAAATGCTAAAAACGAAAATCAGCAGGACGAAATTAACGATGCTGGTGTTGCTTATCTTTTTCCGGACGTAAGCAGTTATCAAGCTGCAGCGGAAGAAAGTGTTTACGGGAAAAATCAGGAAGTTGGAAAAATGTTGAATCTTAAAAATGCAGATCTATATTATGAAGTTTACGGGGAAGGTGAGCCTCTGTTTCTACTTCACGGAAATTCAGGAAGCATAAAAGATTTTTACCAGCAGATCCCTGTGCTTTCAAAACAATATAAAGTGATTGTGATGGATACAAGAGGGCAGGGAAAAAGCATTGATAAAACTAAAAACGATCTTAATTACAAAATCTTTGCAGAAGATGTAAAAGCCTTGGCTGATTATTTGGGATTACAAAAGATCAATATTGCAGGATGGAGTGATGGCGGAAATACAGGATTGGAATTTGCTTTAAAATATCCTCAAAATTTAAATCGATTAATCACAATAGGCGCAAATGCTTTTCCCGAGGGCGTAGATCAGGAATTACTCAATAATTTTAATATTAAATATAAAGTTTTACAATTACAAAATAATCCTGAAAAACTGAATGAAAGAAGACTGTTGAAACTAATGTTGAAAGAACCAAATATCAGCGAGAAACAATTAAATAAAATTCAGAATAAGGTATTGGTGATTGCAGGCGAAAAAGATGTTATCACACAAGCTCACACCGAGTTTTTGGCTAAACAAATGCCCAACTCAGAACTGAAAATCTATAAAGATGCCACTCACATGATTCCTTTTGAAAATGCAGATCAGCTTAATCAGGATATTTTAGAGTTTTTGAAACAATAATCTGATTATTGTTTCAAAAACTTTTCATAATAAACTTTATCCTTGGTTTGAATTTTTAAATAATAAGTTCCTTTTGCAAAATCTTCTACTTTGATAGATCTTTGAGCAGATTTTAAAATCATTCTTCCCAGATTATCATAAACTTCAGTTGAAATAATTTGCGCTTCGGTCGCAATATTCAAAATGTTTTTTACGGGATTTGGGAAGATTGCGATTGTGTTCTTTTTAACCAGTTCTGAGGTATTTAACGTGGAATTATAAAAACTTCCGAAATTCAGAATTCCATAACCTATTTGGTCATTATGTGCAGGAAATAATGAGGCAGTTTGTCTTAAATTTGTTCGCATCATATCTCTGTTCATTCCCGGAAAAGCTTGAATTAAACAAGCAACTCCACCAGCAGCAATCGGAGTCGCAATGGATGTTCCTGAAACCGAAATAGTCGTATTATTATCAACCGTAGTAGAAGAACTTCCTCTCGTACTCGCATCCGGTTTTATCATTCCTAAAGAGTTGGGGCCGTAAGATGAAAATGCAGAAGCGTTTCCTGCTGCATCTACCGAACCAATACTGAAAACTTTAACATTGTCTGCCGGAGTTGTGATATAATGCCAAGGAACTTCACCTGAGTTTCCTGCTGCAATTAAAACAAAGATTCCTTTGTTGACCGCAATTTCACTCGCTCTTCCAATGAAAGATTTTGTACCGTTCATATCATTGTAAGTGTAGCTGTATTTTGGGTCATCAAAATTATTGTAGCCTAAAGAGGTTGTGATAATATCAACGCCCTTTCTGTCGGCTTCTTCTGCAGCTTCAATCCAATATAATTCTTCTTCAGGAACTTCCACTGCTGCATTTTCACTGCGGTAAAGATAAAAATCTGCATCGGGAGCAGAACCCACAAAAGTATCAGCAATATAACCACCAATTGCTCCTAAAACTACCGTTCCGTGGCCATTTAGCGAAGGATTATAGATGTCCGTACCTTTTGAAACAAAATCATAACCGCCTTTTATTTTGTTATTGGTCCATAATCTGGAAAATGCCGAACCAGTATTTACGGTCGGAAATCCGGAATCAATAACAGCGATTGTCACTCCAGTTCCGGTAAATCCGGCAAGATGGAGTGGTCTTAAATTGATCTGATCGATTTGCGCGGAACCAGAACCATAATCGAATACAGTTTGGTTTTTCTGAGTCGATTCAAAATCTGACCATTTATTGGTGTTTTGAGTTTTTAAAACTAAAGAAGAATTTTTAGCAAAACTTTCTACAGATTGCACAAAAGGCTGTGCTTTGATGATATTTGCTTGTGCCTGATTAACATTTACAGCAACACCGTTCAGCCATTTTGAATAATCGGTGATGGTAAATCCTAAATTTTGTAAGTTTTGAATGTAGCTTTGTTCGATTGGAGCATCCTGATCATTGAGTGCAATTCCTAAAGCAGTACGCCTATTAAGCGACTTTTGACTAAGCTCTGAAAGTGGATTGGCATAAAATGCAGCTTTGTTGGGTTTACCCGTAAAATAAACAAAAACAAGCTCAGTCTGAGCAAATGTTGTAGAGTAACCTGTTAAAAAACAAAACAGTAAAAATTTTTTCATCTAATAATTTTGTATAAAGATAAAACAAAATCAATAAAATTTTTGATAGCACTTTAAAATCCTTATTTTTACGAAAATATTCGTTTAAAAATCGTTTTATAAAAATGAATTTAAAGAGTAAAACGATTGAATAAAACTTAAAAATAAAATTTACGTATGAAAAAGATACAGATGGTTGACTTGCAAAGTCAGTATTACAAAATTAAAAATGATGTAGACAATGCGGTTTTAAATGTGATGGATTCTGCTGCTTTTATCAATGGACCTGAAGTGAAATCTTTCCAGAACGAAATGGAAACTTACCTTGATGTAAAACATGTAATTCCTTGTGCCAACGGAACAGATGCATTACAGATTGCTTTGATGGGCTTAGATTTACATGAAGGAGACGAAGTGATCACTGCTGATTTTACTTTTGCTGCCACGGTTGAAGTGATTCATTTATTAAAATTAAAATCTGTGTTAGTAGATGTAGATTACGATACTTTTACCATCTCTACAGAAGCGATTAAAAAAGCAATTACTCCAAAAACAAAAGCAATTATTCCGGTTCATATTTTCGGACAATGTGCTAATATGGAGGAGATCTTAAAAATTGCTGAAGAACACAATCTATTTGTTATCGAAGACAATGCACAGGCAATCGGTGCTCAATATACTTTTTCAGACGGAAGCGTAAGACACGCAGGAACAATGTCTACCGTTGGAACGACTTCTTTTTTTCCATCTAAAAATTTAGGTTGTTATGGCGATGGTGGAGCAATTTTTACGAATAATGATGAACTTGCTCACCGTTTAAGAGGAATTGTAAACCATGGAATGTACGAAAGATATTACCATGACGAAGTAGGAGTAAACTCAAGATTAGACAGTATTCAGGCTGCGATCTTGAGAAAAAAACTCCCAAATCTTGATTCTTACAACGATGCAAGAAGAAAAGCGGCTGATTACTATGACGAAGCTTTTACAGGAAATGAAAATATCTTAACTCCGAAAAGGTCTGAAAATTCAACTCACGTTTTTCATCAGTATACTTTGAGAATTTTAAACGGAAAACGTAACGAATTACAAAAATTCCTTACTGAAAAGGAAATTCCGGCGATGATTTATTATCCTGTTGCTTTAAGAAAACAAAAAGCCTATTATCAGGAAAGCAATGATGCTGATTTTGTAAATACAGATAAGCTTTTGGATCAGGTAATTTCTCTTCCGATGCACACAGAATTGGATGAAGAGCAGTTGAAGTATATTACGGATGCTGTTTTGGAATTTATGAATTAAAAATATGCTTCACGACGAAAGAATATTAAAAAATAAGTTTGCATATTTTTTTACAATAGTTTTTCTTCTTGGCTGGATTATTTACTATAGTGTATTTGCTATCAATATTTTACTTAGAGGTTACAGATTAGCTGAAAAATATATAAAATTCAGATCTTTTGCATATTTTCTTAATTTTATTGTATTTATATTATTAATAGTGACATTTATAAATATTTTTAAAGAATCAA
>NZ_LELA01000066.1 GCF_001677955.1 Chryseobacterium sp. BGARF1
CACTTGCAACAAGTATTAAGATGATTAAAATAATATTCAGATACAATAATTTTTTCAAAATTTGTTTTTTACGGTTTTTCAGATTAATTCTTTAACTAATTTATAAACAATATTTTAACAAACAAAAAAGACTGCCATCAAATTGATGCCAGTCTTCATTTTCTTAGTATTTAAATGATTAAATCTTTTAATCAAATCTTACATATGCAAAGCTCTTTTTCCTGTAGCATCCAAAGCAGCTTCTTTAATTGCTTCTGCGTAAGTAGGGTGAGCGTGAGAACTTCTTGCGATGTCTTCTGCACTTGCACGGAATTCCATTGCAATTACTCCTTCAGCAACCAAATCTGCAGCTCTCGCTCCAATCATATGGAAACCAAGAACCTCATCTGTTTTTTCGTCAGCGATAATTTTCACCAAACCGTCGATATCACCACTTGCACGGCTTCTTCCTAAAGCTCTCATTGGGAAAGTTCCGATTTTGTAAGCTACACCTTCTTCTTTTAATTGCTCTTCAGTTTTACCAACTCCTGCAACTTCAGGCCAAGTGTAAACCACTCCAGGAATTAAATTATAATTGATGTGAGGTTTTTGTCCGGCTAAAGTTTCAGCAACAAAAACTCCTTCTTCTTCAGCTTTATGAGCCAACATCGCTCCTTTAATTACATCTCCGATTGCATAGATATTTGCAACATTAGTTTGTAAATGGTCGTTGGTTTTAATTCTTCCTCTTTCGTCAAGCTCAACACCTGCTTTTTCCAATCCAAGGCCGTCTGTGAAAGGTCTTCTTCCTACAGAAACTAAGCAGTAATCTCCTTCAACAGTTACTTCTTCTCCTTTTTTATCTTTTGCAGTGATTTTTACAGAATCTCCGTTTCTTTCCACTGCAGAAACTGCTGTAGAAAGCATAAACTTCATTCCTTGTTTTTTAAGAACTTTAGTTAATTCTTTGCTTAAAGCTCCATCCATTGTAGGGATGATTTTGTCCATAAACTCAACCACAGTAACCTGAGAACCTAATCTTAGGTAAACCGAGCCTAGCTCAAGACCGATTACACCACCACCGATTACTACCAAATGCTTAGGAATTTCTTTTAAATTCAAAGCTTCTGTTGAAGTAATCACTCTTTCTTTATCTAAAGTAATGAAAGGTAAAGATGAAGGTTTAGAACCTGTTGCAACAATTGTATATTTAGAATCGATCGTTTCAGAAGAACCGTCGTTTTTAGTCACTTTAATTTGAGTAGCAGATTCAAAGCTTCCAAGACCTTCAAAAACAGTGATTTTGTTTTTGTCCATCAAGAAGTTGATTCCTTTTGTAGTCTGCTCTACCACTTCATTTTTTCTCGCAATCATTCTTGCGATATCAGCTTTTGGCTCGTTAATGATAATTCCGTGGTTTTCGAAATTATGCTTTGCATTTTCAAAATGCTCAGAACTGTCTAAAAGCGCTTTTGAAGGAATACATCCAACATTAAGGCAAGTTCCGCCCAACGTTGAATATTTTTCGATAATTGCTACTTTAAAACCTAATTGTGCAGCGCGAATTGCAGCTACATAACCTCCAGGACCGGAACCGATTACGGTAACATCAAATTGACTCATTTTATATTTTTATTTATTATTATCTGAAATGATTAATTCTTACAAATTTAATGATTAATTACCACGCCACAAAGTGAGTTTTGTCAAGTTTTTTTGTTGCGGGGTGATGGATGTTTAAATGATTGAGAATATTTTTAAAACTTCTGACATCTGACATTTAACCTAATTTACAAATTCAATTCTCCTTCTCCAAAAACTTCTTTATTTCCAAAATAAGAACCACCACAAATGTACCATGGAAGATTTTCCAGATATTCTATTGCATTTTCAGGTTTCATTCCTATAACCTCTTTTTTAGCAATAATTCCTTTGTACCATCTGTCTGATTCAAGAGTATATTTAAGCCAAATTCTTTGACAGAGTCTGCATTGAATAATGCTTACCTCAGCATTTTTGCCATCAGTAAAATCGGTTCCTACTATAGAAGTTCGGTATTCAGATTCAATTAAGTCGTGCTTTTCGCAGGCACAACCCAATTTTGGAAGTTTTTTCATGAATGAAATATTGATTTTAGATAAAATTGAAATGCAAATTTAAGGAAATACGGGAGATTTAATTGATTAATATTCCTTTAAAATAACCTTTGCACTCTGCTTTGTAAGTTTTCACTTGTTCTTTAAAATCACTTTTCCATTCAAATGTATCATTGCTTAGAAACGTATATGAAATATAATAACTGTAAAGAGAAAATAAAAGCAAAAGAATCTGTAAAAATGAAACTATTTTCAGAAGGAATTTTCGATTTTTTAATAATTTATGGAAACAAAAATCAACAATTAAAAGAAGAACAGTTATAACTAAACCATTGAGCAATATTCCTGAAATAAAAAATGTTTCTGACATAGAATTACCTAGACCATTACTTCTGTAAACTAATGGAAAAGCATAATATTTCGGAAAAATATCGTCTTTACAATTGCATTCAAAAACATATTCAAACCAATTTAATTTCAGTAAAAAAATCCTATAGAAAAAACATAGAATGCAAATATTTTTAAACTGATTTTCATTTTATTATTTTACAATATCTAAGAGTAGTTTCTCGTATCGGTCCAAAATGATTTCTTTTGAAAATCTAGATTTTATAGAATTTTTTATAGAATCTGCGTCGTAATTTCCACGTAATATCTGCAGAATCTTCTGCGAAAAATCTTCAGGATTTTCAATATTAGAAATTTCACCGTTTATTCTTTCTTGGATGATTTCGTTAATTCCGCCACGACAATTATTCGCTAAAGAATATGTTCCGCAGGCACCAGCTTCCAACAAAACATTGGGAAAACCTTCATAGCGGGAAGAAAGAATAAATAGATCGGCAAATTTTAGAAATTGATATGGATTTTCTTGCCTGCCATGAAAAATAACTTTTTTTAAACCTAAAAAATCCTTCATCTGATGAAGAATCTCCCTATCTCTGCCATCTCCTAAAATATGGAGAATAATATTCTCATTTTTCAGTCTTGAAAAAACTTTCAGCAGATTATCAAATCCTTTTCTTGCAGACAAATTTCCAATAGCAACCACATTTTTATAATTGTATTTAAAACTTTCGGGTTTTGTAGAGATCAAAAGTTTTTCATTGATAAACTCAAAATCTACAGGATTATTGATCTTAGTAATCTTATGTTTTTTAATATTAAAATTATCTACCAAATCATTCATCATATCATCGCTTTGCGCAATGATTTTTTGGTAATTGTTGTAAAAGTTATAGAAAAATTTTATTTCCTTTCTGGTTACATGCTCCGAAACAACATTGGTTTCTCTGGCAATGAATTTAATTTTAGGAAAAAGCTTTATAAATAAGGACAAATAGGCATTCACTTCTCCAAATCCTGAAAAAACAATATCGGGTTTCCTGCGGTAGATTTCCCTTAAAATAGGTTTTAAAGAATGTCTGATTCTTTCGGTATCGATGTCGATAATTTCTACATCTTTTTTCAGAAAATTTAAGTAACCACCTTGTTTCCGTAAAAGCAAAATCATAGGCTCAAAACAATCTCTGGAAAGATGATTTGCAATGGTGGTAACAATTCTTTCTGCACCTCCGGTTTCAAGATCCGGCAGAATAAACATGACAGAAATTTTCTTATTCATCCTAAGATTTTTTTTAATATTTTCAAAGGAGTTTGGTTTCACAATAAGTCCGGAAAATCCTGAGAATGATTATTTGTAATATGATTTATTAAAAACCTATGCTCTTTCTGATCGAAAAATATATACCAAGACGTATTGTTGTTTGCTTTGTATTTTAAAAATTTCCTTCCGAACTTTTTAAAATTCTCAGGGGTTTCATAAACATTAACTTGAAAATCAAAATTCATTATATAGAAAACAATTTGCTGTACATAAAATTTAGCATCTTCTTCAAAACCAAAATAGTTTTTCGAATATAAAATATCTACCAAATCTGTAAGGAAAACCTTAACATCATTAGAAAAAACTATTTCTCTTTCCAAGGTAAAGACTCAATATGTTCATAAACTTTCCTCATCATCTCTTTGCCAGTTATCCCTTTTGCAAATCGTTCATCAAAATCATCTTTTACAACGTATTCAGCTTGAGATTCTGCTATTCCATGAACAGACGTTTTTCTATTCTTAATCTCAAGTAATTCTGCAATAGTCTCAAGCTCATCCATTTGTTTTATCCACTGAATGAGTTCTCTTTTTGCTTCTAATATTGGATTTTCCATTTTGATTTTATCAAAAATTAATTAGCAACGTCGCTAATGAATTTTATCCTCAGCATTCTTACTTCTTCATCAGAAAGCTCATCCCCGAATTCATCAAGCAAAACTTTCATGCTGTCGCTTTCAGATTCGTTCATAAATTCCATAAAATCATCTACTACATCTTCATCGAAATTGTCTTCGATATAATAATCAATATTCAGCTTTGTCCCCTGATAAACAATACGTTCCATTTCTTTCAATAGATCATTCATCGAAAGATTTTTGGCTCTTGCTATATCTTCAAGATCAATTTTTTTATCAGTACTCTGTATGATGAAAACTTTATGACTCGATTTATTAGCCACATTTTTTAACACCATATCCTGAGTACGTTCTATGTTGTTGTCTTCAACATATTTAGCAATATGATCAGCAAATTCTTTTCCGTATTTTTTAGCTTTTCCTTCTCCAACACCATATACTTTAGCAATTTCTTCTACAGTAATAGGATATTGTACCGTCATATCTTCCAAACTAGGATCCATAAAAACCGTATAAGGAGGAATTCCATGTTTTTTGGACACTTTTTTTCTAAGCTCTTTTAAAAGTCCAAATAAATTTTGATCTAGACCTCCACTTGACTGCATCTGTACCTGATCGCTTTCTGCTTTGGTCTGTGAAAGATCAAATTCGCGATCTTCAGCAATTAAAAAAGGTTCATTAAAATCTTCAGTTAAAGTTTTCTTACCCTTTTCAGTAAATTTTAAAACGCCATAAGTTTCGATGTCTTTCTGTAAAAAATTCTGTACCGTGGCTTGTCTTAAAATTGTTTTCCAGTAGTTATCTTTTTCAGATTTTCCAAACCCAAAAAATGAACTTTGCTCTAATTTATACGCCTTCGTAACTGCCGTTTCTTTTCCAACAATAACAGAAATTAAATCTTTTGACTTAAATTTTTCTTGCGTTTCGTTAATTAATTCTAATGTTCTTTTTAAATCGTTCGAAGCGTCTTTCAATTTTGGAGGGTTTGATGCATTGTCACACATTTTAGCTCCGTCACCATTTATAGGATCAAAAGTTTCACCAAAATAATATAAAATATACTGTCTTCGGCTCATTGAAGTTTCGGCATAGCCAACTACTTCATTTAAAAGTTGTAAACCAATTTCTCTTTCAGAAACAGGTTTTTGAGCCAGAAATTTTTCAAGTTTTTCAATATCTTTAGGATCGTAGAAAGCAAGGCAATATCCTTCTCCCCCATCACGACCTGCACGACCAGTTTCCTGATAATAACTCTCCAAAGATTTTGGAAAATCATAATGAATCACAAAACGCACATCCGGTTTATCGATTCCCATTCCGAATGCAATCGTTGCTACAATTACATCTGCCTCTTCCATCAAAAACTTATCCTGATTGGCTACTCTCACTTTTTGGTCGAGACCTGCATGATAAGGAAGAGCATTGATTCCGTTTACCTGAAGAAGCTGAGCAAACTCCTCCACTTTTCTTCGGCTCAAACAATAAATAATTCCTGATTTACCTTTATTTTTATTGATAAATTTTACAATTTCTTTATCTATATTCACTTTTGGAGTGACTTCGTAAAATAAATTAGCTCTGTTAAAGCTCTCTTTAAATACCAAAGCATTGCTCATTCCTAAAGTTTTCTGAATATCATCCTGTACTTTCGGGGTCGCTGTTGCCGTTAAAGCAATTACAGGAACATCTGCAATTTTATCGATGATTTGCTTTAAATTTCTGTATTCCGGTCGGAAATCGTGTCCCCATTCTGAGATACAGTGCGCTTCATCGATTGCAAAGAATGAAATCTTAACATCTTTTAAAAATTCCAGATAATCTTCTTTAATTAATGACTCTGGAGCTACATAAAGAAGCTTTGTTTTACCACTTTTTATATCATCAAAGACCTGTTTGGTCTGAGTTTTGTTAAGAGAAGAATTAAGAACGTGGGCAATCCCCGTTTCTGATGAAAGTCCGTTTACGGCATCCACCTGATTTTTCATAAGGGCAATAAGCGGTGAAACAACAATTGCCGTACCCTCAGAAATAAGAGCCGGAAGTTGATAACACAGTGATTTACCGCCTCCTGTAGGCATAAGAACAAAAATATCTTTTCCGTTTAAGAGATTATTAATGATCTCTTCCTGCTGTCCTTTAAAGGTAGAAAATCCGAAGTATTTTTTTAATTCGCCTGATAAATTGGCTTTTTTTGCGCTCATCTAATTTTGTATTGCTAAATTTGCATCCAATCCAAAGTTATAAAATTTTTACTTAAAATAAAAGTAATAGAATTTTTTAGTAATCAAATTTATGTTAAGCATAAATTCAAATCATTGGTAATCTACATACTAATTTCGTTATAAAAATGGAAAGAGACAACATTATCTCAATAGCAAAAAGCACATTGACCATAGAAATTTCCGAACTGGAAAAATTAAAAGAAAGAATTGGAGACGAATTTGTAAAAGCAGTAGAACTAATTCACTCTGCTACCGGAAAACTTATCGTAGTTGGTATCGGTAAATCGGCTCATGTTGGTAATAAGATCGTTGCAACGCTAAATTCTACAGGAACTCCTTCTCAGTTTTTACATGCCTCTGAAGCCATTCATGGAGATTTAGGAGTTATTCAAAAGCAAGATGTCGTTTTATGCATATCTAATTCAGGAAATTCACCTGAAATCACCAATCTTGTTTCTTATTTAAAAGATTATTCTTCTGCATTAATAGGAATGACGGGAAACAGAAAAAGCAAACTGGCAGAATTTTCTGATGTTATTTTAGATACTCACGTAGATTTGGAAGCGTGCCCGAATAAACTGGCTCCAACAAGTTCTACAACCAATCAAATGGCTTTAGGTGATGCTTTAGCTGTATGTCTTATGGAAATGAATGATTTTAAAGAAAATGATTTCGCAAAATTTCATCCCGGCGGAAGTTTAGGTAAAAACTTAACGGCAAGAGTTGAGCAGTTTCTTTCTTCACAAAAGCCTCAGGTTTCGGAAAACGCATCTATAAGAGATGTCATTATTTCGATTAGTGCATCAAGTCATGGAATCACTGTAGTAACAGATAATGAAAAAATCATCGGTGTTGTTACCGATGGAGATTTGCGAAGAATGTTGTTGAAAGGTGACGATATTTCTAAAGTTTTAGCAAAAGATATTATGTCTGCAAACCCAAAAACAATAGAAAAAGATGTCTTAGCAAAAGAAGCCATGAAAATTTTAAAAGACAACAACATTGGGCAATTAATTGTAACAGAAAACGGGCAATATTTCGGAATTATTGATCTGCATACCTTATTAGACGAGGGAATTAATTAGTTTTAAAGTTATAAGTTCTCAGGTACGAGTTTATTACGCTTGGTCTGCAAAACTCTAATAACTTTTCATACATTTGAAACTTAAAAAAATATCTGTGAGCGAAGATAAAGACATGTCTTTTTTTGGACATATTGGAGAATTGAGAGGGCATTTGATACGCTCTATTCTTGCTATTGTTATAGCGGCAGTTGTTGTCGGTTTTAATATCAACTGGATTATGGATCATATCTTTTTTGGTCCTACCCGAAACGATTTCCCTACGTTTAAATTGGTGAACGAGTTTTCACAATGGATTTTGGGTGAAGACAGTATTACTTTACCGGATGAATTTCCGGTGCGAGTTCAGAGGCTGTATCAGCAATTTAACGTGATGATGGCAGTTTCTATTTTTGGTGGCGTTGTTGCAGCTTTTCCTTATATCGTTTGGGAATTGTGGAGATTTATCAGTCCGGCTCTACATCCAAATGAAAGAAAAAATTCGCTTTTCATCATCAATTCGGTTTGGATTTTATTTATGACCGGAGTTTTATGCGGATATTTTCTGATTTTGCCTTTTGCGGTTAATTTTGGAGTTATTTTTAAAATTTCAGACATTATTATTCCGTTATATGATCTTAGTGATTACACGACTCTATTCTTACAGGTTGTTTTAGGAATGGGGGTTGTTTTCTTATTTCCGGTTTTAATTTATTTCTTGACCAATATCGGAATTTTGAATCCTACGTTTATGAAAACATACAGAAGACACGCTATTGTTTTAATTATGGTGGTTGCTGCGATTATTACTCCTGCCGATGTTTTGAGTATGATTATGGCGGCGTTACCGCTTTTACTTCTTTATGAATTCAGTATTGTCATGTGTGGTTACACTTATAGAAAAGTACAAAAACGGGATGCTGGTTTAAAAACGGTTCAAAAATCTTAAAAAAATTAATATATATATTATGGCGG
>NZ_LELA01000067.1 GCF_001677955.1 Chryseobacterium sp. BGARF1
TAATCAACAAAAATTAGTAAGTTTATAAACCGAAAATCCTCCTTAAGGATTTAAACTAAAATGTCTAAGTTGGTTTGAAGACGTACAATTGCGTTTATAAAAATCAAAACAATTTATCATCTAATCATACTATATTTTCCACCAATTTTATGAATGAAAAGAGGCAGAGAAAACTCTTCATTGGTATCTTTATTTGTATAATGAATAATCGGTTTGTTTTCAGAATCTACCAATGTGAAAACTTTACCATCGTCAAAAATTTTCATATCTGTAGATGCCGGAAAATCATCCAGAATATATTTTCCTCCAAATAATTCACCAAATAAATTAGATAATTCTATTTTATTATCGACAGTTCCAAGATACATTGAAGTATCAATTTCATCAAATTTGGTAGTCATTTCATTATGGATCTCATCAACATTTCTCTCTTTAAATAAATGATGAATAAATTTGAAATACTTTTCTACATCACCTTTATTCAATGTATTTGCATTAAATTGTTCTGATGCTTTCCACCCAACTATTTGATAATTTACATCGGCCTTGAATTCCTGATTTAAATTGATAACCGGTAAATTATTTTCAGAAAAATTTACTCTTTCATATTTAAATACCTCAACTGTATTTTCATAATTATCAGTAGAAGCATCATAACCAAAGACCTTTATTGTAATAAAACCATCAGGTTTTAAAGATTCTTCTCCTTTCAATGGTAGTACATTTATTTTAATGTTTTATATACCTTTTTCTAGTATAAAATGATTGATAGGCATATGTGATGATACTGCCCCCCCCAACATGATTGTTAAAGGCAGGCATATCATTAATGAAAATATCAAAATTACATATGGATGAATTAAAATCTACCAAGTAATAAGGTTCTTTGAATTGAGTCATTTATTATTGTTGTGAAAGATTTGATTTGGTATTGTAATTTTTGAAAATATAATGTTACTTAAGTTTTACAAATTTATTTTCCATTCCCTCGAAAGAGATCGTGAGCGTATCATTTTTAACGGTGTATTTACCTTCCGTTTTTTCTTTTGTTTCTTTCTCTACTGTAATGATCTTATCATTTTCAACCTCATATGTAGATTCTACCGTGTTTTGCATTTTCCCTTCACCTACATACTGCATAAATTTACCGTCTTTTGTGAACTCTAGAATAATTTTTTCTATCGGATTTCCTGTTTTTGAATCTTTAAGAGAACTCTCCCATTTTCCTACTAATTTCTCATCTCCCTGCTTCTGAGAATTACAGCTAAACGCTACAAAACATCCAAAAATAACTAATAATTGTTTCATTTTTTTATTTTTATTATTCAGCATAACAAGTTTCGATTTGCTTTCATAAGCTCAATAGGAGAGATTAAAAAGACCTGAAAAGATATAAAATATACTCCTGCTTTAGAATTAATTTGTAAAAGTTATTAAATTTTTTCGGGAACCTTTTTTAGTTTTAAATTAATAAAACAATTATATGAGTAATATTATTTATAGTTCATCATGCCAACATATCTACCAGATAATTGGTTTTGCTTCTTCTAAATACTCACTATAAAAAATATAGCCATCAATATTTCCGTAATCTTTGGAAATGCATAAACTTTTAAATATGCTTCCTTCTTTCCAACTTTCTTTTGTTCCGAAGGCATTATCAAAAACAAGATTAGATTTTTTTATCTGGTCAGAAAATTTATCACTTATAGATTGGTATTTTGTTTTGATACTCATGCCAACAATTTTATTTTCAATACAAAAAACAAAAAGTTTAATTCCTTCTATTTCGTTATTAAATTTTTCGTTGGAATAACATGAAAATTTGCCATCGTATTCGATATCAAGGTTTTTTAAAATACTTTTGTCTTTACCAATAATATTTTTGACCTCAAAATTCTCAGAGCTACAATTTAAAAATAGAGAGTTAGCCAAAACAATTCCTAAAAGCGCTTTAGATGTAACATTTATAAATTGTTTTCTGTTCATTTAATTTAAATTTATAATAATTATACATAAAATATTAAAAAGCATTAAAGAGAAACCATAATAACAAGAATTAATTACTCTTTTTTTCATTTGGTAAGAACCTATATATGAAGATACTAAGTAAGAAAAAAAGGCTGCAATACCTGTAAGCAGGCTTCCTCCTAAAAATACAAACCAATCTAATTGCAATGTATTAGCGTTTGAAATTTCCGTATTGTCGGTTATTTTTATTTTTTTACCTATTTTTAAAGGTTTATCACTAGTAATATCCAATTTTTTTGTCACTTCTTGTCCTTCAGAATTTGTATATCTGACTTTTGGAAAATAAATTATCTTCTTATTGGGTAAGTATGTATTATTGAAAGATGATTTGCTGCTTGATATTTCTTGCTGATACCCTACCACAATAGCTTCATATTTATTTTCAGTAATCGACCTATAGGCCTTTTCCCAAAAATAAGAATAAGATGTTATAAAAGTTAATGAATTAAGAATACATAATATTAAGGAAGTAAATATAATGATGAAAACTTTTTCAAGCATTTTTCCTTGATTATCTGTTTTTCGAAATATTTTTAGTGAAAGATGGTAAGCAATAAATAAAGAGCATACAATTATCACTATTGATAGATATCCTAAAGAGGTCATAGCTAAACAAATTAAATGATACTAAAACCTTCCTGTTTTGTTCTCTTATGGAGTTTTATCTCAAGTTCTATATTACTTTGTTTGTCAATATCTGGGCTTTTGAACTGCATTGCTGGAGAACCATCTAATCGAACTAACCTAGCTAATTTACCATAACCCATAATCTCGATTTTCAAATTATTTTCGTTAAGCTCTTCTAATTCTAATTTCTGAGAGAATAATTGTGCCGCACTATCTAAAAAACTTTTTTTTCGCTCGTCATTAAAATAAAATGCCTGCTCTTGTAGTTTCATTTTTTCTTGAGACATATCCAAATATTTTGCTGCATTATGCTCTTTTAGTACCAATTGTAGCTGTTTATAATAATTTATTACTTCTTTAAAGAGTTCTTCTTTTTTTATCTCCGCCAGATTTACAGAATTTTGCCATCCATCTAATACAAAAGGAAGCTCTACGTCAATCTCTGTAGTTAATTCATAACTAGGATATTTTATATTTTGGCTAAGACCATCCCAAGGAGATTCTAGTTTTTGATGAAAAGAGATTCTGCTGTTTTTAATATCACTAATATTTGATAAGAAAAAATCAATCCCTAAATAAGAATTTTCTTCAGTTAGCAATTTTTCTCCTTGTCTAGGATACATTTTTCCTACAACTTTATATTTTCCTGTTTGTAGCAAAACTTGATTTATAGGAGTAAGAGATGAATTTCTTTCCCTTCCTTCAGTTTCTTTTCCTTTCCATTCGTCAACCAAAACATCATTTACATATACTTCTGTAGTACAAAACGAATTGATATTTAATTGATAATAAGGTTTTGTGATTTGTAACATAATTTAACTTTAAAAATATTTTTTACCTAATGAATGTTCTGATTTATCAATTACTATTTCTTCTATTTTAAAATTACTTTTCCACCAGCCGATCTCACCTTCCACCTCACCAGTAATTTTAACTCCTGAGAATTTTAGTATCGGCTCAATAAATAGACCTTTTTCATCTGAGTTAATAACAAAATCCCCTCCAAAAAAAGAGTCACCTTGTAGTCTTGCCGCAGCTTTAAAATCTAAGATATATTTTTTTGAGTTCTTATTAAATTTTCCACCAATCTCGATAGCAAGTAAAATTGTAGCTCCCATTTTTCCGCCTATGGTGGTTTTACCCTGCATATCAATACCATTAATAGCATCGATCTTTAAAGCATCTACCATAATACTTAATTCACCATAGAAGGTAGCTGTAAAAGTTACTGATGCTCCAAGTTTTTCTAATCCTGCTCTGAATTTACCTATCAATCTTGCAGCAGCAGGGTTACCTGTAGTAGCATAGGATCCTAAAGCAATAGCAGCACCTATAATATCAATTACAACCTCGGCTCCAATCAAAGGGTTGAATCCAAACCCTATCTCACCAACTGTATTTAATACATTTCTATTATTTAATCTTTCTAAATACCATTTCCCGACAACTGTAAATTTTGGGTATCTAATATCAAAGCCAACAGGAATAGCCGTCTGTTTGGCTGCACTTTGTGCGTAATTTATAGCATCCTGCAAAACAGTTATCGATTTTGATATTAATTTCGCCACAGCCTCTATTCTATCAGAAAACTCATTAGTAAAACCTCTTTTAGAATTACCATTATTCCATTCTGCAGAAAGCCCCACACCAATAGATATCGGAATTTTTCCTGTTTCATTCATCCTCCATCTTCTATAACCTGCTTCTCTGGATTTTTCTTGATGTTTAGCAAAAATATTGCCAGCAGGCATGTTAGCTGCCTTGTAATTTGAGACATTCACCAAAAACTCAACTGCCAATTCCCATTTTATATCAGGATAAGCATTAATGAGAACTGTTGTCCTCTTGTTATTGCTAAAAAATCTACAACTGTGAACATGTAAATGATATTGATTAGGCGTTGTAGAAGAAGGCCATATATATTGAATAGGAGCAATATTAAATCTCGATAAATCTGAATAAATTTGATAATTAAAAGAAGGAGTATTAAAAGTCTTCTTAGTATCACCTGCATCTATTGCCTGACCTACATCTACAATATAAGATTCTTTTTTATGTTTATCATTTCCTCTGAAGCAGGCTTTCGTCTCATAACCGGAAATATCTATTGTAATTTCTTTTTTTACGGGAACTACAATTTTATCTAAAACGGTTGGTTTACTAGGCGCAATTACTTCATAAATAACTGTTTGAGCATCATGCTCATTAAAAGTAAATGAAATATCTACCCTTCTGTTATTAATATAATCTTTTTCGTCTTTATATTTAACATTATCTCTCCCCAATTTATCATCGGTAGGATCTACTTCACCTCTTCCTGTTGAGGTGATTCTATTAAAATCCAGACCGCCATCAGCAAAAAACTTTTTTACAATATCTGCTCTTCTTTGAGATAGACCTTTATTGTAATTTTGTTTCCCAATAACACAGGCATATCCGCTTAAATTTATTGTCGAGTCTTTATGCTCAAGTAAAAACTTCAGTACATTGTTTAAGATTGCTTCTCCGTCTTTATCAATAATTGTAGAGTCTATTTTGTAATAAATAGTTCTCTGTATTTCCTTTTGTTGAGCTTTTCCTGTAATTTGCTTTATGCCATTTCCCTTATCAAAAACGATCACAGTTGTATTGTTTGGTGCGCCGTCTTTAACTTCGGTCTCTGTTATCTTAATAACTTCAAATTTACAAGGTTCTATTCTTGCAGAATTTACATCCGGCTTATAAACTTTAGTAGGAGTTTGGTTTTGACTGACGTTGGTATTGGTTGTGGCTATTTTATTTTTAACATTAAGATAAATTGCATGAAGGTCGTCTCCAAGATTATCTTTTATATACTTTCCTGAAGCCTGATCTTTAACTTTAATATAAAATTCTTCAAGATTCTGAATGTTATCTACATGAGCCATCCATGCATAGCTATTCTGTATTTTCAGATTTACTTCACCATCGATTACCTGCACATCAGTATAAACACAAATTTGCTTATCTGCTTTTGCATATTGCTGGTTCCAAAGCTCTATAATTAAATTATTTCCGTTAAGACCTTCTGTCTGCAAATTGAGATGTACAATATGGCCATAAGAAATATGTTGTGCTTTTTTATTATTTTTAATACTTGCGCCTCCTTTTTGATAAGACCATTTACTGCTGATAATTTTGGGTTCGCACCAACCTTTCACATATAAACCCACATTATTTTTAAAATCTCTCTGTCCAGAGAAACTTGCTTCGACGTAATAGTGATAACTTCCGCAAAACTTTTTGAGTATGTAAAATTTATAACCTGTCGTAGAAGGAACCTGAAAGAGAATAATTTTTCTATCATGGGTTTGCCTCATCCAAATTACCGGTTTTTTCTTATCCTCTGCAGAAGTATTTGGCAGCCATTCTTCTACCTGAAAAACCACATCCTGCTCTGCTACAATTGTAACTCTCTGACCAGGAACAGACATCTTAGGATAATATTTCCCTTGTGTAACTTTTATTTTTTTTACGCCTTTTGCCATGTGATTATTCTTTAAATTACACCTTCTTGTACTCCTTTTGCAGAAGATTGCTCTTTATACATATCCTCCGAATCTACCAACGGATTTATCTGCTGCTGCACATCCTGATCTGCATTTTTAAAATTCTGCTGACTTGCCTCTGCTCTTTGTCCGTGATCTATGATTTCTATACATGGAGTTCCGGCAATTGCACATACTGCCTTGCTATCTTCCAAAATGATATAGCCTCCATTGCTAAGCTGAACTTTATCGTAAAAATTCTGCCATTCGGTCACCATAACTTTACATGGCGGAGGCGGGCTTCCCATTTTTGTACAACTTCCGAAGGTATTTTTTTCAAATGTTGCAGCGCCAATTTCTTTAGTGGTGACAATCAGTTTTTTGGCTGCACTTTTATCGTTTGCATACTCTTTTTGGTGACTCAGCACTTTAAGATTATCCGGAGCCTGCCCAAATTGGCATTTGCACATAGCTCCTTGTACTACAATGTGTTTTTCTGCCATAACTAAAGTTCTTTATTTGAAATTACAAGTCTTGATAAATATTCATTTCCGAATTCTAAGCGCACAAATGTTGAATTCATTTTAAAAGTTACAACCGTCAAGGCTTTCGCAGTATTTTCATCACCGTCTACTGTAGTCTGATAAAGCTGGGCATTATATCTTGCAAATTTTGTTTTGCATTCTGAAGGTGAACTATCATTAAAAACTAAACCATAAGGCAATCCCGAAACGGCGTCATTTCCGTAATATTGAATGGCGTAATACTCTTCACCGCTCGTCATATTGGCATAAATCATATTGAAATTTTCGAAATCCCAATTGGAATATTTTCCGTTCTTACAGGTTTCACAATCCATTTCACTCGGATCTGTTTTTAAAAGTTTCGTTATCTGATCTGAATTTGTTGGAAAACTGATAAATTGCTTTTTAGCAAAAAAATCCTGCAGATATTTTGAGGTCACTTTTTTTTGTGATTGTTTTGCTTCTACAGTGGCAATTTGAGCGTCAGCCTGAGCAGTTATTATCGCTTCAGTTTCAGCATCCATTGAAGAGTTGTCGACAGCTACTAATCCTTTAGACAATTCTTTGCTTTTCGTATTTAAAAGAAATTCTTTAATTTCATTTTCAAGTTTTCCGGTAGATTTTGTGAGTTTTACATCGACTTCTTTTTTTGACCAGTTATCAGGATTAATTTCTTCTAAAAAGATCGTAACTTTTGTACTTTTCGCAGAAAGCTTTTTCATGGAAACATTCCAGATCGCTTTTTGGATAAACTTTTCTGGCTTTGCCCCCTTTTTTAAAGCTAAATTTAAATATGAATTTTTCTCATTTGCATTAAATTTCAAATCGTACAGATCAACCGTCGTTGAAAA
The DNA here is from genome assembly GCF_001677955.1 of Chryseobacterium sp. BGARF1. Taxonomy (GTDB): domain Bacteria; phylum Bacteroidota; class Bacteroidia; order Flavobacteriales; family Weeksellaceae; genus Chryseobacterium. Next base: position 7,540 of record NZ_LELA01000067.1, read on the forward strand.
CTCATTATCTCCTGCAGCGGCAGCTTTTGGCTCATCTTTCGTAAAATCATTGGCAAAATTAAAAATAGTGTTTTGCAATGCTTCAATACTTTTCGGAACTGTGAATTCTGTTTTCTGCCCAAAATTCAGAGCAAAAATTAAAATAAAGAGTACTAAAAAAAGTTTTTCAACTAATATTTTTTTCATTGGTTTGGTTTTAAATTTAATTGATAACGGCTACAACAATCGATATTTTTTTTTTGCTTTCAAGATTAATATCACATTCCAAATACAGTGATTCTGAAAGCTGGCTTTCACCATTAAGAAAATACTGAAGTCTGAAATTCCCATCATCATTCATCACCGGATCATCTTCTATAATTAAAGAAAACGGCGATCCGTTGATAAAATCAGACCTGCTTCTTTCATCATATAATTTTCCGTTTCCAGAAATATTTATTAAATCGTAATCATCTTTTAAAGGATTAATTTCCACTTCAATTTTAAAGCTCGGTTCAATAGTATTATTTATCACCGGAAAGGTTTCTGTCATTTCAATAAGATAATCCTGATTAAATTTCTGGTAAATTCCAAAAAATAAGGTTCGGATGAAATAATCATTTTTAATGAAGATAAAAAGAGAACTCGGTTCATATAAAATCTTTTCGATTTTTTGACAATATTCATCGACTATCTCACCTTCAAATTCTTTGTAAACCTCATCTTTAATATCACTCCACCTTTTTTTAAATACATCAGTATTTTCAATCGTATTAAATTTGCCCTGCTGATCAACGCTTATCTGCATAGGATATAAAACCTGAGACGTTTTATACGCCAGCAAATCTGCAATTTCGTTGACTTCTTCATCATTCAGAAAAAGATTTGATATCCTGTCGATTTCAAAAAAATGAAATCCATTTTCATATTTAATCCACCGAACAGAAGCATTATATTTAATTTCATTTTTTTTCTCATTATTTTCGATAGTAATGAGTACTCCATATTCCAAAAATGAATTCTCTGGCTGAAAAACCAATTTATTTCCGTGGCCCAATTTTACCAGTTTATTTTTATCAATAACTGCAGTTCGTGGCAGAAATAGCTCTTTCTGCTTGGTAAGATGTATTAAAATATTGTCTTCAACTTTGCAATGATTGTTGTGAAAAAACTTCAACGATTCTTCAGTCAGATCATAAAGATTGGCAATACTTTTTACAGTTTCTCCGGGTTGAATAATATGTTTATTAAACTTCTGCATAAATAAAAAACGATGGTTTAGAAAAGTGTGATTATGATTTCAACCCTACTTCTTCAAATCCGTTGAAAGTTTTATTAAAACGACAATTTCTAGATTAATGAACTACTCTTTTGCCGTCTGATCTTGGATCCATACCTACCCAATCATAATCTGCAGACCAATGCAAATATTTATTTCGTAATTCCCGAAAATCTTTCTGCTCGTTAATTTCCTTTTCATTATTCATATTCCCACATATTATCTAAGTCTATTTTTTTGATTGGAATTTCTTTCTCTCCTTGTTTAAAGATCAAACTGCGGTTGGTAAAATCTTTGTTCATGCGTAAAACTATTTCTATGGGTATGTTGGGATTTGCTTGCTTAAATAAACCCATTATTTCTTCCTCATCTAAATATTTGAATTCCCAAACCGTTCTTTTCCCTTGAGCATCAGCAATTATAAAATCTAATAATTTTGGTACAGCTCTTTCTTTAAATTCATTTTTTTTAAGTGACTCGTCAAATAACTCTTCCATCTCACCATTAAACATTTCATAACTCGTATTATCAAAAGTATAGTTAGGAATTTCTATACGAGTACGCCAAGTATACTTTTTACGATAACTGTCCCAAAGACCATACTGAATTCCTCCTTTTTTCTTAATATTTTCTAATGCCTCTGGTACTTCTTTACTTATATCAAAATATTCTTTTTGAGTAATTGACGGATTTTCGGGAACATAATCACTCATTGCTATTTTAGTTTCTCTTGCTTGAAAACGAGCAATTTCAACTTGCTGTTCCGCTCCACGCATCCACACAACTACCACGCCTCCGGGAGCACAGCCAACCAAAATCTGTCTGTAGGTTTCTTTTTTTCGAGTACCATACCATACTACTCCTTCTTGAAACAGCTTCAACATTTTTTCCTTAGGCAAATCCCAACTTCCTGTATAGAATTTATTTTCTGTAAACGAAGCCCAGGTAATTTCTAATTTTACAGGTACTGGTTTTAAATCTTCTCCTTGTGTGTGTGTTGAGCCGGAATTACCCCACCCATTATGAGCAATAAGAGATGATGGTATATAAACACTTTTACCATCTTCAAAATACAAATTTCCTTTGTAAATATTCATAGGATAAAGTTCGGGTGCACTTTCAGTTGGCAACCACTCAAATTTTTCTTCCATTCTATTTTGACATGAAATTGTGATACTTATTAATAATAAAATATGTAGTAAATAACTTTTCATTTTAGGAATATTTATCAGTTTTTCTAAATCTGCGAATATTAAACTTATCTTTAAACTCAAAATTAGGCTGTAAACCTACTTCTCCATATTTTGCAGACCAATGGAAATATTTATTTCGTAATTCCCGAAAATCTTTCTGCTCGTTAATTTCCTTTTCATTGCTCATATTCCCACATATTGTCTAAATCTATTTTTTTGATTGGAATTTCTGTCTCTCCCTGTTTAAAAATCAAACTGCGGTTGGTAAAATCTTTGTTCATTCGTAAAACTATTTCTATAGGTTTGTTGGGATCTGCATGTTCAAATAAACCCATTATTTCTTCCTCATCGAAAGCCTCAATTTCAAATACCATTTGACGTTTTTTATTGTCTTCAAAGGTAAAATTCAAATGCCTAGGAACGGCTCTTGGCTTAAATGGGTTTTCTTGAATGGGTTCTGTAATCTTTTTATTAAAAATTGTTTCTTCCTCTCCATTAAACATCTTAAACAATACATTCATCAAATGATGCCCTTCAATTTCAGTCTTGGCACGCCAAGTATATTTTTTTCTGTACACATCCCATATATCATACTGAATACCATTCTTCTTTAGATTTTCATAAGCTTCAGGAACTGATTCTGATTTATCAAAATATTCCTGTTGTGTTATCGTTGGATTTCCAGGCACAAAGTCCTTCATATCCACATGAGTTTCTTTTGCCTGAAAACGGGCGACTTCTATTTGCTGATCATCTCCGTACACCCAAACCACCACTATACCACCAGGTGCGCAGCTAACTCTTATTTCGGTATAGTTCAAAGCTTTGCCAGTTCGCCAATCTATCGTTCCTTTTTCAAAAAGTTTCTTTAAGGTATCAATAGGCATATCCCAGCTACCTGTATAAAACTTATTCTCAATAAAAGACGCCCATGTAATGTCCATTTTCACGGGTAATGCTTTAAAATCTTTGCCCTGCGAATGTAACGAGCCACTATTTCCCCAACCATTATGATTAATAGCAGCAGTAGGTATATAAACCATTCCACCGTCTTCTAAATAAAAAAAACCTTCATGGATTCTAGTTGGATATAATTCCGGAGCATTGGCTGTAGGTAACCATTCGTATTTTTTCATTTGGGGTTTGCAGGATATTGTAGTTAGTATTAATAATAAAAATGCTATAATTCTCATGAGTTGGGTTCTATTTTACGAAATCTAACAATTGTTTTGCCTTCTATTTTGTAGGTGGGTTCATAAGCACCTATACCGTCTCCAAATTTTGAATTCCAGTGTATATATTTGCTTCTTAATCGCTTCAACATATTGTGGTCGTATACTTTTAGATTAAAACTCGCTACATCTTTTGTATTTTTTACATCTAGTTTTTTTCGCATCCTCTCAATTTGTGGTTGGGTATAATATACCAATTTTGGGAGTTCACCTTTGATATATTTTTCTAAACGTTGCTTTACCTTGTTCAAATCAAAATCATCTGAATTACTCGGTTTGGGAATCTTAAAATCATTCTTTAATTCTTCCACACTAATAGTATTAGAATATTCATCATTAAGTTTTTCAGACATAAGATGTAGTGTGACATAGCTGTAAGTATTACGAATACCTTTACGAGTCACAAAGGTTTGATGGTCCCTATCTGGCCCCTTAAGGTTAGAAAATCCCCATCCTTGTGCCATTAAATCTTTTAGGTCATTTTCTAATATTTCGTCATACTCTGCATCAGTTCGGCCATCTCCCCACCAATTATCTAAATCCATAATCTGAAAATCAATTTCATCAATTTTATCGGTGTAGCAGCCACCTACATCAGAATGTACACCCGGCAGGTAAAAATCTTCACCCCCTGCACGTTTTGTAGGCGTTAACATAAAATTTTTGCGATGCTCATCATCAGCACAAAAATGAATTATCTTTTTTGCTTTGTACAAGTCGTTAATTTCTATATTAAGACTATTCAAATGCAATTCTTTAACATCATTGGTAAAATCCGGGTTTTTCGTTGTATTTGTTGCATTTGGATCATAAGAAGAAACGGTATCATAAAGACCAACAAATCTTATCTGAATTTTTGAATATTTAATTTTTTGTAATTTCAGTTGTAAACCTAAATGTCCATTTTGTGGAAATTCATTTTCATTAGTTTCAATCTTATGATCATCTGTTTTAATTTTTACAATACTTCTTCCCACTAGTTTAGTTCCAGCTAAAGGTAAATATTTGCTTTTGCTTATTTCATAAATAAAGTTTCTGGCTGCAGCAGCTCCTCTACTAAATCCAAATACATCAAGAGTAATTAAATTTATTGCATCCTTGCCTCCTAGATCTTTTGCTTTAGCAGCAATTAACTGACAACCTTTTCTTATTTTTGCAATAATTCCCTGTCGATCAGCACCAAAAGCTACACCTAGATGATCAAGTATGTCATCAGTATCTGCACCCAAATCATCAGTGCCTATTCCTTCTATATATACACTATCTACATATTTTTCTTTTTTATAATGAAGTTCTTTGCGGGCTACATTAGAAAGATCATTCATATAACTGTCTGTTTTTTTATCAGACATTTTATTGTAAGCCTTTTTAGCATCACTTCCCTCTCTTGCTAATCTGGCATTTGTATTGGTTCTATTATTTTGAGTACCATCGAAAAACACACCAATTCGTATATCTACTGTACCTTTTGGCGGCGGTGGCGGTGTATAATTTCCAAAAGTTACGTTTGCCATATTTTCTGTTTAGATTTTATTGAAAATTTAGATACACTGAAAAACACTTTCACTTTACTTATTTCCATGAGACACTATTTTCTTATTACTTGCCAGCACAAGATTGCCACTAATTGCCTCTGCGTTGATTTTCTGAGCAATTTTTTCAGCCTTTTTTCCTACACTTAAATTGTAAGTATCATTTACTTTGATGATAATATTTTTTGCGGTCTTTCGGATTGCCATGATTAGAATAATTTAGATTTTTCGGCACTGTTAAATTCAACAATCTTTCCGCTTTGCATTGTCATATTTTCCAATTCGCTAAACATTGATATTTCTCCGGCAATCTCGTTGGACGTTTCAGACTGACGGAAAAATTCTTTCTCCACCATTTCTGTTCGCGTATCTGAAGATTCGCGAATATCTCCTGCTGCTGTTTGCACAATATCTGTACCTGCAGTAGAAATAATATTATCATTTGCAGAGCTTGTAATACTTGCTCCTGCTCCAATAGAAATTTCTTTACCAGCAGTTATATTGATATTTTCACCTGCGTTTAAAGTGAAATTTTTCGGAGCATTCATTGAAATATTTCCTTTACCATCCATGAAATAGGTATTGCCACTCGGATCAATGATATTTACACTTCCTTCATCATCATTCATCAGCACCTTAATTCCGCTTTTGGTTTGGATGGATCGCATATGATTATTGATTCCGCCACCCAATCCAATTCCTCCATGAAACATACCGCCCATTACAAAAGGTCGGTCGGGATGATTGTGTACAAAGTTTACCATCACCTGATCTCCAACTTCAGGAATAGCTACATAACCTCGGTTTTGAGTAATCTGATCGGTTCCTCCTGCATCGGGACTCATCATTCGGATGAAATGAGTGGTGTCATTCGTTTGCCAGTCGAATCTTACCTGAACTCTTCCCTGTCCTTCTGGATCGGTGTTTGAAATGACTGTCGCAATTTGGGGTTGTGCAGTAGGAACGGTAAATTCAGGTTTTGGTAAAAAGCCTGTATCGGATGCTATTCCAGCAAAGCTTCCGGTGTAATGACCGATGGTATCAATTTCATGAGTTGTTTCTGTAATCATGATTCTTGTGAAATATGAAGTTTCATTCGTATCTGGTTTTCGCATTTCAATATCTACGCTGCATCCAGGATGTAAAAAAGGAACGGTTGTAGAACCTGAAAGATTGAAAACATTCACCGCCTCGCTTCCAGAAGTACTTTTTTGTGAATATTCCACATCTAAATGAGTGGTTGCTTTTATGGGTGCAACGCGTAATGATGGAGTTTTATAAATAGCATCGTTACGCTGATAAGCTGTTTTTGCTAGATCTCCAACATGCTGGATCGGTGTTGAACCCGATTTCAAAATTTCATTCTTATTGCTATTGTAACCGTAAAATTGGGGTTTGGTATGAACCGCTTTCAATTCTACTTTTATATCGTTCGCACTGCTTCCATACGTTAATTTGATGGGTTTATTTTGGGGTGGAAGTTTTCCAAAGTGAAGAACTTCTCCATCGTAATAAAACTGTTCGCCATAAGCTTCTGCCATTCTCGCCAGATAATTGTAATGCGTTTCGTCGTATTGACTGCTATAAATAATTTGAGAATAATCATTGGTATCGATTCTGATATCAAAACGGCTTTTATCTAAACCTTGCTTAATAACTTCTTCAGCAATAATTCCCATATTAACAGCCTGGTTTCCACCAAAACTCTGAATATGAGGCGCTCCATCTAATAAAATGGTTGGACTGTAACCTGACAAAACAATATTTCCAAGACTCATTCTTTCCTGACTGAAACCAACTCCGGTGATAACTCCTACAAAAGTGCGTTCCGGACTGTTTTCAATGTCTTTATAAGCAATAACAGCCGTTAATCTTTTACCTAAAAATTTGTTCGCTTCTTCTAAAGTATGGGTTTGGCGATCACCTAACGTATCGTGAGCTAAAGTCAGTGTAAATTCGTGATGTTTTTGTGAGCTTTGAGTAAGCTTAAAATGTTTGTAATACTTGATTACCTTACCTTCAATGACCAAAGATAATTTTACCAATCGGTTGATTCCGGTATGATGATTCTCTGAAATTCCTGCCGCATTCTGAGATGGGCGGAAATTGGTACTTCCAGATGTGTCAAAACTTTTCATATCTGTGTAAATTTGGTGTATAGAGTATAAATTTATAAAATATTATTCATTTCGAAAGATAAATCCTATTTATTTTGTTGAGTCGATTTAATGGGAATGCAATTAGCTTGCCTTATGTATTCTATGAATATTCGAAAAAGAGATTTTTTTTAATTATTATTTAATAAATCATCTTATTCTTGAAAGAATTAGGGCAAAAAAGACCGTCTTTTTGGGACAGTCTTTATTTGAGTCTATATAAATTTTAATTAATTCTCGTTATGCACCTGGCCAAACTCCCTCGTAAGCAGAGTTACCATAGTTGATTTTCTCAGCACTTACAACAAAGCTTATTAGCATTGAATTTTCGTCTACTGCGTCAAAATCTACTTCGTGCTGAATAACATATCCGTTTTCCCAGTTTAAAGTAATCAAAGTTCCTTCTTCATGAGATTTGTTGAAAGTGATTTCACCTGAAGTTGGCTTATATTTTCCGTTTAACAATGATTCTAGGATGTCAGATTTTTCTGTTGCCTCAATTGTTAACTTGATTAATGCATTTGATGGGTCTGATGCTACTCTACCTGAAACATCTGTTGATCTTGAAACGCTGTAGTTTAATTTTAATAATTTTTGACCTTCGCTACCGTTGAATTTTAAGATTCCTCTTGAATTTGCTGCCATAATAAGTAAATTTTAAATCGTTAGTATTTTTGTGATTTCTATAACCCAAA
>NZ_LELA01000068.1 GCF_001677955.1 Chryseobacterium sp. BGARF1
ATCTATTTTTGATAGATTTTTGTTACCAATAAGTTGGTATATTTTTGGTACAGAATGCAAATATAATTTAAATTAAAAATTTTTACATTATCATGAAAAGAAATATACATAAAAATTTACTTGCAATGCTAAAATCAAAAGGTGTTTTGGCTGTTGCAAGTGGATTATTGTTAATGTCTTGTGGTGCACAGATGGGTGGATATAGCGAGACCGATGGGGTGTATTATGACCCAAATAAAGATACATTGCCGGAGGGTGTCATCATCAATGGTAATGAAGGAAACAGAGTAGGAGAATATTATGATTATTATCAAGATGATACTAATCTGATTCAGAATGCTGAAATGAACGCTGCTCAACAAAATAACCGCTATAGCAGCTGGAATGATTCTAATTGGAACAGTAATGCTACCGATTCCGACTGGGGTAATTTTGCAGGTAGTGAAACCAACTACTACGATAATTCGTGGGGAATGATGGGCTGGGGCTCACCTTGGGGTTGGGGCGGAGGCTTCGGACCTTATTGGGGATCTGGTTGGGGCATGAGCATGTCTTTTGGCTGGGGTAACTCTTGGGGCTGGGGCGGCTACAATCCTTATTGGGGCTGGAATAATTACTGGGGATATAACCCTTATTGGGGAGGCTACAATCCTTATTGGGGATGGGGTGGCCATTACCACAGAGTACCTTACGCACGAAGTGGAGCAAATGGAAGATTTGGAACTAATGGAACAGGAGCTTACAGAACGAATAATTCTATGTTGAAAAATTCTTATAATAACGGTTCTGGCTTCCGAAGCAATACTTCAGGAATGAGACCTGGTTCTTCTTACAGACCTTCTAATAATACGAATAATGGAGGGTTTAGAAATAATAACAATAGCAATGGGGGGTACCGTAATCCTAATAGCGGGATGAGACCTAATATGAATAACGGTGTAAGACCTACAAGACCAAATTACAACTACAATCAACAACAACAATCTCAGCCTAGATATAGAAATGAAAGTACAAGACCTAGTGATAATGGCGGCTTCAGATCAGGAGGTTTTAACTCTGGAAGCAGCAGTGGTGGTTTTAGAGGTGGTTCTTCCGGAGGTGGAGGCGGTATGAGATCCGGCGGAGGCGGTGGTTTCAGATCAGGTGGTAGATAAAGTTAAACTTAATAACTATTAAAAAAATAATGTTAAAAAAATCTCTAGTATTAATGGGTGTGACTGCAGCATTCTATTTGCAGGCTCAGGATATATCAACGATAAGAAATTCGATTGATGTTTATTCAAACACACCAATGGTTGGGTCATCAAAGTTTAACGCAATGGTAGGATCTAACGGAGCTTTAGGAGGTGATGCTACAGCATTACTTACCAACCCGGCAGGTCTGGGTGTTGCAATTGCGGGTGATGTTTCGGCAACTTTATCGGTTACAGATAATAAAAATACAAGCTCTTTAGCAGGGTCTTCAATTAATTATAATATTACAAAAGCTAATATCGGAAATGCGAGCGGTGTTGCAGCTTTTCAGTTGATGACAGAGACTCCTTGGAAGTTTATTAATTTGGGAGCAAGTATTTCTACACAATCGATTGAAAACTATGTGGAAACTGGAGGAAATGCCAACATTTCAATTCCAAAAAATCTTGTTGATGGTTCAGGAAATCCTGTAGTAGGTAATCTTGCTTACTTGGGACATGCTTACAACAGATACGGAACTCAAACTAAATTTAATCTTGGGGTAGGTGCCAATTACAACAACTCACTATATCTTGGTGCAAGTATTAATATGCATTATGCAGATTTAGAACAGTATGATAGTGCCAATTTTGGTTTAGATTTAGATAAAACAATCTATTCATTTGACAAACAATATACTCCGTTTTCTGAAAAATCAAATGGTTTTTCTGCAACTTTAGGGGTTATTGGTAAAATCACCAATCAGTTTAGATTGGGAGCGTCTATAGAAACCCCTACTTGGTGGAACATGGATAGAATCTATACAGACTATTATACAGGAACTGATGGATTGATCTATCTTGATCACTTTACTGAAGACAGGTCGTTCAGATCGCCTATGAAAGCTACTTTTAGTGGTGCATTTGTTCCTACAAAGAATTTTGCAATTAATGTAGATTATACTTTAGGAGTAACGAAGCCTAAATATAAAGTTCAAGGAGATGCGGAAAGGGAGCTAAACTCATTCTTTAATGATTCATACAAAAACTCATCAGAAATAAAAGTTGGGGCAGAATACAGAATCAAAGCTTTAAGATTGAGAGGTGGTTATTCTTATGCTTCAAGTCCGTTTGATGCTATGACGATTAGTGCTTATTCTAATAACGGTCAAGCTGCAGATGTTAATTACAGCAACTTGATTTTAGGAGATAGAAATACGATTGGTGCAGGTATCGGATATGACTTCGGTAAATTCTATGTTGATGCAGCATATCAAAACATCAGCTCTAAATATAAAAACCCTTTCTTGAGTGGAAATGAAAGCTTCGGAACAGGATATTATTCAGGAGATTTTGATGTAGCTACACCAAATTCAGTAGTTTCAGATGTTAAAAATATTAGAAATAATTTCTTTCTAACAGTAGGTTGGAAATTCTAAAATACTATTTATAAAACATAAAAAAGGCTTCGGGAAAATTTCTCGAAGCCTTTTTATTTATCTTAAAATTAAATTTAATGATGATGGCCAACATGAGAATGGTCATGGAATAAATGCATCATTAAAGCCAATGAAACCCCTAAAATAACCAAACCTATTTTAGACCAGTCAATGTTGTGATTTTTATTGCTTTCAAAAATAATAACAGATGAAATATGCAGGAAAATTCCACCTACGATTGCTAAAAAGTATGGTTGCCAAGCTGGGTTGAAATAATTACCTAAAAGCATTCCGAAAGGTGATGCCAAAGCAAATAAACCAACAATTAATATCGATGGATATGAGGTTTTAGAACTTTTCCTGTTGAATAAAAATGCCCCCAAAATAAATGAAATAGGAAGATTGTGAAATACAATTCCCATTAAATAAGGAGAAAACGGATTGGTCTCATTCGCCAAAGGAATCCCCTCAATAAAAGCATGAATGAATAAACCGACCATTAATGCCATCGGAAGAATATTATTTTCACCGTGATGGTGAAAATGTCCGTGTTCGAAACCTTTTGTTAAAGCTTCGAGAATCATTTGCAATAAAACTCCGGCAATAACGAAAATTCCAAGATTACCGATGTCTGAAGTATAAACCTGCGGGAAAACTTCATTTAAACAAATGGTTATTAAAAATCCGGCACTTAAGATCAATAGATTTTTAGAGAATTTTTCTTTTTGTCCGAAAAATTTTCCGAGTAAAACTCCGGCGACAACACTTAATATAAGGAGAATGAATATCATATTAGTTAAAAAGGGGTGATAAACAAAATAAAACAATGACCAGATTCACACCTAATATCATAAGATGTATACCAAAGTTAGTTTTATTTTTAAATAAAATTTTCTTAAAAAAAATTACAAATAGTCCAATGGTCATTAATAAACTTGAAATAACAAAAGGAAGTGGAGGTGTATGACTATGAAAATAACCAAACTTAATTCCACTAAATATTGAAATTAATGTTAATATCATAAATAATATATTGGTCACCACTACAAGTGCAATTTTTCGATCTATTTTTTCTTAAATAAATTGATACAACGTGGCGAAATATCTTTATCAAAATCATTCAATTGATAATTTCCCCAAATTTTCACGCGTTCAAAACCGCTTTCTTCAGCATAGTTTTTAATAGTTTCTAAAGTGTGAAGTTTTACTTTTTCGAAGAAATGATGAGATTTTCCGTCTGCCTCAAATCTTATATTTTTAATAATATGTCTGTCTTCTATTTTTTTAGAAATTTTAAAATCAATTTCTCCTCGTGTAATTGTTGTTTCTGGGACCAAAGTGTTTCGTACAAATTCTTCGTTCAGATAATCCAAAACAAAATACCCGTCTTTTTTCAAAGCATTGCAAACCGATTTGAAAACATTTTTATCATCTTCTTCATTATCAAAATACCCGAAGCTTGTAAAAAGATTAAAAACTGCATCTACAGGATTGTGATCAATAGGGTTTCGCATATCGTGAACATCAAAAATCAACGTTTGGTTTTCAAACTGTTTATTATGCTCAATACTTTGTCTCGAAAGATCTAAACCTAAAACATCATAACCTAATTTATTAAGAAAAACCGAATGTCTTCCCTTTCCACAAGCGAGATCAATAATTTTTGCAGATTGAGGAAGCTCTAACTCAGAGGTAAGTTTTGTAATGAAGTTTTCAGCTTCTGTATAATCTCTGTTGCTGTATAATAAGTGATAATAAGGGGTATCAAACCACGATTCAAACCATTCCATGATGCAAAAATAGTGTTTTTTGGTTGATGGTCAGTAGTTGTTGGTTAATGGTTTTTATCACATATGATGATTTCTATCAACTATAAACTGACAACCAACAACTAAAATCACTATTTTTGCAAAATGGATACAGAAAATCTTAAAATTCAGATAAAAACATTCTTCGGATTAGAACCTATTCTTGCTGAGGAAGTTAAAAAATTAGGTGGAAGAAATGTAGAACTTAAAAACCGTGCAGTAAACTGCGAGGGTGATCTAGGATTTCTTTACAAGATCAATTACTCAGCGAGAACGGCATTGAAAATTTTGGTTCCGATCGATGAATTTAAAGCTTACAACGAGACAAAATTCTACGAAAAGCTTTTTAAATTTGAGTGGGATGATTTTATGAGTGTCGATCAGACTTTTGCTATCGATTCTACGGTGAATTCTGAGAGATTCAGCCATTCACAGTTTATGACTTTCAAAATGAAAGATGCTATTGTAGATTTCTTTCAAAACAGATACGGTAAAAGACCGAGTATAGAGACCAGATCTCCGGATATTAAGTTTCACCTTCATATCGATAGAGAATTGGTGACAATCTCATTAGATTCTTCTGGTGATGCTTTATTTAAAAGAGGCTACAGAAGAGAGCAAGGGGAAGCGCCTATTAACGAAGTTTTGGCAAGTGGAATGCTTCAGTTGGCAGGTTGGGACGGAAAAGGGAATTTCCTGGATCCAATGTGTGGTTCGGGAACGCTTTTAATTGAAGCGGCGATGATTGCAATGGATCTTCCGGCACAGATCTTCAGAAAAAGATTTGGTTTCCAAAACTGGAAAAACTATGATGAAACTTTATTTAACAAAATTAAAGAATTCAGAATAGAAAGAGTGAGAGAATTTCATGGGAAAATTGTAGGATACGATATCGACGGAAGAATGCTGGATGCAGCTGATGCCAACATCGCATCTGCAGAAATGGAAGACATCATCGAGGTAAGAAGACAAGATTTCTTCGAATCTAAAAAAGAATTATTTCCTTTGTTGATGGTTTTCAACCCGCCTTATGATGAGAGAATCTCTATAAATGATGACGATTTTTACAAGAAAATAGGAGATACTTTCAAAACAAATTATCCTAATACTTTGGCTTGGTTAATTTCTTCAGATCTAGACGCACCAAAGAAAATAGGACTTCGACCTTCAAGAAAAATAAAACTTTTCAACGGAAAACTGGAAACCCGATTTTTACAGTATGAAATGTATGAAGGAACGAAAAAACTGCATAAATTAGAAAATAAAGAAGACTAAAAATATGCCTTTTAATATTTTTGATGGTTTGGATGCGCTTGTAGATTTGTTGACTTTGGATTTTTCTAAAAATTCATCTTCAAAATCTGCAATCACCAAAAAGTCTTCAAAAAAATCAAAATACACAACAGAATTATGGAGTGGAAGCTTTCTTGCGATGGCTTCCATTCTTTATTTTATAGTTTTCAAAGATCCTTTACCGGAAGAGAGTTATGTACAAACTCTATTGGTTTGCACTCTCATCGGTTTTCTTATTTCATTCGTCTTGTTTTTCTCGCTTTATCAGCTCGGACTTTTTTATTTTAAAAGTCTTTTTAAATTTATTTTTTTTAACGGTTCGGTGATTTTGCTGATAATTTCTTTTGTACTGTTTATCTATTATAAATCAGGAGTTTTCTTGTAGAAAATAATTTTTCTTAGTGAAATGATCTGTTACATTGGAGGTGACATATTAAGTAACGGAAAATGATTTGTATAATAATGAATACGTATACGATACGGAAATTCATATGTTTGGTACGGAATGAAATCTGTACGTGTCGGAATACTATCTATAGAACTCGGAATACTCTCTGTTTGATGCAGAAAACTATCTATACAGTTCGGAATATGAACTGTCAATAACAAAATGTATTCTGCATATCTCAAAATATCATCTGTACATATCAGAAAACCATCTGTACACTTCGGAATGAGATTTACCTACCTTGGAAAGCTGTCTTTTTACATATTTTAAAAACAATTAAACTTCCTCTTTTTTCTGCCAGGAAAATTTACCTTCTACTTCAACCTGAATAGAAATGCTTAAAAAAGTACGGATAAGAACAATTAATCCTAAAGCTAAAAGCCGATCGATAGTAGGTTCAGTAACCACTGTCGCAATGATATCTCCGGCAACAAGAATTTCGAGACCTAATAAAATGGCTTTTCCCAATTCCTGCTTTAGTATTTTGTAAGATCTGGGATTGGTACTCTGGATAGAAAATAGATACTTTACCAAAGCAATTACGGCTCCGGCAAAAATTGTAAGTACCCCGATAACTTCAATAATTCTGGCGACATAATCTATATAAATTTTAATTTCTTCCATTATGTTGTAAACTTTTTAAGAGATAATTAAGTTAGCTATTTTAATTAATTTTTAAACGCGAATTAATTTTAAAAATTTAAAATGCTAAAATAAGTCTGGGGAATTCGGGAAATCTGCGTGATATATTTTATAGATAAGGGGAATCTAGAATACTTTATAGAAGAATGAAACTTAAAAAAACATAAGAATTTAATAAAAGATCTACATCCAGAGAATAGCCAATAGACTGCCCACAGAAATAAGTACCCAAAGCAAGACTCCTTGAATCAGCGGTTTTACGCCTACAGCCTTCAGTGCTGTGATGCTCATATTTGAACCAATCAGAAATAAAGTAAGTGTTAAACCTTTTTTGGCAAGAAAAACGATGTTCCCTGAAATAGCTTCTATGGCTGGGATGTAAGAGCTTGCTATAATTGCCAATACAAACATAAAAATAAAATAAGGGATTTTTATTTTACCAGTCCCGTTCTTTTTATTAATAAAAGCAAAAAGTAAACTTATAGGGATAATCCAAAGTGCACGTTCTAATTTTACCGTAGTCGCAATTTTCAGAGCCTCATTTCCAAATTTTGAAGATGCTCCTACAACCGAACTTGTATCGTGTATTGCCACAGCACACCACAGCCCGAATTGGTGCTGATCCATACTTAAAAGGTGCCCTAAAACAGGAAATAAAAATAAAGCAATAGAATTGAGTGCAAAAATAGTTGCCAAAGAAACCGACGTTTCGTTTTCATCAGCTTTTATAACCGGTGCAATAGCAGCAATCGCACTTCCGCCACAGATTGCAGTACCGGCGGAAATAAGAGTGGAAGTGTTTTTCCGTATTTTCAAAAATTTTCCGATAAGAATTCCTGCGGTTAATGTAAGAAATATCGATGCCACTGTAAATATGAATCCTTCTTTCCCTGCTTTTAGGGCTTCATGAATATTCATTCCAAATCCTAAACCTACTACTGAAAACTGCAACAAAAAACTGGTAATCTTCCCTTGATATTCTTTGAATGGATGCTGTATCAATAGCGAGACCAAAAATCCTAATACCAATGCTAAAGGAGCATCCATAAAAGGAAGAAGGCAAATAAATGCAGCGAAAAGAAAAATAAATTTTCTGAGCGAAGGTGAAATATTTTTTATCATAACGATGAATTTCTTTTTACAAAATTCAGAAAATAAAATTACAGTATGTTATGATAAATTGTTATTTGATATTACTTAAAGTTATTTATTAGAAATTTTAAAAATAATTTAGGAATATTTTTTAACGTACCATGAAGCTCTACAGAATAGAAAGAACGCAACATTTCCAAATTGTCGATATCTAAAATTTTTAGTTTTCCGGCGATAATTTCGTCAGTTATAGAATAAACGGATACAAAACCAATACAATCTGATACTTTCAAATACGATTTTATGCTTTCGGTACTTCCCAGATAAGCTTCTGTGTGGATGTCTTTTTTGCTGACTCCACTTTGTTTTAAATAGATATTCAAAATATCGAGACTTCCGGAACCCTGTTCGCGGAAAACCCATGGAAACTGTAAAATGTCTTCAATAGTACAGCTACTTTTTTCTGCTAAAGGGTGATTGGTGCTCACGGTACAAACCAATTCGTCTTTTCCAATCTCTGCATATTTCAGTTGCGGTTTTCCGGAAACACCTTCAATAAATCCGACATCAATTTTTTTCTGAATGAGTAAATTCTCAATTTCTTCAGTATTATTGTTGATTAGAATGATCTCGATCCCTTTATGTTGCGAGGCAAATTGTGCTAAGATTTTCGGAAGAATATATTGTGCAATGGTAGTACTCGCGCCAATCTTAAGAGTTCCTTCGTAGGTATTGTTAACCTGATTCATGACGAATTTTCCTTCTTCATAAAGATTCAGAATCTCCTCCGCAAAAAGTGAATATTTTTCTCCTTCCAACGTTAATTTTACCCCTTGTTTGGTTCTTTCAAATAGCTGTACTCCCAACTCATCTTCCAAAGTTTTGATGTGTTTGCTTACCGCAGGTTGCGTGATGAATAAAGCTTCGGAAGCTTTAGAGAAATTCAGATGTTTTTTTACTTCCAGCAAAACTTTTAGTCGGAAATCAGACATGAAATTTTTTTATAAAAGTAACTATTTTTTGTTTTTAACGAACAATTCAATTCTACATTTGCAAACTGTATCACAAAATGGTTAATTTTGAAAAATTTTCAATTTGAAACCTACTATTTCCATCGTCGTTGCTATTTTTAACCGAAAAGATGAACTTTTCGAGCTGTTAAATTCACTCAATTCTCAGACTGATAAAGACTTTGAGGTGATTATCGTTGATGATGGTTCTGTAATCGATCTAAAACCGACAATCCATAATTTTGAAGACATTTTAAATATAAAATATTTCAAAAAAAACAATTCAGGGCCTGGTTTGTCGAGGAATTACGGTGCAAAAAGAGCTTCAAATGATTGGTTGGTCTTTGTAGACAGTGATGTGATCGTTGAGAAAGATTATATTGAAAATATTAAAAACGATATTCTTACCATTCCTTGTGATGCTTTTGGTGGAGCTGATAAAGCGCATAAAGGTTTTAATCTGATGCAGAAAGCAATTTCCTATTCTATGACTTCTGTTTTTACAACCGGGGGAATTAGAGGAAATAAAAAAGCGGTTTCAAAATTTCAACCGAGAAGTTTCAATATGGGTGTGAAAAAAGAGGTTTTCGAGAAAGTAGGTGGGTTTTCGGAGATGAGGATAGGTGAAGACCCAGATTTGTCGATGACACTTTGGGAAAATGGTTTTACTACTGCTTTTTTTGATGACATTGCAGTGTATCACAAACGAAGAGTAGACTTCGGAAAATTTTCAAAACAGGTCTATCAGTTTGGTTGTGCAAGGCCTATTCTTAACCAAAGACACCCTAACTACGTGAAAATTTCTTTTGCATTTCCTACTTTATTTTTATTAGGGTATGTTTTAGGATTTATTGAATATTTTATGCTACAAAAAGGTTTTGTTCTTTCTCTTTTCGGATTGTATACTTTCATGGTCCTGATTCATGCTACAATAGTTACTAAGAATATTGCTATTGCAGGAATGGCGGTCATTTCAACCTATATTCAAATGTTTTCTTACGGATATGGTTTCTTAAAATCCTGGATCTTATTAAATGTTTTAAAAATGAAACCTGAGGATGCATTTCCTAAACATTTTCATAAAGTTTAAATTTTTGTTGAAGTTTTTAACGCAAAGATTTATTTGGATAGCATATGATTTTAAGAGGCAAAGGCAAATGAATTTGCTTCGCGAAGCTTGAAAATATGGCTTTATCAAATCAATAAAAATGAAACCTGAGGATGCCTTTCCTAAACATTTTCATAAGATTTAAATTTTTATGTTTTTTAACGCAAAGATTTATTTGGATAGCGTATGATTTTAAGAGGCAAAGGCAAATGAATTTGCTTCGCGAAGCTTGAAAATATGGCTTTATCAAATCGACTTGTTAATCTTCTTTTCTTCTTAAAATAGAGATTTAAAATTTAAAAAAATAATAAAGGCTGTCAAAATTTTGACAGCCTTTATACAATAATTAAAATATGGATGAAGTGATTTCATGGTTTAGAACGCCTGTTTTGAGCATGCATTCTTTCATCTTTTCGTAGGTACGTTCGATATCGTGGTCGAGACCGATTGAGAATCTTATTAATCCGTCAGAAATTCCCATTTCTTCACGTTCCTCTTCAGGAATTTCTGATGAAGTTGAACTTCCGGAGCATGAGAATAATGTTTTGTAAAAGCCTAAACTTACTGCTAAATAACCCAGGTTTTCCTGCTGCATCATTTCCATCAATTCGTTGGCTTTGTCTGTTGTTCCGGCATCTAAAGTCAGCAATCCTCCAAATCCGAATTCTTCATGCATCATGCTTTTCATTAAATCATGATTTTTATGAGACTTCAAACCTGGATATGAAACTTTTAAACCGTCTTCCTCAAATCTTTCAGCTAAAAATAAAGCGTTATGACTGTGCTGTTTCATTCTGATGTGAAGCGTTCTTAAATTTTTAAGAATACTTGCAGACCTGAAACTGTCCATTGTAGGACCTAAAAGCATACAAGCTCCGTTGTTTACATTTTTGGTATCATTAATAAATTCCTGACTTCCACAATAAACTCCACCCACAGTATCACTGCTTCCATTGATGAATTTTGTTAGACTGTGGATCACAATATCTGCTCCCAAAAGAGTAGGAGAGATAGTAAGTGGAGAAAAAGTGTTGTCTACAATAAGTTTTAAGTTATGTCTTTTGCAGATTTCCGAAAGTTTTCTTAGGTCGGCAACTTCCAAAAGAGGGTTGCTTACACTTTCGCAATATATGATTTTTGTGTTTTCGTTAATAGCATTTTCTATAGATTCAAAATTATTGATATCTACAAATGAAGTTTCAATTTGGAAAGGCGGCAGAAAATTTTTCATAAAAGCATACGTTCCGCCGTAAATTGTTCTGCTTGAAATAATATGATCACCCGATTTGCAAACCTGCATTAAAACAGAAGTAATCGCACCCATTCCCGAAGCGGTAACATTGGCAGCTTCGGTATTTTCCATTTTTGCCAAAGCTTCAGAAAGATAAAGGTTCATCGGGGATGAATGTCTTGAATATAGATAGCAACCTTCTGCATTACCTTCGAAGGTATCAAACATTGTTTTCGCTGAAAGAAAAGTATACGTTGAGCTGTCAGAAATTGAAGGATTTACACCTCCAAATTCTCCGAAATACTGAAGGTCCTGTATTTCATTTGCCGCATTGAAATGGTTCATATTTTTTTGTTTTAAAAATGAATATTTCCGATGCATATAACAACTAAAATTTAAATATTTAGAAAATAAAACTATTAAATTTAATTTTTTTAGAATATAAGTTGGTTATATTTGCTTTATTCTAAATTTTAGTAAAATATTATCTATGACTTTTGATGAAACCGATAAAAAACTGTTGCAATATTTACAGGAAGACTGTAAGCAAACCACCAAAGAACTGTCTTATAAGCTTGGTCTTTCGGTAACTGCGGTGTATGAACGCATCAAAAAACTCGAAAATTCAGGTGTAATTTCCAAATATGTAGCTTTGGTAGACAAGACAAAAATTGACAGAAAATTTCTGATCTTATGCCATGTGAAATTGACTCAGCACAAAAAAGAATATGTGATGCAGTTTGAAAAAGAAGTAATGAATTTACAGGAAGTCACCGAATGCTTCCATGTAAGCGGCGATTACGATTATATTTTGAAAATCTGCCTAAAAGATATGGATGATTACAGAAATTTTATGGTGACCAAACTCACGACTTTGCAGCATATTGCAAGTACACACAGCTCTTTCACTATCTCTGAAGTGAAAAATACAACCAAAATTATTCTGTAAGCAAAGCTTTTACGTTGATTTTATTTAGGGCAGCTCAGAACTTCGTTCGTAAACTTCGATAAAAGCCTTCGCTTTTTTCTCATTTATGCCCTCCGTTCCCGCTTTTTTACAATTTTCCTCGCCTTTTTCCTTTTTTAAAATTGTAAAAAGAGCTCCAGTCAGGTCGGGCTGCGTGCAATTCGATGTTTTTAAATTATGACTTAAACTACACTAACACCCCATTTTTAGAAGTAATTGCATCAGGTAAATCTGTTTCGCCTGTCATTTGAAGAAGGTCGATCTCTATAGCTCTACAAATTGCAAGCATAGGAATATCAAACATCAATCCTTCGAAAGGGTTTTCAGAATAATCACCCACCAATTCCATAATAATATAGATCCAGCCAATTATAATACAGAAAGGAATAGATGCCCAAATTCCCCAATCTCCCAATTTGGCAAATTCACTTACCAAACCTAAAGGAAGTAAGGCTATAAAAATGATATTAAAAACGAAAGCTGTACTCGCAAACTGTCTTGGTAAAGGAAATTTTTTAATTCTCTCGGCTTGTCCCTGCAACGTATAAAATTCATTAAGACAATCTTGAAGCTGTATCTGATTAAACTCTGAAATTGCTTCCCTATTTTTCAGCTCGTTCACATCTTTCGATTGTTGAGCAATAAGATACGTTGCAAAATTTTTATAATGAGATTGAAGTTCGGCTTCTTCTTCAGATAGATATTTATTAAGAAAAATGGGAGTTCTTCCATAATCCGGAAAACCAGCTTTTATTAATCGGTTTCGTTTGTGGTCTATATTTTTAAAATGTTCTTGTTCTACTTTTATATGTTCCCATTCGGCAGGAACCAAAAGCTGCTCACGAAAAGCATACAGCCATGCAATATGACGGTGAACAATCTTTTTCTTGCGGTCTTCTAGATCAAACTTTCCTAGTTTTTCATTATTGGTGTCAAAAGCATAAATCATAGAGGCAAACGAACGGCTTGAGTTTACAATTCCACCCCAAATTTTTCTCGCTTCCCACAATCTGTCGTATGCCTGGTTATTTTTAAAACCGACCAAAAAAGCTTCTGCTGTACCAATCAATGCAACGGGAACCCAAGGAATAATCATCCAGTCCCAATGAAAAACGTGAAAAAGTACAGCAATCAATGTACACCAAAGAGAAATCAGGATTACGTGAAATCCTGATAAGTTGAGAACCTGTTTGTAATTGACGTATTTTGTAGTAATCATTTTTAGAAGTAAAATTTTTGTAAAACCAAGTTAGCAAAAAGTGTACAAAAAAACCTCTAAAAAATTTTAGAGGTTCAAATTTATTTTTTTACTTAAATTAATATTTCAGCATTTCATCAATTTTCTTCGTAAGCTTTTCAGCATTTGGAAGCATTTCTTTTTCCAGAACTAAATTGATTGGAACTGCAGGAGTATCAAGTGATCCCATCGTTTCTACAGGGGCATCAAGATATTTGAAACAGTTTTTAGAAATACGGTGTGCAAAGGCTTCAGCGAAAGAGTTGTTGAGCTGTTCTTCTGTTAAAACAATACACTTTCCGTGTGCTTTTACTCTTTCAAAAACCAATTCTTCATCCAAAGGAATAATGGTTCTTAGGTCAATCACTTCCACTTTACCATTGAAGTTTTTAACGGCTTCTTTTGCCCAATAAACTCCCATTCCGTAAGTGATTACCACTACAGTATTTCCTTTTTTGATTTCTTTATCATCAGCTTCAATTACAATTCGTCCTTTTCCGAAAGGTAAAATATAATCTTCAGCAGGCTCAATCGTTTTAGCATCTTCAGTTCCCGGAACTTTACTCCAGTATAATCCTTTATGTTCTAACATAACCACAGGATTCGGGTCGTAATAAGCTGCTTTTAATAAACCTTTGAAATCAGCTGCATTGCTTGGATAAGCGATTTTAATCCCTTTAATATTCGCTAAAATACTTTCAACACTTCCACTGTGGTAAGGTCCGCCACCGCCGTAAGCTCCGATTGGTACACGAATGATATTGCTCACAGGGAATTTACCCTGACTTAAATAACTTGATTTTGAGATTTCCGTGATCAACTGATTGATTCCCGGATAAATATAGTCTGCAAACTGTACTTCAACAATCGGTTTTAAACCAACTGCGCTCATTCCGGTTGTAGAACCGATAATATAAGCCTCCTGAATTGCTGTGTTGAAAACTCTTTTGCTTCCGAATTTCTTCCCTAAAGTCACTGTCTCACGGAAAACACCACCAATTCTTTCACCAACATCCTGTCCGTACAACAAGGCTTCCGGATGTTTCCACATAATTTCCTGAATAGCATGAATGGCAGCATCTACCATCACGATTTTTTCTCCACCTTCCGGTTCACGGGTTCCTACTTCTTCGGTAATAGGAGTGGGTGCAAAAATATGTTGCATCACTGTTTCAGGCTTCGGGTCTTCAGCTTTCTGAGCTTTTTCGAATGCTTCTTCGGCTTCAAGACGAGCTTTTTTAGTGATTTGTTTTAATAAATCTTCATCAACACCAGATTCCAATAATTGATTTCTCAAGATCTCTCCGGGGTCTTTTGCTCTATGCTTCGTTAAATCTTCTTCATCTCTATAGAATTCTCTTCTCACTCCGGAAGTATGGTGACCAATCAAAACTGTTTTTGCACAAACAACCAAAGGTTTTCTTTCTGCTCTTACAAAATCGACAGCCTTTTTCATGACTTCGAAGCTTTCAACGAAATTGGTTCCGTCAACTCGCATTCTTCCCAAACCTTCAAACCCTGCTACGAAATCATAAGCATCACAAGTTCTTGCTTCTTCTTTGGTAACTGAAATTCCCCATTCATTATCCTGAACTAAGAAAATAATAGGAAGCTGGTGTAAAGCTGCGAATTGCAACGCTTCACTTACTTCACCTTCAGTTACAGAATTGTCTCCAAGACTACAAACAACAACAGGATTATTTTCAAATTGTTGTAAATTAAAATCCTGAATATATTTTATTCCCTGTGCGACTCCCGCTGTCGGAATGGTCTGCATTCCTGTTGCTGAACTTTGATGAATGATTTTTGGTTTGTCTTCATCTCTGCTCGAAGGATGAGAATAGTATGATCTACCTCCTGAAAAAGGGTCATCAGCTTTTGCCAATAATTGCAACATCAATTGATAAGGTTCGAAACCAATTCCCAAAAGAATACTTTCGTCTCTGTAATAAGGCGAAACCCAGTCTTCTTTTTTTAATTGATAAGCCGTTGCCAGTTGAATTGCTTCATGACCTCTTGATGTGCTATGAACATATTTGGTAATATTTCTGTTCTCTTCATAGATGTCTGCCATTGCTTTGGCAAGCATCATATGATTGTAAGCTTTAAGCAAAATATCTTTTGAAACTTTTTCGTGAAGTGTATTTTCCATAGGAAGCAAATATACATAAAAAAACAAAACACTAACAAGTGTTAGTGTTTTGCATAAAATTATATCTGAATTATAATTATTCTTTGATAACTTTCTTAGAAATAACGTCTTTATCGGTTTTTACTTCAATGATATAGATACCATTAGTGTAAGAAGATAGACTAATTGTTTCTTGAGCACTATTGATTACACCATTCTGTAATCTTTTACCAGATAAATCATATACTGTGTAGCTAGATTTTTTAGGCGCTTTCAAGATGTTTACAACATCTTTTGTAAGAGTTGGTGCAATAACAATTCCATTTGTTGAATTTGCAACATCTTTTGTTCCTAAAACTTCACTAAATCCTGTAACGATTATTGAGTAGTCTTGTGGAGTTAAAATAGGAGTTGCAGCATTATTAACAAGTGTTCCTTTATTAGTTATTTCTATTCTATATGTTCTACCTGCAACTGGGTTGTCTAAAACTACTTGTTCTACGTTGTCAACAGTATTATCACCTTTTGTTGCAGGAGTCATAGGGCTTTCTGCATTAAGCTTCCAAGGGTAATAGATTGTGTTTGTTGTTGTGTCGATGATTTTTAAATCCAAATCATTGACAAGTCTTGATACCCTATTATTGTAAACATCACTTATGAACTGACTTGGGTAATTAAATTGAGGGTCAATCCAAGAAATTGTAACTTTTAATGGCTCAGAACCTGATGCTTTAATAGTTTTACTATTTAAAACACCACTTGTTAAAGTTTCATTATTAAATATTACCGAGTTGTTTGATTTGGCAACTAACAGCTCAGCACCTTTTTGAGCATTGATAAATCCCCATCCAAAATGTGGGTCTGGTCCAACATTCCCTGCCTCTGAAGCTGAATGAATCATTAAAGTTTTAGCTGAAGAAGCATTTAGTTCTGCATTATTGAAAAGTTGTTTATTGATTTGCGTCCATAATCCAATGATTCCTGTAACTACCGGAGCTGAAAAAGATGTTCCGTTTCCTCCAGCCCAACCTGTTGCTCCCGTGGAGTCAGTTGAAGGATAATAAACACCAGTTCCAACAGTTGAAATGTCAGGTTTGATTCCACCATCATCTCTAGGTCCTGCGCTGCTGTAAGATGAGCGTATAACATCACTCGGTTGTGTATATTTGAAGTTATTAGTGGTGATAATGTTTGTGGCACCAACTACAATAATGTTTTTTGCTAATGAACCAGGACCTATACAATCATAACCTTGAGGGCAATTGTCTGTTGGTAACGTGGCAGTAGCTGGGAATTGTACCCAGGCATTGTTGCTTTTGTAGTATTTTGGTGCAGTGCCTGCGGATGCGTTAGGACCCATTCCAAAATAGTTACCAGAAGATTTTACAATGACATAAGATGGGTTGTTATAAACAATTGCATCGTAATTATAATCATTACTCCAGTAAGTTCCGTTATAGTCATAAATTATTTCATTTTGATAACCTCCATTCCAATAATATCCTGTTACAGGATATGGGGAGACGCTACTATTAGTTTCGCTCCAACCAGAATTTACTCCATATGAATGATTGGAAATTTTAGGTTGAGCAATTAATATTTTATCAAATACGGTACTTGGAGCTAAGTTGTTAGGTGCGGGTAAGGTAGTTTCAACAAACCTATAGTTATCCATAATTGAGTTGATAGCTACACCTTTAGCGTTACCCACAAAGACTGGTGGTGTTCCAGTTGTTAAATTTACACTCTTAGAACCAATGAATCCAGAAACACCTGTGGCATGGTCAGAATATGGCTGACTTGTAGTTTCTTTATTGTTAATTCTAGCTACATTATTTGTCATGTTGTTAAATGCCTCATGATTTTCTGCCGCCCTTCCACCATCAAAAACAGTATACTTAATGCCTTCACCATTAAATAAACCTGATAGTCCAGTAACAGTTCCAGCATTTAAGACATCAGCATTAGAATTTGATACTTGTCTTGTGTCTTCCTGTTGGTAGAAATAGGGTTCATTCAAATAAAAACCTGCAAAATTTGCTCTCTCTTCTTCTATTTCTTTTAAAACTTCTGGTGATTTATTAGCTCCGTAACGTTTCGCAACATAAGAGTCAAATTTTGCATTGTTCTCTTTTTTTTGTCTCTCAAATTCTCTCTTCAATGCATCGTTGTTTTGTGCACTCAATAGAGAAATTGCCAATGTACTTATTAAAAGTAAATGTTTTTTCATGATAAACTATAAAAATTAATTACACGACTATGAATAGCAAATATATGAATTAATAATTTTTCTTCGAATGAATTTAGTAAATTAATAAAAAAATATTTATTTTATATGTTAAAATTGTAGTTTTTGCGAGACTTCTTATGATGTTCAAAATTGGGTAGTTTCAGCTATTTAAACTTATCAATAAAAATTATAAAAATTGAAGTAACTTTACATTCTCTTTTTAATTTAAAAAAGCTACATGTATTTAGTTTTTGATACCGAAACCACTGGTTTACCGAAAAATTTTAACGCTCCATTATCAGATTCAGACAACTGGCCAAGAATGGTGCAGATTGCGTGGCAGTTACACGATGATAATGGTGTTTTATTAGAAAATCAGGATTATATTATAAAGCCGGAAGGATATGATATTCCCTTTAACGCGGCAAGAATTCACGGAATTACAACCAAAATCGCTAACGAAGAAGGTCGTGATCTTGAAGAAATTTTAAATGAATTTGCTGAAGTTTTAGAAAGGGTAAGAGTCGTTTCCGGACACAATGTTGAGTTTGATTATAATATCGTTGGTGCCGAGTTTTTTAGAAAAAACATTCAGGATAACCTTCAGGAAAAGCCAAAAGCTGATACCATGATCCTAGGTACAAATTATTGTCAACTAGGTGGGGGAAGAGGTGGACGATATAAGTCTCCAAAACTAGAAGAGTTATATGAAAAACTATACGGTCATAAATTTGATGAAGCGCACAATGCTGCAGCCGATGTAAATGCGACCGCTCAGGTTTTCTTCGAAATGATGCGTATCGGGATAATTCCTGCTGAGGTTTTGAAAACTTCTGAAGACCAGCTGGCGTACTTCAAAACACTTTATCCAGACCCTATTAAACCTTTTGGTATCATTATCAGAAGGCAGGTTGCAGATTTTAATAATAAGAAAAAGCAGACCGATGTAGGGAGTATTGATGATATTGATTTAGGAAGATATTTCAATTTTGATAATCATAGTGTTTTTTCAACTTTAACGGCGACTTCAAGTATTAATGATTTAATAAAGAAAGCTTCAGAAGAAAATTTTCCAGCAGTCGGAATGGTCGATTTGGGAAATATGATGGGAGCTTTCAAGTTTGTTTCTGCGGTTGAATCTGCTAATTCGGATCGCGCAAAAAAACATAAAGAATATTTAGCAAAAAAACAGGAAGCTGAGGAAAATGCAACGGAATTCAACGAAACTGAACCTGTTTCTGATCCATTAATTCCTGTTGTAGGCTGTGAGTTTTATATTTCAGACCGATACGAACAGAAACAATTTACAAAAGACGACCCCGACAGAAGAACGCAGGTTGTTTTGTTGGCGAAAGATTTTAATGGATATAAAAATTTAGCTAAGCTTTCAAGTATTGGTTTTCTTAAAGGGTTTTATTTTGGAGTTCCCAGAATTAGCCGTGAGGTGATTGCTGAATACAAAGAAGGTTTAATTGCTCTTACTTCAGGTATTATGGGAGATATTCCCGATGCTATTTTAAATACGGGTGAGCAAAAAGGGGAGGAACTTTTCAAATGGTGGAAAGATACTTTTGAAGATGATTTTTATGTTCAGATCCAAAATCATCAACTTCCTGAAGAAGAACATTTGAATGATGTTTTATTACATTTTGCAGATAAATACGATGTTAAAATTTTAGCACAGAATCAAACCTATTATACCAATAAGGAGGATTCTAATATTCAGGATATTGTAAGCTGCATTAAAGATGGTGAAAAGCAGACAACACCCGTTGGGAAAGGTTTTGGCAAAAGACGAGGCTTAGGAACAAAGGAGTATTATATTAAAAATTCGCACGAGATAAAAGAAGCTTTTCTAAATTATCCCGATGCATTTGATGCGTATGAAGAGTTTACTGCAAAATTTAAACCTTATACTTTAAAAAGAGACGTTTTACTTCCGAAATTTGATATTCCTGAAGAGTTTGTACATGCTGAAGATGAAATTGATGGCGGAAAACGTGGTGAAATGGCTTATTTGACGCATCTTACTTATGAAGGAGCCAGAAAAAGATATGCAGATACTGGGATTACCGATGAAATCAAAGAACGTTTAGATTTCGAGCTCGAAGTAGTTGCCAATACAGGTTATCCAGGTTATTTTTTGATTGTACAGGATTTCTGTAATGAAGCCAGAAAAATGGGAGTTTGGGTTGGTCCTGGTCGTGGTTCTGCAGCTGGTTCTGCAGTCGCATATTGTACCGGGATTACCAATGTGGATCCTATTAAATATGATTTACTTTTTGAGAGATTCCTGAATCCTGAAAGGGTTTCGATGCCCGATATTGATATCGATTTTGATGATGAAGGTCGAGATAAAATTATTAAATGGGTTGTTGAAAAATATGGTAAAAATCAGGTAGCGCAAATCATTACATACTCAGTTTTGGGTGGTAAATCTGCGATTAAAGATGCGGGAAGGGTTTTAGATTTGCCAATTCCGGATACTATTAATATTACAAAATTAATTCCCCCAAGTCCGGGGATGAATATTGCTAAAGCATTAGCAAAATATGATAAATTAAAACCTGAAGAACAGATGCTTGTCGATGAGATGAAGTATGTTCTTAATACGCCTGATGATGCACGTCACGACGTTTTGTCGAGTGCAAAAAAGATGGAAGGCTGTATACGAAATACAGGAATTCACGCTTGTGGAGTAATTATTACACCTGAAGATGTGAGTAATATTATTCCGGTAACGATTGCTGCAAAAGATGCCGATATCTTGGTTTCGCAATTTGACAACTCGGTGGCGGAAAGTGCCGGTCTTTTAAAGATGGACTTTTTGGGTCTTCGAACGCTGACGATTATTAAAGATGCTTTAAAAATAATTAAAGCAAGACATGGAGTTGATATCGATCCGGATACTATTCCGTTGGATGATACTAAAACATATCAATTATTTAAAGAGGGTAGAACGGTCGGGATTTTCCAATATGAAAGTCCGGGAATGCAGAAATACATGAGAGAGCTTAAACCGACGGTTTTTGCCGATTTAATTGCCATGAATGCATTATACAGACCGGGTCCGATTAAATATATTCCAAACTTTATCAACAGAAAACATGGGATTGAAGAAATTGTTTATGATTTGGAAGAAACCAAAGAACATCTTCAAGAAACCTATGGAATTACCGTTTATCAGGAGCAGGTAATGTTGCTGTCTCAGAAATTGGCCAACTTTACAAAGGGGGAAGCTGATACTTTGAGGAAAGCGATGGGTAAAAAGCAGATTGAGGTTCTGAACAAAATGTACCCCAAATTCATTGAAGGCGGAAGAAAAAATAACCTGAATGAAGAAAGACTAGAGAAAATATGGAATGACTGGAAAGCTTTTGCAGAATACGCTTTCAACAAGTCTCACTCCACTTGTTATGCATTGATTGCTTATCAGACAGCATATTTAAAGGCTAATTATCCTGCAGAATATATGGCAAGTGTAATGAGTAACAACATTAACAATACCGAATCTATTACCATGTTCATGGAAGATTGCAAAAGTATAGGTGTGGATGTTTTGGGACCAGACGTGAATGAATCTCAGTATAAATTCTCAGTAAACGAAAAAGGACAAATCCGTTTTGGATTGGGTGCAATCAAAGGAATTGGAGAAGGACCGAGTGAGGGAATTACTAAAGAACGTACAAACGGAAGATTTAAAAATGTTTACGATTTCTTCGAAAGGATTTTGCCTTCTCAGATGAATAAAAGAGTGGCTGAAAGTTTGGTTGTAGCTGGTGCATTTGATGAATTAGGTTCTTTCCACAGAGGTCAGTATTTTGACATTGATATGTCGGGGAAAACGAATCTTGAAAGATTAATTCGCTATGGACAAAGTTTTCAGGAGAGTAAAAACGAACTGGAATATTCTCTTTTTGCTGATTTTGCTGATGAAGTTCAGATTGAGCAACCCAAATTAGCACCTTGTCCGGAATGGCCAAATATGCATAAATTAAATAAGGAAAAAGAAACCATTGGGTTTTATCTTTCTGCGCATCCTTTGGATGAGTTTAAATTTCAATATCAATTTATGCAGGGCAGTTTATCTAAAAAATCTGTTTTGGAAAAAGAGGATGAAACAAAAGTGGTCACCGACGAAGCTCCTATTCTTGAAAAAGACTCTGTGGATGAAGTAGCTGATTTAATAGAAATAGTTTCTGATGATATTGTTGCAGGTGAGGAAGAAGTAATTATTGAAGAGGTAACTAAAAAAGCTGAGCCTAAAGGTGTTTTCGGATTTTTAAATCTCGATGAGGTAGATGCTTATAAAGAGCAGGCTTTTGCCAATAAGCAGGAAGAATTGTTTGAAGAAAAGAAAAAAGACTGGAAAACACTGCAGAAAGAAAGAGAAAATGGCGGTGGCGGAAAAGAATATACTGTTGCAGGCTTGATTACGGAATATGTTGTGAAGGATGGCTTTAGAAGCGGTGAAAAAGTGGCTTTTGTAACATTGGAAGATTATTCCGGGTCGTATTCTTTCAGGTTGGGAGATCGCGATTATATGAAATTAAAAGAAAAACTTGAGGTGCAGCGTTTTGTTATTTTAAAAATAAAATTTGCGCAGGTAAAGGATGGGAGAGTATTCGTCAACGTGAATGAAGTGATTGAATTACAGGAAGCTTTTGAAAAATTTGCCAAAAGCATCTCTTTGGTGATGGATGTGATGGATTTTCGAAGTGAAGACCTTAGTTTCTTTAGAAATGTACTGAATGAAAATCAAGGCAATCAAAAATTTAAATTTTATATTAAAAATGTTGAAGACGATTCTCATATTGAAGTTCAATCGATGAAACATACCGTAAATCTTAACGGAGATTTAATAAAAAATATTCAACTTCTTAATAAATATGAGTTTTATCTAAACTGATTTTAAGTCAATAAATAATATTTAGGTCGTAATCTGATAAAGATTACGACTTTTTTATGGAATTTCTTTAATTAATTGAAATTCTCATTAGATATCTATAATTTTTTATTGGTATTTATTATTGTTAAATTAGGGATTGGTTTGGTTTGTTAAGTGTCTGGTAGTAAATGTGTTGTGGTTGGTTTTGTTTGCCTCGTTGCTCAGTGTAATCAAATGCTTGTTTAAAGATATTTTATTTAATTAGTGTTATTGTTAGTATGTTTTTAAAATATTAACATTTTTTTTGATTTATAATGTTAATATTTATTAATTTTAGCACCTAATTTTAATTCAACTGAATATGAGAAAAACTCTACTAACGTGTCTATTGTTTTTAATAGCCACTTTTGTTAATGCTCAGGTTACCTTGGGTAGCGGAAATACTCAGGGCGGATACGCTCCTGTAGATGTAAATTTTGGGTATAACTATACTCAACAGATTTTTACTAAGAGCGAGATTAATACATCTGCTGCGGGTAATATTACTGGTCTAAAGTTTTATCTACCAAGTAATGCTGATATTACTAAATCTGTTGATTGGGTCGTTTATGTGGGGCACACAACTAAAACCACTTTTTCTAGTACAACAGATTGGGTAGCTGCATCTGCATTGACTCAGGTTTTTTCTGGTGCTGTAAGTGTTGTTGGTGGTGAAGTAACTGTAAATTTCAGTTCACCTTTTGCTTATAATAATACAGATAATCTTTTAATAGCAATTGATGAGAATACAGTTGATTATACAGCTAGTTCAAACAGATTTTATACTTATACAGGGCCAACAAACTCAGGTTTACATTTTAGAAGTGATTCGGTGAATCCTGACCCTTTTTCTCCATCAGCTGGTACAAGGTCTACGGTGAAATCTGTCACAAGTCTGCTTGGTCTTACTGCAGCAACTGTACCTACTTGTCCAGTAGTTTCTGCACCAGCAGCAGCAGCAACAAATGTCTCTGTTTTGCCGACAATTACTTGGGGGGCAGTTAACTATGCTACATCTTATAAGGTGAGTGTGGGTACAACTCCTGGAGGAACTGATGTTTTAAATATGCAGGATGCTGGTGTTAGTACTTCTTATACTTTTACTACATCTCTTAATTTTAATACGCAGTATTATTACACGGTGTATGCTTCTAATTCTGCGGGTACTTCTAGTGCTTGTACAGAAAGAAGTTTTACTACATTTGCTACATTAGCTTGTCCTGCTGTAAGTGCTCCTACTGCAGCTCAGACAGGTCTTCCATTAAAAACGACATTTGCGTGGCCTTCAATAAGCGGAGCATTAGGATATAGATTAAACATAGGTACTTCTGCTGGTTCTAGTAATGTTCTAGCTAATTTCGATATGGGGAATGTTACTTCATATACTCTTACGGCTGCCCAACAGTTGAATCCGTTAACACAGTATTATTATACGATTGTTTCATATAACGGAGCGGTAGTTTCATCTGCATGTGCAGAAAGAAGTTTTACTACTACTGTTGCTGCACCTTCTAATGATGATTGTGCAGGTGCTGTGACCTTAATGGTAAATCCTACATTAGCATGTACGACTACTGTACCGGGAAACACACTAGGATCAACAATGTCTATGGCTGCAACGCCTTGTTTTGGGACTCCAAATGATGATGTGTGGTATAAGTTTGTTGCGACTTCTTCAAGTCATTTATTAACTTTATCAAATGTTGTTTCTACAGGAGGTACTACAGGGATTACAGATATGTATTTTCAGGTATTATCTGGAGCTTGCGGTACTATGACAAGCGTTTTGTGTTCTGACGAAGACGTAAATATGATTACAGGACTTACGCCCGGCGATACTTATTATGTAAGAGTTTATACTTATTCATCAACGATTACAGCTAATGCAAGTTTTAATATTTGTGTAAGCACGCCTCCTGCGCCTCCTGTAAATGATGAGTGTGCCAATGCAGTAGCTTTAACAATTAATCCTGATACCAACTGTGGTAATGTTACTTCTGGAACAACTTCAGGAGGAACGAGTTCAGGTGTTGCGCTTGGGACTTGTACAGGGACAGCAGATGATGATGTTTGGTACAAATTTACAGCTACTTCAACAAGTCATACATATCAATTGAAGAATATAGTGTCTGTAGGTACTTCGTCGTCTACATCTCTTTATTCACAGGTGTTTAGTGGTGTTTGTGGAACTTTAACAAGTACGACTTGCATAACTTCAAATACAAATTTTACATTTTTAAGTGGCTTAACAGTTGGGCAAACTTACTATGTAAGAATCTATAATAGTAATGCTAATTCAGGAGCAAGCTTATATTCAAATACATTTGATATATGTATCGGAACTCTTCCTGTAGCTCCTGCAAATGATGAGTGCTCAGCTGCTGTATCTTTAACGGTAAATGCAAGCTTAACTTGTGCTACGCCAGTTGCAGGGACTACTTTGTCTGCTACAAACTCAAGTGTTCCTGTAGGAACTTGTACTGGTGCTGCTGATGATGATGTTTGGTATTCGTTTACTGCAATTGGTGCTGCTCATACAGTATTGCTTTCAAATATTGTTGCTTCGGGTACTTCTACTTCTACGAGTTTGTATACTCAAGTTTTTAGTGGCGCTTGTGGTACTTTAACAAGTATCAAATGTGGTACAACAGCAACTACATCACTTACTGGGTTGACAGTGGGTCAGGTTTATTATGTTAGAGTTTATAATTCTAACACTAATGGGACAACAGTTTATGCTAATAATTTCAATATTTGTATTGGGACGCCACCTCCACCGCCTGTAAATGATGATTGTTCAGGTGCTGTGATGTTAACTGTAAATCCAGATTATTTGTGTGGTAGTATAGCTTCGGGAACTACTGTAAGTGCAACTGCTTCTACAGAGACTGCACCAACTTGTGGAGCAACTGGTGTTAACGATGATGTATGGTATAAATTTATAGCGACAAATTCGGCACATAGAGTGTCGCTTTCTAATGTATCTGGGTCTACAGATATGGCAATGGCAGTGTATAGTGGTGCTTGTGGATCTTTGGTTCAAGTATTGTGTAGTGATCCTAATGTTATGAACGTTACTGGGTTAACAGTAGGGCAAGAATATAAAGTAAGAGTTTATACTTTTACAGCAACGGCAACAACTACAGCATCGTTTGATATTTGCGTAGGAACTTTACCTCCGCCTCCAGCTAATGATGATTGTTCAGGTGCAGTAACTTTAACTCCTGGTAATACATTTGCACAAAATGTATTAATTGGTAATACAGATGGTTCTACAAATAGTCCCGCTTTAACGGCTACTTGTTTATCTACTCCAACCAATGTAGGGGGGAATGTTTGGTTTAAAGTCGTTGTTCCTGCATCAGGAAGTTTAACGATTGAAACTGATGCTGTAACTGGATCTTTGCTTACAGATACTGTAATGTCTGTTTTTGCAGATTGTACTTCAACTACTTCTATTGCTTGTAATGATGATGATGGAAATGGTAATTTCTCTAAAATCTCTTTAACAGGACAAACTCCAGGAGCTACATTGTATGTAAGTGTTTGGAGATTCTCTTCTGCTACAGATGGACAGTTCCAGGTTTCTGCTTATGATTCTTCAATAGTTTTAGCAACAGGTGAAACCAAGGCTAAAGACAAATTGCAGGTTTATCCAAATCCATTCGCTGATGTTTTGAATATTTCAGATGTAAGCAATGTGAAATCTATTTCTGTAGTAGATATCTCTGGTAAATTGGTTAAAACTTTTGATAAGCCAGAATCTACTTTGCATTTAGGAGGATTAAATTCAGGAATGTATTTGGTTATTCTAAATATGAAAGATGGTTCTAGACAAACTATAAAAGCAATTAAAAAATAATTTATTTTAAGTTTTTTAGAGAGGCTGGTCGATTGATCAGCCTCTTTTTTTTAATTACTAATGTGATAAGTTAGATACAATAAAATACGACTATTAGATTTGATTGGTTTTCTATATTGTTCAATATAAATAGAGGAATAAAAGTGCTTTTATTGTATTGTTTTCAAATGTTAAATTATTATTTAAAAACAACATTTATTGTGTTTTTGTTATTTAATATTATTTTTTATTGTTGAAATATTGTAAATTGTTGCCTGTTTAACAAATTAACTATATTAACTATGAGAATTTTATTATTTACTTTATTTGGTTTAATTTCAAGCAATATGTTTTCACAAACATATTGTACGCCCGCTTTTTTAAGTGGTTGCGCTGCCGGAGATCAAATTGATAGCTTTGAAATTCCTGGAGCTTCCTTTAGTCATTTAAATACAGGATGCTCTAATAATGCGTATGGAGACTTTACCTCGCAATCTATTAACGTGAATGCAGGAGTGAGTTATTCATTTTCAATTAGTCATGGCTATGGGTCTCAACATGTGAAAATTTGGATTGATTATAATAATGATGGAGTGTTTACAGATGCAGCTCCTGAATTAGTTGCAACTGCTTCGAGCATTACTCAAGGTGGTCTGTATACAACAAATGGGGATATATCTATTCTTTCAACCGTATCACCAGGTACTTATAGAATGCGTGTTGCAGACAGATTTAATACTGAGCCAGATCCTTGTAATGCAGATGGGTATGGGGAAGCTCATGATTATACTGTTGTAGTAGGTGCGGCTCCAAGTTGTTTAGCTCCTACGGACTTATCGATATCTGCTGTTGCAGCTTATACTTCAAATCTTTCTTGGACAGCTTCTTCAAGTATACCAGGAGTTGGATATGAGTATTACCTGTCTACTTCAATGACACCTCCATTAAGTACGGCTGTTGCAACTGGAGCTGTCGTAAATCCAAATACTAGTACTCCTTTATCTAATTTATCACCCTCTACAGCTTATTATGTTTGGGTAAGATCGGTTTGTTCTGCTACTTCTAAGAGTGCGTGGTCTGCAGTGAGTTCTTTTAAGACATTGTGTGGAGTAATTACACCTGATTTTACTTTTGATTTTGCTGGTGGTATTAATGATTGTTGGCAGGAAGCAGATGCTGGGACGCCGGCAAGTACTCCGTCTGGAGCTTCTTCAAACTGGTATGAGACGGGATTTTTAAATAATGGATTTGATGGTGCTTTAGGTATCAATATTTATACAAGTTCATGGTTTCCAGAAACATTTGATTCTTGGGTAATTACTCCAGGATTTAATCTTTCTGCAGGAGGGTATCGTGTAAAGTTTGATTATGGATTGACGGAATATGGAGATACAGCCTCAGGTTCTTTAGGTTCTGATGACGTCGTTCAATTTATTGTTTCTCAGGATGGAGGAACTACATGGACGGTTCTTCAAACCTGGACTGCTTCTAGTAACGTATCTAATAATTCAACTCAGTATTCATATGATTTAACTTCATATACAGGAGCAAATACTAAGTTTGGGTTTTACGCGACAAATGGTGCTGTAGCAGATGCTGAAGATGTAGAGTTTTTTATAGATAATTTTGTTATTGAGCAGCTTACATTATCAACAAACGAGACAGCGATTAAGAAGGATAATATCAAAGCGTATCCCAACCCATTTGCTGATGTCTTGAATATTTCAGACGTAAGCAATGTAAAATCTATTTCTGTAATGGATGTTGCAGGTAGAGTAGTGAAAACTTTTGATAAGACAGAATCTACTCTTCATTTAGGAGGATTAAATGCAGGAATGTATTTAGTTGTTTTGAACATGAAAGATGGTTCTAAGCAAATGATTAAAGCGATTAAAAAATGATAATCTTTAATTAATAGTATTTAGATAGCGGCTTTAATGGCCGCTATTTTTTTTAAATGAAATTGATTAATGGGATAGCGTTAAAAATAATGTTATATGAATATTTGGTTTAATTATATATTAAAATTATGAATGTAAACTATTTAAAATAATTGTTATTTCTCTTGTGGTTGATAAATATGAAAAACTTAATAGATTTATACTTTTGTTAATTTAATTAAAATTGATTTAATAAATTATTGAAAATAGTGTATTTAAAAGTGTTAATTTAGTGTGTAATTAATAAAATGTATTGTTATGGGAAAAATTTTATTCACATGTATGATGTTATTGGGAATAATGTCATCAGCACAAATTTCTTACACGTACGGATGGGAGCCTACTGGGGATGGATCTTGGACCTCTAGCGGGTCGGGTTCATTTAGTAGGTCAACAACTACACCATGTAGTGGAACAGCAGCCATGAGAGCTAATAATTATTATAATTCTTCTTCTTATTTAGTATCTCCGGCATTAATAGGAACAAATGGAGGGGATTTGAATGTGAGTTTTGCCTATAAGGTTACCGAATATTCTGATAATGATGCAGGTGTTTCGTTAGCAGATTTTGGTGTCATAAAATTAGAGTGGTCAACTTCCGCAACAGGACCATGGACGACGGCTTATACAATAGATAATACAAGCCATGTGGTGTCTGCTTCTTGCGCTACGAAGTCAACTACTATTACTGGTTTACCGGGTTCTGGAAATTTGTTTATTAGATTTGAAGCAAAATCTGGGCTCGATACATCAGATAATTATGTTTATTTTGATGATATTAATATAACCCAAGGTGCGGCACCATCTTGCCCTAGCCCGGGTTCTTTAGCTTTAACTTCAGTTACAGTTAATTCAGCTGCTCTTTCTTGGGCTACACCGCCCACTGCACCTGCAAATGGATACCAGGTTTATTACAGCACTACGAGTACAGCACCCACATCTTCTACGGTGTTGAATGCTACAAACTCTGTGTCTTCATCTACAGCTATGGCAAATATTCCAGGTCTATCTCCTAATACAGCATATTATGCTTGGGTAAGATCATCTTGCTCTTCTGCAGATAATAGTATTTGGATAGGTCCTGTAAATATTTACACAGGGTACTGTTTGCCTTCTACCACAAATCAAGATTCTTGGATTTCAGATTTCATATCTACAGGAGCTGTTACTAATATGGCTTATTCTTCTCCTGTTGGTGGAGCGGGAGGTTATCAGAACTTAACCGCTAATTTAAATATCTCAAACTATGCAGGAAGTGTAACTCCAATTACCTTAACTGCAGGTGGGCCTACTGTAGGTTTTGCGATTTGGGTTGATTGGAATAATAATTTGACTTTCGAAGCGTCTGAAAGGGTATATGCTACAACTTCTTATACTACGACTACTTCTGGGGCTTCTATCACAGTTCCTTCAGGTACAGCATTAGGAAATTATAGGATGAGAGTGGTTACAAATTATAACAATAGTGCCCCGTCTAATCCTTGTGAAGCGTTTACAAGAGGTGAGTATATTGACTTTACATTTGAGGTGAGTACTCCGCCAGCTTGTCTTGTTCCTACAGGTTTAACTGCGTCTCCAGTGACTTCGGGTTCTGCTACAATTTCTTGGACTGCTCCTACGCAAGCTCCGGCAAATGGGTATGAGTATTATTATTCTACAACTAATTCAACTCCTAATTCAGGGACTGTAATTACGGGTACATCACAGCCTTTAAGTCCGCTTACTCCACTTACTACTTATTATTATTGGGTAAGATCAGTATGTTCTTCAAGTTCTGTGAGCACTTGGGCTACAGGTTCATTTACTACATTAGCTACGCCACCTGCGAATGATGCTTGTTCTTCGGCAATTGCCTTAACTCCGGGATTGGACTTTGCTCAAAATCCTTTAACGGGAACAACTATTGGTTCTACAAATACACCGGCTTTAACAGCTAGTTGTTTATTCACACCAACTAATGTGGGTGGAAACGTTTGGTATACTGTTGTGGTGCCTGCATCAGGAAGTTTGACTATTGAAACGGCTGCTGTTGCTGGCTCTCCATTAACTGATACTGTGCTTTCTGTGTTTACAAGCTGTTCTTCTACAACATCAATTGGTTGTGATGATGATAGTGGTACCGATGCGTTCTCTAAGCTTTCTCTAACTGGGCAAACTCCGGGAGCTACATTGTATGTGAGCGTATGGAGGTATTCTACGGCTACCGATGGAACGTTCCAGATTTCTGCTTATGATGCGAGTTTATCAACATCAGAAAATGTTAAGACTAAAAATGACATTAAGGCGTATCCGAACCCATTTGCTGATGTCTTGAATATTTCAGATGTGAGTAATGTGAAATCTATCTCTGTTCTAGATATTGCGGGTAGAACAGTGAAAACTTTTGATAAGCCAGAATCTACTCTTCATTTGGGAGGATTAAATGCAGGAATGTATTTAGTTGTCCTGAACATGAAAGATGGTTCTAAGCAAACAATTAAAGCAATTAAAAAATAATTTATTTTAAATTTCTTTATAACGAGAGGCTGGTCAATTGACTGGTCTCTTTTTTTTATCCGAAAATTTCTTACAGGCTAAAAACAAAATCTGGCTTTCGTTTTTGGAAAGCCAGATTTTGTTTTTTGTAAATCATTTAGACTGGGAAAAGATAAATTAATTGTAACTATCAATTTTTGCTTTATTGTCTTTAATATTTGAACTAAATTTAATTTTTAAATTAAAGAAATATTCAGTTTTTACTTTTGTGAAATTTTAGTTGTTTGGTGATATTGGTTCAATTTCTCCCGTATTCATAAGGTCAAAAACTGTTGGAAAAAACAGAACAAGGATGAAATAAATAATAACCATTAGGATTACTAAAGCGAATAGGATAAGTACTAAACTGTTGGGTTTGTTTTTCTTTTGTGGTTCCATGA
The DNA here is from genome assembly GCF_001677955.1 of Chryseobacterium sp. BGARF1. GTDB lineage: Bacteria > Bacteroidota > Bacteroidia > Flavobacteriales > Weeksellaceae > Chryseobacterium. Next base: position 31,432 of record NZ_LELA01000068.1, read on the forward strand.
TTTTGTCGATTTTGGTTGATAGATTAATTGGTATATAATCTATTAAGCCAATTTCTTGCCACATTGTTTGCAATACCTTGCGTCATCATCAATATCTTCATTACCACAACGTTCACAAGTTAATTCAAGGTTCTGTCTTTTATTTCTCATTTCTGCCGTTACAATTCCTGTAGGAACAGCAATGATTGAATAACCGGCAAGCATTAAAATAACAGCAAAAAATTTCCCTGTAGGTGTGATTGGCGAAACATCACCGTATCCTACTGTAGTTACCGTTACAACCGCCCAATAAATTGATTGCGGGATGGTTTCAAACCCAGGTCTTCCGCCTTCCACCATAAACATCAAAGAACCAACAATTACCGAGAAAATAATTAAAAATAAAAGGAAAATATATATTTTTCTTGAACTGTTTTTTAAAGCTCTAAGAATGACCGTTCCATCATTCATAAAATCTAAAAGATTAAAAACCCTGAAAACACGAAGCATTCTCAGCATTCTAAAAATTAGAAAATATTTGGTAACAGGAAAAAAGAAGCTTAGATAAAACGGAACCAACGAAAGAAAATCAATAATTCCGAAAAAGCTAAAGATGTAATTTTTTTTATTTTTTAAAACAGAGATCCTGGCCCAGTACTCAGCAGTGAAAATTACAGAAATAATCCATTCTGAGATGATAAAATAAACGTGGTATTTTTTGTCAAGCTTGGGCACACTTTCCATCATGATAATGAATGTGCTCACTAAAATGAGTGATAAAAGCGTAATATCAAACAGCTTTCCGAGTTTTGTGTCTGCTCGGTAAATGATACGGTACAAAAATCTTTTCCAAAGTTTGTCTCCCGGAATAAGATTATGCTCTCTTTCCATGATGTGTTTTTTATTTTAACTAAATTATAACTAATTTCGTCACAAACATACAGAATAAAATGACAATAAAAGAAGTAATCTCTATTATAGAAAAACAGATCGCAATGCCACAGGCGGAAGATTTTGATAATGTAGGACTTTTGTGTGGAATTCCTAGCCGTAATGTAAGTGGAGTTTTGGTTTGTCACGACGCTTTAGAAAATGTTATTGACGAAGCTATTGTTAAAAACTGTAATCTTGTGGTATGCTTTCATCCCATTATTTTCTCAGGTTTAAAATCTCTTACAGGTAAAAACTATGTGGAAAGGGCTGTTTTAAAAGCTATTGAAAACAAAGTGGCTATTTATGCCATTCATACCGCTTTTGATAATGATCATTCTGGAGTAAATGCAGGGATTTGCAACGCTTTAGGTTTGAAAAATTTAAAAATACTTCAACCCAAAAAAAATAATTTAAAGCAATTAAATGTTTATGTTCCGAATGATTATGCTGAACAGTTAAAAGAAGCTCTTTTCTCTGCTGGAGCCGGAAATATCGGTTTTTACGATGAATGCAGTTTTAAAACTGAAGGAAGCGGAACTTTCAGACCAATTGAAGGTTCAACTCCTTTTTCAGGACAGAAAAATGTGAGAGAAGATGCCGATGAAAGTATGATTTCGGTAATTTTTGAAGGCTATAAACAAAATCAGATTGTTGCAGCAATGAAAGAAGCGCATCCTTATGAAGAGGTGGCGCATCAGATTTATTCTTTGGATAATGAAAACCAATATGCTGGATTAGGAATGTATGGTGAATTTGATAATGAGATGGATGAGAAAGATTTTCTGAGATTTATTAAAGATAAATTTAATGTTGAAGTTATCAAGCATTCAGATTTTACAAATAAAAAAATCAAAAGAGTAGGGGTTTTGGGCGGTTCCGGAGCGAGCGGAATAAAATCTGCCCTTGCAAAAAAATGTGATGCTTACATTACAGGTGACCTTAAATACCATGATTATTTCTTGGCAGAATCTAAAATATTGCTCTGTGATGTAGGACATTATGAATCAGAACAATGGGTTGCTCAACAATTATTTGAAATTTTATCACAAAAAATTAGTACATTTGCAATCTTAAATTCTAGCGAAAAAACAAACCCCGTAAATTATTTCCTTTAGATATGGCAAATTTAACAGATATTTCAGTTGAAGAAAAATTAAGAGCTTTATATGATTTACAAATCATAGATTCAAGATTAGACGAAATCCGTAACACAAGAGGAGAATTGCCAATCGAAGTTGAAGATCTTGAAATTGAAATTGAAGGTCTTGAAACAAGAGCTGAAAAATTTCATGCAGATATTAAAGAGCAGAATGATCAAATCAACACTAAAAATGAAGTGATCAACCATGCAAAAACACTTATTGAAAAATACAAATCTCAACAGGATAGCGTAAGAAACAATAAAGAGTTTGAAGCTTTAGGAAAGGAGATAGAATATCAGGAACTTGAAATTCAACTTTCTGAAAAAAGAATCAAAGAATTTGGAGCTAAAATCGGGCATAAAGAAGAAACTTTGAATGAGTTGACCACAAAAATCAACGATTTGAAGAATCACCTTAAATTCAAGAAAGAAGAGTTGGAAGGTCTTGTATCTGAAACTCAAAAAGAAGAGGAATATCTTCTTGAAAAATCTAAAGAATTTGCATCTAAAATCGACGAAAGATTATTAGCTTCTTATCACAGAATCAGAAAGAGCTCTTCTACAGGTTTAGCAGTTGTAGGTCTTGAAAGAGGTGCTCCAAAAGGATCATTCTTTACAATTCCCCCTCAAAAGCAAATGGAAATCGCTCAGAGAAAGAAAATCATTATTGATGAGCATTCAGGTAAAATCCTTGTAGATGATGAGTTGGTAATAGAAGAAACTGAAAAAATGAAAACAGTAATTAAATTTTAATTACTCATTTTATTAAAAATATTAATAAGACCGAAATTTTTTCGGTCTTATTTTTTTGATTTGTCGTCATTGCGAGAAGCATAGCGACGAAGCAATCGCATGAATCCACCCATTTGAATTTAAATCCCCCTCCAAAGAAGGGGTGGCGAAAATTTCAAAGAAATTTTTGACGGGGTGGTTATTTATTATGAAAATAATTTTGCAATAAAACTTAAAGTCCACGATTCACTTCGTTTCGCTCTGAATGATAAACAGAATGTCTTAGTTATAACTAAAAAAGCCGCTTCTGATTAGAAACGGCTTAATATTATTTAATCGTGATGCTCATACATCTTATTATAAAGATCAATGAATTTTTCTTTAATTGCTTTACGTTTAAGCTTTAAAGTAGGTGTTAAAAGTCCTGCTTCAATTCCCCAAACCTCTGGTGTCAGTTCAATTTTCTTGATTCTTTCCCAGTTTCCTAGATGTTCGTTGATATCATCGATTTCTTTTTCTATTCTGGCCTTCAATTCAGCACTTTTAGCAATTTCTTGCGGAGTTGTACCGATGCTTAAGTTGTTTCTCATTGCCCAGTTTTTAGCAAATTCAAAATCGGGTTGTACCAATGCAGTTGGCATTTTTTCGCCATCCCCAACAACCATGATCTGCTCGATGAATTTCGAAGCTTTTGCTAAATTTTCAATCGTTTGTGGAGCGATGTATTTTCCGCCGGAAGTTTTAAACATTTCCTTTTTACGGTCGGTAATCTGTAAGAAACCATCGTTGTCGATGTGGCCGATATCTCCCGTTTTAAAAAATCCGTCTTCTGTGAATGCTTCTTTGGTTTGTTCTTCATTCTTAAAATAACTTTTAAAAACTGAAGGCCCTTTTACGGTAATTTCGCCGTCCTGTTGAATTTTTACCGTTAAATTGTCCAAAGGATGACCTACAGTTCCTACTTTCATTTTCCCGAAAGAGTTTACCGAAATTACAGGTGAGGTTTCAGTCAAGCCATATCCTTCTAAAATAGGTATTCCTGCGTTTTGGAACATTAAATTTAATCGGGTAGACAAAGCCGCCGATCCTGAAACTAAAGTGATAATCTCGCCTCCTAAACCTTCTCTCCATTTTTTGAATACCAATTTGTCTGCTATGATCTCCTGCAATCCTGAAGGTTTTGAAACTTCTTTCTTTTTTTGAATCAATTGTAAAGCCCAGAAGAAAATTTTCTGTTTTAAACCACCTGCATTAGAGCCTGTATTGTAAATTTTATCATATACTTTTTCTACCAAACGAGGAACAACGCTCATGTAATGAGGTTTAACTTCTTTTACATTTTCACCCATTTTTTCAATACTTTCCGCGAAATAAATTGAAAAACCATTGTATTGGAAAAGATAAAACAGCATTCTCTCAAAGATGTGGCAAATTGGCAAAAAGCTTAAAACTCGAGTATCTTTATAATCTAAACTCTTTTTCTTTGGAATTCTTGGAATTGAACCTAAAACATTAGCAACAATATTTTCATGGGTCAGCATCACTCCTTTAGGTTTTCCGGTAGTTCCGGAAGTATAGATTAAAGTAGCTAAATCTTCAGTATTAATTGCCTTAGAAAGATCTTCTACCTCAATTTGTGTAGAGTCATCCTCACCAAGATCAAGAATTTCTTTCCAGTTAGCCGCTCCGCTTACATTGTCAAAAGTAAAAACACCCTGCAAGCTTGATACATTGTGCTTGATTTTCATTACTTTGGCAAGTAATTCTTTATCAGAAACAAAACAGTATTTTATTTCGGCATTATTAAAGATAAACTCGTAGTCTTCAGGGGAAATACTTGGGTAAACCGGAACAGAAACCACACCGATTTGTGAAAGCCCAAGATCCATTATTGCCCACTCTGTACGAGAATTTGTTGTGATCAATGCAATTTTATCACCAGGTTTAATGCCTAGTTTTAAAAGTCCCCTCGAAATTTTATTCCCTTGATTGACGAACTCTTGGGTAGAGGTTTTTTTCCATTCACCATGATATTTAGTAACAAACATATCGCTTTTTGGGAGATGTTCTAAAGCATAGTGAGGTATATCGAATAATCTTTTGATTGACATAATTTTCAAATAATAGTTAGGATTTTAAATATAAGAATTTTTTTTAACTAGGGAAATAAGTTCTTATTGTTTAGAATTTAATAAAATGTATGCCATAATATTTTTAATAATTCAAATTATAATAATATCTTCTGAAAAATTACAAATCCTGCGAAAATCTTGATTAACTCCTAATTAATGAATCTGTTTTCAGATTTGCTTAAAAAGTGTAAATTAGCCACCATATAATAGAAAATTTTATGGACTTTAATTTATCAGAAGAACAGCTGATGATTCAGCAGGCAGCAAGAGATTTTGCACAAACAGAACTTCTACCCGAAGTTATCGAAAGAGACAGGGAGCAGAAGTTTCCGGTTGAGCAAGTGAAGAAAATGGGGGAGATGGGACTTTTAGGGATGATGGTTGACCCAAAATACGGAGGTGCCGGTATGGACAGCGTTTCTTATGTTTTAGCAATGGAAGAAATTGCTAAAGTAGATGCTTCTGCAGCTGTGGTAATGTCTGTAAACAACTCTTTGGTTTGCGCAGGTCTTGAAAAATTTGCTTCTGAAGAGCAAAAAGTAAAATATCTTACACCTCTTGCAAGCGGACAGGTAATTGGAGCATTTGCTTTATCTGAGCCTGAAGCAGGTTCTGATGCAACTTCTCAGAAAACAACTGCTGAAGATAAAGGTGATTACTATCTTTTAAACGGTATCAAAAACTGGATTACAAATGGTAGTACTGCATCTTACTATATTGTAATTGCACAAACTGATCCTGAGAAAAAACATAAAGGAATCAACGCATTTATTGTTGAAAAAGGTTGGGAAGGTTTCGAAATCGGAACGAAAGAAGATAAATTGGGAATTAGAGGAAGTGATACACATTCTTTGATTTTTAACAACGTAAAAGTACCTAAAGAAAACAGAATCGGTGAAGACGGTTTCGGATTTAATTTCGCAATGGCTGTTTTGAACGGTGGTAGAATCGGTATTGCTTCTCAGGCTTTGGGTATCGCTTCTGGAGCTTACGAATTGGCATTGAAATATGCTAAAACGAGAAAAGCGTTCAAAACTGAAATCATCAATCACCAGGCGATTGCTTTCAAATTAGCAGATATGGCAACTCAGATTACAGCTGCAAGAATGCTTTGCTTTAAAGCGGCTTGTGAAAAAGATGCTGGAAAAGATATTTCTGAAAGTGGAGCAATGGCAAAATTATACGCTTCTCAGGTTGCAATGGATACTACGATTGAAGCTGTACAAATTCACGGTGGATACGGATATGTGAAAGAATATCACGTAGAAAGAATGATGCGTGATGCGAAAATCACTCAGATTTATGAAGGAACTTCTGAAATCCAAAAAATTGTGATTTCTAGAAGTATTTCTAAATAATTAAAAAACATCAAACACTATCTTATGAAAAAATCTTTGTGGATTACTTTAGGAGTCGTTTTACTTCTTGTAGGAGTTTTCGTCTGGTATAAGTTTTTCTTCGTTTTCGGAGAAGGCGTAAAATCAGGATATCTCAATTATGCCATCAAAAAAGGGTATGTTTTTAAAACTTACGAAGGTAAATTGATTCAGGAAGGTTTTGGAAAAGGTAAAACAGGAACTATTACAAGCTATGAGTTTGAATTTTCTGTCTCTGATCCTGAAGTTTTCAAACAATTGGAACTCAACAGCGGTAAAACCTTTGATCTTCATTATAAAGAATATAAAGGAGCGCTCCCATGGCGAGGAAACACAAGATATGTAGTAGATAAAATAGTGAACATGAAATAAGTAGAAAAGGCTCTCAATTGAGGGCCTTCTCTTTTACACTAAATCACAAAATTAATATATTATGAAGTGATAAATTTAAAACGAAAAGTTTAAATTTCATCTTTTTTATTCTTAAAATTTACTTAAAATTCAATAATAATTTAATTTGATTGATTTTCATGCTGATTGTTACTCTTCTTTTTGTAAAAATAATAACCAATTCCAGCGATTACGAACAATGGCCAAAGCGGAAGGATAAATAAGAAAATAGAGGTGATTACATTCCATCCTGAAGATATGGCATCCAAAGATTTTCCACCAAAGGTTTCTGGTTTACTATTTACTAATGCAGCTTCTGAAGTTCCGTAAAGTGTAATTTCCATATCACATAATGTGTTGTTTACAAAATCCTGTCCGTTCACATCGATTCCTTTATTTTCTACATTGCCTATATTAAAACTTAGGTCATCCATCAGATAATCAAATTTCTGAATTGGTACTTTTACTTTCAGGTATGCAATTTTGGTATTGTTGTTATTAAGAGAAGTATTTTCACTTTTTATAAATCCGTCATATTTTTTCACCAATTCTTTCACGGTTTCTTTAGCGGTCTCAGCATCGTTTACACTAAGCTCCAAAACTCCGGTTTTCTGCATTTTGTTTTGTGAAATTGTTTCGGCTTGTTTCGGTTTGTCTTTATAAACGATCTTTGTTTCTTTAATCACTTTCGGAGCCGGAACGTTTACTACAATTTTTTGAAGAGAATCTTTCTTTTCAGTTTTTGATTCCAACTTCATACTGCCTATTTTTTCTGATAGAGAATCAATTCTTTTTGAGGTAGCTTCTATTTTTTGAACCGCTTCGCTTTTTGTTTTTTCGAAATCTTTAATTTTAATACTTGCAGAGTCGAATACTATTTCTGCCTCATTATTAATTGATTTAATTTTGTCACCAACATTTGTAACAGTACTATCTGCACTGCTAATTGTATTTTCTAACTGAGGCTGTGTTGCTTCTCCTTTTTTACACATTACAAACACGCTTGATACTGCAACTAATACAATGAACTTTTTCATAAGATTATTTTTTTGTTGGTGTAAAATTAAGAATGAAGTTTTTGTAATGATTGTAAAAGAAATGTATGATTTTAGTAAATTTTTAGAATATTGAAAATCAGTAAATTATAAAATAAGTGTAAGGATTTTACAAATATTTTAGTTAAATGTTAAAAATGTTAAAAGAAAATATATATTAAGAATATAATAATATTTACCTTTGCTTTTTAAGACTTTCATAATAGAAGCCCCTTAGTTAGTTATTTTGTCTGTGTTTTAGGCTTTTAATAACTCGATGGAAAAGATAGTTTATTATTTTAATGCAAAAAATAATAAATTAAGTATATGGTGAAAGTGAATTATATAAAAATAAAAGCTATTTATAAATTTGATATCCTTTAATAAAAAAAGAAAAAACTATATGAAAAAACAACTATTTGTGACGGGATTATTTCTTGTTTCCAATGTTTTTTTTGCACAAACAAGCCGACTTTGGAAGGAGGCATCTCCAAAAAATAACTCGGAAATATTTGAAAATAAGACCAGTATTCTTAGCCCAAAAATCTATACTCTTGATTTTGAAAACTTAAAGAATGCTTTGGTGAAAGCACCCAAAAAGTTTGCTGCTGGAAAAAGATCCGATATTATTATCTCTTTTCCGAATTCTAATGGGATTATTGAAGATTTTAAGGTAAGAGAAAACTCTAACTTCGACCCTGAATTAGCTGCAAAATATCCGGACATTAAATCGTATGTTGGGGTAGGCCTTGAAGATGCTAGTTCTACTGTTTATTTTAGTATTTCCCCATTAGGATTGTCTTCAATGGAGATTTATGGCGATAAGTCTGCCGTTTTTATTGAGCCTTATACTAAAGATCTTTCAACGTATGTTGTTTATAAAAAATCAGACAAGAAGGCCAATTTAGATAAATTTGAGTGTACAGTACTTGATGTTGCTCAAAAAGGTGTTGATAACTCAAGCCTTACTGCAAGACCAAATGCTGATGACGGAAAATTAAGAACTTTCAGACTAGCTTTATCATGTACCGGCGAGTATACTGCTTTTTTTGGTGGAACAGTTGCAGGTGCTTTAGCAGCAATGAACAATACGATGACCCGTGTAAATGGAGTTTTTGAAAAAGATTTCTCTGCGAGAATGGTTATCATTGCGAATAACAACACTATAATCTATACTAATGCAGCTACAGACCCTTATTCTAATGCCACAGCTGGAGTAGCTGGAGCATGGAATGGTGAGTTACAAAATAATCTAACCGCAGTAATTGGTGAAGCAAATTATGATATAGGTCACCTTTTTGGTGCTACTGGTGGTGGTGGAAATGCTGGCTGTATTGGTTGTGTTTGTACAAATGGTACAAAAGGTAGAGGGTTTACTTCTCCAGCAGATGCTCCCCCGTTAGGTACTGGTCCAGTAGGGGATACTTTTGATATCGATTATGTAGCTCACGAAATGGGGCATCAGTTTGGAGGCAACCATACATTTTCTCATAGTATTGAAGCTGGAGGTGTAAACAATATGGAACCAGGTTCCGGGTCTACAATTATGGGATATGCAGGTATTACAAATCAAAATGTTGTAATGCATTCAACTCCGTTCTTTCATGCGATAAGTATTCAGCAAATTACCAATAATATAAAGACTAAAACTTGCCCGGTAACTACCAATACTGGAAATGCGATTCCTACAGCCGATGCAGGGTTAGACTATATTATTCCTAAAGGAACTCCATTTATGCTTACTGGAACAAGTACAGATTCAGATGGAGATACATTAACTTATATTTGGGAGCAAATGGATCCTGCTTCTGCTGGACAAACAGGAGCGAATTCTGCAGCAACTGCAACGAAAGCATCTGGTCCTACTTTCAGATCATACACTCCACAAACAGTTCCAGTCAGATATTTTCCCTCATTAGACAGAACACTTTTAGGTGCAACTACAACTTCAAGTCCTCCCAATACCTCTTCACCTATTATTGTAGAAGCTTTGTCAAATGTTGCTAGAACATACAATTTCAGATTTACATCTAGAGACAACAAAGCGGGTGGTTCTGGAAATAATTCTGATGATATGGTGGTGACGGTAAATGCAGGAGCAGGTCCGTTTACATTAACTTCACAGAATACTGCAGGTGTTGTTTGGACCGAAGGACAGTCTTATACGATTACATGGAATGTTGCCAATACTACAGCTGCACCTGTGAGTACACCAAACGTTACTATTCTTTTATCAAAAGATGGTGGACTTACTTGGCCGACTGTTTTGGTAGCAAGTGCACCAAATAACGGAACATATAATTATACAGTTCCAGGTGGTCTTGGGAATACGGTTAACAATGCTAGAATTATGGTGAAGGGGTTGAATAATATCTTTTTCAATGTTAATTTACAAAACTTTACGATTAATTCTTCTGCTGTTGTAATACCGCCTAATCCGGGAACGCCAGGAACTCCAGGAACTCCGGGAGCAGCACCTTCTCCTATTTATGATGGTTTAATGATTTATCCGGTTCCTTCAAGCGATGGCATTGTTTACATTAAATTAGATTTCCCTAGACTTGTACCACAAGCTCCATATCCATTTTCATATACCATTTATGCGATGGACGGTAAACTTGTTATTCCTAAGAGAAACCGCCTTTTCTTTACGGAACATTTAGAGAAAATTGATTTAAGAGGTGTACCAAGTGGAACTTACATGATTGAAGTTGATTTGGCAGGTGAGAAAATCGTTAAAAAGTTACTCATGCTGAATAAATAATAAATAGAAATATTTTAAATAAGAAACCCGTTAAGCAATTAAACTTAACGGGTTTTTATTTTTTATAAAGCAGCTTAAATAAATTATTTAAGCATTCTTAAATTCACTGATAAAATGGAGTTTCACATTCGGGAATTTTTCCTGTGTCATGTGAATTGTAAAAGATGAATCTGCTAAGAAAACCAATTGATTGTATTTATCTCTTGCTAAGAATCGCTGTTTTAATCTTGCAAATTCTCTGAATTCTTCCGATTTTTCATCAGCTTCTACCCAACAAGCTTTGTGCATAGAAAGAGGTTCATAGGTACATTTTGCTCCATATTCATGCTCCAAACGATATTGAATAACTTCATACTGAAGTGCTCCAACTGTACCGATGATTTTTCTATTGTTCATTTCAAGGGTAAATAACTGGGCAACCCCTTCATCCATCAATTGATCGATACCTTTTGCCAATTGCTTCGCTTTCAAAGGATCGGTATTATTAATGTATCTAAAATGTTCAGGTGAGAAGCTTGGAATTCCTTTGAAGCTCAGTTTTTCACCTCCAGTCAATGTATCTCCAATTCTGAAACTTCCGGTATCGTGAAGTCCCACGATATCTCCAGGGAAACTTTCATCCACTACTTCTTTTTTATCTGCAAAGAATGCGTTAGGAGATGAAAATTTCATTTTCTTACCCTCTCTTACCAAAAGATAGTTTTCGTTTCTTTTAAATGTTCCAGAAACAATTTTTACGAAAGCTAACCTGTCTCTGTGTTTAGGATCCATATTGGCATGAATTTTAAAAACAAATCCAGTAAAATTATTTTCTTCAGGCCTTACAATACGGGTTTCACTTTCTTTTGGCTGTGGCATTGGAGCGATATCGATAAAAGCATCCAGCAATTCACGAACTCCAAAATTATTTAAAGCTGAACCAAAGAAAACCGGCTGTAAATCTCCATTCATATAATCTTCACGATTAAATTCTGGATAAACAGATTGTATCAAGTCAAGCTCTTCTCTTAAATTCTTTGCTGCTTTTTCACCAATAACTTCATCAATTTTAGAATCATTAATGTCATCAAACTTTATTGTATCACCTACTTTCTGTTTTTTCTCTTCTAAAAATAATTGAATATTGTTTTCCCAGATATTATAAATTCCCTGAAAGTCGCTACCCATACCGATTGGTAAAGAAAGCGGGCAAACTGTTAATCCTAATTTCTGTTCCACTTCATCTAGCAAATCGAAAGCATCTTTACCTTCACGGTCAAGCTTATTGATGAAAACCAACATCGGGATGTTTCTCATTCTACAAACTTTAACAAGTTTTTCGGTCTGTTCTTCAACTCCTTTTGCAACGTCGATTACAACAATTACAGAGTCAACTGCAGTTAAAGTTCTGTAGGTATCTTCAGCAAAATCTTTGTGACCTGGTGTATCTAAAATATTAATTTTATAACCTTTGTATTCAAAAGCTAACACAGAAGTTGCTACTGAGATTCCTCTCTGTCTTTCAATTTCCATGAAATCGGAGGTTGCTCCTTTTTTTATTTTGTTGGATTTTACCGCACCCGCTTCCTGAATAGCACCCCCAAAAAGCAATAGCTTTTCTGTAAGAGTGGTTTTTCCGGCATCGGGGTGAGAGATAATTCCGAAGGTTTTTCTTTTTTCTATTTCTTTGATTAAGTCTGACATATTGTATTTTGAATTTGCAAAAATCGTGAAATTAATCGAATTCTGAAAATCTCATTTTTATGGATGTTTAAAATAACTTTTGTAAAAGAGTATTAGTTTTCTTAAATACATATTTAAAAAAATAAAAGCCTCTCATGTTTTTAAGTTTTCACTTGGGTTTTTTATTGCGTTAGTTTTATCTAATATTCAAATTTTAACGTTTATATATGAAATTAATTGATTTTTTTTGAGTAAATAGAGATTTGTACTAAATTTTGATTAAATTTTAAATTGATGCAAAAAGTGGAGTTATGTATGTGATAAATGCAAAAAACTATTAAATTTGTTGAAACAAAATTATTATGAAGAGATATGTACTACGGTTTTCTTTATTTCTATTAGCTACAAATGTTTTTTACGCACAAAAAATTGAATCGAGAAAACCTGTTAGGGAAATTAATTTAAATTCAAAAAAAGCAGGAGACTATATAGATGTAAATGTTGCTCCTTATCCTGAAAGCAATTACACTCCTGCACAACTTGTTACAGACGTTTTGGTAGGGACTTCCGGTTCTTGTGGAACTCCTAATATTTCTAACGTTACAGTTAGCCCTAACCAACCTGTAACCAATAATAACAGATTTTGGGGTTATTTTAATAAAGCAACTTCAACTTTCCCTTTTGAAGAAGGAATTATCTTAACTACAGGATATGCAAGAAAGGCAGGTAATGCACTTGAACCTTTAACTTTAAGTGACGGTAATGGAGGAGGAAGCGATGCTGATCTTATTGCAGCCATTGGGGTGACTACACAAATTAATAATGCGGCTGTTTTAGAATTTGACTTTGTACCTACGAGTTCTCAAATGAAATTCAGATATATTTTTTCATCTGAGGAATATGAAGGTAACTTTCCTTGCCCACCATTTCAATATGATGATGCTTTTGCTTTATTATTAAAACCAAATACTCCAGGGGCTACCTATACAAATTTAGCGGTTTTGCCTGGAGGAGCAGGACCTGTTTCCGTACCTAATATTCTTCCGGGAAGCTTTGCTTGCGGACCGATTAATGCTCAGTATTTTGGTTCTTTATCTCCAAATGCAACAAACTATAATGGTATTACAGCACCTCTTACAGCTGAAGCTACAGTAATTCCGGGACAGTCTTACCACATCAAAATGGTGGTAGCTGATGCAAGAGACAGCAGCTATGGTTCTGCTGTTTTTTTAGAAGCCGGATCATTTGATATCGGTGTGAATTTATTAGACCCTGCAGGAGCTCAATTACCTGCAGAAATTAACGTTTGTGATAATGTACCACAGGTAATTACTGCATCTACCAGTGGACCGAATTTATTATATAAATGGTTTTTCAACGGAGCTGTAATTCCTGGGGCCAACACAAATACCATCACAGCAACACAGCCTGGAGATTATAAAATTGAAGTGAGTGTTCCTGGAAATCCTTGTCCAGGATCTGCAAGTATAAAAATAAATGGAGGAACTACTCCTGAAGCACATGATGGAACTTATCTTTTATGTACGACGCCAGATGTGACTTCATTTAATTTAAATGCAACAAAAGCTTCCATTAGTAATAATGCTCTAACGGCAACATTTCATTTTTATGAAAATCAAGCAGATGCATTGGCTCAGAATAATAGTTATATAACAAATATTTACAATTATAACGGGACTGATGGACAAATTTTGCATGTTGTGGTTTCTGATGGTATTTTCTGTAGTAAACTGGTAAAGCTTACTTTACATAGAGAAGTAACCCCTGTTGCACAACTTGCCTCATCACAATTTAGAATTTGTGCTGGTGAATCAGTAACTCTTACTGCTTCAGGAGGTGTTACTTATCAATGGGATAATTTTGGTGGAAGTGGCAATACACAAACAGTTACGCTTCACCAATCTACCGATTTTACGGTGTATGCCATCGGAACACAAGGTTGTAAGTCTCTACAGCCGGCAAAAGTTAGAATAGAAGTGATACCTGCAATCACAACCCCATTATTAGATGTAGAAATGTGTGTAGGAGATAATATTGTGTTGGATGCAGGAGCTGGAAATAATTATACCTACCTGTGGAATACAGGCGCAACTACTCAGACGATTGTTGCAAATGAAATAGGTATTTACAGTGTGGTAATTGATAATGGAGTTTGTAAAGACGAATTTAAAGTGAAAGTATTTGCTGCAGCTTTGCCATATTTTACGAATCTTAATTATTCAGATAATACATTAACGGTGACGGCATATAGCCCTACCATTAACAATTTTCCGCAAACATTAGAGTACTCTATTGATGGTATTTTTTGGCAGGATTCTAATGTTTTCCCTGGTCTTTTAAACAATAAAAATTATACGGTCAGAGTAAGAATTAAAGGAACAAGCTGTAATGGTTTTATAGATTTCTTTACCCTTCATATCAATAATGTAATTACCCCAAATCAGGATGGTGTTAATGATGTTTTAGACCTTACTTCTTTAGGAGTATTCAAAAACTTTACGGGTTCTATTTATGATAGATATGGTGTGGAAATGTTCAGATTCTCAAAAGAAACTCCAATTTGGAACGGAACTGTTGGCGGAAAAAGATTACCGACTGCAACATATTGGTACAAATTTAATTTTGAATACAATAAGTCTAAAACTCAGATGAATCAATCGGGTTGGATTATGTTGAAAAACAGAGAGTAATTCTCAATATGTAAATAAAGAAAAATGCCTTTCAAATCTGAAAGGCATTTTTTTGTTTATTGATTTTCTTTCCAAAGGATGGTGAAAGAAATAAAATCTGCTACACTGAGCTCTTCAGCTCTTTTATCTAAAAATTCATGAGTTTTCAAAGCTTCAGGAATGTTTAAAATTTTCAGAGAGTTCGATAATTTTTTTCTTCTCTGATTAAATCCTGCTTTTACAATTTGTTTAAACAAGATTTCATTTCCGGCAAGGCCTTCTTTAGGGTTTCGGGTAAGTCTTATAACTCCCGATTTTACTTTCGGTGGCGGATTAAAAACATTTTCATGTACAGTGAAAAGATACTTTACATCATAGTAAGCCTGAATTAAAACAGACAAAATTCCGTAATCTTTTGTTCGCGGAACAGCGGCAGTTCTCTCTGCAACCTCTTTCTGGAACATTCCTACCATTTCAGGAATCAGCTCATAATGATCAATGATTTTAAATAAGATTTGCGACGAAATATTATACGGGAAATTTCCAATAATCGCAATTTGTTCTTTTTCTAAACCTGCGAAGTCGTGCTTTAGAAAGTCGCCAACAAAAGAGTCTTCTGTTATTTTTTCATAATGCTTTTTTAGATATTCAATCGATTCTGTATCGATTTCGGCAAGATATAATTTTTGCTCTTTTTCAATCAAATATTTGGTGAGAACTCCCATTCCAGGGCCTACTTCGAGTACGTTTTCGTAACTTTCAAAGCTTAGTCCTTCTACAATTTTTTGGGCGATATTTTCGTCAGTCAAAAAGTGTTGACCGAGATGTTTTTTTGCTTTTACACTCAAAGTTTTTTATGATTTTGTTAACAATGATTTTCTATAATTCGTCACAAATTTCGGAAGATTTTTTCTAATTTAGCCAAAAATTTTAATATTAATGGCTAAATCTGTAGAAGAGTTTAATAAGAAAAGGCTTCGGTCCAGTAATATTACTGTCGTGGTAAGTATCGCTTTAGTGCTGTTTTTGTTGGGATTAATGGGGCTTATTTTAATCAACGCTCAAAAATATTCCGACTATTTGAAAGAGCAACTTGTTGTAAATGCTTATTTTGAGGAAAATTACGACATCAAAGATTCAGCTAAAATAGCAAAGCAAGAAGCTGTTGCTGTTGAATTAATTAATAAAATGGAAGCGGTAAAACGCACCAAGTATATCACCAAGAAAATGGCTACAGCTGAAGCCAAAAAAAGCTTGGGAATAGATACGGAAGCGCTTTTTGAAGAAGATATTTACCCTGCATCTGTAGAAGTTTCTCTAAAGGCCGGTTATACAGATTCTATTAAAACTGCTGCTGTTTTGAAAGAGCTTAAAGCTATTCCCGGAATAAAAGAAGTAAAAAACGATACCGATTCTCAGAAAATATATGATAACCTGAATAAAATTTTGAAATGGATTTTAGGATTCTGTTTATTATTCCTGGTTTTAGCAATTGTTTTGATTAACAACTCAATTCGTCTGAAGGTTTTCTCAAAAAGATTTATCATCAAAACCATGCAGTTGGTAGGTGCAAAACGAAGATTTATTTTGACACCATTCATCAAAGAAGCACTTATTTTAGGACTTCTTGGTGCAGTTATCGGTCTTTCGGCACTTTTCGGAGTTTGGTATTATTTTACAACAGCAATCAAAACGCCTTTCGTACAAGATACAAATCAGTATATTTGGTTAGTAATTTCTATATTTGGTGTAGGTTTATTCATCACAGTATTAAGTACAATTATTGCAACATGGAGATTCTTAAAATCTAATGTTGACGATTTATATTATTCTTAAAAATGAGCAAAAAAACAAATAAATTTTCGGCATCAGATTTCGGTGACGAAACAAAAGTTTCCGAAGAAAATACTTTTTATTTCGGTAAAGAAAATTTCAAATGGATGCTGATTGGGCTTGCGTGTATTGTAGTAGGTTTTCTTCTAATGATGGGGCCAGATGCAAATACCGTAGACGGAAAATTTGACCCTAATGTCTGGAACGACGATATTTTTTCCATCAGAAGAATCAGAATTGCTCCGCTCCTTGTGGTAACAGGATTTGTTATTGAAGTCTACGCAATTTTAAAAAGAAAATAAAATTTTTACAATAAAGACTAAGACAATAAAAGATTTGAATATTAATTTGAATCTTTTGCTGTTTTTAATCTTTTAATATTTTTTGAATTAAACAAAAATGGATTTAATCAAAGCAATCATTATTGCCATCGTAGAAGGACTTACAGAATATCTACCGATTTCATCAACAGCTCATATGGGTTTTACTGCCAATTTGATGGGCTTAGAAGAAACAGAATTTTTAAAAATGTTTCAGGTTTCCATACAGTTTGGAGCTATTCTATCGGTCGTTGTAGCGTATTGGAAAAAGTTTTTTGACTTTAAAAACCTTAAGTTTTATTACAAATTAGGTTTTGCGGTGATTCCGGCTTTGGTTTTAGGATATATTTTTGATGATATGATTGAGGCTGTTTTGGGAAATCAGATTGCCATATCCTCAGTTTTGGTTTTAGGTGGAGTCGTTTTATTGTTTGCTGATAAATGGTTTAAAAATCCTGTGATTAATGACGAAAAAGATATTTCAATAAAAAAAGCAGTGACCATTGGTTTTTGGCAATGTCTTGCGATGATGCCAGGGACAAGTAGAAGTGCAGCTTCGATTATTGGAGGGATGACGCAAGGTTTATCACGAAAAGCAGCAGCAGAATTCTCATTCTTTTTGGCTGTTCCTACGATGTTGGCAGTAACTGTTTACTCTGTTTTTGTAAAAACCTGGGGTAAGACAACTGCAAATCCTATGAAAGGTTATGAGATGATTTTACAATCTCAAGACCACATCCTGATTTTTATTGTAGGTAATATTGTAGCATTTATTGTAGCATTGATTGCTATCAAAGCGTTTATTGGTGTTTTAAATAAATATGGTTTTAAACCTTGGGGTTGGTACCGTATTTTTGTAGGAATTGCTTTGTTGATTTATTTTTATTACTTTAAATAATTGATTTTATATTTATTTGGGCAGCTATTTCCGTCTTCCACTCCCGCTTTTTTGCCTCCGCTTCGCTGCTGCAAAAAGAGCTCCGTTCAAGCCGGGCTGCAAGAGATTCACTCTTAAAAATACAGCATTTAAAAAAGTAAATATCTCCCCCCTAAAAAGCTAATCAATCCTCAAACTCTCCAACCCAAAACGTTCCACTCAAAATGACATCACAACAACTTCTAGACGGACACATATTTTTATTAGACAAACCTTTGGATTGGACCTCTTTTCAGGCAGTCAATAAAATGAAATATAAACTCAAAAGAGAATTTGATCTTCCGAAAAAATTTAAGATCGGTCATGCCGGAACTTTAGATCCGCGTGCGACAGGATTATTGATCGTTTGCACTGGAAAGTTCACAAAAAAGATTCCTGAAATACAGGATGCCCCAAAAGAATATTGGACCGAAGTAAAAATAGGCGTACAAACTGAATCATACGATACCGAAAAACCAGAGATCCTTCATCAGGACATTTCAAAGGTAACGGAAGAAGACGTAAAAAATGCTTTAGAAAAATTCTTAGGGGAAATAAATCAAAGACCACCTGTTTTTTCAGCCATTAAAATTGACGGAGAAAGAGCCTATAACTTAGCAAGAGCAGGAGAAGAGGTTGAGATGAAATCAAGAAAAACAACCATTCATTATATCAAAGATATTGAGATCAATTTTCCTTTGATCAGTTTTACGGTAGGGTGCTCAAAAGGAACTTACATCAGAAGTTTAGCGCACGATATTGGTCAGGAATTAGGTGTTGGAGGCTATCTTACCCAATTAAGAAGAACAAAAATCGGCGATTACAAAATAGAAGATGGAACCAGCGATTTTTTAGAAAATGAATATCGATTTGAAAACTTATGATTAAAAATTTACTCTCGATATTTGTTGTGCTGTTTTCAATAACAGTATTTTCGCAAGTTGACGATTCAAAAAAACCGAAAATGAATTTTTATGTAAACCCGACCTTAAATGTGGGTTACAACTTAGGAAACCAAATTAAGGATAATCAAAACAAAGATTCGCAATATTACCAGCAATATGTAGCACCTTATCTTCCCAATAAAATTACATTTGGAATGTCGGTAATTGGTGGTTATAATTTTCTTCCTAATTTTGCAATTGGTACAGGTTTGAAATACAGCTATATTGACCCCAATTTTCATATGATGTATTGGTTGATTCAGCCAAAATTTATTTTCAATCCAGGAGATGAAGCGTTTTTTATCGATGTTACATATGGAAAGCAGTTTAATCATTCGGCAGTTTCAAATTCTGATTTTTGGAGCTTAAAAGCCGGCCTTCAGGTTGCTTATTCCAAAAGATTAAGTCAGGAAGGAGGTTTGTTCTTAGAAAGATTTCAGCTTGGAAGCTCAAGTGCCATATTTATAGGATTAAGTTACGGAATCACCGTTTTCAGTAACAAAAATTACACAGTAGAAGGAATAGAATAATGGAAAAAACACGTATTAATAAATATCTTTCAGAAGTTGGTTACTGCTCAAGAAGAGCGGCAGATAAGCTTTTGGAAGAAGGTAGAATAAAAATAAACGGCCAAATTCCTGAGTTGGGAACTAAAATTTCTGATGAAGACGTAGTAGAAGTTGACGGAAAACCCATCCGTGAATCTGAAGAAAAACCTGTTTATATTGCTTTCAATAAACCCGTAGGGATTGTTTGTACTACCGATACAAAACGTGAACGTGATAATATTATAGAGTATATCAATCATCCTAAACGTATTTTTCCGATCGGGAGATTAGATAAGCCAAGTGAAGGTTTGATTTTATTGACAAATGATGGAGATATTGTTAACAAAATTTTAAGGTCTAAAAATAACAACGAGAAAGAATATTTAGTAAGAGTTGACAAGCCAATCAATCCTCGGTTTTTGGAAAAAATGCGTAATGGTGTTCCAATTTTAGATACAGTCACTAAAAAATGTGAAGTGGAAAAAATTGATGATATGACCTTTCGTATTGTTTTGACACAAGGGCTTAATAGGCAAATTAGAAGAATGTGTGAATTCTTAGGATATGAAGTAAAAAAGCTGAAACGTATAAGAATCATGAATATCAAGCTTGATATTCCTTTAGGAAAATGGAGAGAATTATCTCCCGAAGAATTTTCTGGTTTAAATAATCTCTTGGGAGATTCTACTAAGACAATTTAAAAAATAATTCTTCTTTTGTTTTTCTGTTAAGTCATATATTAATTATTGATTTTTTCAATAAAGAGAAAATAATATGATAATTATTTGATTCAGATGTGATTAAATTATAAATTTGTAGTGTTAATGTTTGGGAAATCTTAAAAATGCACAAGTGCTGAATAAGATTTTCCGGATACTAACAAAAACACAAATTTAATAATTTAATTATACGATGATGAAAAAAATACTTCTCGCTAAGGCAGTGGTTTTCTATCTGCTATTTTTTCAAAACGCAAAAGGACAAGTTGGGATAGGGACAGAAACTGTAGAAAATGACTTACTCCTAAAAACTTATTCTTCTAATAAAGGGGTCTTAATTCCTAATCTTAACATTCCAAATCTCAATCTAGCTTCACCAGTTACAGCAACTCCTGCTCTTGGATTATTAGCGTATAATACCGCTCCCGGAAAAAAAGGATTTAATTTTTGGGAAGGAAGTAAATGGAGTGAAGTTGTAGATTCTGGAAACATCTATTCCGTACTGGGATTAACAATTTCTTATAACACATCAAGCTCATCGCCAGTCGATTTAACTGTACTTTCCGGTGCGCTGAATTATGCTGAAAACTCCGCACCCGGTACAATTTGGACAGAAATTCCGGGTCTTGCTAAAAATATTACAATCAGTCAGGCCAATAATACTGTTTTTGTGCTGACTGAAGGCATGGTTCAGGCTAATAATGCCACCCTAAATTCTGCTAATACATATACTTATGCCGTTGGTGTTTTTGTAGATGATAAATTGGCGGGGGTTAGAAACTATTCTTCAAATTACGGACGTACTTTTCAATATGATTTCTTTTCAATAAATACGGTTTTCAAAAATCTTAGCATAGGAAACCATACTGTGAAAATGTATGTCACAATGAGGGTTAATAACCATCCTGATGCCACCGTCTGGAAGTTTGGCGGCGCAGCCTCGCCCTCCGTAAACAATGACATGTCTAAGATAAATATGTTTATCACATTAACCGAAAAATCTTAAAACACAATACCATGAAAAAAAATTATTTAATATTCCTTTTTTTTATATTAGGAATCACTAATCGGGCACAAACTGGCTCGGTAGGGATTGGAACTGTAGCTCCAGATGCATCTGCGATTTTAGATTTAGTATCTGGCAATAAGGGGTTTATGCTGCCGAAAGTTTCATTAAATCCAAATAATGTTTCCAGTTATAGTTTTCTAATTTCAACACCTACAGAATCTTTAATGGTGTATAATACTAATGAAAATTTTCCTGGGGGAAAAGGCCTGTATTATTGGGATGGAACAAAATGGGTCTTTTACTTTAGTTCAGCAAACATCAATTTACTTTTAGGAATTACCAAATATTATTCTAAAATTTATAATACTGGGGTCTCTACTAGCAATTATCCTGCAGATGCTACTTCCGTGAATTCATTTGTAAATGGAAGTCTTTTGGCAAGTCCTTGGGTGGAAATTACAGATGCTACACCTTTCAGTTTTGTCATCGATAGGGCAATCAATAATACAGTAGTTACTTTTACAGGAATGCTACAATTAAATAATGCTTCATCCAGCAGTGAAAGTGTAACGTATGGTCTGGGGATTTTTGTAGATGATAAATTAATTTCATCAAAATCAGCTACGATGAATGTAGATAACACATGTGCGTTCCGTGAATTTACGATTACAGGTCTGGCAAGTAATCTCAGTGTAAATACTCATAATATAAAGCTCGCCGTAATGAATAGGTCCAGTACCACCACTGTAGCTATTAATTATGGACAAAAAGGAGCAAGCTGCACCAATATCTCAAATGATGAAGCAAAAATAAGTGCTATCGTTTTAGTCAATCAACCATTACCTTACTAATCATGAAAAAAATATTTAACATCATTCTTTTAGTAGTTGTTCATACTATTTGCTTTTCACAGGTTGTGATTACAGATAAAGGGATACCTGCTTTAGATAATACAGCTGTCTTAAAATTAGACTCAGACAAAAAAGGATTTCTGTTACCAAGAATTCCTTTGACATCAAATATGGATGCTATCACAGTGCCAAGTCCACAAAACGGAAATATAGTTTTTAACAGCAATGCTACACCGTCTTTGCCGCAAACCGTTACCTATTTCGAAGTTGACCGATGGAATGCTTTATATACTAAAGAAATGCTTCAGCCAAAATTAGATTTAGTTAATATAAGCTCTGTTTCGTCTTCTGGAAGTACTGTTATTACAGGTTTCAATCCAGGAGCAATTAATTTAGGTACAGGTACTTCGGCGTGGGTTGCTTTAGGGATAACAGATTCAAAATCATTCACAAGGGCTCATAATTCTTTTGCTTTCACTGTAGAAGGTATGACACAACTTGATGCTTCATCTAATGAATATTATGAATATGCAATCGGTATTTTCGTTGACGATGTATTGGTTGTAGTAAGAAAATACCACAAGCAAAAAGAAAATTTCACTTGTTCTTGGAATAAATTTATTTTAAATGGGGTGGTTAATAATTTATCTATTGGGAATCATACAATAAAAGTTATGGCTCGAAATATATCTTCAACTTCTAATTTGGCAACGCAGAAAATTGTGTACGCAGGTGCTGCTACACGGTCTGATGGAAGTATTTGCGATAATATGAGTAGCTTTTTGGCGAAAATATCTCTTAATACTACGGTCGTAGAATCTATTAATTAAAAATATATGATTTTATCATAATTTGTGTTTTTTAACGGATGAGCAATTTTGCTCATCTGTTTTTGTTTTTAATATGAGCCTGTTTTACCTGCTAGATTAATTGAAATAAACATAATTGTGAATCCAAGTTTTTTTTGTAATTTTGCAGTCACTTTTTGTGGATAGGTCTGAAAAGGTAAATTATTATAAATTAATTACTTCCGTATTTTTTAAAACCACATTTATTCAGACCATTAAAAAAGAAGGAATACAAATTTTATTAGAAAATGTCAAAAGAGACAAATTCAGCAGAGGTTTTATTAAACCAAAACGTAGCACCAGAACAATTTGATTGGGATTCTTTCGAATCAGGTCTTGATGCAGATGCTAGAAAAGAAAAAAGTGATCTTGAAGAAATCTATAACGGATCTCTTAGCAGCTTAAATGATAACGACGTTATCACTGGTAAAGTTGTAAGATTAACTGACAAAGAAGCTATCGTAGACATCGACTTCAAATCTGAAGGTGTTATTTCTCTTAACGAATTCCGTTACAACCCAGGCCTAAAAGTAGGTGATGATGTTGAAGTAATGGTAGACAGAAGAGAAGACAAAACAGGTCAGTTACAATTATCTCACAGAAAAGCTAGAACGCTTAAAGCTTGGGATAGAGTAAATGAGCTTCACGAAACTGGAGAAATCGTTAACGGTTTTGTTAAGTCTAGAACTAAAGGAGGTATGATCGTTGACGTACACGGAATCGAAGCATTCTTACCAGGTTCTCAAATTGATGTTAAGCCAATCAAAGATTACGATCAGTTCGTAGGTAAAACTATGGAGTTCAAAGTTGTGAAAATCAACCCTGAGTTCAAAAACGTAGTTGTATCTCACAAAGCATTGATCGAAGCAGATATCGAAGGTCAGAAAAAAGAAATCATCGCTCAGCTTGAAAAAGGACAAGTTCTTGAAGGTACTGTTAAGAATATTACTTCTTACGGTGTATTCATCGACTTAGGAGGTGTTGATGGATTGATTCACATTACAGACCTTTCTTGGTCTAGAGTGAACCACCCATCTGAAATCCTAGAAGACGGACAAACTGTAAAAGTTGTTATCCTTGATTTTGATGACGAGAAAACAAGAATCCAATTAGGTATGAAGCAATTAGAAGCTCATCCTTGGGATGCTCTTTCTGCTGACATGAAAGTTGGAGATAAAGTAAAAGGAAAAGTAGTAGTTCTTGCTGATTATGGTGCATTCGTAGAAATCGCTCCAGGTGTAGAAGGATTAATTCACGTTTCTGAAATGTCTTGGTCTACTCACTTGAGAAGCGCAGGAGATTTCGTAAAAGTAGGTGACGAAGTGGAAGCTGAAGTACTTACTCTTGATAGAGAAGACAGAAAAATCTCTTTAGGTATGAAACAATTATCTAAAGATCCATGGGAAAATATCGAAGCTAAGTATCCAGTAGGTTCTCAACACGTTGGAACTGTAAGAAACTTTACAAACTTCGGTGTATTCGTAGAATTGGAAGAAGGTATCGATGGATTAATCTATATCTCTGATCTTTCTTGGACTAAGAAAATCAAGCACCCATCTGAGTTCTGTGCAGTTGGTGACAAATTAGATGTTGTAGTTCTAGAATTAGACATCCAAGCTAGAAGATTATCTCTAGGTCACAAACAACTTCAAGAAAACCCTTGGGATAAATTTGAAACTAAATATGCTGAAGGAACTGTACACGCTGGTAAAGCTGTAGAAGTACACGATAAAGGTGCTTCTGTACAATTCGAAGATGCTGAAGTTGAAGCTTTCTGCCCATCAAGATTATTAGAGAAGGAAGACGGATCTAAAATCAAAAAAGGTGAAGATGCTCAGTTTAAAGTAATCGAATTCAACAAAGAATTCAAGAGAGTAGTAGTTTCTCACACAGGTATCTTCAGAGACGAAGAGAAAAAGAATGTGAAAGAATCTTCTAACAGAAATGTATCTTCTTCTTCAAACAACGAAGAAAGATCAACTCTTGGAGACATTGATGCTTTAGCAGAATTGAAAAAGAAAATGGAAGGAGGTAAATAATCCGACAATCATTTTTTAATATAAGAACCACTCGAAAGAGTGGTTTTTTTGTTTTGAGTAAATCATAAATTAAATCAACCTTAATTGAATTTTATTAAATA
This sequence comes from Chryseobacterium sp. BGARF1, assembly GCF_001677955.1. Classification (GTDB taxonomy): domain Bacteria; phylum Bacteroidota; class Bacteroidia; order Flavobacteriales; family Weeksellaceae; genus Chryseobacterium. Next base: position 56,393 of record NZ_LELA01000068.1, read on the forward strand.
CGGGCTGATTATTAAAATCTTAATAAATGTTTAATAAAACTATATTAATCATATAGAGTAGAATTAAATTTTAAATGTTTACAAAAAAATGTTTTTTTGCCTCTAGAAAAACGAAATAATAGGTATGATGTAGTTTAAAATGCTATTGAGTGCTAAGTGTGTGGTTTTGAAAATCAATAAGTTATAGTCTTGTTTTATGTGAGATTTTATTTTAATATATTGATAATTAGTTATTTAAAAGATGGTTGAAGTTTTATATTAAAAACTAACGAATATTTTAATTAATGGTAGTATTAATTGAGAATTAATTATACATTTGCATCTTTAATTAAGTAAATGAAAAAAGTAATTCTACCTCTTGTTATTGCCGTTTTCGCAGTAATACCTTCAGTGTCATTTGCACAGTCAAATGAAGTGTTGATTAAAAATTATATTTCTCAAAATAAGCTGAGAGAATATAAAAAATCTGATCTTAATCAATTTATTATTGATAATGTTGACTCTTCAAAATCATTGAATGGTGATGTTGTTAAAATTCAACAGACTTATAATGGTTTACCTGTCTATAATTCAGTAGCAACGGCACTTGTTAAAGACAGCAAAGTTGTATACTTTACAGATAATTTTATTAAGGATTATCATGAGTCTACATCAACCAATGCTACTATTTCTAAAAATTCAGCACTTGATAAGATTGCTGATGATTTAGGAAATTCAGAAATTTCGAGTTTGCCTATTATTAAATTTTTAGAAAAAACTACAAATAAGAATTATGCTGCAAAGCAAAGACTTGTATACGCAAATAATAAAAATGGTGATTTAAGACTGGCTTATGAATATTCTTTTAGTGAGCCCAAATCTGCTAATTATTGGAGTATTATTGTTGATGCTAATAATGGTGATATTATCAGTAAAGCTAATTTAACGACATTTTGTGAATTTGAGCAGAATACTTATTCACATGATTATTCGCAATCACATATTCATGCAGATGACAGCGAGCATTCGTTTGTTGGCGCAGAAAACAAGATAGACCAATTGAACCAAAATTTAGCTTTATTATTACCAGATAATGCTTCATATAACATCTTTCCACTTCCACTTGAAGCACCTACTTTTGGACCAAGATCTATACTTTCAAACCCTTGGAATCTTATAGCATCACCTGAAGGATGGCATTCAGACGGAACTACACATTATACAGTAACAAGAGGAAATAATGTTTTTGCTTATGAAGATGTTGCAGGAACAGCTCTTACTGTTCCTCCTGATTATTTGCCGGGAGCTCCAGCGGATGGGGGAGCTTCAAGAAATTTTAATTTCCCATTTTCAATGACTGGAAGCCCAACAGCTAATCTAAATGCTTCTATCACAAATTTATTTTATTTGAATAATAAAATTCATGATGTATTTTATCAATTCGGATTTACAGAATCCGCAAGAAATTTCCAACAGAATAATTTTGGAAAAGGAGGGCTAGAGGATGACTCTGTATTTGCGGAAGCTCAAGATGGTGGAGGTACCAATAATGCTAACTTCTCATCCCCTGAGGATAGCTACAATCCAAGAATGCAAATGTATCTTTGGTCATCAATAAATAGAATATTTTTCTATAATGCACCAACGGCTGCTACTACACGTACCCCATCGGCAGGAACCGCTGCATTCGGACCTATGCTTACAGCGACTGGAGTAACTGGGGATATTCAACTTTCTTCTGTTTTAAATGGATGTACAGCATTACCTGCAGGGTCTCTTACGGGTAAAATTGGATTAGTAGAAAGAGGAACTTGTGATTTTGCGCTTAAAACTAAAAATTTGCAGAATGCTGGAGCTATCGCTACCATTGTTTACAATAATGCGGCAAATGGAAATACGATTGGTGGTATGGCAGGAACAGATGCTACCATTACTATTCCTGCTGTTTTAGTTGGTAATACTGAGGGGGAGTATATTAAAACCCATTTATCTGCAAATACTGTTGTAAATATTACTTTAAAAAATGATCCAGCTTTAAGTGTAACTCCTGACGGAAGTTTTGATAACGGAATTGTAACCCATGAATATGGGCACGGTATTTCTAACAGAATGACAGGGATAGGATATAACTGCTTGAATTCTAATCTTTCTAATGAGCAAATGGGTGAAGGTTGGTCTGATTTCTTTGCTTTAATGCTAACTAATAAGCCAGGAGATAATGCTTCTGTAGCTAGAGGTACAGGTACTTATGCTGCTAATCAACCTATTACTGGTGGAGGTATTCGCCCTGCTAAATATTCTCCGGATTTTGCGATCAATGATTATACCTACGGAGATACAAATGGACTAACGTATTTTAATACTCAGCTTAATAGACAAGTTCCAGATGTACACTCTATAGGTTTTATTTGGGCGACTATGCTATGGGATCTGAACTGGAAATATGTTGAAAAATATGGGTATGCTTCTGACGTAACAGCTAATTCAACAAGTGGAAGTGCTCGAGTTTTACAATTAGTGACAGATGCATTAAAACTTCAGGGATGTAATCCTACTTTTATAGATGGTAGAGACGCTATCATAGCTGTAGATCAAGCAAAATATTTGGGTGAAAACCGTTGTATGATATGGAATGTTTTCGCAAAAAGAGGACTAGGTATCAACGCATCAGCAGGAAGTAAGTCTCCAACAAGTTTTACTAATACTGCTGCCGTAAATGCGGCTCTTAATGACCAAGTACAAAACTTTGATGTACCAGCTGATTGTTTACTTTCTACATCAGAAACGGGTGCGGTTAAAAATGTTGGAATTTCAATTTACCCAAATCCTGCTAAGAACGAGTTTTACATTAATTTCCCAAGTAATACTTTAGGAAAAGTAGATGTTGAGATTTATGATATGTCAGGAAAATTGATTTCTACAGAAAATAAAATTTCACCGGAATCTAAAAAAGCAATTTCTACAAGCAAATTGATTAACGGAACTTACCTTGTAAAAGTAAAAGGTTTAGGGATTGATGCTACTTCAAAAGTTATTATCGCTAAATAATAATCTTTTTAAAATTTAATTATACTAAGGCTGTCTCACTTTTGAGATGGCCTTTTTAATTTCTTAAGATTAATATTTTCTTTTATCATAATCATAAACAGGATTTCACAAAATGTTGCTATTTTTATAGAATATTAATAACTAAAATCATGAATTGTATTTTTATTAATAAAATGAAGACTAGAAATGTGAAAATTTTATTTGCGCTTTTTATTTTGTTTCCATATTTCATATTTTCTCAGCAACAGAAGAGATTGATATCCAATTATATTCTTACTAAGCAAACTAAGGATTTTAAAAAAGCAGATTTAAGAGATTTTGAAATCGATAATATAGACTCTTCTGAATCTTTAAAAGGAGAAATTATAAAAATTCAGCAAAAATTTAAAGGATATCCTGTTTATAATGCTGTAGGAACAGCGATCATTAAAGAGAATAAAATTGTTTATTTTTCAGATTCTTTTGTGAAAAACTATATTGTTTCGACTTCAGAAATGGCAACGCTCAGCAAAGAAAAAGCACTTGAAAATATTGCTGTAGCTTTAGGGAAAGCAGAAATAAAAAACTTTCAGATTCTTGAAAACTCGCTTTCAGAATCGAATCAGAAAAATTTCACGAAGCAAAGATTGATGTTTGTTGATGTGAATGATAATTTGAGACTTGCCTACGAATTTTCTTTTCAAGAGCCAAAATCTTCAAACTATTGGAATATTTTGGTAGATGCCAATTCAGGAGAAATTATTTCAAAAGACAACCTGAATTTATCCTGTAATTTTCATTCAGATGCTTATTTTGGAGAATCTAGGATTTCAAATAATATAGAATCTGCAAATTTTCAAAAAAACTCTTTATTTAAACTTGCAGATAATGCGAGTTACAATGTTTTTGCATTACCGATTGAAGCTCCTACTTTTGGTAACCGATCCATTGTTTCGAATCCTTGGATTTTAGCTTCTTCGCCAGCAGGATGGCATTCTACAGGAGCAACAAGTTACACAACGACAAGAGGAAATAATGTGTATTCTTACGAAGATACAGCAAACAAAGATGAACCTGGGTTTTCTCCCGATGGAGGTATAAACAGAAATTTTGATTTCCCTTTTTCTATGAACGGAACTCCCTCATCTAACCGAAGTGCTGCTATCACAAATTTGTTTTATATTAATAACAGAGTACATGATATTTTTTATCAGTTCGGATTTACAGAATCTGCAAGAAACTTTCAGCAGAATAATTTCGGTAAAGGCGGACAAGGAAATGATTATGTTTTGGCAGAATCTCAAGATGGAGGGGCTTTAAATAACGCCAATTTTACAACACCTTCCGACGGAAATAGACCTTTGATGCAAATGTATCTTTGGTCTACAGTCAACAGGTATTTCTTTTATAACGCGCCAATTACAGCAATTCCGAGAGTTCCACAAGCAAGTCCTGCTCAATTTGGGCCACTACTTAATGGAACTGGAGTTACAGGTGATGTTGTTCTGGCTTCTACAATTGATGGCTGCTCTGCATTACCTGCAGGATCTTTAACCGGAAAAATAGGATTGATGGAAAGGGGAGGAGCTTCAGGCTGTACATTTGCTTTAAAAGTAAAAAACGCTCAAAATGCAGGTGCTATTGCTGCAATTATTTATAACAATTCTACAGCAACTAATTTTCCTTCTTCAATGGGCGGAACTGATGCTACAATTACAATTCCTTCGGTTCTGATAACAAATGATGAAGGTGAATTTATTAAAACACAAGTCAATAATTCAGTAACAGTGAATGTCACTTTAAAAAGTGATCCCACAACTGCAATTACACCTGATGGAAGCTTTGATAATGGTATTGTAACTCACGAATATGGACACGGAATTTCAAATAGGCTCACAGGAAACGGTTATACCTGTCTTTTAAAATCTGCAAGTAAAGAACAAATGGGTGAAGGTTGGTCAGATTTTTTTGCTTTAATGTTGACTAACAAACCTGGAGATAATGCAAATGTTCCAAGAAGCATAGGGACTTATGCGAGCGGACAATCTACAACTGGAGCCGGATTAAGGTCTGCAAAATATTCACCTGATTTTTCTATTAATAATTATACGTATGGAAAAACAAACGGGATGGAAATCGAGGAAGATGGTGAAATCGTTCCCGATGTACACAGTATAGGATTTATTTGGGCATCAATGCTTTGGGATCTTCATTGGCAATATGCTGCGAAATATGGTTATTCCTCTGACGTTTTAGCTAACAAAAACGGTGGAAGTGCACGAGTTTTACAGTTGGTAACAGACGCATTAAAACTGCAGACTTGTAATCCTACATTTATTGACGGACGAAATGCAATTCTTTCTGCAGAAATGTTGACGACTAAAGGAGAAGACCGATGTATGATCTGGAAAACTTTTGCTAAAAGAGGTTTAGGTTTAAATGCTTTGGCTGGAAATAAAATGAATATCAATGATCAAAAAGAAGATTTTTCAATTCCTAAAGATTGTCAGGATGGAAACTCTAGTATTGCGATAGATAAAAGTTTGATATCGATTTATCCTAATCCTGCCAAAGATGAATTCTTTATTTATTTAAAAGATTTTACCATCGGAAATCTTCATTTGCAGATTTATGATATGTCCGGAAAATTGATAGTGTCAGAAAACAGAGTATCACAGGATTCAAGAATTCCTGTTTCTACAAAAGATTTTGAAAATGGAGTATATGTTGTAAAGCTACAAGGAATCGGAATTGATACTACTTCAAAAATTATTATTAAAAAATAAGTTTAAAAATTTATTAAATAGAATCACTTTAGGATTTCCTGAGGTGATTTTTGTTAATATACAGTTGTCTTATTTTTAAAATAATATGTCGTAACTTTGCCGGCTGCGAAAAAAATTATGAAGAAGAAAAATATTTTAAAAGGAGTATTGTTTGTCGGTTTTGGAGCGAGTATTTACGGAATGCTTGCTACGTTTGTGAAAATGTCTTACAAAGACGGTTTTACGACTTCTGAGGTAACAACAGCTCAGTTTGCTTTAGGAATTACAGGTCTTTTAATTCTGAATTTTATTCAGACGATAACATCCAAAAAGAAATTATCATCACCCAGCCGAAAAGAATTCAGAACGCTTTTGATAGCGGGTACTTCTTTAGGTTGCACCAGTCTGTTTTATTATATAGCGGTACAATATATTGCTGTTTCTATTGCGATCGTATTGCTGATGCAGTCGGTGTGGTTCAGTGTAGTGGTAGAAAGTTTTATTACCAAGAAATTTCCGAATGCTAAAAAAGTGGTTGCAACACTAATTGTTTTGTTGGGAACGGTTTTAGCAACAAATCTAATTAATCTTGAGGTAAAGTTAGATTGGCATGGTATCTTTTGGGGAGTATTAGCTGCAGCATCTTTTACGATGACCATGTTTACGTCGAATACTTTAGCAACACATTTACCGGTGCTTAGAAAAAGTGTCATCATGTTAACGGGTGGTTCTGTCGTTGTTTTAACATTTTTGTTTTTTGCACAAATTGGACCGTTGTATTCTGAAAGTTTAAGATCTTTTTATTTAAATTTTACTGAAAACACAGAACATATAAGACCATTTGATTACTCGATTTTCTGGACTTATGGGTTTATTTTGGCCCTATTCGGAACGATAATTCCGCCTATTTTGTTCAATTTAGGTTTTCCGAATACAGGTTTAGGACTGGGGAGCATTATTTCTTCATTAGAACTTCCAGTATCTGTAACGATGGCTTTTGTTCTTTTGGGTGAAAAAGTTATTCTTATCCAGTGGGTTGGAATTATTTTAATTCTAATGGCCATTGTTTTGATGAATTTACCTTCGAAAAAAGAGAAAGTACTTACTGAGCAATTGTCTTAAAAATGATAATTAAATTATAAATAATACCGAAAACCGTTTCTTTTGAAGCGGTTTTTTTAAATTTATATCTAAAATCAATTTTTCATGAAATATTTTAAAAATGCTGCAGTTGTTATGTTGTTTTCATTAGCGTCAGTTTCTGTGTTTTCCCAAATAAAACCTTTAGATGCGATGCTTTCCAACTATCAATATCCTTTTGAAGTTCATTTTAAAGATTTAAAATCACAAAATCAAACTCTGAAAATGGCATATATGGATGTAAAACCCAAAAAGCCAAACGGGAAAACCATTATGTTGCTTCATGGGAAAAATTTTAACGGAGCGTATTGGGAGAAAACGGCAAAAAATCTTTCAGATAAAGGGTTCAGAGTAATCATTCCTGATCAGATCGGCTTTGGTAAATCTTCGAAACCTCAAAGCTATCAGTTTTCTTTTGCTCAGTTAGCAAGTAATACTAAAGCAATTTTAGATGATTTGAAAATCGACAAAATCATTGTTCTCGGACATTCGATGGGTGGAATGGTTGCCACAAGATTTACTTTAATGTATCCTGAAACTGTTGAAAAATTAATTCTCGAAAACCCGATTGGATTAGAGGATTATAAAGCTTTAGCGAAATATCAAACCATTGATGAAGCGTATCAGTCTGAATTGAAAAACACAGCAGAAACGTACAAAAATTATCAGCTTAAATTCTATTACGACAACAAATGGAAATCAGAATATCAACCTTGGCTCGATCTCATCGCAGGTTGGACGCTGCATAAAGATTATCCTCAAGTTGCCTGGAATGCAGCATTGACCAGTGATATTATTTTTAATCAACCGGTCGTTTATGAATTTAAAAATATAAAAACTCCGACCTTATTAATTATCGGAACAAGAGACCGAACGGCAATCGGAAAAGACCGTGCGCCAAAAGAAATTCAGCCAACGATGGGGCAATATCAGGAATTAGGAAAGAAAACGCAACAGCAAATTGCAGGTTCAAAACTGGTTGAGCTCGAAAACGTAGGACACCTTCCACACATCGAAGTTTACGATAAATTTTGGAATGCTTTGTTTGATTTTATAAAGTAAGGTGATGGGTGATGGAAGTGGAATGCTGGAAGTTTACAAGATTGAGAATCAAATCTAAATAGGATTTTGATGAGAATTCCCCTCCTCTGGAGGGGTGGCAAAAATTCTTTGAATTTTTGACGGGGTGGTTTAAAACGTTTCTTTTTCTTAGCCCCGATTGCAACGACATCCTTTTTCTGAAATGGCTTGAAAAAAGAGTTGGCGAAAAAGATATAGTGGAAAGCGGGAAAAGCTCCTAAAAAATAGACTTCAAAATAAAAAGAGACCGCTAAAAATTAGCAGTCTCTTTTCGTATGTGTTGTTGTCTGAATTATTTCTTCTTGTAAGCAGCGTCTTTAATTCTCGCTTTTTTACCTCTAAGGTCTCTGAAGTAGTAAATTCTAGATCTTCTAACTTTACCTCTTCTGTCAACTTCGATTTTTTGAAGAGCAGGCATGTTGATAGGGAAAACTCTCTCTACACCTACATCACCACTCATTTTTCTGATTGTAAAAGTCTTTGTAGAACCTGTTCCTCTTAATTGGATAACAGTTCCTTTGAAGAACTGAGTTCTAGTTTTTTGACCTTCCTTAATCTCGTAATACACAGTGATTGTGTCTCCAGCTTTGAATTCAGGGAATTCTTTTTTTGTAATGTACTTGTCTTGTACGTACTTTAATAAATCCATTTTTGTAATAAAAATTTTTTGTCAAGCTAAACAACGTACACGGACTTCGTCAGAGGTTGAATAACAGGCTGCAAATATATGAAATGTTTTTTGAATTTGCCAAACAATTTTACAATAAGAAAATACCTTTCTAAGGGTTCTTTTTTACGAAAAAGTTAACAGATGCTTATTATTAGGGTCATTTTGAGTTTACAAGTGAAATTTATATTTGCGGGATTTTAAAATTACAGTATTCCAAAACAATCCAATTCTAAAAAAAATCTATTATGAGGCATTATTTGTTTTTCTTTTTTTTCGTCGTCCAGCTTGCGAATGCTCAAGCTTTGTTTCCTTACTTGCAAAATCCGGCTCACAATTCTATGATTGTCAACTGGAAAACAAGTTCAGACAATGAAACCACGGTTCTTTATGGGAATTCTCCCACAAACCTTAATGTAACGGTAACAGGAACTACCAATATCTTTTCTGACACAGGTTACAATAACAATTACTATTATCACACCGCAAAAATTACAAACTTACAACCCAACACCAAGTATTACTATAAAATAAAAACAGGAGCCAGCGAATCTGCGGTTTATAATTTCAGAACACTTCCTCTTCCGGGGCAAGCTGTAACCCTTGATGGTAAAATAAGGTTCTTGATTATGGGAGACAACCAGATCAAAGCAGAACCGCGATATGATTCTTTGAATTATAAAGCTTATAAAAAATTAAAAGAGAAGTTCGGGCTTACTTCAGATCCTTCCGATAATATAGCCCTGACTTTTATGGTAGGAGATCAGGTAGATGTGGGAACCTTAGATCATTATGAAAATGTTCACTTTAAAAAGAACAGAAAACTATCACCGTACCTTCCGATTCTTACAACAGTAGGAAATCATGAGACATATGGTACTTTAGGAATGAATTCTTACTACGCCCATTTTAATATTGATGAAATTAAATATAAAAATATCACATCAGGGAACGAAAATTATTATGCTCAACAAGCAGGAAACGTACTTTTTGTAAGTTTAAGTTCAGAGCATACAGGTTCTGCACAGCAAACGTGGCTTCAGCAGATTTTAACCGAAGCAAATAATGATCCTACAGTTGACTGGATTATTTCATTAAGCCACAGACCTTATCAGGCAGAGCAATATGTTGGTGATATTTCTACTTGGGTAAGAAACAATGCAGTGCCCCTTTTAGCAGGATCTGATAAATATTTGATGCACGTTGGAGCTCACCATCACCTTTATCACAGAGGACAACTAAAAAATACTCCAAACTACCAGATTATTTCTGGTGGAACGGCTTGGGATCAATATTGGGGAATGTCAACAGAACAGGATTTTGATGATGTACAAAAAACGTTAACCGATTGGACGTATCAAATCATTGAAGTTGATGTAGCCAACGGAAAAGTAGATATCGAAAGTTATTCTATTGGAGGGATCTATACACAAAAAGATAATGTGTTGATCGACTCATTCCACCGATATAAAAATAAGCCTAAACCACAGAAGCCAGTAATTACAAATACATTTTCGGCTCCTGTAACTTTACCTTTAACATTAAACGGAAGTGCTTTTTCTTCTCCGGCAAATGAACTTTTAAATACGACTCAGTTTTTGGTAAGCAAAGCTGCTGATTTTTCGGTCATCGAAAAAGAATTTTACAGAGATTACGAGAACTGGTTCGGGAAAGAAGGTAACGGAAATCCTGATGTTACTAAAAACTTAAATGCAGGTGTCGATATCACAAAAGCCACTTTTGCAGCAAACTCTATCACCAACGGAGTGTATTATGTGAAAACCCGTTACAGAGACAGAAATATGGAGTGGAGTGATTGGAGTGATGTAAAACAGTTTGAGATCACAGGAAGTGTAGTTTCAAATCCTAACCTTATTTTAAATAAGACAGAATATTTGCAGAATGAAGCAATTATAGCAACTTACAATGACGGGCCGGGAAATCAACAGGATTGGGTAGGGCTTTATAAAAAAGGTCAAAATCCTACAACGACAACTTCTCAAGGTTTTGTTTATACCAACGGACAAACTTCAGGAGTAGCTACTTTTCCAAATGGTTTAGCAACAAAAGGGCAGTATTTTGCAGGCTTTTTTGCCAATAATGGATATACGGAAATTGCTCCTAGGAAAAACTTTTATGTAGGACCAAAAGTTGTACTTCAAACAACTGCTGATGCATATCCGGTTGGAGGAACGGTTGTTGTTAATTTTAATAATGGACCAAATTTAACAAAAGACTGGATCGGAATTTACAAAATGGGACAAGTTCCAGGGCCAACTCCGGCTGCAAAATGGAGTTATGTAACAACTGCTTCCGGAACTCTTAATTTTACAGGTCTTCCAAAAGGATATTATTATGCTCAGTATTTTCTTGAAGATGGATATACAACAGTAGGAGAAAAAGTTTTCTTCAAAGTAGGAGATATCGTTACAGATCTTTGGATCAATAAACCAGTGTATACATTGGGTGAAAACATCACCGCTTCATGGACGGATTCTCCGGGAATTATCAAAGACTGGTTAGGAATTTACCCTCAAAGTGTTTCAGTTCCTGATGATCAATTCATTTCATATACTTATTTTGATGGTTTAGCTCAAGGTACAAAAGCCATTATAGGAAATGTAAATGGAGTGCCAACCACAGCAGGTAATTATTATATGGTGATGTTTACCAACGATTCTTACACAGAAGTTTCAAACAGAGTACAGTTTCAGGTTACTGCCGGAACTTTGGGAACTGAGGAAACTAAAAATAAGACCGAGAAAAATGTAGTTATATATCCTAATCCTACAAAACCGGGTCAGCCGACTTTTATTAAAAGTGATTATCCTATTGAGAAGATCGAATTGCTATCTGCTACAGGTCAGCTCTTATATAAATCTGAAAACGTACAAAATCAGCGTTTTTCTTTAGTCAATGAAAATCTTCCAAAAGGTGTTTACTTTGTAAAAGTTCATACCAGAAAATTATTTACTTTAAAATTGATCATAGAATAAAAATATTCACAACTTATTGATAGATAGCGGAACTTGTTTCCGCTATTTTATTTTTAACAATAAAGTAAACTAATTTTAAACCTAAAAAATTTTTAATGCTTTTCAAAATTCATTTGGAATACGGTAGATATGATAAAAATGTTTAAATTTAAAACGGAAAAAAATCAAATATTTCATGATAGATAAAAGAGTAAAAAATGCCGCAGAAGCGATTGAAGGAATCCAGGATGGAATGACCTTAATGTTGGGAGGGTTCGGACTTTGTGGAATTCCAGAAAATTCAATCAATGCTTTGGTAGAAAGTGATGTAAAAGATTTGACATGTATTTCAAACAACGCCGGAGTTGATGATTTCGGATTGGGATTATTGCTTCATAAAAGACAAATTAAAAAGATGATCTCATCTTATGTGGGTGAAAATGCAGAATTTGAAAGACAAATGTTGTCGGGCGAATTAGATGTTGAATTGACGCCACAAGGAACTTTAGCTGAAAAATGTCGTGCCGCTCAAGCTGGAATTCCTGCATTTTATACTCCTGCAGGTTTCGGAACTGAAGTTGCAGAAGGTAAAGAAGTAAAAGATTTCAAAGGAAAGCCACATATTTTGGAACATGCTTATGAAGCAGATTATTCAATCGTAAAAGCCTGGAAAGGTGATCACGCAGGAAATCTGATATTTAAAGGTTCAGCAAGAAACTTCAATCATCCAATGGCAGGCGCAGGAAAAATTACCATTGCTGAAGTAGAAGAATTGGTTGCTCCAGGAGAACTAGATCCAAACCAGATCCATATTCCGGGAATTATGATTCAAAGAATCTTTCAAGGTGAAAATTTTGAAAAAAGAATAGAGCAGAGAACTGTGAGAAAAAAAGATTAATTTTTTTCATTTCTAAAAATATAATACCCCGAAATTCAACTTTCGGGGTATTTTTTTTGTAATTATTTATAATCCAATTGTCATTCCGACGCAGGAGGAATCTTTGTTTTCAATTTTGTGAACTTCCAACTTCCATCATCCTACCTTTACAGCCTATATCCAACTCTCAATCCAAAACAAAAATTAAAAACATTTCCTGAACTTTCTTCTAAATTCAATTTTTGGAAAAGTGGTTTTAAACCTGTTCCATTTCGGGTATCTTTTATTTCGTCATACTCAATATCGCTGTTGTTAATTTTTCTATTCATCAATCCCAATCCAATATAAGGTTCTAGAATAATTTTTTTCGATACTGAAATTTGATTTCCGAAAGTAATGTTAAAACCTTTTGCCGTTCTTTTGGTTCCAAAATTATCTGTATAGAACTTTGTTTCATCACTTTTTGGCGAAAAATCTACGGAATTTGTTCCTTCATTTTCTCTGTAAAACAATTGTAGCCCCACATAAAACTCATTTCGTTTAGACTCAATCCTTGAATTGAGCAATTTGAATAAATAAACTCTTCCTTCAAGATTAGTTTTAAAACCTTTAGACTTTAATAATAGAGTATCTGCTTTGCTAAAATCATACAATTGATATCCAAATTCTGCGTTCATACTGAAATACGGATTGATCTTTCTTTCAGCAGAAATTTGTAAAGTAGGATAAGAAACTGCATCGACTAATTGCGTCGCGTTTAGTTTCAAGATCCAATTGCTTTCCTTTGATTCTTGCGCAAAAATCAAATTTGAAATCATCAGAATAAGAACAAATAGAAGTTTTTTCATTCAAATTATTTTTAAGTTTAAAATATTTTAAAAATAATAAAAAACACATTATGTTAAAATAAAAAATATAGGGATACTATTTTTTAAGCTAATCTAAATATTATCAACACGTTAAACTTAAATTAATGTGACCGATTTGTTACAGGTTTTTTCGTAGAGTTTTTAAGCCAAAGGTAATTCTGTCGCCTTCCTTTCCCCAATCTGCTGTCTCCACATCGCATAATACAACCCTTTTTCTTCAATTAATTGCAGATGAGAACCTGTTTCGATGACTTGCCCGCGTTCCAAAACATAAATTCTGTCCGCATGCATGATCGTACTTAATCGGTGCGCGATCAAAACGGTGATCTGTTCTTTTTCTTTAGAAATTTCTTTGATCGTAGTTGTAATTTCTTCTTCGGTAATGCTGTCTAAAGCAGAAGTTGCTTCATCAAAAATAAGAAGATGAGGTTTTCTCAACAAAGCTCTTGCAATGGCAATCCTTTGTTTTTCACCACCGCTTAATTTTAATCCGCCTTCACCAATAACGGTTTCAATTCCTTTTTCGGCACGTTCTAAAAGAGCGGAACAGCTTGATTTTTTTAAAGCCAATTGTAGATCTTCTTCCGTTGCAGAAGGGTTTACAAACAAAAGATTTTCTCTTATTGTTCCTGCAAAAAGTTGCGTGTCCTGTGTTACAAAACCGATTTGATTTCTCAATTCATCAAAATCAAACTCCTTTCCGTCAACATTATTATAAAAAATACTTCCTTCCTGTGGTCTGTACAATCCTACAAGTAATTTTACCAACGTACTTTTTCCTGACCCACTTGGTCCTACAAAAGCGATGGTTTCGCCATTTTTCACATCAAATGAAATAGAATTAAGCGCTTTATAATGAGCACTCTGATGTTGAAATGAAACATTTTTGAATTCTAACTCCTCAATTGCTCCGATCTTTTTCGGGTTTAAAGGTTTAGGCTCCACTTCTTTTTTCATTACTCTGTCAAAATTTTGAAGAGAAGCTTCTGCTTCACGATAAGAAATAATGATGTTCCCAATTTCCTGCATCGGTCCGAAAATAAAGAATCCGTAAAACATCAATGATAAATATTGTCCTGGAGTTACGATATTTTTAAAGATCAATAATAATAAAGTGAAAGTGATCACCTGCTGTAAAAAATTCACCAAAGTTCCTTGTACAAAACTTAGCGAACGGATACTTTTTACTTTTCTCAACTCCAGATTCAGGATTTTGTACGTGTTGTTATTCAAACGTTCTACTTCCTGATTGGTCAATCCCAAACTTTTTACGATTTCAATATTTCTAAGGCTTTCTGTAGTACTTCCCGCCAAAGCTGTCGTTTCGGTAACGATATTTTTTTGAATGGTTTTAATTCTTTTACTCAATAAATTGGTTACAACAGCGATAAAAATAATTCCAACAACATAAACCGGCATGATCGACCAATGCAAACGAATCGCATAAACTGAAACGAAAATGATACTCACTAAAATTCCAAAAAATACATTAACGAAATTATTGATGAACTTCACAGAATCTTCTCGTACTTTAGTTAAAATAGAAAGGGTCTCACCACTTCTCTGATCTTCAAACTCCTGAAAAGGCAATCGCATAGAATGTTGTAAACCATCGGTGAAAATCTTTGCCCCAAATTTTTGAATAATTACACTCACAACATAATCCTGAAAAGCTTTGGCAATTCGGCTGATCATTGCAGTTCCGATCAACAGACCCAAAAAATAAAATACACCGTGATAAATATCGGTTCCGTAGAGATATTCATTCAACGTTCTTGGGATCAGTTTTTCTTTATCAAAAAAATTCGGCTGGTTTACCAGTTTATCTAATATATTTCCCGTTATAGCAGGAGCAAATAACGAAAAGACTTGATTGATAGAGGCTAACAAAAGCGATGCAATAATCAGCCATTTATATGGTTTTAAATAATTTAATAGAATTTTCATTTGTAAAATTAAAAGCCCACAAATTTACGATAATTTGAGAAGTAAAATTTATCATAGGATAAGAAAGAAAGTATTTTCGTAATTCTGAAAAAATGGCTAATTTGGCAGGATAAGATTATGCTATGCTAACTAAAGAACAAATTGCACAAAGAATTTCAAAAGAAGTAAAAGACGGATATTATGTAAACTTAGGAATCGGAATTCCAACATTGGTTGCCAATTACGTTCCTGATAATCTTTCAGTAGAGTTTCAAAGCGAAAATGGAGTTTTAGGAATGGGTCCATTTCCTTTTGAAGGAGAAGAGGATGCCGACATTATCAACGCCGGAAAACAGACCATTACCATTCTTGATGGCGGTTCATTTTTTGATTCTGCATTCAGTTTTGGGATGATCAGAAGCCAAAAAGTAGATCTTACGATTCTTGGAGCAATGGAAGTTTCAGAAAACGGAGACATTGCCAACTGGAAAATTCCGGGAAAAATGGTAAAAGGAATGGGAGGCGCAATGGATTTGGTGGCTTCAGCTGAAAATATCATTGTTGCGATGATGCACGTTAATAAAGCAGGAGAAAGCAAAATCCTAAAGAAATGTTCACTTCCTTTAACCGGAATTAACTGTGTGAAAAAAGTGGTTACAGAATTAGCGGTTTTAGATGTAACTCCGGCTGGTTTCAAATTAGTTGAAAGAGCTCCTGGTGTTTCAGTAGAACACATTATAAAATCAACAGAAGCAGATTTGATCATTGAAGGCGAAATTCCTGAAATGCAATTCTAAATAAAACAAAAACCTTGTCACACAGACAAGGTTTTATTTTTTTAATGACCTAGGAAATCGTAGCGTTAAGAAAATAAATTCTGTGAACGTCAAGAAAATTCTACTTTTTGAGCGCGGCAAGGATTAGGTTAATAAACTAAGCGTTTAATCCGAACGAGTTTTGGGAATTTTAGGATTCAATTTTAATTTTTAGCCGTAGTTTCCAATCTTGAATTTTTGTTTCTTTTGTTTCAAGACAAAAGAAATTTACTTTCCATCCTGCGCCCCAAAAACCTTCTGCAAAATACTCGTTGTTCTCATTACAGAATTATTTCTGATACCGCTTTCTTTTTCGGCAACCATTTTAAAAACACCGTTAATCGTTTCGTTGGTTACATATTCATTTAAATCTGTTGAAACAGCCTGTCCTGTTAAAGTATTGTATTTGGAAATCAAATTAGTCCAAACTTTGTCAGCACCTACTTTTCCTAAAGAAGCTTTTACTTTTGGCTGAAAAGCAGTAAACAACTGAGATTGAGTTTTTCCTTGCAGATAATTGGTTGCTGCATTGTCGCCTCCCAACAAAATATTTTTAGCATCTGTAATCGTCATTGAGGTGATCGCTTTTGTGAAGATCGGTGCAGATTCTGTAACGGCATCTTCAGCTGCCCTGTTGAGTAACTTTACTCCCTGATCGGCTAAACTTCCTAATCCGAATGCGCGAAGTTTGGTGTCAATCACTCTTAATTTTTCAGGCATTAAGATTTTTACTGCTTCATTCTTCAGGAAACCATCGGTTACGCCTAGTTTTTTTACACCTTCCGTTACTCCCAAATTTAAAGCTTCTTTCAAACCTGATGAAATTTGTGTTGAAGTCAGGCTTCCTAAATTGATGGGCGAAGTATTTTTTGTTGGTGTTTGCTGAGTGTTTACAGGAGGAGTTATTGTGGTCGTTTTTGGATTATTTAAATCAACACCGGTTTGACTTTTAACGGTAGATTTAATTGCATCTAAAATCTGTGACTGTGCAGAAACTGAAAATAATAATCCAGTTGCTAAAAAAAATATTTTTCTCATCGTTTATTTTATACAAAATTAGATATTTTAAGATTGAAAAAGTTAAATGTTGTTTATTATTTTTAGTGCCGGTTTAAATTTGATATTTATTTTCACCATTAAGAAATTAAGATTATTCAGCTTAAAAAAAACTTAATAAAATCAATTCATTGATTTCTTAAACTTATTTGATTTAATTAACTAAAATCCTTAGAGCCTGTTTAAAAATTAAGTTTATTTTAAACATTAAGGAATTAAGATCTTTTAGCTTAAAGGACTTAATAGAAATCAATTCATTGG
>NZ_LELA01000069.1 GCF_001677955.1 Chryseobacterium sp. BGARF1
TTTTACCTCATGATTTTCCAAAATGGCAATTGGTTTATTACTATTATTCAAAATGGTCAAATCTGGAGGTTTTCGATTTATTATTGTCAAAATTGAGGGAAAAAGTACGACAAAACAGAGGTCAAAAAGCCGAGGCAAGTTTGGGAATTATGGACAGTCAGAGCGTTCGCTGGGGAAATAACCGTTCGCTCAATGGTTATGATGGAGGTAAAAAAGTAAAAGGCATCAAGCGACACGTTGTGGTAGATAAAAATGG
>NZ_LELA01000070.1 GCF_001677955.1 Chryseobacterium sp. BGARF1
TTATGAACTTCTAATGGAAAGTTCTGAAAACATGGTCAAATTATCTGCCATAAAATTATTACTCAATAAAATTTAAACAGCCTCTTAAGCTTCCCAAAAAATAGAAGCACAAATTTTAACCTGTAATTTCTTCAATAGATGCTAAGTCTTATAAAATCTAAAATCATAAAGCTGTATCAGTTTATTTCTTATCAAGGTCTAGATGATTCCGATACCAATAGAGATAAAGATTTTATGATCATGATCAATCAATATTTGTTTCTGTTATTTGTAATATTTTTATTTCAGGGCTTTGTAACTTATTTATATATTGGGTTGGAAGCCGATGTGTTATTTTTAGGAGTAACCTCATTAGCATGTCTTCTGTGTAGTTTTTTCTTTAAGAACTTTATTAAAAACAAATATTTTATACTTGCAATCTTTTTTTATTTAACGTTAGTTGTTACTTATTATGCCTCGATTACTAGCGTAGAGAGTGGTTGTTATATATACTATTTTTCGATACTAACTGCGATACCTATTTTTTTTAGTGTGAAAAAAGATACCGCTTTTGTAGTGTCAATATTTTTATTTGTAGTTCTTTGTCTGTATGTTTCTGCATTCAAAAATTTTCAATTATGGGGAGTAGAAGCCCAATTTTCTCATCAAGGATTAGAGCATGGCTTTTTAATAATTAATTTAACCTGTAAACTTCTTTTATTGGTTGTTAATTATTTCTTTTTAGAAGAAAAAAGAAATGATTACTATAAAGCACTTCATCGAAATACATTAAAAAGAGAAAAAATTGATCATCTTAATACTGAAATAAAAGCATTAAGAGAACTTTTTAATACCGAAGAGCTTTCTGATGAAAATTTTAAAGATTTATTGATTGCTATTTCCTTGAATGATGTTGTATTTCTTGAAAAATTTCAAAGAATATTTCCTTACTTTAAAAAAAACCTGTTTGATAATACGGGAGTTTCGCTTTCTACTTCAGAATTGACCCTGTGTGCTATAATGAAATTAGGACTTACAACTAAAGAGATTTCAATTCATACCAATGCTTCGTTAAAAGCAATCGAAGGAAGAAAATACCGATTGAGAAAAAAACTAAATATACCTTCTGATATTGATTTTACATTATGGTTTTCTAACTTTTAATGAATGTTGAAGTCGTATTTTTGCTAGCTTTTCTTTATTTCTGTTATGAAAATTATTTTTCATTTCGTTTTGATTTACAGGGTTTTGTAAAATAGGTTGTCCTCTTTTTGTACTCGCGTGGGATTATGAGGGGCTATATATAAGAGGCCTCTTGTATAATCTGTATATATTTGCAGTAAACATAAATGTGAGATTTATTTTTTTAAATAAATCAGTCTTAAAACTCTACAATATTTATCATTTTAACGCAAATTTTGACCAATTCTAGCTCTATAAATGGCTTAGAATATATCTGCTTATATTAATTTCCTATGTTTCTTTATTTAATATTTATACAATCTTTTTTAATGATAAGACCTCCTCCTTTGTTCTTTTATCAAAAGGATAATTGGGCTGAATATAATAATTATACAAAAAAAATAATGAAAAAATATATATTACTAATGATGAGCTTTTTTTGTTTGTCATTGAATTTTGCGCAAGTAGGAATAAATACAGATAAACCGGCTTTGCATACGGGTTTACACGTTTCTGAGCGAATGGATCCTGCAAGTGCAACTCCGGATAAATACAATGGAATTATCATACCCCGCTATACCGAAACTCAACGAGATGCGCAACTTACTCCCAACATGAACACGGCACAAAATAGTATGTTAATTTATAACATTACTGAAGATTGTTACAATTATTGGAATCATGCAGAACAGGAATGGAAAAGCCTTTGTGGTGCCTTAGGGAAATCTCAGTTCACTTTTGATTGTGCGGCAATACAAGTGAAAGGAAATTACGTAAAAGGAAAAGAGCTTACTTCTTCCCATTATCTAACTATTCCGGTGACGGTTACTAAGGCAGGTGAATATACGTTTTATGCAACCACTACAAATGGCTATAGCTTTTTTGTTTCAGGAACTTTTCTTAAGACAGGTTCGTATACTATACAGGCTATCGGACAAGGTATTCCTGTTGCCGCACAGACGGATAATCTGGCAATCAATGCAAATGGAGTGGATGTTACTTGTACGCCACCGGTAACGGTCAATGTTCAGACTGATATTGCTGCATATACGCTCGTCTGTTCTACTATTTCGGTTTACGGAACTTATTTAAAAGGAGTTGCATTAACCCCAAGTAATAATATCACAATTAATGTAAATGTGAGTGCTCAGGGATCGTATATCATTACTACAACTGCTGTTAATGGTGTTGTTTTTACTGCAACAGGAGTATTTTCTTCCATAGGTATCAATTCGGTTACATTAGTTGGTAGTGGAGTACCTACAATAAATGAAAATTTTGAAGTGGCCATTACATCAAATACGGTTACAGGAAATGCGGTCTGTACTGC
Organism: Chryseobacterium sp. BGARF1; assembly: GCF_001677955.1. GTDB lineage: Bacteria > Bacteroidota > Bacteroidia > Flavobacteriales > Weeksellaceae > Chryseobacterium. The sequence goes on from NZ_LELA01000070.1 coordinate 2,492, forward strand.
GCAAATACCAATAACTTTACCAGCTATGACTTACGCTGTGATTGGTGCGGATAATGTTTATTCATGGCATCCAAACAATATTAGAGCTAAAGCTTTTAATAGTTCAAGTTTTGGCCCTTCAGGTAAGGTTAAAATGATTTCTTTTAATAATTTATGGAACACTAATAATTCGACTACTGCAACAAACAATTTAAATGGGGCAATAAAACCTGATGTTGTATTGTATTATTCGTTTGGTTTAACTCCTAATGCTGGGTTGGCTACGGCTTTAAATAATTATGTAAATTCAGGAGGTGTGTTGATCTATGGTACGGCAGATAATGACGCAAGTGGAGCTAATACGATACTGAACGGGATTTTTGGGGAAAGCAATGCACAACAGCAAATTGCGGGTACAGGCTCTACGGATGACAATGTTTATCCCATCAATAGTTTGCAGAATGACCCTATTATCAATGGACCTTTCGGAAATACTGCGGGGAAATACTGGGGTGAAGATAATAGTTCTACGGGAACTATTATCGTTAAAAAATTACCTGCAAATTCGGTGCAAGTTGCGGCAGCAAATAATCAATTTTCAAAATATACAGTAGACCCTTCATACTCCACGGTTTGGTATAATGATACCAAGAATTTTGTGTATTTTGGTGATTCCGTTGGGGCTTCTGAGACCTCAACCAGTGAATTAGATTACCCAAGTTTATACAATAATGGAGTTCCTTTAACTAAAAGATATGGGCAGTACCCAAATCAAGCTACTCAGGCTCAATTTGTTAATAATTCTATTTTAGAACTGAATGCCGTAGCTTGGGCGATTAGAAAAGCGGCGACAATGGGAATTAATCCTCATTAATTGAAGAGAATTAAGACTTTGTGACTTAAATATCCTCTGAGTTTTTTTTTAGATTAAAAAAATGTGGCGATAGCTGTTGAATGCGAGATAGAAATGTCTCGCATTTGCCGTTTTATAGGTTTAAAATAAAGATGTTAAAGAATGAGAAATAGGACTTCTTTAAGAGATTCAAACTTTTATTAATTGAATCTAAAACTCGTAAAATAATTTAAAATGCAAAACTCCATATTTTTTTTCTTTTGTAAAGTGAAAAATCTCATCAACGTTTAAAGTCCAGGCGAAAAATATTGTCGTTTCAGATTGATATTATGGCAAATTTATATAAAATAACCAAGCTAATTTTGTAATATCAATTTTATAGAACATCATGAAAAATAAAACAAGAGAGGATTTTTCTTACATCCTATTGATAATAAATGTATTGGTTTTGGTTTTAGTATCCAGTAATTTACGTTCTCCCATTACTTCTGTAGGTCCGGTTCTGAATCAAATTAGCAATTCGCTTCATTTAAATAATTTGCAAAGCAGTATGCTCACATCAATTCCTCTCATGATGTTTGCGAGTTGTTCGGTTTTGGTGAGTAAGTTTTCGCATCGTTTCAGTATCAACCGATTTTTATTATACGCATTGATTATTTTAAGTTTCGGGCTTTTTATGCGAGTATTTGGCTCGGTCTGGACTTTATTTACAGGGTCCGTATTTATTGGCTTAGGAGTTTGTATTGGAAACGTTATTACGCCGGGTTATATTAAAAATAATTTTCCGAAACAGATAGGCTTAATGACAGGTATTTTTGCTGTTTCTATGAATCTTACTGCTGCTTTAGCTTCAGGATATAGTGTAAGTCTTGGTGAATGGACAGGGTATGGATGGCGTGGTTCTTTAGGTGTTTGGCTCGTCATTGCATTATTGGCATTATTTGTTGTAGCTGTAGAATTGTTGCTGAATAAATCTAGAGTACAACAGACTGGGGCTTCACTTGTTAAATCTGATTTTAATATGTTTAAATCTAAACAGGCTTGGAATATCAGTATTTTTATGGGACTTCAGTCTTTGGTATATTATTCATTGATCTCGTGGCTGCCAGCTGTTCTTGGTGATTATGGGATGCATGGAAACGAACCGGGTTGGATTTTATTTATCATACAGATTTCGATGATTCCAATCACTTTTGTAGGGCCAATTATTGCAAATAAAATGAAAAATCAAAAAGCGATGATTGTTTTTATTTTTATATTGATGCTAACTAGCGTTTTGATGTTTGCCTGGTTGAGATCAGAATGGATTTATGCAACCGCTGTTTTATTAGGCTTGTCAAATGGTTTGTCGTTTAGCTTGTCGATTTTATTTTTCTCTTTACGAACAAAATCCAGTGCTAATGCAATTAAAATTTCAGGAATGGCACAGTCTGTAGGGTACTTAATAGCAGCTTTCGGACCAGCTATTTTTGGTAAATTACACGATTTTGATTCATCTTGGAAGTGGTCGTTCTACTTTTTAGGACTTTCGATTACAACAATGTTTTATTTTGGAATGAAAGCAGCAAGAAGAAAATTTGTAGAAGATTAAATAAAAGTTTTACTGTTGAAATAATTCTGAGGAGATTTAGAATAAAGTGCATTAAAAACACAAAAAAACTCACCATTTTCATCGTGAGTTTTTTTGTGTGAAAAGATTGTCATTGAATTATTTACTTCTTTATTTTTTGTAAATCTAAATCCTGAAAGTCATAGCTGAAATCTATTTCCGGTGAAATGCCTTTCATTTTTATGCTTTGTGCTTTGCCTTCTTCATCTAAACTAAACAGGGCAAATGCATCACCATTCATACCTTGGTATTCCCATTTAATGGCAAAAGTATTTGCTTTGTAAAAACTCATAGGTCCATTTAGTTTTGGCGAACGATATGACTTAAACCATAATTGATTTCCTTTTAGGAAAATTTCTATTTTTCCAAACCATTTATCTTCATACAAACCGATTAGGTCTTCATTTTTTAAGGTTGTATTTTTTGCTTTACTTACCGTTTCCCAAACTTTTTTGGTTACTTCATCTCCCGATTTTTTTTGAGCCTGAAGATGAGCTGCATATTTATCTACCCAACCATGGTCATTCAATCCTAAATAGCTGTCGATAATAGTTTGATTTACCGAAGAGAAAAGACCGATTCCTCCATTTTCTGTATTCGTTAAAATAACAATACCTAAATTTAAGTCAGGAATCATGCTAACAATAGAAAGCATTCCGGGTAAACCGCCAGTATGCGATACACTTAAATTCCCTTTGATATCAGATAGATCCCAGCCTAATCCGTATCCGTTAAAGTGTTGGTTATATCTTGGGTTAGGATTTGTTTTTTCAACAGTATGTATAGTCCACATTTCACTTTGCCTTTCCTCTGTGAAAAGCTGTTTATCTAAATTGGCTCCATATTTACCCTTGTTTAACTGGGTGAGTATCCATTTAGACATATCATCAACATTTGATATGATTCCTCCTGCTGCTCCATTTACCATTGCTCCAAATAGTGGTATTTTTTTTATAGTACCTGACTCTGATGAATGCGGAGAAGCTATTGTATTCATGTCTTTTAATTGATTGATGGAACTGAACGAATTTTTCATTTGTAAAGGTTCCAAGATGCGTTTTTGTATAAAAGCCTCCCAGGTCATTCCACTTATTCTGGCGGTTACTTCACCTGCTACTAGATATAATTGGTTATCATAATCAAATTGTGTTCGGAAACCTGAAACTGGCTTAAAGTGCTGAAATGACGTCACCACATCTTTAATGGTAAAATCTGTGCCATCTGGAAACATCATGAGGTCACCAGCTCCTAAACCAAGCCCACTTCGATGAGTTAGTAAATCTTCAATAGTGAAATTTTCTGTCACATAGTCATTGTACATTTTAAATTCAGGAATGTATTTTTTGACTTTATCAGTCCAGGAAATTTTGCCTTCATCTACTAAAATAGATAGAGCAGCAGTGGTAAAAGCCTTGCTATTAGAGGCGATTTCAAAATTTGTATACTCATCAACAGGTAATTTACTGTCTATTGATTTTATGCCATACCCCTTCTTATGAATTATTTTTCCATCTTTTACAATGGCAACAGCAACTCCTGCAACATTAAATTTTCCCATTGCATTTGTAACAAGCACATCTACTTCTTTAGAATTTATTTGGCCAAATACATTATTACTTACAAGTGTTGTAATAGTTGTAATAATCAATAAATGTAATTTTATTTTTTTCATAGATAGTTATTAGTTCTCATTTTTTTAGACCTTCAATCGTTGGAAGCTGTTGATGATTAGAGGGCTTAAATTTAGATATTAAAAACGGAAGTTTGAGTCACAAAAAATAACTTAAAGCATATTCTGTATTACTTTATGTGTATTTCTTGGTTTTGTCTGTTTAAAAGATTTTATAAACCGTTTAGTTGAAGCGGTGAAAGGTAAATTTGCTTGAATTTAAAGAATAAGAGCAATTGATTTAAAATTAAAAAATATTAAAATCAAAATAACAGGGTGGGGATCTTGAAACGTATAAAAACAAAAAAACTCACAATGAAAATTGTGAGTTTTAAGTGAGCGCGTCAGGATTCGAACCTGAGACCGTCTGCTTAGAAGGCAGATGCTCTATCCAGCTGAGCTACGC
>NZ_LELA01000071.1 GCF_001677955.1 Chryseobacterium sp. BGARF1
TTTGGTACCATCAGTTGGGGTTCGAATCCCTGTGGGTCTACATTTTAGTAATAGCAGTCTTCTGATTTTTCAGAAGACTGTTTTTTTTGGATTTTTTATAAATTTAAGAATTGAAAAAAAGGGGATCAGTCTCAAAAGTTGGGGACTAAGCAAAAATATTGGATAATCTGAATAGAAAGAAAGATTTATCTCGTACCGCTCTAAAAAATTCTAAGGAAAATAAAAGATCCCAAAAAGTTTAAAAACTTTTTGGGATTTTTAAATAAAATGGATTAATGTAAGTTTTTAATTACTGGGTTTCCAAAAACTCCACATTTTACCATTAAAAAAAGCTAGTTGATTACTTGTGGTATCATATACCATCATTCCTGGAGCTGGATTAATGATATTAAGGTGCGGACTTGCTACCTGAGGTAGAACCATTGCCTTATTGGTATCTTCCAAAACTAATATGCCGGTTGATGATGTAGGTTCACCAATGGCTACTTTAGCTCCAGTATTTTCTGTTGCAGCATCCTGAATTAAAACACCGTCTATATTTGTTAAAGGATCAACTGTAGTTCCGGTAGTGTCTCCTGACATATCTTTCCAGCCTGCAGCGATTTTTAACTTCACTTTATGGTCGGTAAGATCATATGCTAAACTACCTTCTCTCACACTGCTTACGGCAGCAATACTGGTTACCCAAGGTAATACCATACCTCTGTTGGCACTTCCAAATTCTAAAGAAACGGAAGTATTGCTTACGGACTCTTTGCCAATGGCAATTTGTGCTGATGCCATAATGGACGTGAGTGATAAAAGCATTATATATTTAATATTGTTCATTATATCAATTTTTTAAAGTTAAACATGATTAAGGTGTTGTAGGGCATGTTTGTTTATCGAAACACTTCCATCCTGTTGCTGTTCCATCTACGTTGATCTGAAGACAGCCTAAAGAGACATTGTAAACCATCATTCCTTTAACGAGATTAGCTGAAGGAATTGCTGTAATTTGAGCAGTTGTAAGTACATTCGGAACGAAAGCTTTAGTTTTCGCTTCCAATACCGTCCATGCGCCTTTTCTTACCATTGGCCAGTTGTCATGATCTGTCCCCGCTCTTGATAATGAAGTAATGCCATGTTTTGTATCTAAGACTGTTCCTGCAGTTACTGCTGGTTTATAACAGAAGCAAGCTGATACTAAAGCATTAATAGCATTGGCATAAGTGTATGTTCCTAAATAATTGGCGTTTGGTGTATCATTATTTTCTATACCACTATAGAAACCATTAGCTCCATAAGAGCCCGCTGCTCCTACAATGGCATTTTCTACGGTGGATGAACCTCCTACATTTACAATGGTTCCAGAATAAGTATTACTTGCTCCAGCTTGTGTAGCTGTTCCTGATTCTGCTGCATCTGGGCAACTATCACCATCACTATCAAGATCTTGATGATTAAGAATACCATCATTATCAGTATCATTGGTACATCCTGGTTTCGAGTGTGATGATGGAGTATAATCACTTGTCAATGTAGAGGTCACCTCACCAACCGTATTAGTTGTAGCTAATGCACCAGCTACTGTACCTGTCTGAATTTTATAGTACTTATATGGCAGAGTAGTGGTAACTGTAAAGGTTACTGGTGTGGTTGCATTAGCAGCTGTTATTAATGTTGCAGGGCTAAGAGCTGCCGACCAAGAAATACCATCCTGAGAACCCACCACTATTGCATTAGCTCCCGTCGTTGTACTCAATCTGTTTGAAAGTACTAAGGTAGCTAACTTAACTGGTGTAAGATATTCTATTGTTAATAGATTACTTCCTGTAGGATTTTGTGCTACTGTATAATCATTGAAATTAAATGTCAACGCAGGAGAACCATCATGTAATATCTGAATATCACGATCTGACTGATCATCATCTGGGCTCGCAAACTGTGAGCTAATTCTTAAAATTACATTAGCTTCGGCAGCGGTGTAGAAACAAGTTGGGCTTTCTACTGCATCTAGTACCCCGTCATTATCATCATCAATATCTATAGGATCAGCAACGCCATCATTATCTGTATCTGAGCATAAGTTACTCGTGTTATCTCTGGCATAGATATTATAAGTAGAAACATAATTAATAATACCGCTATCTGCAGGATTTTCCACACTGTCACCCAAACCATTGGTTCCATAATTCCCCCCTACGATAACGTAGTTTCCAGAAACCTGACCACCTATATTATAGAAGTTAGCAGGAACCAATAATGATTTGTTAATACCTGCTTCTATCGCATCCGGACATCCATCTCCATCGGTATCTCTATCGATGTAATTAGGAACCCCATCACCATCGAAATCAGAATTACAGCCTGTTTTTGTACGGTTAAGAGAAGCATTATAATTTTTATAATGAATCTCAAATTCTATTAATCTCGCATTATTGCTTATGTTAACATTATCTACCCCTAAAATTCTATAGGTATGGTATCTTACAGTAGGCTGTAGTGTGTTATTAAACGTAAAGACCGTAGCCGAGTTTAGTGCCTGACCTGCTAGAGCAGAAAGATCTGTCCATGTGTTTGTATTAATGTCTAAACCTTGTAACTTCCATTTTCCTGCCCCAAAGGTTGCGCCAACATTCAATGTTACATAATCTATAACCGACGCGTCAATTACCGGTAGATCAAATGTAATTAATGCTTTATTTTGAATACTGGTTGCCGTAGGAGCAGATATTAAGCCATATGTGCTGTTGTCGTCATAGGTGTTAGACAATGGATTAGTTGTAGCCCATACAAACTCTGAGGTTACACCGTCCATAATATCCATAGCCTGAGTTTCGGTATAGAAACATGAAGGTGATTCTACAGCATCAGGAACTCCATCATCATCAGAATCAATATCTAATAAAAACTTGTTATCACAAGTACTTATATTAGAATCTGTTGCAATAAACTGGTACGAGTAAACTTGTTTATAAGCATCAGGGTTGGTAGTAGATTGTAAAGCATCTGCAAAACCATTGCTTCCATACGGTCCGGGAACCATTGCATTAGAAGTAGAAACTGTAGATGTTACTGCACCCCCGCTACCATTTTGTACATTTCCATTAATAGAAGCTTCCGTAGCATTGTTATAAAGAATTGCTTCTTTGGTATCTGGACAACCATCACCATCGCTATCTAGATCTAATCTGTTTGGAATACCATCATTATCTGTATCTAAGTTTTGATTACAACCTTGTAATACATAAAGTGCCCAGATCGCATCTACATCGGCACCTGCATTGGCTTGTCCCGCTCCAGCTGTATTATCTGTAGTAATTAATTTACCTGCTGTAAATTGCAGTTGGCCAGAAGTGAAGATATTTCCAAAAAGAGCATCAATATCAATATCGGAATTAGTTCCAGATAATGCCCCTATTTTAGCATAGCCATCGGTATCATAAGTTAATGTGAAACCATTTGTTTCGATAAGGTATCTTGTATATGGTGTCGGCTGTAACCATAAATCGGTAAGTTCTGCGGTACCTATTTCAATTTCCTTTAAATCAACAGCATTAGTTCCGGAAGTTGTGATATTATTACCAAAACCAAATGTAATACTACTACCAATATCTCCTAATGAGTAATATACACCATCCGCAGCGCCAAGTATAGAATTTACATTTCCAAATCCACTAGTTGCAGATCCCGCGACTCTGTTGGATGAGAGTACTGAGGTAGCATATTGCGCACTGTTGATAACAATTGTACTACAGTTAGATTCTACATTATCTAGAATACCGTCATTATCATCATCCAGGTCAAAAACATCAGCTATTGCATCTCCATCCGTATCTGTACAGCCATTAATATCTGATTTAATCGCTACAAAGTAGCTAGAAGTATAGTTTGGAACACCATTTTTGTCAGGGTCAACAGAATCATTAAGTCCATCATTATTAACATCTGCAGCATTAGGATTCAGTTGACTATTGGTAAGGCTTGTTACGGCAATACCATAACTACCACCGTCATTGTTAGTAGAAGAAGGTGTGGAAATATCTGTAGAAGGACTAACATTAGACTCTTTAAGGTCTGAACAACCGTCATTATCGCTATCAAGATCACGATGATTTGGAATTGTGTCTCCGTCGGTATCACTTGTACAATTTGGTTTAGGATTAGCAGATGAAACATAATTATTCATTATCATCTTCAATTCTGTAACCCCTCCATAGTATGAGGTTCCTGCTACGCCTATTAAGCGATAGAAACGGTAAGAATTATTAGATAAATTATTGGTGATAGTAAAGGTTCCTGTGCTTGCTGTAGAAGCTAGTGCTGCAGAAAGATCATCCCAGTTTGTACCATTTATAGAGCCCTGTAATTTAAATGTCATTGCAGCGCTAGATGATAAGGCCCAATTGATAAGATTCAACTGTATAGAATTTATTTTTACGGGAGTAACAAGACCTATTTTGTATAGTTCTTTGCCTACCCAATTTACAGAAGGTGTAAAAGCACCATAGGTTGCAGGATTACTATCAATAATATTAGCAGGTGTATTCGTAGAATAAGGTGCTAGTTCTGAAGATACTTTCGCAATCGATTGAGCTTCCGAAAGAGTATAGAAGCAGCTAGGACTTTCTGTAGCATCTGGTACACCGTCATTATCATCATCTATATCATCTGCATCGTTGATGCCATCTCCATCTGTATCATAACAAGGTGTATAATTAAAATTTAATGCATTGTAAATATAAGTTGATGTGTAATTAGGGATTCCGTTAAGATCAGAATCTACAGAATCATTCAGTCCATCATTGTTAGTATCTGTTGCTGAAGGGTTCAGTTGGCTCCCTGCAATCTTGGCTATAGCTATACCATAACTGGCGCCTGTATTGTTAGTTGCTGAAGGTGTGGAAACATCTGTAGAAGGACTCACGCTAGATTCTAATAAATCTGAACATCCATCTCCGTCGCTATCAAGGTCTAAACGATTTGGGATGCCGTCACCATCTGTATCAATATCTTTATAAATAAATGGAGAACCTGTCGTAATGACAGATGGTGCCGTACCTGTAGTTTCCGAGTCGGCAATATATAATATCACGGATCCTTGATGGTCCTGGGCAGGAATAGTAAAGCTTATAGAGTTGTAGACTCCATTATAAATCACGGCAACTTTATTTTCTGTTGCAGGGTAGCTTGTAATATAACTTCCTATACTTATCCCAGAGGGATTGCCTTGTAAGCCACTTACGTATACAGGTTGAGGGAAATTAATAACCGAAGTATCAAATGATGCAAAAGTTAAGCTTGGGTTTCTTACAGGTTGACTAAAGGTGTAGGTTACTGTATAATCACCAGTATAAATATTGATTGCAGAATTGGTAGCTGCACTTTGCATATCTGGGCATCCTACTACGGATCCTGTTCCAAAATTCCAGTGTGCATCCTGAAGTCCCTGAAATGTTTTGGTTGTTGTGGCGGTTACCGAAATATTTTCTCCGTTTACCATAAAATCCCCTGTCATAGTACTACTGTTAACCGACTGCCATTGTATGACACGATGCGAAAGATCATACGCATTTTCACAATCTAAGGAGCGTTGTTCTGTGGTATCTAAAATCCCATCATTATCATCATCAATATCGATAACATCTCTTATGCCATCGCCATCAGAATCTATACAAGCTTTAATTGCAGAAGTTGTAGCGTATTGAACATATGTAGAAGAATAATTAATATTACCGTTATCTCCAGTTTCTAAAGTATTATCTAATCCATTAGCACCTACAGCACCTGAGAACTTATAATTAGAAGACAGATTGCTTGTTGCGCTTGCTTCAAAAGCATCGCTGCAGCCATCGCCATCAGTATCTAAATCTAAATGTGGCAAAATATTATCACTATCTATATTGGCATCTATACAAGTTGCTTTAGGGTTAGCAGACGGAATGTAATTATTTGGAATTAGCTTAATTTCGCTAACTCCACCGTAATAAGACGTTCCCGAAACTCCGAGTAGTCGATAATATCCATATTTATTATTTGGTAGGCTATTATTTATCGTAAAAGTACCTGTTGTAGCTGTAGAAGAAACGGCTCCCGAAAGACTAGTCCAAGTCAGCCCATCAACAGAACCTTCTAGCCTGAAGGTCATTGCTGTTGTAGAAGACAATGCCCATGTGGATAAATCGAGTTGTAGCGAATTGATTGCAATAGGTGTTGCAGAAGTCACTTTATACAATTCTTTACCTACCCAATCGATTATACCATTTAATGCATTCATGGTAGATACATCACCATCAATGGTATTAGCCGGCACATACGTAGAATAAGAAGCTAATTGTGAGCTTACAGATGTGATTTTTTGAGCTTCAGCTTGAGTGTAAAAGCAATTTGGACTTTCTGTAGCATCTGGCACACCGTCATTATCATCGTCTATATCTATGACATCTCTAATACCGTCGCCATCAGAATCTACACAAGCTTTGATTGAAGAAATTATTGCATATTGAACATATGTAGAAGAATAATTAATATTACCGTTATCTCCAGTTTCTAAAGTATTATCTAATCCATTAGCACCTACAGCTCCTGAGAACTTATAATTAGAAGACAGATTGCTTGTTGCGCTTGCTTCAAAAGCATCGCTGCAACCATCGCCATCAGTATCTAAATCTAAATGTGGCAAAATATTATCACCATCTATATTAGTATCTGTACATGTCGTTTTAGAATGAGCTGACGGAACATAATTATTAGGAATTAACCGAATTTCGGTAACCCCTCCGTAATAAGATGTTCCTGCAACTCCCACTAGTCGATAATACCCGTATATGTTATTGGGTAAGCTATTGCTTACAGTGAAAGTTCCTGAGGTGGCTGTTGAAGAAACAGCTCCAGAAAGACTAGTCCAAATCAGTCCATCAACAGAACCTTCTAATCTGAAGGTCATCGCTGTTGTAGAAGACAATGCCCATGTTGACAAGTCAAGTTCTAGCGAACTTATTGCAATCGGTATTGTAGGAGTCATTCTATACAATTCTTTTCCTACCCAATTGATTGCACCATTAAATGCATTGAGTGTAGATGCATTATTATCAATGATATTAGCGGGTACATAAGTAGAATAAGAAGCTAGTTGTGAGCTCACAGATGTGATTTTTTGAGCCTCAATTTGACTGTAATAACAAGTTGGACTTTCTGTAGCGTCTGGTACGCCATCGTTATCATCATCTATATCTACCGAGTTGATAATGCCATCGCCGTCAAAATCATCAGTAGGCCCTGTATTTTGAGCCGAAAGATAACTGAATGAGACAATTAAAAGTAAGAATGATCTCTTAAAAATGAATGTGTAAAATCTTTCCATTTTTGTGTTGTGTTTTTTTAGTAAGAAGAATAATTAACCAACAATTTTATTAAAGAAACATATGTTTCTTTAATTGTCATGGTTATTTAGTTTTACGATTTTTGTCTTCAGCGAACCGGTTTACATTATTTATTTGAAAATAAATTGAAAAATGGCCGTTGTTATATGTCTGGTAAAAAAGCTAGAACCTAGAATGGGTCTATATTGAATAAGATACTTTGTATTTTCATCTTTGTGTGTGTTTAATTGTGGTAAATATAGTATTTTTTTGAATATAATGTAATAAATTTCTTTTTGGTATTAATTTCTTTTAAAATGATGGTGTAGCTGGCTAATCATGCGTGTTACAGGAGTTTATAAAGGAGAAATAATTCTCCTTTTTCGAAAAAAAATACCGGTAACTGTATAAAAAGACTTACTGAGAATGCTCGGTTTGTTGATCCGCTTTTTAGAAATAAATAGATCAGGAAAAGATCATTATGATAATGATTTAGCGATGCAAAGTTTAAAATAGAATAAAGATTTTATCAAAGGTATTATTGAAAACCTTATTTTTATCATATAAAAAACTAAAATGATGAATAGCTTTTTTAATTTTATCAATCTTCACAATGGTGAAGAAAAAAAAGAAAAGGTTCTGGAAAATGTAATTTCCAATATTTCCTTTAGAGGGTCTAATCTTTGGATCTTGGCTTGTGCGATTATTATTGCATCAGTAGGATTAAATGTAAATTCTACAGCGGTAATTATTGGGGCGATGCTTATTTCACCATTAATGGGACCAATTGTTGGGGCTGGGTTTGCTTTAGGAACTTACAATTTCCCTTTGCTGAAAAAATCGATTAAAAACCTTTTTATTGCGACCATAGTAAGTCTTACTGTTTCTTCAATTTACTTCTACATTAGTCCGTTCAAAGATGTGCAGTCAGAATTATTGGCGAGAACTTCCCCCAATATTTATGATGTTCTGATTGCTTTTTTTGGAGGCTTGGTAGGGATTATTGCAATCACAAGAGTTGAAAAAGGAAATCCTATTCCGGGAGTAGCAATTGCAACAGCTTTGATGCCACCATTGTGTACAGCGGGTTTTGGTTTGGCGACCTCTAATTTTTCTTATTTTTTTGGTGCATTTTATCTTTATATCATTAACTGTTTCTTCATTTGTATTGCTACTTTTTTTGTTGTAAAATATCTTAAATATCCTTCCGTTATTATTGATAATAAATATGAAAAAAGGATTCGTTACGGAATTACAGCTTTGATCCTGGTGATGATTGTTCCTAGTTTTTATTTGGCTTATAATTTATTTAACGAAAAACAATTCATAAGAACGGCAGAACAGTTTATTCAGAAAGAATTTGATAATAAGGGATATACCATCATTTATAAAAAAATTAATTATAACTCGAATCCTAAATCGATAGATGTTGCTTTTTTAGAAAAAAAATTCAATGCAGAAGAAATTGCATCTTATAATAAAATGCTTATTAGTAACGGTCTTTCAAATACTAAATTTAATGTAAGACAAAGCACGAGTGATGTAAAATCTGAGATCCTTAATGAAATTAATAAAAACAATATCAATCTTTCGGAAAAAGACATTGCTGTATCTAAATTAAGAAAAGAATTAGACGAATATAAAATTTCTGACTCTACATTGGTACAGGAAATTAAAGCTATTTATCCTACTATCAGTAATGTCTCTTATGGTAAGGTTGAAGAATACCCCAAAACAGATAGCGCAAAATTAAGGTTTGTTCTTATTTATTCTGGTAAAACGGAAGATAAGGCACAGTTCAAAAATTGGCTGGAAATCAGATTGCGTGAGAAAGACGTTAAACTTATTGAGGACTCTGAAAAATAAAAAACACGGTCATGTGTTTTTTTATAAAATGAAGAAGGGAGGTCGGTTTTAAAAATGAGATTTTTACAATAGGTCTCATATTCATAAATAAATATGGAGAAAAGTAGCATACATCAACTGTGCTACTTTTTTTATGTCATTATATTAAAGTAAGTCACATGATATTTTTTAGTTTTTTTTTGATCAAGAGTTTTTTATTTATAATAATTTAATGTTATAGGTATTAGCTTCTTTTGAAGATTACGCTGATAATAGTGTTAGATTCATTTCCATAGATCAAATTTTAAATAAAACCCATGGGGGAAAATGCTGGTTTTGTGTAATGGATTACAAAGTTGATATTTTTATTTATTTTAATTGTTTTGGTTTAAATTGCGCAAGTTGGTATTTGGTATTTTAAGTATGGTATATTTAAAAAAACAACTTTGTTTTTATGTATTTAATATTGTGTTTAAATAAAATTGTATAAATTTTCGAGTTAATAATTGTTTTTATTTAAAATAATGTTAATATTTCTAATTCGGTAATTTTTTAGTTTTATTGTCTTTTTTTAAATAAATTTCAATTCTATAAAACTAATCTATGATAAAAAACACAATTCTTAGGAGGTGGCGGCTTTACTTGTTTTTCACCTTTTTCGCATCTTTTAATTTTGTATCTGCGCAATATGGCTCTGCCGATGATTTCGACGGTGACGGCATTATTAACTCCTTAGACCTCGATGACGACAATGATGGTGTCCCAGACGCTATAGAAAGTCCTTCTTGCTTTTTTATTGCAAGTGAATGGAATACCGGGGCTAAACCAACCACCAATGGAGTGACAATTTCATCGGGGTTGACGACCACAACAGGTAATTTTGCACAATTGCTCGACGGAGTAGCAGGAGTAACTGCGGTAACTTTTTCAGCAAGCCCTGCACAGGCTATTCAGAATGCAAATGTTTATCTGTTTACTTTTACACGTGCTGTAAAATTAGATGCTTTATATTTAAAGTTCAATACACTCACACAGTTTGGCGGAACTACAAAGATTCAGGGTTCTAATACCAACAATGGCAGCGATTGGGTAGATCTGTCAGCAGCAATAGGCAATGCTACAGGACCAAATGTAACTGCCAATGGTGCGGTGAGTATTACAAACTCTATGAAATATCCTGTTACGTTAAATACAACAGTTGCTTATAAATATATTAGGATAACAGGTGTGGCTGCAACTAATATTGTAGCACAAAATGCTTCAGAAGTTTATTTTGATTTTAAGAATTCTGCGTATGTAGGCTCATTATATCCAAAAGCAAGCTGTAATGTAGATACAGATTCTGATGGTATTCTTAATCATTTTGATAGAGATAGTGATGGAGATACGGCTCCTGATGCTTTTGAATCTGGAGCAACCAGTAATACCGCTGCTAATTATAGTTTTCCAAATATTGATAGCAATAGTGATGGTCTGGTAGATGCTGTAGATCCTGATGGAGACGGAATCCCGAATTACACCTCCACATATAATCCAAATGCAATTAATAATCAAATTTCGCCTTTTCTTACAGAGATTTGTAATGACGGTATAGATAATGATGGTGATGGTTATGTTGATATGTATGACAGCGATTGTAACCCCGCTGCTGTATGTGCATCTACCAAAACGGTGAGCAACTTTCAGGTGCAACAGCAGACTTGTACTTCTACAGGAAGTTATAGTAATTACCAGACACCAATGGTGGCAGATATAGATCGTGATGGGATACCCGATCTTATTACCTTTAATGATACAGGCAACTCAATAACGGTTCTTAATTCTACAACGCTTCTCCCTAAATTTTCAATCCCAAATCCGGATGGTACTTTTGGGAGCAGGCCAAATTCATTGGCTGTTGGGCAGCTGGATGGGTCTGGTTATCTGGAGATTGCTTACGTTTCTAGTAACACAAAACTTGTTGTTTTGAGATACAATGGTACAACTTGGCAAAGTTTTATTTCAGGAACAATAAATTCAAGTGTTTTGTCTAGCGGAAGTTATGGCTCTAGTGGAACTGCTATTGCCGATTTTGATGAAGATGGTACTCCGGAGATATATATAGGAAATCAGATTTTCAGTGTAAATTTTGCTTGTGGTACTTCACCATGTATTACAAATGCTATTAATGCAATGACGGTGGGGGCAGCTGTTGGTAATACCGGAGCGGCAGGTGGTTCATTTTCTTATGCTTATGATGTGTTGCCAACATCAGAATGCTCTCTTTGTAAGGGGCTTGAGATTGTAGCAGGTAACCAGGTGTATGCTGTGGATGTAGCAAGTGGACAGGTACAGTTAGTAAGAAACTATACTGGTGCTCCGGGAGCTAATTATGACGGACCTACTGCGATAGCAGATATTAATTTAGATGGATTATTAGATGTAGTAGTTTCTAATGTAAACGGTTCTCTGTATGCATGGACGCCTATGACTAATCAGACCGTAATGAGTTGGACGGGTGGTACCAGTGTGCAAAGACCTGTTCCTTTTATTGCGAATGTATACAATGATGATCTAGCTGATGATGGACTTATTAATGGGTCTAAAGTTAACTATCCCGAAATTATTGTACTGGTGGGAAGTACTCTTACCGCTTATAATGTAAGTAGTTCTGCTCCAATATTTACAACACCAACATCAGATTCTAGTGCGGCAACCAGTATGGTAGCTTTTGATTTTAATGGTGATGGTAATAAAGAAATTGTTTACCGTGATATGACGGATCTAAGGATCATGTATGGTGGTCCTATGGCATATGCGCCAGCTGGTGTGGGAGCCGACAGGAACTATGCAACATTTTCTTGTACCAGTGGTACTGGTTGGGAACATCCAGTAGTTGCAGATATTGATGCAGATGGTGAAGCAGAGATCGTAGGTTCTTGTGGTACTAGTATCTGTATATTTAGTTCGGTTAATTTTCCTTGGATGCCGGCTAGGCCTATCTGGAACCAGTTGAGCTACAATAATGTGAACGTGAATGACGATGGTTCTATTCCTGTTCGTCAGCAAAATATTTTAGCATCTTTTAATGGCGCTAATAATCAGATTCTTAATACGTTTAATACCCAGCTTAACCCATTAGAATTAATTTCCCCTCCAGGGCAGATCGCAGCACCTGATATTTCTGTTTCGGGAGCTACAATAACTAATCTTAGTCCTAATGGAATTGCTAATTGTAGTAATCTTCAGATACAGTATCAGATCACCAATACAGGATCTGCTACAATGGCAAAAAACATTTATGTATATGTTTATGATAAAGATCCTAGAACACAGGCTAATGCAAGTTTGATCTATCAGACAGTGACCAGTCAAAATATTCCGAGAAACTCTAGTATTACTCAGAATTTAAATTTTGGAATTCCTTCTACTTCTTTGCCAATAAACAAATTGTATATTGCCGTTAATACCAATCCTTACATGACGGTATTGATAGATGAGTCTGATTATTTAGGCAGTTATCCTGAGTGTAATTATTCAGACAACATCTTCGAATTTGCATTCCCAGGTTGTAGTGATATTGATGGAGATGGTATCATAGATCTAATAGACATTGATGATGATAATGATGGTATATTAGATGCAGTAGAAAGTCCGGCTTGTTTTTATACAGCAACTGAAGCCATGGTAGCGCTTAAAGTATCTACGGGATTAACATCTTCAACAGTAAATTCGGTATCAGTTACAGCTACAGATGATATCCCGACAATGCGTGATAATGTGAGTACGACTGTAGCTGCTTCTAATCATGTTATTGCAGCTAATCAACTTGGTGATACAAGCAAAGTCATTTATAAAGTACAATATCCTACGGCAGTAAGTCTTACTCAGATGCTTGTTTCTACGGCTACAGCAAACTGGGGGGCAGGAGCTTTTGCAGTATTGGAAGGTTCTCATGACGACGTGGTTTATGATGCGGTTTCTGCTCCGGTATCAATTGCTGCAGGAACACCAAAAGTATGGCCGGTAACTTTGAATGTTAATAATCTGTACAGATATTACCGTATCAGATTGTCAACAGTAGGGACTACTCAGCCTACGTTTACCAATTTTGAAGTGACAGGAACGATTAATCCTGCTACTTATATACCTTCTGCTAATCCTAAACCTATAAATTGTACTGTAGATACGGATGGTGATGGAATCCTGAATCATCAGGATCTTGATAGTGACGGCGATGGCTGTCCGGATGCATTGGAAGCGGGTGTATCTGTTAATGCAGGAGCTTTCTCATCAATGTCTGCAAGTGGTGGTTCTATTTATACAGGAGGTATTCCTTCAGGAACAGCTAATGCTTATGTCGGAAACGGTACGCCTTCTCAGTACGGTGCGAACGGTTTCTTTAATGGAATTGAAACTGCTTTAGACAGCGGCATTTATAACGGAACGTATACCTATTCTCTATATGCCCTTTCGTTAGGACAAAATGTTTGTACTGATACAGATGGTGATAATGTGCCGGATATTTTTGATATAGATGATGATAATGATGGAGTTTTAGATAAAATAGAATGTCCTACACTGTTCACCAATATGGCTACAGGTGGAGGATTTTCTGCCGAGTCAGCAACTTTACCAAATTGGTATGTCGGGTTAGCTTCTGCTACATTTCCTATTGCTGAACCTTTTACGCCTAGTGTTATTAATATTTCTAATAATGGAAATGTATATAATTATGGTATTGGAGGAGGTAATCAGGTCAATTCTCAACTTACAGGAGGACTCTTTGATTCTTTAGACGGAAGTAATACAGCTACAGGAGTTCAGTATGTATTACAAGAAGGAGATCCTCAACATCCTATAGTTAATAAATTGTCAACTCCTTTAGTTGCAGGAGTACCTTATAATTACTCTTTCGATTTAGGGAATCGTGCGTCAGGTTCTGCTACCAAGTATATCGTAATGTTGTACAATGCAGATACTAAAATGGCTGAAAAAATCATAACATCAGGAGCATTAAATACAATTCCTGCTGTAGGGGCTACTCCGAGTTATAAAAATTTCACAGGAAGCTTTATACCTGCATCATCAGCTAATTATTATTTATTATTTTATCCTTCTGTTTCTGGAAATACAGAGTCTGATTTTGTAATAGATCGTGTAGCTGTTGCAGGGGCAGGAGCGGGTGCTTGTGACATCGACAATGATGGTATTCCAAATTATTTGGATCTAGATAGCGATGGTGATGGTTGTCCGGATACCAAAGAAGCGATCTTATATAATCATATAACAGAGGCTTCTATAGCGGCTGATGTAAAGAATGGTAGTGGTGGTGCTGTAACCTCAACGGTTAATATGCCAAATGCGATGGTTCCAGGTCCTTATGGTAGCAATGGTTTTGCAGATGCTTTACAATTAAGTACCAATCCGGATGCTTATAAATATATTTATACTTATTTGTTTGTAGCAACAAATGCGGATGTAAGTACTTGTTCTAATAAGTTTTTATATGATATTGATTCTGATGATGACGGTATCCCTGATGCAGTAGAATCTCCGTCTTGTTTCTATACCGAAGCACAGGCGATGGATATTACTGAAGGAGTAACTTCTGATTTCGGATGGACAACAGCGAATCCGCTTTCTAAAACTTATGATGATATTACACTAGCGACTAATTATGGTGAAATTTCTGCACCTACAGCTACAAGTATTCAGAATAAAGCCTTAATTACTTTTAACCTTCCAGTAATCGATGCTGCATTTATTAATAGTGTCACTCTGAATGTAGGAAGTACCAATTTTGGTGCTGGAAAATGGAAGTTGCAAGGTTTAGATATGATGACCAACACGTGGATGGATCTTTCTGCATCTGCAGGTCAGGCGTTGAACACCACTGGTAATATTGTTTTCAATAATACATTGCAAAACAACACCAGATATTATTCTTATAGAATTTTAGGGGTTGATAATGTTAATATTGTGAATGCCGCACGATTAATAGAATTCACAATTCAGTATAAGAATTATAATGCATCGTATCACCGTACCAAAATGGGTTGTAGCTCAGATGCAGATGGTGATGGTGTTCCTAACTATATAGACAGAGATAGTGATGGTGATGGTTGTCCAGATGCAGTAGAAGCAGGCATTCCTCTTTCTAAATTAGTTCCGGGTGACTTCTTCAATATAGGAGGTGTTGTTTCAGGAAACTATGTTACCGTGGGCGGTAATTATGGAGATAATGGGTTGGGTGATACTGTAGAAACTGCACCAGATAGTGGTATTGTTAACTATACATCAACGTATACTCAGTATGCAACAAACAAAACGCTTAACTTCTGTACCGATACCGATGGTGACAGTGTTCCGGACCTTATCGATCTTGATGATGATAACGACGGTATTTTAGATACTACAGAATGTGTTTATCCTGCTATACCGACTACTACAAGTACTGCTGATATATTTGCTACCTGGAGTAATACAACAACTGCTGCAGGAACTAATGGTGCGCCGACTTATCTTACAAGTGTTGGTTCTTGGACGGCAGGTGCTGGTCTTACCGCTGCTATTAGTGGAGGTGCTATCAATATAAGTAATGTAAATGGTAGTACATTAGGAGATGCTTTTGGTGCCAATGAATATTTAGAACATCCGTTTACAACAACAGCAGATAACTATAACTCGCTGTATTATATAAGATCATCAGCAAGTAATGCTACTAATTATCATTGGGCAATGTTGATCTCTGATGACAATTTTGTAACCTACACGATCTTAAATATCGATATGTTAAGAAATGCTACAGGTGTGGCTATTAATGATATTAATGATTATCAGCTGAAGCCTTCTACCGCTTATAAAGTACGAACTTATTACTGGGGAGCACCAGCTTTCACATTTGATGAGTTTACGATGTTTGGGTATAGCGAATGTGATACCGATAGTGATGGAGTACCAAACCGTCTTGATCTTGATAGCGATGGTGACGGTTGTCCGGATGCGAAAGAATCTGGGGTTGCTGCCAATTCAGGAGCAACAGCTTCTATGTCAAGCAGTGGCGGAAGTATTTATACAGGCGGTATTGCTTCTGGTACAGCTGAAGCGTATGTAGGAAACGGAACCCCAGCTCAGTATGGAAACAATGGATTCTTTAATGGAGTTGAAACAGCAACAGAAAGTGGTCTTTACAACGGAACTTACACTTACGCTTCTGCAATCAATGCTACCATCTCAGCTTGTTTCTGTTACAAGCCTGCTATTACAGCAGGAACTGTTCTAGATACCCATCAGGGGATTACTTCATTACAGAGAGCAGGGACAGACAACAGCGACTGGCCAATGGTAAGAAAAGGAGCTTGGACTGCTTTAGAATCTAAAACAAAAGCGTTTGTACCTAACAGATTGACAATAACAGAAATTAATAGTATTCCTGTAGAAAATCTGAAAGAAGGAATGATGGTGTATAATATAAGTTCAAACTGTATATACATTAATACAGATGGAACAGCGAGTGGTTGGAAATGTTTTAACACTCAGGCCTGTCCTTAAATAACTCATAATACTTTAAAAAAATGATAACAAGAAATAATATAATGACCACAGCAGCAGTACTCTTTATGGGTACGCTGCTGATCTCGGGTCAGGTGGCGATAGGAAAAGGTTCTGTAAGCAATTCTTCTGTTTCATTGGAATTTGCAGAAACGCAAAACCGCGGCATGATTCTTCCCTGGGTAACAAGTACAGGTGCTGTAACAGGTGTTGTAGATGGAAGCTTAGTGTATGACCTTTCGGATCATAAAGTAAAGGTAAAGTATTCTGGAGGGTGGAAGGATCTTTCGGTAGATCTTACCGGTGCTACCGGAACAGCGGTACAGATTCAGAATGATGCTACCGAAAATACAGATGCTAAAGTTTCTATCGGTACGCCAACCACAGCGGCGCCAGCAGCTGGTATTTTGGTTTTAGAAGACCAAAATAAAGCAATGGTTTTACCTAGAGTAGCAAGTCCGCATCTTAATATCATCAATCCAGCACCTGGGATGATGGTTTATGATACCACGGCCAAGCAGCTTGCTGTTTTTAACGGAACGGTGTGGAGCTTCTGGAAACAATAATAGAGGTCTACTTTTCTAGATCTACAAATAAAAAAAGAATTGGAGCATTGCTTCAATTCTTTTTTTATTTGTAGAGATTTGTAAATAAAAAGGTTACGGATGAAAATAGAGTGATGATGAAAGAAAAAGATAAAAAAGTTAAAAAATGATTTGCAAATAAAGAAAAAAGCTTTAAATTTGCATCACCAAAATAAAACAGACCCATGGTGTAACGGTAGCACTCTGG